>JBHLRP010000008.1:0-77670 GCA_048882485.1 Candidatus Thorarchaeota archaeon
GGATTCACTGAATAATCATCGAAAGGCTCGAATCCAGTGATTAGTGCTTTTGGCATGATGTTCTATCATTTACATTGATTTTTTAAAAAGTGTACTACCTTACCATTAAAGAGCAATTCAGCCCAAGAATCGCGAAGGTGAAGGTCAATAAAAGGAAGAAAAGGGGAGAATCATCTCGATAGCAAATCCATCATTTATTATTCTAAGAAATAATTTATGGAGTTTGCTTCTTTTCAGCGTTTAGCGTGAGCGTAATTGCCTGTATATCCCCAATCGTTTCTATAGTGGCGGAAGTCCCAAGAGCATTTTGCCCACCATCTCCTTGAGTTTCTCGGAATTGGAAAAATGCAGGGTGAGGCCTCTGGCATCGCGGTAGTAACGCTCGAGCGGGAGCTCCCGACTATAACCGGTTCCTCCATACACCTGCAGAGCCTTATTAGCTACATCAATCGCCATTTCGGTCGCGTTGAGCTTGGCCATATATAGCGGAAGCGGCGAAGGCGGTTGCTGACTATCTAGCTGCTGAGCGGCTGAGTACGTCAATTCTCTCGATGCCGCCAGCGCTGTAGTCATCTCCGCTATCAGAAACTGAATACCTTGATAGCTGGAAATAGGCTTCTCGCCATTCTGCCTTGTCTTGGCATGTTCGGTCGCAGCATCGACCGCAGCCTGAGCAATCCCTAGTGATATAGCCGCCATGCCCAGCATACTATGGCTAGCATATGCTGGGCCGACATTCATATAACCGTTCTCAGATCCCAGAAGATTTGTCTTGGGCACCCGGCAGTTTTTGAAGACCAAATCTCCATTGGAAACGCCACATAGCCCCATAAAATCTGACTTTTTGCCAAAAGAGAAGCCTGGAGTACCTTTCTCGATGATAATGGCAGATAGGTCGAGGGGTGTTTTCGCTCTATCAGTACGGAGCACGATAATGTAAACCTGTGCCTGTTCGGCTCCTGTTATTAGAGTCTTCGTCCCATTGACAATGAAACTGTCACCGTTGGCCACGGCTTTGGTTGCTATCGCTAGAGAGTTGGAGCCTGAAGCCGCCTCGGTGACGGCGAGTGCCCCCAGTTTCTTTCCAGCAATCATCGCGGATAGAAGTTTCTGCTTCTGTTCATCGGTGCCGGCCACGGCAAGCGCTCTGGTTACTAAGCTGTGTGTCAAAAAGACCAGGGCCGTTGAGGCACAACTTCTTGCGACCGCCTCGATCGCCAGCACAAACGAAACGTTATCAGCACCTCCACCGCCAAGTGCCTGAGGGATAGTCAGTCCGAAAAAACCAGCGGCTCCAAGTTTGTTGAGTCCATCCAACGGGAAAGAACTTTCTTTGTCCACCCGGGCGGCCTGGGGGGCGAGTTCTTTCAATGAGAGGTCTCGAGCTGCTGCTTGTATCTTTTTCTGAGCATCTGATAAATTCATGTTTTTCACATCACCAAATTCGTTCATAACATCCTAGAAATAAGAATTATAATTAGCTTCATTTCTGCATTTAAACGCATTACGTAATTAATAAATTAAATATAATGTCATCTAATTATCTTAAGGTGATAAGATCTGGGATGAGAAAAGCTTATTCATTAGAGTCAAATCTTCGGTGAGGTGGATATTCCGCATTCTCTGGGCGCATAACTACTCACATATGCCACTCTAATCATGTACACTTTACACCATTATTGGAAACAAGGACATTATCCAGCTGAGTTAGGTGTTTCGTGAGCGGAAATAAGCCTGCATTCTACAAGATCGAGAACACAATGAACCATAGACCCAAGAGGATTTGAAATACTCCTATTCCAACACTGACCCAGTTGATTCCACCCACCTTTACAGTCTTGGTTGCCTTGTCCGAGCCAAGTGATAGAAACGCCCCGAAAACGAAATCTGTAGAAATGTGGGTGAGGTACATTAAAACGCCTGCAAGGAAGACTGTGCCAATGCCAACCTGTAGCTCTGCTACCAACAGCGTCACGCTTGAAAGACCTATGGCAAACCACCAGAGGAGGAAGTATGGCGAGAGAAGGCTGACCACCGCTCCTTGAGCTGTCGCCTCTATCATAGTAGATGCAGTGCTCCTCTCCTCATTGTCTGGAAACCGACTCTCATCCTTATGGCGATAGTCTTTCAGTGCCAGAAATCCAAAGAGAATGACAACAATGCCTCCGAATCCTGCAATAAGGTCTATTGCAAAATCAGTTAGTTCAAGGGATTCAACGCCAACGATAATCGCTACAATGATTCCCAGCTCAATGATAGCATGACCAACCATTGGGAGTATCCCATGGATCTTGTCGTGTCGACTAGCCTGCATGACCACGGCTGCTGAGAGTGGTCCTGGTGCGAGCGCTCCAGTCAGAGAGACCATCCACCAAAATGCTAGAATTTCGACTACTCCCATGTGTCAACCTCTCCAATTTCAACGTTCAACACCTCAAAAACGTGGTGCTATAGCTCTGGATATAGCTCAGCACTATATCTCCATGTATCACGTGTATTACAGACATTATACATTCGTTTCTAGAAAGCCTTAAGAGCTAAAAAATCGGAGCCGAGTGCAATCTCGGAGCTGCACGCAAGTGAAACAAGTCCAGATAGTCGTACCCTTCGAGAAGACTGAAGCGGTTTACGATTTTCTTCTAGATGGTCTCAACGTGAAGAACATTATGAAGTTCACGTCAGATAATGCGCATCTACTCACCTTTAGGATTCCTGATGATGGTGCATTAGAAACTATGGAGAAACTCAAGTCACGAGGGGTCGGAGTTGAGTATGGATTCATAGATATCCTCGACTTAAAGGCATCTCTACCAAGAGAGAGTGAGGAAGTTCGAGAAGGCATTATGCAAAGAGACGCGTCGCTTGCTGTTGAAGAGATCTATGAGAATGTAAAATCTCAATCATCCTTAAGCTTCGATTTCCTTGCCTTTACAATTTTCGCCGCAGCAATGGCTGGATTCGGTCTCATTATGAATAATGTAACAATAATCGTCGCTTCTATGTTGCTAAGCCCGCTGATGGGCCCTATGCTAGCTGTTGCTTTGGGCTATGTGGTGCAAGATCGAAATCTGTTTGTCAAGGGAACAGTGAATGAGCTAATATCCTTGGGACTATCCCTTGCCGTGGGCTTAATTCTCGCTCTAATCATCGCAGTCGCCAGTCCCAATTTCATGACGGTTGTAGAGAATGATGTTGCTTCCGAAGTTTATACAGAGATCACCAGACGCGGTGGATTACCTTCCCTTTTCTTTCCTTTCTCATCATGGGATATTGGTGTCGCTATCTTCTCAGGAGCTGCAGTAGCAATATCAGTCACCAGAGGAGATATGTCATCACTTGTTGGTGTTGCTATTTCAGCTGCGCTGATGCCGCCAGCAGTGAATGCCTCCCTAATGGTTGTGCTTGGTGCTCTCACGGGTTCTTCCGTTGGGGTGTCAATTGGAGTGAATTCATTCCTTCTACTTGGAATGAACATAATCTTCATCGACGTATTCGCAATTGTGATGTTCAGAATCAAGAGGCTAACTCCCTTGGCGGATAAGTCAGCGACGTGGAGGGCAGTGACAGAGTTTAGACAGACCCGTTCTGAGAGTCTTTATCATATTCCGAACAATGAGTCTGCTACCAAGTCAGATGAGCCGGAGTCGGCTGCAACTTTCAAACCCGCACCAACCGCTACACCCACGCCATCGAAGGACAAACCAGAAAGCTCGAAGGATTCTGCTGAATAGTGGGTAGAAATCCGCCCCTGGTAATACTCGCTTTCTTAGAATTCTAACCAGGGTTAACACTTGATTGGAGTCCTGATGAAAGATGGGTAAAGTCAAGGGAACAAAAAACAAGCTGTTCAAGGGTTTGACCGAGCACGATGTTCTCACATTTGAAGAAGAGAAGATGCGATTCCAGCGAAGAATGGGAAGAAAAGTCACAGATCTTGAGTTCCTACGACATCTGCTGATGTCTGCATCCCGACCACTGATATCTGTGAAAGAAGGATTATCCGAAGGATATCTAGCGGGCAGCCGACCCATCTACGACAAAAGCGATACAATTCTTTCACGCTATCGGGAGCAGGCCAAGGACTGATTCAAAGAATGATTGGAACTCATTGTCCGTAGAAGCGTGCAAGGAATTCTTTGAAGTAGGGACACAAGCTTCCCATCCAATATAGATTGCCAAAGCATTCCTTGGCCAATGCCTTCCGCTCAACGCGACACTCGAAGTTTCTCTCACCGTCAAAGAACACGCATAGGTCGCTTTCAATGTTTGAGTCATCGTATATCCTTCTGCGGACCTCTCTCATCAAATCTGAGTCACTAGAGCTAAGCCATTCCTCTGACTTGCCCATCAATTCGTCAACCGATTTGACAATCTCTGGGTCTGGCTCTTCTTCCTTTGCCCATTGAGTCACGAGTACACTCATGTCTGCGTTGAAGGCAGAGAGCGGCCATCCAATGTCATCAGAGACCTCCCTAGCGCGCTTATAGAAGACGATTGCATCATCGTACTCCCCGGTGAGGAAATGAGCATCTCCTGTCAAGAAGAGTGCAAGGACGAGAAATGACTTCATGCCAGCATCTTCTGCTAGCTTGATGGATTTTTCATAGAGGTCTGAGGCTTCAGCGATGTTCCCCTTCCTAAGCTCGACATCACCTAGATTAGCTGTTGCAGTTGCGATTCCTATAACATACTCGGCTTCATGGCTGATTTCTAGAGCTCGTCGGTTGTAGGTTTCCATTTGATCAATTTGACCTAGCGCCCTATCAATTTCTCCAACATTGATTAGTGTCTTAGCGAGGCCAACCTGGTTGTTCAGCTGTTGCTGAATTATGAGCAGCTCCTCGAATGTATCCCTTGCATCTTGAAGCTGTCCAATGTCTAGGAGGATGACTCCCTCTGTGTTCCTGGCGTCCGCCAAACCTGCCAAATAGCCCATATTCTCGTATTTATTGATAGCCACAGCAATGAGTGTCTTGGCACGCTCGTATTCGTACCTCTCCTCCAAGATTCTGGCACGATTATATGTAATATCTGTCAAAGCCAGTTGATGATTCAGGTGTCTAGCCGTATCTTCTGCGGAATCAAGGCGTATGAATGCCTCTTCGCGTGAGATTGCAATGCTTGCGATGTAAGCCTGGATGATTCTTGCCCTCAAGAGAGCGGCCTGCACCTTAGTTCTGATGTCTTGATTCTTAGAGGATTCCTTAGTAACTCTCTCGATACTCTCAGAGGCGACTTGCATAGCGTGGTCGGTATAACCCAAATCAATGAGGACAGCTGAGAGTTCTCCAGATAGCTCTGCAAATACGACATAGTCTTTCGCTTGCCATGCTTGGTTTGTGATGTTTCTGAGATTATTCAACCACCGAGGGTCAAGGCTCTGTCTGCAATACGATGAGGCGGCATACCCTTTGCATGCAAGATTGGAAGTGCCTCGGGCCAGAACCTGATTGAATCCATACTTGCCTCTGAGATAGCTTGCTTTTGCACACATTGCCAGAAATGCATCGCTTCGATTCTTCCATTCTCCACTCCCTATAAATTCGAGGAGCACATCAGTGAATTGCATAAAGGGATCCTTATCGGTTCTACGTTCTGCTATCATTCGGCTTTCGAGCTGTTCAATCTCAGAGGGCTCAAGGCCCTGAGAATACATCATGAACTCGGGTATTATTGGATTCGTTGTCAATGTGTATTATTCTCCGCTCGTAAAGCAAAGGCTCCCTGCGTGCATCCTTATGCAAGGCTCTGCAGACCTTGTCAAAAGGCTTGTAAGAAAACTGCCCGCAGAGTTATCAACACGCTGAATTACTTTTATCTCATCCTATCATGTCTAGAGGGAGGCTCGAAGCCTGCTGTCTGGTGCTACCTTCTTGATTAACTCAATCAAGTCGTACATACTGAATGGCTTTTGCAGGTATGCTCGCGCTCCTGCTGCCAAGATGGTTTCTGTGTAATCTTCCACAAGGTCTGATATTGCTATGATTGACAATGAGGAATCAATATCCAGTAAATCCTCTACCAGTCGAATGTTATCATCATCTTCGAGTTCCAAATCCAATATCACGACATCAGGATTCTTCTTCAGGCAGGAAACAATAAGGTCAGTTCGGTTGGTGACTTCATCAACAACTGTGAGCCCAGCATCTTCTATTGCCATCTTCAATAGGACTCTTAGGAAGGGGACATCTCCAGCAATTATCACAGCCAAGGTGGACTCAGCCGTCAATTGCTGCCACCTCTCCCAATACATTTATGCAACTCACGATTTGAACCTCAGTCGGATACCGCTTTCTCAACTAGATCAAGCATGTGTCGTATTGTAACCGGCTTCAGACCAAACGAGCGTGCTCCCCCGTTTAGCGCCTGTTCACGTACATTGGCATCCGCACTGATGAAAACGATCTTGGCACTTGGCTCGATTTCAAGTATGTCTTTCATTGCATCTAGGCCGTCACGGTTGGGCATTCTATGGTCTAGAATAATGACTTCCGGCTTGGGATTCATTTCTTTGTATTTCACAACGGCCTCTTCACCATCGAATGCGTCTGCGATTACCTGATGTCCCTTGATCGCAAAGACGTCTTTGTAGAGCCTGTGCAGAATGGCTTCGTCGTCGATGATGAATATGCTTACCATTGTGCTCGTGCCCACCTTTCGATGTCTTGAACTCTGTAGATGCACCCCTTTCCTCTCTCAGCATAAGGAACAGGGCTAACTCACTATAGTGATAAGTTAGTCTTCTCCTTGGCGTTATAAATGATATTGGTGCTGGTCTGCATTTGCGGAGTACGAGCCTCGATTTTCAATTGCAGTTGCCCTTAAGTCTAGAGGTATGACGCAATATCGCTTTGTGGATTTCCACTCCAAATTAGACTATCATTGCGTTGTCAAATCGCATGCTTGCCCATTTTCTAGCTATCCGCTTACTCTCAATTCTGCGCTCAGACCTTGCCGATATTTGGAAAGGATTTCCATTTTATCTAATTTATTTGTCATCGAAATAATTCAAGTTTTATCTATACTATTGTTCCGCATATGCAATAATATTATATTATATGATGGGGAATACCTAGAAACATACCTGAGAACAAAGGACATACTTCCATCTGGCCTGATGTTATTTCTAGATCTGACCTTTGGCATTCTGTTGCTAGGGCATGATTTTCCTGTATTCACTTTTCGAATACACTAGTACACTCTACCCTCTGATATGGTCGGAAGCTATACTCACTTATCGTGTACTACTACACTTTTCCGAGGATAATCAGGGTTATTTCGTTAACTTTTCTTGCCATAGACAATATAACACGGTTTCTGAGTATACGTTGATATGGACAAGGACGACTTACTATGGAAATAAGCGCTCTGAGAATAGCAAATGAGGCCTTGTCTTCATGACCTGATGTGAAATAGAACTCGATTGTAAATGCCGCATATGCCCGCATAATGGTATTAATATTTCCATCATGGGGTAATTATATAATATCAATTATATAGTGGAAAAAATCGTCTAATGTTTTAGGAAATAATTGCTTAACAAGTCACTCATAAAAGACATATGTCCATAAATCGAGGAACTGGTCGAAAATTAGAGGATTTCATTATGTGATGATGAGATTGCATCGTTGAAGAAGAACCGTCTGCTGGCTACGTGGTCTGCGTTATCCAATAGGATTTGAATATCCAGGTGATCAGAGAATTTGCTCTTACTCTTGGAAAGCATATTCATCAGTACACACTGGATGATGATTGATTATATGCAGTAAATGCTAGCTGGCATGTATTACAAGGTCCAAAATAGTATCTTTCATACAATAGTTGCGTACACGTTTGGCCTTAGTGCCGTTGTGCGAATCACTGGTATTCTCTCCTACTCTCTCTCCGAAACAGGAAGTGCGGGACAAGGCAAAAGCTTACTCCAACAACTCCCCGAATCCTAGCGTGTACCGACAAGTACTCTTGACAGGAGTGCTCCAATCAACCTGCCCTGGCAAAACACAACCCCAATCCGTCGAAGCGGTCGGTACACGCTTACTTCCTCTCAAGACGGTTCTCGTTGAGGCCGACGTTTACTAACTCTAGTTGGTACACATATGCACTCCCATCGGTAATTGTTATCAAGGAGGAGGCTTGTTCATCTTTTCTTGAGATGGGATACGATACCGACGTGCTCATCATAGGAGCAGGGCCCGCTGGTCTTTCAGCTGCAAAACAGCTAGCTCTGATGGACATGCCTTACATTCTGATACATCGCGAGAGAAGTCCTTGCGAAAGGAAGGCTTGTGGTGGATTCATTCCTCTTAGGGCGCTTGAGAGATTCGAGATTGAAGATTTTCCGGGTGCATATCCTGTTGAAGCTGTAAGGATGAGATTTCCAGGCACTGATTCCTCAGTTGTAGAGTTCGATGAGAAAGTTGGCGTCAATGCAACCAGATATGACATAGGCCAAGCTCAATTGTCGTCTATCAGCCAAGCAGACAGCATTTGGTCAGAAACCGAAGCGGTCCGAGTTGATATCACAGCAGATAGATGTGTTACAATGATTGTCAGAGATGAGCAAACTGAAGAAACCTCATCACAGATAGTAATCGATGCCAGCGGAGTTAATCCGTTTACACAACGTTTGGTGCCAATAAGAGATAGGATTCCTAACACATCAATGGGATACGCGGTCCAGTATCAGATGCGACTCGGATCTGATTCTGAACAATTGAGAGGAGTTAATGATTTCATCTATGGTAGTGAATACTCACCCGGTGGATATGCGTGGGCTTTTCCCAGGGGCAAGGAGGTTGCCGTTGGTATAGGCGGCCTGATAGAACGTGTTCGGAACAGTAAGAAACGAGTCAAGGATTATCTCGATGATATGCTAGCTTCATTTGAACCATTGAAGAGTGAACTGGAAAATGCAACGGTGTTTAGGCAGGAGTCTGCACTTATGCCCCTCGCTGGAATTGTCCGTCCATCATACTCCCAACGGCTTATGCTAGCTGGTGATGCAGCGGGCCATTGTTCTCCAATTACAGGTGAAGGAATTTTCTATTCTATGATTGCAGGAGAATTAGCTGCTATGACAGCTCATGAGGCAATTAGGAGAGATGACATCACTGCAAATCAGCTAGCAAGATACGAGAAAAGATGGATTCAAGAATTTGGCTCAGATCTGAAATGGGGGTTGTGGCTTCAAAGGAGGTTCTTGAGAGAGGGCTCAACGTCGATGGGATCGGTCTTTCTTCGGTCAAAGAGATCGCAAAGATTGATTGCTGAGATGCTCCTTGGGAAGAGATCGGTGAGGGGTACGATAGTGCGCGCAATACCAAGCTACATCCGTTCAAAGCTTGGAGTCTAGGTCCGTTTCACATTCATTTGTTAAGAATCTCTGACTCGTCCAAGAAGTTACAAATGAATTAACTTGCATTAAGTATAGTTACAGAATGTTTTTATTGGAGTTCGGCAAATGTTTGGCAACTTTCAATTTGAACGTAATCGTAACCAATCGGTTAGAAATTGGGACTTGCCGGAAGTCCGGGAGAATGAGAGAGGTTTGACGGAGTCGCACAGCGGCTACTCTGCTAGTCGCTCATCACGTCCGCTAGATCGTATTATGGTCTTGGTATGCGTGATGTTCGTCTTTGCGATGTGCACTAGTTTCAGTGCAGCAGCGCAGAATCCAAACCTATTGGACCAAATGGAAGACGACCTTAACGACCTCTCAGCCAAAGCCATCTCTTGGTCGGTAGTTTCTGAATCAATTAATGACAACATAGCTCTTATTGACACTATTGAACTAGGGTCGGAAAATGCTCATTGGGTCCTTGAACCAGAAGACGGATACATTGAGATAACTGACTACTACCTACCTGAAGGAGATATACCCCTCTGCATTGACCAAGCCTGGCTTGATCAATTCTATGTGGTCGTTCATGTATATGGCGGCTACGAACTCCTTGAGATGGGTCTGTGGTTAGAACAGAAGGATGTTTGGTACCGCATCGACATCGTGCTCCTTGATTGGCGCGAAGGATGCGGTGAAGACTGGTATGTATTTGGTCTGGCACTACCGGATGGAGTGGAGAGTTATAGCTTTGATGCGAATAACTTCCCAGAAGTTAGTCCACCATTCGAGATTTGGCATGATCCAGACTATGATGACCTACAGAAGGAGATTAATGTTTACTTCTGCAGCCTATGGACAGGCTGCGACTTACCGGCCCAGGAGTTCACGATTTCCTTAGTTCATTGGTCAATAAGAGCTGTGTGTCGCCTCTTCTGGCGACACCCACTGGTTTTTGATGGCTATTCAAACTATAGCTGAAAGTCTCCGTAAGCAAGTGCTACTTCTTCAGCTAGCGCAGAGATTTGATTGTGGGGGCTTTCCAGCGCCTCCCTCAATATTTCCTGGGCAAAATCCACAGGAAGTTTCATGACATTGGATATGATCTCAAGTCCCACTTCTTCTTCCGGGTCCTTAATCAACTGAAAGAATAACTCCCTTGTATCATTGTCATGTAATTCGATGAGTATTCTCGCAAGGTCTTTCCTGACACTAGGGATTTTGCTATTGGCTAGCACCATTAGTGCTGACTTCGTGCTTCTTTGTCTTTGCTTCACTGATATTGCGGACGACATCATTTCAGCGAGCTCAATTGAATCCGCCTCCGATGGGTCGCTGACTGAGATGGGCGATTCAAGAGCATTCAATCTCGCCAACCCTCGAGCCGCTAGCGCACGTTCAGATCGTACTTTTGAATCCAAGAGGGTGTTCAAGATATCCTCGGATGCAGGGTCTCTTGTGTTGACTAATATGTCAATAATGACTCCTTGATGGTGGGTGGCCATTGTCGGTTGTAAGGCAATGAGATTTCTGTTGTAGTGCCGAGTTCGAAGACTTTTGATCTCTTTCAGGAGTGCTAACTGATTTAGGCCACGAGGGCCTCCTTCTTCTAATCCTTTAATCGAGGCATCCAGCCGCTTTAACGCTTCTATCTCATCTCTGGGTTGCTTTCCCACCCTAAACAGTGTTGAATGAGGGAGCGCTTCGTCAAGCGATTTTACAGAGGCATACCAGTCATCCGGAGGGATCTCTTCAGACATTGATTCTGGCTCAAATCCAAGGCCAGCAAGAATACTGGCTATTTCAGTCCACACTTGCTTGTCAACCACTGATTCGATTTCTGATTCTGAAAATGTTTGGAGTATAGAACTGCCATACTTGGTATTTCGAAGATGACCGATATAGTAAAGCTGTCTAACAGTTGTTCGGGTGTGTTTTTCTGTGAAGGGAACCTTGCAGTCTCTGATTTCTTGAATTCGTTTCTGCAATATTTCGGGTAAGAAAATCGAATACGGTGATGGCGCAGCCCTTTCAACTCTGACCGCGCCTGAATTGAATTGCTGAGATTGAGATTCAAAGAGGGTATGAACATATTCAAAGATCAATTGAATGGCCGTATTCCTAGTTCGCACACCTTTCAAGATATCAAAAAGATCGTATGACGGTATCTCCAATGCACAATAAATCGGGTCTATCGCAAGGAAATGCGCCACATGATCTCGTATTCTTAGGTCTCGATTCTCTCTGAAAGCAGAATAGAGTGATTCCTTCAACTCTAGTATATTCTCTTCCCTTACAAATTCCAACAATAGATTCGAGCTACTGTGAAAATCAAACCTGCTAATCGCAGCCAGCAACTCAGTAATACTCAAGGTCAGTCACTAAAACTCTATGCCCGAGTAGAGTATATGTAGATGTTCCTGGCCGCACCGGCCAGCAACAACTCCATACTTGTGTTAGCATCAAATGTCGTCTAGGATCCCGTGCCTTTCATTTTGTGCACGATAAAACATTTTTTTCGGTACGCCTCATCGTCTAGGTTGTTAATGAAGTTCTCGAGCTTCTTGACCCGTGTGAACTCCTCATGGATACCCAGGTCTCTCACAGAAATCATTGCTTTCTTCTTCTCGATTCGAACGTAGACTCCACCGAGGCCCACTGAGTGCTTCATATATACTGGATCCTCTTGGTTCTTAACTCGATAGAATCCCTGTCTTCTCAACATTCGTGTGACCATGTTCATCATAGCTGTCTAGCCCTCCCGGCGGCTGACAGTTTCATAGTAAACGCATACCTCAATATAAAGTCATAAGGTGAAAATGGTAAACGTTTGTTCAGCATGTGCATAATGAGATGTACAAATAAATATTTAATAGGAAAAAAGATGCACAAATAGCCAATAATTGCCTGATATATGCACAAGAATCGATTTGTATGCCATTATAGCTTCCAACGCGCCAAATGAAAATAATACGTGTACGAGATGCTTCGAGAGCCCCTTGCCGTCAATGAGAAACGTTTACGACGTATTTGGCCGCTGCCATTCCAAGAAATCCGCTACCTTTGCTATATTCAATGAAGACAACGCTTAAAACTGAGGCAAAGAAGTCGGGCTGCAACTGTGGGAATAATCATGGATCTCTGGAGTGATTTCATAGGTTTCTTCACAGGTATTCTTGAGCCTGTAGCCAACCCTCCATTCAGTGCTGTATTCATTCTGATTGTTAGTGTATCCCTTGCACTTATCGCATCATGGGCAACTATGCGGTTCAGCAATGTTGAGCAGACGAAGGAGAACATGAAAGAGATCTCCGAATGGAGAAAGAAGCTTGATGAAGCGCGGAAGACAATGGACCCTATGCTGCTCCAGGAAGTCCAAGATCAGCAGGCAAGAATCATGCGCCTAAATGCTGAGCTGATGAGCTCGCGATGCAAGCCCATGTGCATCTATTACATCCCATTCATAATCATCTTTGGAATACTCAATGCGTTGTACGCTAATGTCCCGGTTGCAATCCTCCCTTTCAATGCACAGAAATTGCTCCCATTTATAGATCCAATGTTGGGAACCAATATCGCTGGAGGAGGCTTCGGACTCTGGTTCTGGCCATGGTATCTCTTATCAAGCCTTGGCCTAGGAAACCTCATTCGCAAATTCCTGGGCGTTGGCGTTGAGCTGGGAATGTAAACTACTGTGCTTCCTGTTCATCTTTGGTTTTGACGAGAAGCAGAGCAATTGTGGCTATCAGAGCCAGAATGATTGAATATTGGAAAGCCATCAGTGGTCCTATTGCATCCCAAAGGTACCCTATGATAATACCAGCTGGCAGTGCGCAGAGGCCTATAGACATTTGAAATGCTCCCAATATACTTGATCGCCTTTCTTCTTCAACGAGATCCGAAACTAGCGCTGTCTGAACTGGATCGAGTGCGCCATTCATGAGACCAAAGAGAATGAACAAGGGTATCACTGTCACCCAGTCATTTGCAATAAAGGCCCATGCAGAGGTAAGGATTAGCAGAATGAATGCCATTAAGAGGATTGGCTTTCTCCCAAAGCGGTCAGATGCTCGACCAAAGGGATATGCACTTGCTGCATAAACCGCTGTGAAGAGGATATAGAGGAGAGGCAGCTGTGATTCAAGATATCCAAAGCCCTGAGAGAAAAGTATGAGGAATGAATAGCTGAATGTTGCCATAGCAAACAGAATTGATGCAAATAGGAATATCTTCAGGTTTCGATTCAATCCTCGAAAGCTAACTCCCTTGAAGACATCCTTTCCCTTTTTCTCCTCTATCAGCACTGCGACCACTATGACACTTCCCACACCTGGAAGAACTGCCAAAATGATGATGCCAGTGTAACCAAGATACACAAACAATAGTGCTGTGATTACAGAACCCAGAACCGCTCCTGCTGTGTCCATTGCACGCAATACTCCGAAGGCTCGCCCTCGTTTTTCTTCGTCAGCAAACCCAGCTACAATCGCGTCTCTAGGCGGTCCACGCATCTTTCCCAATCTATCAGTGGATTTAAAGAACAGGATTTGATAGAACCCTGTCGCAAGCAGGAAACCTAATCTCGAGATTGTAGAGAGAAAGTATCCGGCCGAGATGAAAGTCTTCCTTCTACCTGTTCTATCGGAAGCATAGCCCGCACCTAGCTTTGATAATGATGTTATCGTTAAAGCCAGTCCATCAACAATTCCAATCTGGAAGAACGAAAGACCAAGACGAATCTGCAAGAACGTTGGCCAAATGGGTGCAATCATGTCGGAACTTGTATCGCTCAGAAACGAAGCAGTTCCGAACACAAGGGTCGGATCACGCTCGCTTCTATTCTTGGCATCATCAATGAACAAATCTTGAATTCCCTCCTGCTCGCCTATTCACTCCCAGCATTTATTTCATTGCCAGAAGAAAGGAGAGTTGATTCCTAGTTCACAAGCGTTTTATTATCCAATTCTATCTGTGCCGCTATGAGTCCTAGTAGGTCGAAAGTCTACTTTGGATCTGTGAAACATGGGAACACGGGTCGTTTCGCCTCATTTGGGGCAAAAGTGGACAAGGTTATCGAACTTCTTGACTTCTCAACTATAGAGAAGAAAGATAAAGTCGCTATCAAGATGCATTTGGGTTTTCACGACGGATATCAGACTGTGCCCGTCTTCTTTGTACGTCGGCTGGTCAAAGCGGTAAAGAAGGCTGGCGGATACCCATTCGTGACTGACAATCCCACTGCAGTCTATAATGCCGCAGAGCGTGGATATACAGCTGAAACATGTGGCTGTCCTATCATTCCAGCTGCTGGAGTTAAGGATGGCTATACAAGGAAAGTGGAGTTCAACTTTGGAAACGTCGACACCCTAGAGATGGGTGGAGTACTGGCGGACGCTGATGTGCTGATTGATTTCACTCACGTTAAAGGTCACAACTCATGTGGATATGGCGGAGCGGTGAAGAACATCGCTCTGGGTGGATATCATGGCCCAAGCAGATGGCAGAAGATACATGGTGTCGAGACCAGCATTCCCTATTGGGATCCAGAGAAATGTACTCCTGAACATGCGAAGAAACTAGTTGAGATATGTCCGGAAGAGTGCATAAACTACAAAGAAGAGAAGCACAAGCTCACGGTCGCATTTGGAATGTGTAACCAGTGCTGGAAGTGCATGGAGGCGGACAAGGATGTTGGATGCCTTGATCTGAAACCAGAGAATTACGCGATGTTTCAAGAACTCATGGCCAGGGCTGCAAATGAAGTCTTGAAGACATTCGATGAGAACAAGAAATTCTTCCTGAACTTTGCCATAGACATCACTGGGATGTGTGATTGCTGGGGAATCGCTCAGCCGCATGTTGTGAACGACATTGGTGTCCTAGGAAGCAGGGATATTGTAGCCATTGAACAGGCATCACTGGACTTGGTTGCACAGGAGGGTCTCATTGAAAGCATGATTCCTCCCTACTATAGGAATCTGAACCTGGATCCTGAGGCTGATCTCCATCCATTTGCGAGGCTGCACGGGCCTATGAAGAATCCCTATTTGGTGACTGAATATGCTGAGGGATTAGGAATGGGCTCAAGGGACTATGAGCTCATAGAGGTCCTCTCAGTAGAAGAAACCATGAAGATGAAGCCTCCATCAGGAGTTTCTGAAGCTGCTCCGTCGTTCTTCTAGTAATATAGGGGATTAAGTAGCTGCAGAGGTAACACTCAGTGAGAGCTTGCACCAAATATCAGACGACTTAGCATCGCATACAACATAAGAATCTTTAATATATGCTAGTAATATAGAATATATGACTGGCTCTTGTGAGTCATGAGAAGGTGGGACGCCAGATGACTGAGAGTCTAACGCCTGAAGACAGACTTCGCAAGTATAAGGAGTTCATCTCAGGACTTGCACATGCAAATGACTCCCAGCGTAGGAACCATTCCTCTGGTCTAGGCAGTACTACTTCTGAAGCGAAGAAGCCTCCAGTGAAGAAAGAACTCATTGCCGCTCTTGCGGTGCTCAAGGATGCCCAGGAGAAGATGGAGTCTGCTCTTACTGAAGGCCAATCAGCTCGAAAGAATGTCATGCTGAAGATAAAGGAGAAAGCCCTAGAGTCTTCAATGCTTGAAATACGAGATGAGAAACGCAGATTGCAGCGCAAACTTGAGAAAGGCGAGATCACAAAGGCAGAATACGAAGCTGAAATTCAGAAACTTGTTCGCAAGGGAAAGAGCGTCCTAAAAGAGCAATCCATTGTTGCAGCAAAAAAGAATGGCTTAGCCTAGTTCTTCTTAATACCATTTAATCCTTCAAGCTTCTGCCTAATTCATTCCAAATGCGGATGAAGAATCTAGCTTTCTTAAATTCTGATTTTTCCGGCATCTGCTGAGGTAGAGGAATGAAAAAAGCCGCTACACTGCTGTTAATTGTGCTTCTTATTGCTCCCTTATTTGTTGCTGTAGCTTCACCAGATGCTGCAGAAGGGATAGATTCGATGCAAGACATAGAACCAACGATTTCTTTCAAGGAATCGATGATGGCTTCCCGGAATATTAGGGTAGCAATCTATGATGAGTCCAACACCACCGTACCATTGAAGTCAGATGCCCTTGGTCTGACAAACAATATCACCGAAGTAGCCGCAATACTCGTGGGTGCTGGCTATCAAGTCACTTTAATCACGACTGATGATATACTTGACTACAGGTTGACGACGGCATCCTTTGATGTGTTCATTATGGTCAACAATCTTCCTAGAGAGAGTATCTCCAAGCTTGTGAAGGACTTCTGGCTGGGTGGCGGAGGGCTATTGACCTTCCACGGCGCGCTGAGTTATCTGTATTATGAAAGCATCATCATCCCCAGCTGGGACGTTGATGTTGGAGATGGAATGTATTGGGGATACTTCTCAAGTGACAATCAAAATGTGACAGCGCGTCATTCGACAATGAAAGACTATAATGTTGGTGATGTTCTTACTGAACGAAACAACCTTTGGGCCACTGCATGGGAAAGAGTATTGATAGGCACATTAGGATTTGAAGCCGAAGCAACAAAAGCTGATGATTTCACGATCCTGATGAACAATGGGAATACAGCTGACTTCATCACCGCATTCTCAATGGATAATACTCATGAAGGCGGTAGAGTAGTTCATCTTCCTGGGGATGGATACTCGATTCCTGCGGCGTTTGAAAGCATCATCACTGACTCAATACATTGGCTTGCTCCAAGGCCAAAGGCAAAGATTCTCTATGATCTTTCACATGACCCATGGCTCACTGCAGATCCATGGGATGGTGGCTATGAGGCATTCTACTTCTCACCTTGGAGAACCGGGCTAGTTAATCGATCATATACTGTCGACAAACTCCATCCATCCTCCGAAGGCAATCTCACGTATCCAAATCTAGAGCCGTATGATATGCTTGTGGTCAATCAACCAATGGCAGACTATACGCAAGCTGAGGTTCAAGCTGTCGAACAATGGGTTCAGGATGGGGGTGCCCTATTTGTTGTTGGAGATAATGCGGGAGTTCCTGATAACTATCGTCTGAATGAGCTTATCGAGCCATTCGGTATACAGTTCAATCACACGCTTCCTACCTATGTTGGAGTCTTCTCAGACTATGACATGCATCCCACAACTGAGGGTTGTGCTTCCCTTTCATATATCGGCTCAGCAAGATTGAACATATCTGGTGCTGCATATCCAATTTGGAGGTACACGCCTGGAGATATTGCTGTAGCTGCAACTGAATACGGTCATGGTCGAGTGCTTGTAATCCCTGATGCAAATTCAGTTGTCGATGCGTGGATTGGGGATGCGAATAATTTCCATTTTGCTATGAATATAGTGAATTGGCTTACTTCCTATGATGCCAAGACTCTTGTCTACGTCGACACTGCATCGCATGATCCAAATACACTCCTTTATCGAGGACCAGTTGCTCAAGCACTGAATGATATTGGATTGAAGTTCCTGCTGACATATTCGTACACCTACTTCAATTTGAGTCTTCATTCCGAGAATTGGGAACTGGTAGTCTACGACAACATCAATTATGGCACTTCTATTATCTTTGAAGAGATACTAGATTACGTTCGTGCAGGTGGCAGGATGGTCTTCAGCACATGGACCTATAGTAATGCTCTGGCAACAGAGTTGAATAACTACATCGGATTTGAATATGCAGGCAATTATTTCAGTCCTCAACCACCAATCCATGTCTGGAATCCCGGAGCTGGCATATTCAATAATCCAAATCCGTACGGAGCAGGAAATATCAGCTCGAATATTGACTATTCCTTTGGATTGGAGTGTCAGAATCTGACAGTGTTTGACAACGCCACTGCTTTGGCAGGACTTGATTCCACAACATCAACGACTAATGCGAGTATCGTTTTGGGTGCTGGTGGAAGAGTCATTGTAAATGGCATGCTACTATCAATGTACATGAATGACACAGATGACTCGACCTATCCTGATGCAGTTGAGATTTGGGAGAATGAGATTGCGTTTCTCATGAAACCAAGCATAGATGCTCCTGCTGACGTTGAATACATAGAGGGGACTACGGGCAATCTCATCGCGTGGCATCCTGACAGCCTCATCCCATTCAAATATGAGGTTGAGATGGATGGCGTTCCTGATGGAACTGAACCATGGGATGGCGGGCCGGTTTCGTATGGCATTGATGGACTCGCGAATGGAACCTACGTGTTCACAATCACCATCTTTGATCGGGCAGGCTACACTGCAGTGGATGAAGTCACTGTGACTGTACTTGAGATTCCCCCGACAACTACCGAACCACCCCCAATGCCTCCATTGGATACAACCATATTGATTATCATTGCAGCTGCTGCTGGAGTTGTGATAATAATCATGTTGATAGTCATGCGGAAGCGCGGAGCAGAGTAATTCTATTTTCGAAGCCCGGCTTTTCGGGCTTCATTTTATTCCTTTTTTTTGGTTCTTCATATGATGAATTGAGAACAATACAATCATAGAAAAGTGAAAAAGGACCACGATATTCAAGAATCCTGCTAATAGGGAGGCTGAATGCGCTGGCTAAGGGCAAATCTGGCAAGGTTTCCAAAAGAGCCAAGTCGGATGAGGCCTATCTGCAGCAGTTTTGTGAATTGAGTAGACGTGCAGCAATTGACCAGCTATCGGAATTGATGAAGGGTTATTGGACTGATAAGATTGAATATCCCCTTCATCGCTTATGCAAGATAATCGAGAAGAAATGGAAAAAGTCTGGCAATGAAGAAGAAGCTATTGAACAGCTAATGCTTGTTCGGGACGGTATCTTTGGAGCTCTTGACATGCTCTCCCTTTCATTGCCCCTCGAAGTAGGCACAGACACCATCATTCAGAAGCTCATAAAGGGAACAGACTGGGATGACGGCAGGAAGCGCGTTCGAAGTGAATGCGCACAAATCATCAGTGGCATGATATCAGCAAGGAAAATTGCTCATGTTATCCCTTCAGGATTAGAACGAGACGGTTTCACCTTTCTTTTGCCTGAACTGAGAGAAGCCCTGTTGAAAGATGTCAAAAAGGCTGAGCTAAGAGCCCGAAAGGGTAGTGTAAGCTTGGTTGGGCTTTCACGTTCAGTTCTTGGAAGGCGACTGCTGAGAGAACAAATGATTGCGGATACCAAGATTCCTGAAGAAGATCCGCGACTGACACCTTTGATGGAAGCATATGACAAGCTTCTAGTTGAGGTGGAATTAGATCAACAGGTCGCATTCCCATTAGAAACTCATCAGGTGACTTTCAACGGGAAAGTAGCGGAAGACGAAATGGAATACATGGATTCGGCAGCTGGTGCTGAGCCCGCAAGTGTTCAGTCTGAGTTAACGGAATACATCACAAGCCACAAAGAGGTAAAGCGCAAGCCGAAGAAAAAGGCAGGGAAGAAGCCTAAGAAATCATCAGGCCGCAAGAAGAAGAAGAAGGGAGGAGCATGAAATGTCCCCTCTTTCTGCCGATTTCCTAGCCCTCGAAACTAAGAAGCTTGCAGAAATGCGAAAAGCCGCATGGAATCTTGAATCAGCCAAACCTGAGCTCATGTATGAAGCAGTCCAGACTCTCACAATGTACAGTGTCAATCGAACTCTTCTTCCATTTGTGATGCATCATTTACTGGCTGATGATATCTTTGTGCGGAAGATTCTCTTCAGGACAGCTGGCAGGAATATCTATGGTGAGTATATTCCCGAATTCTTCTCTCATTTGCCAAATCTGCCGCCAGCAGAGGTAGCTCAAGTACTTCAAAGCGTCAAAGAAGCCTTCAGGGAAAATGGACCCCCATTAGAAAAGCCGGAGTTGAAAAGATGGATTACCGCATTGGAGAAACTGGGTCGTGAACACCAACCCGGTATCGTTGAGATCATGGCTACACTCGGAAACTATGGATATCGATGGGTAACCAAGCTAATTAGAAATGACCTAGAGGGCTTGAATATAGGTGCAATTGCTAGCATCAGGGAATTTCCTGAGAAGCATAGGGCTGCAATTGTGCGGCTCCTCTGTGAAGAAGCCTCTCACCGAAAGCCAGACTTATTGACATACATCGCAGGAGTCACTGATTCAAAAACCGCTAGATTCCTGAAGTCTTTCCTGTCAGCTGGGAATTGGAAAGATCGGAAAGAGGTTGCTGAAGCTGTGGGTCGTGTGGGAATTACCTCCGCATCGGGTCTTGTGAGAGACCTTCTGAATGATCCTGATTGGAGAGTCAAACAAGCTCTAGCTGACAATATCGATGTATCTAAATCAAAGCTTTCAAGCCTACTTAGAATAATGGAGATTCTTGTTGCAGATTCTCACACCAGGGTGAAACGTTCAGCGGGGAGAACACTACTCAGAATGGGGCTAAAGCCATGTATGGGTGTTAGTCTAAACGCCCAACGCGACAAGCTGATGAAACGATTTAGAGGCCAACTGTTGAAAGCGGCACCATTGAACAAGGAGATCGATTCAACCTGGTTGGGTGTTGATCTATCCGGAGAGAGTCCCTTCCCATCTAGTGCTCCCGAAGACGCCCCAGATTCAGCCAAACCGCAACCAGTGGGACTTGGCGATCTTGCATCAGCCTTGTCAACAAGGAAGGCCGAATCTACAAGTCCAGAAAGCGAGGTAGACCTCCGAACAGCGCTGCTCAAGAAGATGTTGGAGTCTAAAGAATTAGCAGATGCATCTGCGGCAATTGCAGAACCTACAACTAGCGACGCCTCGAAGATAGATCAAGACCTCCCTCCACCTGCGCGATTCCTAGCACTAATGGATGAACTATCATCGACTCTTGGCAAAGCCCTTCCAGTCATGGTGATGAAGGTAAAGGCTCCGGAAATTGAGTTATCGTCTGAAGAGTTTGATGAGGTACTTCGTCAGTTAGTGAAAGAAGGCACAGTCTACATGGTTGATGAGGATACTGTACGGCGAGCAGACATAATGACCGAATAGATGGTGCTTGGGTAACACTAATCAGAACTTGGTAGTCTTTACCACAAAGGCGAGGAGAGAAAATTGTCTGAGAGCACATTGATTCAGGATGGCCTGGTCGTCACCGGGGACCGCAAAGGCACGATTTATTCAGATGGATATGTAAGAATCGAAGGCAATCAAATTGCTGAGCTAGGAAAGGGCAAGCCGAAAGGCAAAGCTGACAATGTCATTGATGCTAGGGGATGTGTTGTCATCCCTGGGCTAATCACGGCTCATACGCATCTCTATGGCATTCTTCTACGGGGTGCAAGTCTCGACATAGACCCTCCCACTGATTTCGCTCAGATACTTCAAAGAGTATGGTGGCCTCTAGATGAGACAATGAATCTTGAGGACGCACATGCTAGTGCACTCTCAGCCTCTGCGGATATGCTTCGCAATGGCTCAACTTTCTTTGCCGACACCTATTCTGGTCCCAACTCAATTGAAGGTGTGCTAGATAGTGTTGCTGATGGGTCAAATAGAGTCGGAATGCGGTCCATGCTTGCATTTGAAATGACTGAGCGAGATAGCGTCGAGATTGGTCACAGGGGGCTTGACGAGAATGTGAGATTCTCAGGGTGCGCGAAATGCGGAGGTCTCGCATCGTTGATGATGAGCATCCATGCATCCTTCACAGTTACCGATGAACTCATCCAAAAAGCAGTTGAAGAGGCTCGAAGATTGGATGTGCCCATCACGATTCATACTTCTGAGGGCCTTGTAGACCTGTATCACAATTTGGAGCGCTATGGAGAGCGGACAGTAGAGCGCCTTACAAGACTCGGTGTTCTTGGTCCTAAGACGGTTCTAGCACATTGTGTTCATGTCAATGACAGAGAGCTCGATCTCATTGCTGAACACAAGGCATCAGTTGCTCACAATCCGATGTCAAATATGCTGAATGCAGTGGGAACTGCTCCAGTTCCCGGTATGCTGAAGCGAGGAATTCCAGTAGGATTGGGAAATGATGGGTGGATATACGATCCTTTTGAAAACATGAGATGTGCCCTGACAGTTCATCGCCTCGAGCATAATGACCCTAGCATCATTGGCCCAGATGATGTGTTCAGAATGGTTACCCTCGATGGTGCTCGATGTTACGGTCTTGAAGACCAAATCGGAAGTCTAGAAGTGGGCAAGCTGGCTGACATAGCAATTCTGAATGGTACGCGAGTTCCTACGCCGTTGACTCCTGATTCAGTGATTGGACACCTCATAAACACCTTTGGGGGAAGAGATGTTGCTCATGTATTCGTAGATGGTGTTCAGGTAGTGAAGGATGGTAAGCTTACACTCATATCAGATGAAGAGGTTTCAGAGGTTTCTCGAGCAGCCAGTGCGAAGCTATGGTCAAGGTTATAGAGGCACCAGATGCAAACCGTTTTCAACTGGTCGTTAGTCGCCAAGAGTGGTGCTATCTCTGAATCCCAACTTCACCTTTAATCATCCAATCTTCGATGCACACACCCATGGAATCGACCCTGACTCACTCGACCTTTTAGTCAGTATTCAAGAGGGATATGGGATTAAAAAAGCAGTCCTCATCTGCCACAGTCCCGGAATAATGGAATATGCCAGAAGCACGTATCCGGGTCGTTTCATCTGCGCCAAGTACTTCTCTGGTGCAATGCGATTCACTGAGGGCCCGCACAATCTTGCTCGAGAGGTTCTTGCAGCTCCTGAAGAGGGCTATGACCTTGTGAAAATGCAATCAGCTCCAGTAATGAGGGCCCGAGCCAAGGCAGACCCCGGTGAGCTTCGTCTTGATGGGGATGAGATGTCACCGATGTTTGAAGCAGTAATTGATGCTGACATTCCATTCATTCTCCATATGTCAGATCCGGATACCTATTACGCTAGTAGATACACCGACACTGACTATTTCGGGACTAAGGAGAGAGACCTCGAAGAGCTGGAGGGAGTGCTTTCGAAATATCCAGAGATCAAATTCCAGATAGCTCACTTCGCGGCTCAACCAGAGATTCACCGTCTGGATAATCTTTCAAGATGGTTCGATTCTTACAGAAATTTCAATATAGACACAAGTTCAGCTAGATGGGTGTCAAGAGAATTGAGCAAGGATGCGGAGCGGGCGAGCAATTTTCTGGATAAGCATAGTGATCGCATTCAATTTGGGACTGACTGCGTGGCATTCACAGATGATTCAAGCTACTACAATGGACGTCTTCTTGCTCTCAGACTTCTTCTGGAAAGTTCAGTTCGTAATAGTCCATTGCCCTTTGAGGATGCAGACACAATCAATAGTGGTGGAACAGCGATAAACGGGCTTTCGCTCGAGATGTCAGCATTGAAGAGGATTTACTGGGACAACGCCCTTAGATTCTTTGACTTATCAGAAATCAAATGATATCTATGCTCTCAAGGACTCATACTGAACCTAGTAGGTAACAGATCTAATCCCTGCTTCTCTTGCATTCTGAATCGTATTGAGGCTCTCTCGAACTGATCCCATCCCATTCATTCCCGTGGCAATTATGGACTCAACATAATCCATCCCAAGATACCTACAGATTTCCTCAAACATACCCACTGTATGCCGAGCATAATGTGAGTTTCCTCCCCCCATTGGAATTGCGAGGATGACTCGCTTACCTTGGAAGGTTGACTGGTCCACACCATACCATCTATCCAGAAATGCCTTGAATTGTGCTGTAGGTCCCCACCAGTAAATTGGAGTTCCCAAGACCCAAACGTCACTCTTCTTCATCAACTTAAGAACATGTTTCATGTCGTCGTCCTGTACACACTTCCCTATTGTCTGACATCCATTGCAGGCTTTGCAGGGAGATATGTTGAGGTCTCTGAGGGTGGCCTTTGCAGCTTCGGCTCCAGCTTCCACTGCTCCAGCCAGGACCTCATCGACCAATGTCTCTGTATTTCCTCCTCTACGAGGGCTCCCCACAATCCCCAGAACATGTTTATAGCCTGAGGTCTCCATAGCTCCTCCTCCACAACTGATGTTTCATTTCTCCTTGCGATAGATAAGGAATTTCTCGAAAGCTGTGAACTCGGGTTTCATTCTGACAATTGCTGCCGCTTCTACTCCATCTGTACTGAATCCGAAACTGGATATAATTGGAACATCAGTCCAACCAGCTTCTTTACAGTCCTTCGCAAGCTCCACCAGAAGTCGCTCCCAAGCATAGTCGTATCCCGGCTTCAAGGCTCTGAACCTAAGGATTAGTCGCTCACCGTCAGCTGGGATGTTGACGGTTTCGGGGCTGGTTCGTAGAGCGGCTGTTGCTCCAACAGCCTCATCGCCATCAAACAGAATTATCGGGGCTCTATTTGGGAAGACACGATCCTTGAAGTAGGATACAAACCCCTCTCTATCTGTGAATGCTTCTCTGAGACGCTCGTCAGCCAAGCACAAGTCAACCAGCTTATCGATATCGTCTTCAGTTGCTTTCCTTGCTTTCAGTTTTGCCGCCTTCCCCTCCACTTCCTTCTTGGCTGTTTCCTTGACATCAAAATCGACGCTGTACTGGTAGTATGTTTCATGGTCCGTAAATCCGAGTTCCCGGAAGAACTTATCCTGCTTGTCCTTAATCTTTGAACGAAGGACAATGCCCGTGGTGATTCTGTCGATATCCTCTTTGCTCTTGAGATATTCGAACTGCTCGGTGAAGAGCTTTTTCTGTACTTCCGGGGGACAATCTGGCATGGTCCAGCAATATCCAATATTCGCCCTACCAGGTTCATCATCAGAAACATTTGAAGTGACATATGCAAGGGGCTTACCATCTTCCGTCAATGCGTACCTAGTTGCATCTTCGCCGCGTTGGATGTTGCGGTCTCGAATCTGCCAACCCTGAGCTGGAAGACCTGAGGCCTCAGTATAGATCTGGGCTTGAATATCCTCCAGTCCTTCATCGGCATTCCATTTCTTGTATACAACCTTCATTCTACTTCTCCTCTCAACACTATCCGAATCGAATACCGGAAAAATATGCAGTGTGCATACAAATATTGTATATAATAAACCTTTGCTCTCACAACCATTTGTTCGACAAAATGCGAATTCGCTTAAAACCCATAAATCGGTAGGATAGATTGATTCTAACAAGTCAGAGGATGAGTGAGATTCTGGCAGATTCCTATTTCTTCTTTCGTCTTCTTTTCGGCTTTAGGAACTCCTCCAGTGAGCTCTGCTGAATTGGCCCAAGCTTCCAACTCTTGCCGTCAGGATTTCTCTCTACAACATTCTCTCGCTCCATATTATGCAGATGATAGAGGATTGTCGCTGTTGTCACCTCGACACTTTCAGCAATCTCTCCCACGGTTTTCCATTCTTCACTAGCCAGTGTCTGCAGTATCTCAGTTCTACGAGAAAGTCCTCTCTCAATATTCCTAATCCAATGAAGGTATGCCCTGCGGTCAAGAGTCAGAGTGTTCAACCCTTCAATAGTTGCACGCAGAACGAAATGTGTGTTTCTCTTCCCTATTTCCTTGAAAGACCCATTAAATCAAGAAAGGCCGCAGGTTCGCTCCCTTCGGTTATGGGTCTTATCCTGTATTTTGGATACGTGTGACTCAACTTCGCCGCAATTCTTGTGCCGTAGAGTTTCTTGAACAGCTGAGCTTTGGCTCCTCGCCAAAGATAGATCACTTTCTCATCATGATCAATAAAGACCAGAACCTTATCAGTTTCAATAGTCGAGGCGCTTGCTTCAGTCTCAGTCATCTTAGCGTCTGAGTCTATTTCAAAGGCCTCTACCATCAATATCCCTCGCTTGAAGGTTACAAAGAAGGATGCATTCTCTCTTATGATACTTTTCCAAATGTATTGCATTATTTTTCGGCTATGATTAAGCACGAGCAACCTACAAAAAGGATTCATTCAGTCATCTTTCCGAGGGTGGAAAGGTTGACTGAAGAAATCCCATCACGGGTCAAATTCATTGATAGAGCAAGACGGCGAATCGAGATTCAGATGAATGGTGTTACGCTTCAATTCCCCTTGAACGCAGTTCCTGATCCATTATACCTTGCCATGGCAACAGCCTTCGATGGTGATGAGCAGGTGGAGTGCAAGCTCCTGGCGGCTTACCATGATACAGTGATGAAACCCACACTTTGTTCTTCAGAACCCACCAGTATCTTCAAGGTCACCACAGCAACGAAGATAGTGAGACTCACTCTGACTGATGAAGAGATTGAGAATCAGATAGAGGAGATTGAGGGTGAGATTCTATCATTTCAGGGGCGCCCATTTGAAGAAACCATCGATGAGAGAATCGAGTTGTACAAGAGAATCTATCTTGACGACACAAAGATTGACAGGTTTCGTTTCGGTGCGGCAGAGATGTACGGCGACACAACTTATGGGAACATTAGACAGGATCCTAGAGTTGTGTTAAACTTTCAATGGTTCAAGCCTGAGGAGAATGTATATCGTGGCTATCAGGTCAACTGCATCGCTGAGATTGTGCTACCAGGAAACCCCTTTTATCGATTCATGAGGAGCATGAGGTCTTTATTCGTACGGCGTTTCATAGACCTTCGAGCATCAGAATATCCTGCCGCTTACAAGTTCCATGTCTGTGAGGCACATGACAAGAGCTTGTCTACTAGGCCCGGGTTCGTCCCCTAGACTGCTAATAGTTGGTGAGTCGTAGCAATCTCTCTGGGAGTTCTTCAACGGCACCTATGTCTAGCACGACGCCGTGTGACTTCTTTGCTAGCTTATCTGCCGCATTCAGGTCGTAGGAACTCTTTGGAACAAGAATAATCATCTTGATGTCCTGATGCTTGAATTTCTCAGCTAGTCTTTCACATTCAGCTTGGTCGCTTAAGTAGGCGTCAGTGGCGAAAATGAAGATCTTCTCCTTGGCCCGAGTTTCCTCAAAATTGTTGAGAGCCCACTGCAGTGAAGTCCTTCCTCCGGTGCCCCCACTTGCTCGTACATCCAATAGGTCCGCTGCAACCTTCTCCACTGGTACCTGACGCTGGTCAATTCTCTTCACAACGTGCATCACGCTATCAAACAGACACACGCCAAAATCGTCCTTCTGCACCCCATATAACCCAGCCATCACACTGATCGCAAGCATGCCAAGCTTCTCAGGTGAATGCATAGACCCGCTCTTGTCGAGGGCCCAGACGAAGGAACGGTGTCCTTGATAGGTTTCACAAATCAAAAAGTCCTCCACATCAAGAATCTTGAAATTGGTGCGACCCTGTGATAAGAGTGAATCAATTGTTTCTTCCAAGTCAATGAGGTCGATGTCGTCACCAATACGGAATGGTCTGACAGTAGTTGATTGCTGTATTCCGCCAAGCATTGATGATCCCATTGTTGCTCTAGCGTATCTCTTTCCAAGGTCTATAAGGAGCCTCTTTGCGATCTCCTTGAGCCTCTGCTTGATATGGTCTGGAAGAGAGTCTCTATAGGCATACCAAATCTTTACGATATTTGTTGCTGGTCCGCCAAGCAATCCTCCGAAAACCATGTTAGCCCTTTCATCATCTATGGGTCCAGCTTGTCCAGGACGTCCCCCATAACTAACAGCGCGTCCATATTGCTGTCTTGTACCCATTCCCATTGCAGCACCAAAATTCTCATGAGCGATAGCTCCAAGTGCTGACTGATTTCCAGTCTGAGCTGATAGGTCTGCCAGCTCACGAAGTTGATGTTCAGTTAACCCAGCCGATGATATGAGGTTGTGAAGTCGCTCAAAGTCTTGTACACCCTGTTCGATAAGCTTCTTGATGACACGATAGGATGGATTGAGCAGCTCCAGAATCTCCTCTTCTGTCATGCCTAGTTTCTCGCCAGCTTCCCGTACGGCTTTCTCCGAGGGCACAATACCCTGGCGAGAGAGTTCTCTCACTGTCTTTCTAAGGTGGGTCTTCGTCGGGGAGCGTTTGACGGCAGCATCAGCTAAATCTTGCTTTGCCGTATCCCATGATTCCTTTGGTTGATGCCCACTCACCTTCTCGTTGAGTCTTGACATGTCATTGATTTTCTGCCTGAGATAATCTGACGGCGATGACCTAGAATCAGCACGCTCGATGGTTTCTTGGACTTTCTTGTTGAGAAGGCTCTTCCACGCCTCATTGTTTCTTGCGTTCTCAGCTAGCTGCCGAAAGTCAACATTGGTCGAAGCTCCCTTGTCATATTGCTGGTCATATTGCTCCAGAATATCATCCATTAGATCAGTGTTGTCAGGTGTGTGACTCTTGACAGTATCGGCAAACTCAGCAGCGTCTGCTAGTTGGTATATTTGTGGCGCGCCTTCCAAATGCTCAGCAATGTTGTCCGGGAGCCTCTCAAGGTGCCTGACATAGGCTGCCACTTCACTAAGATTACCTAACGACTCTTGAAGCGCCTTACCCATGGCCTTTCTCTGGGCTTTTGTGCCAGCTTCCATGTCTTCCATGTGTTTTAGGGCACGTGCGGCAGTTGCTGGATCTCTGTCAGCAAGTTCCTTGAACTCCTCGACAATTCCTTTGTCTCCACGATGAGCTCTGGCCGCAATGCTTTCCGCTGCGTTTGAAGATTCTGCCACATTGTCCAAGACTCCCAGTGTCTTTGCATCCATGATATTCTGTGATGATAAGCTGCCCATATCCTCGAGCAGCTCCGCTGAAGCTTCTCTTCGAAGATCCTCGTCACTTGTAAGCCCACGGAGTACCACATCACCCTCGTTCAGGTAATGCATTGCTGCGTCGTATAGCGCAGTATCTTTGCGTTTTCTTAAGTCTTGAAGATACTCAAAGCCTGCCTCAACCTTGTCCTTGTCGATCTTTTTGGCTAGATCTTGCTCTCTCTTGATCTGTTCCATGACAGCTGATAGAGCATCCTTTTTCACTGTGGAAATTGTCTTGGCTTGCGGTTTGCTAGGCTGAGGAGCTGATTCTCTTTTTTCCCGACCCAGGATGATGTCTTCTGCAACTATACGTGCGATGGCTTGATCTGATGGATACGTAGTGCGGACGGCCGCATCTATGAAATCATCCAGTGTTAGTGCTCCGTTTCGAAAGTACCTCGCGGAGAGTATCTGTGGAATCGCTTGAGTTTGCCTCACACTAGGTCTAATCTTGACATCAGACCTTGCTCTCATCCTCTTCACAAACTCATGTGCAAAGTGTATTGTATTGCTTGGAAGCGGTGATATCCTGGGTTGAGTTTGAGCCATCGCCTACGAACTCCCAGGGACACTTGGAGTACTAGAACCGCCTGAGCCGAGAACCCGTCTCACCAGTGAGTTGACCGCAGGTTCGGGATCTATGCCTGGTCTAAACCTCAATGCTCCAGTTAGGACATATGTGGCTGCCTTTGAGAGGATTCCATGTGTTATGTTTTTCTTACCCTCTCGCTTCGCCATTTGCGCAGAGAGTCTTGCAACTGAGATGCCTGCACGAATTGACGCCGGTATTTCAATATCCGTACTCATTCTAGTGGCTGACACTAGTCCATAAATGCTCTCTAGAGTTTTGTCTGAAAGATTATACTCCGGACAGTTCAGCTTTACTATCTCAATCTCCGTGGATTTTCTCGGGTAGCCGAGTCGAATCCACACCCTGATACGATCTCTTAATGCCTCGCTCAGTCGATGTGCTCCTGCCATCTCTTCAGGATTAAGAGTCAAGACAGGGAAGAAGTCATCTGCGGCTTTGATTCTGCCCAATCTCGGCACAACGGCACTCCACTCTTCAAATGGCTCCAACAAGCTATTCTGGACATACTCTGCTAAGCGGTTTGCTTCGTTAAGGCCAAAGACGCCTCCGAATATCATGGATTTCAGAAGCGGGCCTGGGTCAAATGACTCCAGAGTGAAGCCCTTGCTCAACACTAAGCTAGGATTGAATGAACCTATCAGATGTGCTGGTCGAACCCCCTCATCGCCAGTCAGCCACTCAAAGTCACGGTTGCTCTTCTCTGCGTATGCCCTCAAAAGCAAAGTTTTCCCCACTCCGGGAGGGCCTATCAAAGCTGGAATAAGTCCTGAGTTCTCACAGTCCTCAAGAATCTCGAAGGCCTCCTTGTATTGTTCTTTGATGACAATCCGGACCTTCTCTTTCTTAGCAGCCTTGAGGCGCTCATCAAACTTCTCGGAAAAATCCTTAGCTGTTTTTTGCATTATTCTATGCCCCCATAGATCAAAATGTTGTGACTTGAAACCATATTAAAGCATGTCCTTTCTGCGTTAGGCGAAGCAGGCGTGCGTGAGTTGATTCCTTCTGTAGTTACAAAAAGCTTGAGGTTTCTGATATCTTAGCTCCCCAACAATTGCGAGCCATAATTGAACAGGGCTGGCGAGCCTCCAGTATGCCAGAAAATTGTGGGCTCATCTGAAGCTATCTCACCTCCCATGGCCATTCTAAGCAATGCTACTCCAGCTTTAGCTGTATAGACTGGATCCAGGATGATGCCTTGAGATTTCGCAAACATCTGGATAGCGCTTCGAACAGAGTCTTCCATCTCCCCGTACCCCTTTCCTGTGAACCGATCATCAACTTTGATTTCAGGTTTGAATCTGTCTATCAGTGCAGGATACGCATCAAACATTCGGTCTATCATTTCACCGACCTTTTCTTTGGTGGTCTTTGCATCGCGGAGTACACTGATTCCTATGACGTCAGCATCAAACTCCGCGAGTTTCGCACCAATTATCATTCCTGCCAGAGTCCCTCCGGTACCAACAGGGTGGAGTATCTTCTTTGGCTCTATGCCAAGGTCGTCACATTGTTCCCTCAATTCCATCATTGCCTGAACATATGCTATGCAGCCTACAGGCATGAATGCGCCAGCTGGTATACCATAGGGCCTTAGACCCAAATCTCTGAGCGTATCAATGATTGAGTCCATTCTTTGAGAGACCTGGTCGAAATCATCTTCTGGGAAGAACTGAATCTCTGCTCCAAACAGCCTGTCTAGAAGCACATTACCAGTGTAATCTTCTGGTTCAGTTCCTGCTAGTAGCAAAATACACCTCAGTCCATTCTGAGCTGCTCCAGCGGCAGTCTGTCGGCAATGGTTGCTTTGAACAGCTCCGACAGTGACAAGAGTATCCGCCTCTTGCTGAAGGGCATCTCCTATCACGTACTCGAGTTTGCGTGTCTTGTTGCCGCCAAATGAAATGCCGGTGAGGTCATCTCTCTTTATCCAGAGTGACTTCATGTCCAAGGAATATGCAAGGTTCTTCATTTCTTGAAAGGGCGTTGGAAGATTAGCTAGTTTTACTCTTGGAAGGATTTCAAGCATCGCTAATGCCCCGCTCCTGTGAAGGCTGCGATGATGTACAAGAGAATTGCAGTAGCGATTCCTGCGAGAAGTGTCTTTGCTCCATAAATCCAGATGTTCTTCCTGGATATTGTTCCCAAGAATAGGCCAAGAGCAAAGAGAAGTCCCATGCAGATGATTATCGCAATATAAAACGCCATAGAAACACTGAGTAATCCTGATGGCACCAATAGCAATGGAGTGATGATAATGAATGCGGCAACTGAAGGGGCGAGTCCATCAACTAATGCGACAACTGCAGAAGTTGTACGTGTTGCCTTGGCGTACATCGTGTTGCTCATGTCCGATAGCATTGCCTTGCCTATTTCCTCAACCTCGCGGTCTCTCTCTGCACTTTCCGCAAGATAAGATCCACTGAATCCTGAGACCGCCATCGCGACGCTAGTACCAACCGCTGCGAGCAGAAGAGCGTCGAACACCACCTCTGGATTGGTGGTCTGCATAGTGATGAGACCGCCAAAAATCAGTCCAAGCATGGTGAGCGCGCCGTCAAACGCGTTCATCGCAAGGTAACGGCGGGCTATTTCAACACCTTGTGTGAGTTCCAGTGCCCTCATAGTCCTCTCAATTAGTCCAGGGCCCTTTTGCAGGTCATCTTCTGGTTCTGTCACAGATACTTAGCTCCGTGAATCATGTCCAGCCTAGCAGGTTTCCCTACATGATATAAGCTATCCGGAATCACAGATATCTGTTGATGCATGATTGCTAACGATATGGCTCTATGATTCTGCTAGTATAGCCAGAGCACCTCTGCGAATAGAATCAGGAAAATAAGTATCGCGATTAGGATGATTGCACATATCACCTGGACTGAACATGTGCAGCATCTTTCACAGCAGCCCTCTTGCTGCTGTGGTTCTCGAGGACTTGGTGTGTAGTCATCTGGCATCGGAATCTCTGTCATAGGAACCACACTAGCTTCAAAGTGCTTCTTTCAAAGCCTGCTATCTGTGATAACTATCCTTCTTATGAGGATTACGTGGTTGTCTACAGATACGGCCGCAAAGGTTGAAAAGCGAAGAAGGTGAGTTTATGGCGAAGCGTGTGGAGACCAGGAGAATTGTCGGAGAACGAAAAACCAACCACAATTTTCGATAGACCATTTGGCCTGCGGATTATTGGGCTGACTCAGATGGCTTTTGGAGTCTTTGGCCTGCTTGCAGCAGTAGGTATCCTAGTTGCCTCTTTTGGAGCTGCTCCAGCCTTTGCTTTAGTGGGACCTTTGTACGCCTTAGTCATTTTCGTTGGAGTTGCGCTACCTTGCCTGATTATAGGAAATTACGTTGACGATCTCAGAAGAAACGCAGTGATTGGTCAAGCACTCTACAGTATCATCGCAGTTGGCTTGACAACCTACTTTTTGTTGAATTGGGGAGTCGCATACAGTTGGACTGTGCCTTGGTTTGAACTCAGCTTCAACATACAGATTGGAAATATTGCAGTCTTTGTGTTGGCGACTCAGGCAGCTTTTCTGTTCTACATGCTGATTTATTGGAACCGAATAGCGCCACCATCAGGAACCGTCATCGTCAGAGACCGGAGACGTGCACGCCTCCTTGAGGAAGGGTTGATGGCTGTTCCACTCACACCAGCGCTACTGAGCTCAGATGGTTCTGTGCTGTCTCAGGATGAGGCACAAAGAATCATTGATGTTCGAAAAGTCACTACCACTGAGGGCATGGCGATTCTTTGCTCAAATTGCGATGGGGCGACACCTCTGACTAAGATGGTGGATGACAACACAGTAGTTTGTGATTACTGTGGAGTCACTCTTGCTGTGAGCAGTGTCTTTGTCCCATGTGAAGACCATCCAGAGTATCTCGCGGCTACAAACTGTGCCGTCTGTGGGGAGCATTTCTGCCGAAGATGTCTAACTGCACAGGATCCTCCTATAGACAGGCGTTGGAAAGGCTCCACTGTCTACCTCTGTAGAAACTGCTTCGAGGGTAGATATCGTCCAGCTGTCACAACCACTTCACTTGTCTTGCCAATTGAAGACTTGTTTGGTCAGGCTGGGGGACGATTCTCAAAAGTAGGTGGAATGTATCGACGGTTTCTGGGAGCCTATGGAGGCGCAATGGCAAAGGTATTCAGAGCCTCAATCCATATCTTCTCTTCATTGGACTGGTCCAGCGGCGCGAGCTCCAGCGGAAGCAGCTGCGGAGGAGGAGGAGGGGGTGGTGGCGGAGGCGGCGATGAATGCTGTGGAGCAATTCTTGTGATCATAATCATTATCATCGCGATTCCTATCCTAGTTGGCCTAGTGATGCTTCTTGGAGCGATAGTCATTGTACCAGTTCTCTTCTATGCTGGACTCATTGGAGTGACAATAGAGGCAATCAGAATCATCCGAAAAACGGATTTCGTATCATTAGAGCAGGCACGGGAGAAGGGCTTGCTTGAGGGTCGCAAGGTTGAGGTCGAGCAGACTCCGCTTCGCAATGAAAGCCGGCCTTGGATGGATGACCGCAGAGTCAGAGAAACTGAGAGGCAGTATGAAAGAGATAGAGCTCATGAGAGAAAAGAGGTTCCTGCCGATTCGTTCTGGAGGAGATACTGATGGCCTATCACACAGAGAACATCCTATGTCCTGTTTGTGGAGGTCGAATCGGTGTCGAGTTCACAGACAAAGTCAATCGCTGTGAGTACTGTGCCAGTTCGGTCCTAGGACCGAGTCAAAGCAGAAACTGTGTCAACCACTCAGACATCCTAGCAAAGGCATCCTGTAATGTATGTGGTGATCTCATCTGCGAAGAGTGCATGCATACCAGGATTGGAGATTATGGAGGAAAGCTTCTAACCATTGTGCATTGCAACAAGGATACTTGTATAGCAGAAAGTGATTGGGCAAAGTCCCTCAATAGAGAGTTTCAGGAACTGACCAACTTCGATTGGTCTGATAATGAGGACAACATTATCCTTAGAGTCGTTGGATTGGGTGCAATCCTAATGATGGTCTTCGAACTCTTCTTCATTCTGGCAATGCTATGGATTCAATACTTTGATCCTTGGGGACAATCAGTTCCTTCGCCGATTCCATTCCTTTTTGTTCGGGGCGACACCATTGTTATTCTAAATATCATCGGAAATGCATTGTCTGCCGTCATACTTCAAACGGCCCTGCAGATTTACATTCATGAAAGACAACTAGGATCAGGTGTATTCTTGCTTGGATTTCTGCTCCTCGAGGCGGCATTTCTCCTTGCCAGAGGACTCTACTTCAATCTATTAGCCTACCCAGGAACTTGGCTTGTTCCATTCCTGCTTGGAGCATTTGGCGTCGCCACACTGATGATATTCTTTGGTTCATTAGCAGGTATCTATGTGGGATGGAGGAAACATAGCCAAATAGCTGATGCAAAGATAAGACTTGGTCTTGAGTGAGAAGTGAGATTTGCTTAACTCATTGTCCTCATTCTTTCGGGGTATCAAATAGGTCGATGAATCTAAACCTATCAACATCAACCAGGCCCCTATCAGTTATCTTGAGTTTAGGTATCACAGGCAAAGAGAGGAAAGCCATGGTCATGAAGGGCTCACTGAGTGTACTTCCGATGGTCTTTGCGGCATCTTTTAGTTCCTGTATCTTCTCACTGACCACTTCTATTGTCTGATCTGACATTAGACCTGCAATAGGAAGTGGCAATGAAGCAATGACCTTCTCATCTCTCACTATCGCCAATCCGCCTTGCATTCGGACAATCTGAACTGCAGCTGCTATGAGATCTCTGTCGTTGGTTGCTACCGCAACTATGTTGTGACTATCGTGAGCAATGGAACTGACCATAGCTCCTTCTTTTAGACCAAGACCTTTCACAAATCCTATACCCGTCACGTCTGATGCATTGTGCCTTTCAATGATTGCAATCTTTGAAATGTCTCTGTCCACATCAGGAATTGCTAGCCCATCCTCAATCCTAGTGTCCTCAACAAGATGTTCAGTGATAATCTGATCAGGTATAATGCCTATGACGTTCATCTTATCTCCCCGGGCCTTGACCTGGAAATCTTCTGGATCTAGCCATGTTATGTTGACCGATCTTCGGAGACGTGGCTGTTCGTGCTCTCCGATGTCCCAAATTAGCTTCCCTTTGGAAGCCACCATTTCACCATTCTTGTAAACGCTATGGACGTTGATGTTCTTAAAATCATCAAGCACTGCAATGTCCGCATGATAGCCTGGTGCAATGGCTCCCCTATACTGTAGACCGTAATGTCGAGCTGTCGATATAGTGGCTACTCGAATGGCTTGGACAGGATCTACACCATAGGATACTGCATCGCGAATCAGACTGTCAATATGCCCTCTTTCAAGTAAATCCAATGTGTTGCGGTCATCGGTCACAAAACTGCAGAGCAATGAGGTGTGCGGCTGGATAAGCGGTGAAAGGTCCTTGAGGTTCTTTGCAGTTGATCCCTCCCTGATATGAATGTGCATCCCCACGGCAAGCTTGGCCTCCGCTTCCTCCAATGTGTAGCACTCATGTTCGGATGTTATCCTAGCGGCGGCATAGGCGTTCAGTTCCATCCCTGCGAGGTCAGGTGCATGACCATCAACTCTCTTTCCTGTTGCCAGTGTCACTCTGATTTTCTCCAGAATGTCGGGGTCTCTGTAGACAACTCCGGGGTAGTTCATGGCTTCTGCGAGTCCCAATACATAGTGCTCGGAAAGGAGTGGTTTGATGTCTAAGAAATCCAGCGCTACCCCATTTGTCTCCAAATCGGTTGATGGCACACATGATGGGAGCATGATGTAAAACTCGAGCGGGCCTCCTCTCATGGACTTGGACATGTACATGATTCCCTCAAGTCCCAACACATTTGCGATCTCATGAGGGTCGGCAACAACTGCCCCTGTCCCATGGGGCACCACAGCTCTGGCATATTGAAGTGGCATGACCATGGAAGACTCCACGTGTACATGGGCATCAAAGAATGAGGGTACGACATACTTGCCCTTGAGGTCAACAGTGTTGCTGCCAACATACTTTCCAATGCCTGCGATATAGCCCTGATGGATCGCGACATCTCCTTCGATTATATCTCCAGAAAAGACGTTGACCACTGAAGCATTTTTCAGGACGAGATCGGATCGAGTTCTTCCAGCGGCAACATCAATCATCTGGTCAAGGGGGTAGGTGTCGGTCTGCGTTGTAGCCAATCCTCTTCACTCCTTTAGTTTCTCTACTCAGACAGACAACAAGAAAGGGTTTCCGGTGTCATCATATTATGCACGGTTTTTTCCATATGCACTTGACCCGAGTCAAGGTTAACTTGTTAAACCTCACTCCGTGCCTCCCTCTAGGTTTCACCTTGATTCAGCTAGAGCGGTCATACCCATTTTCCGAATCAGAAAAATCATCCTTCAAAGGCCTCGAAATTTCAGGTTCATATACTCAGAAACCGAATATGGAGGCCAATAGAAAATAATGCTTGTTTAGACATAGTAGAATTGCCTAACCCGGTGTTATTCCTTCTTCACACCAACAACGATTAGCCTTCTAGCTGTGTTATCATATACGCTACCATCAAGTCCACCATAGGCACGCACATCTACGAATCCCGCTGATCTAAGTAATGACTTCAGCTCTGTGGCTGAGTAGATATAGTGAGTGACAATCCATTCATGTCTTGTCCCATCTTGTGTAATCAATATCCAAGTGTTGTGAAATTTTCTCCAATCATCAGCGGGCTTTCTTCGTTCAAGATAGATGCCATACTCCCCTTCGCTCCAGTCCGCCTCTTTGTATATTCTTGCTAGAATCTCCTTCCCCATTACATCAATAATGAACCGACCTCCAGGTCTGAGAGATTTGTATACATTATCCAGCACAACCATTTGCTGACTATCGTCATCGAAGTATCCAAACGAAGTGAACATACTCAAGACAACATCAAAGCTTTTCTCTCGCACAAACTCTCTCATGTCCATCAGCACAAACTCAGTTGAGAGGGCTTCATTCTTTGCTGTGCCCTTCGCTATCTCTAGATAGGACTTGGTTCTATCAACGCCGGTGACCTTGTATCCTCTTCTTGCGAATTCATTTGAATGCCGACCGATTCCGCAACACAAGTCCAAGATTTCATCTTCAGTTGACATCTCTAATAGCTCGATGGTCTTGTCTACTTCTTCGATGGTCATCTCAATCCTTTGTTCACTGAACATGACCCGGCCAAATCTCTCCCACAGTTCATCCCTTTCATACCAGGGTGTCTTATCATCAGCTGGCATGGCGAATACCACGATAGACAATCGGATGAAGGTCCATTTCAACTTTCGGTCAAGAGTTGTTGTCCAATTCCATTTCGTTTGATTTTTAACGGACATCTGGCGGGAACAGATAGAGCTTCAGTTGCGACTGTAGCTTTTGAGCTATGGAGACAATTAATGATGACGTGGCTGGAAAGACACCCCATCAGAACGGACTCCAAGAGCATTGCCCTTCTAGCTATCTTTACAGCGATGGTGATAGCCATTGAGGCATTTCCAATACCGGGGATAACTGACATCCCACTGGACCCCTCTGGCGGATTCACAATAGACCCTACGGGCATACCAATTGTGATTGTATTTGAGGGACTTGGATTCCTCTTTTCGTTGATCATGATAGCTGCAATGTGGATCGCAATTGGATACCGAAATCCAATCGGTGCAACCTTCAAGGGCTTTGCTGAGTTCTACACCATACTAGGTATGATAGTTGCGAAGATAATAGTCAGACGCCGGAGATATGACCGAAGGGTACGTATCATCCTGTACTTGATTTTCGGATGCCTCTTCAGAGCGGTTGGTATGTTCTTAACCAACATTCCATTGTTACAAACGCTTTATGGACTTCCTTTCGACATAGCTGTAGCAGGGTCTGCAGCATATGTTGCCCTTAACATCATTCAAGCAGCTATCAACGTAGTTGGCGGACTCATACTCTATTACCTAATCCCCGAGAATTTGGCACTTCAGGCGGGCCTAGGGGATGACGCCGGCAGCGCGTCTTCTAGGGTTGAAGAGCTTCCGTTAGAAGAAATTGAGAGTTCTCAGCCAGATGACCCCGCGTTCCGAGGTCAGGGATGAATCAGCAATGAAGAATCGAGAACTCACCATAGTGCCAATTCGGGAGATTCCCCTGATTAAACCAGGGGATGACCTCCCCTCTCTTTTTGCTGAGAAGCTGAGGGGCATTAGCGAGGAGCTTGAATCTGGCGATGTCCTCGTGGTATCTCATACCATTGTGTCTATAGCTGAGGGGCGACTCTATTTACTGTCAGAGATTGAAGTTTCTGATAAAGCAAGGCAACTGTCATCGAAATTGGAAAAAGAACCAGAGTATGTACAGCTGGCATTGGACAACTCAGTCGAAATAATCCGTGAAGCACCTGTATTGATTACAAGAACTGCCCAGGGGCTCATTACTGACTTTTCTGGTGTCGACAAGAGCAATGCTCCGCCTGATCATGCTTTGGCACTTCCCATGGACCCGGACAATTCGGCTCAGGCGATACATGATGCGATTTCTAATGAGCTTGGCATTGAGATCCCTGTAATCATAGCTGACACTCAAGGTCGGCCTTGGAGGAGAGGTGCAATCAACTTAGCAATTGGTATTGCTGGCATGACGCCCTTTACTGAGAATGCCGGCAGACTGGACCGCTTTGGAAGAACACTTCAGACTTCCCGCGTGTGCCTTGCTGATGAACTTGCGGCGGCAGCCGAGCTTGTTATGGGCCAAGCTGGAGAAGGAATTCCAGCTGCCATAATACGGGGATTGAATCTTAAGAATGAACATGGGTCTGCTAAAGATATCCTAAGAGACCCCGAACGAAACCTCTTCAGGTAGAAAGCTATCCCATCAACAGGGCTAATGTTTCAGCCATATCATGCTCACTCCAGAGACCTACATGATACCATCTTAGATATCCCTCATTATCAATAATCACAATGGAAGGGATGTATTGGACATTGAGGTAGTTGCTAAAGACACTCTGAGTATCAAGACCATGTGGCCAGGGGAGGTCCTTGTCTTCCATGTAGGCTGCCATCATGGCTTCGGTTTCACTAGTATCAACGGTGAGGGATAGCAAATAGATGCTGTCACCCATGTTGTTGTACAGGGTTTCCAAATCCCCATTCTGAATCGCGCAAGAGCTGCACCACGTAGCCATAAGATCGATGACCACGAAGCGGTTTCGTAGCGAATGAAGTGACACAATGCTTTCATCGGACATAACGAGGTTCCAATCAGGCAATTGTATTCCCCGATTTCTTAGGTCAACATCCTGTGCAATGTTGTCTGTGGTTGTGTTCGTGTGCCCATTATTGTTGGAGCCTCCATCAAATGTAAGGAACGTTAAACCAACAGCAAATCCAACAACAACAATGCACGCAACGGCTATGACTAAAAGTGCCTTCTCTGGTTGCATTTTGTAACCTCAACAGAGTCCGGACGTGCATACTTATCGCACACTGTTAATAAGAATTGGGAAGTAGACAAAGTCTTGAAGGTGAAAGTGCACGCCACAGATATCCTTAGATATTCTAGAACTCATCTCCTCCTGAGCAAAATGGCAGAAGGAAAAAGAAGGTTCATACCTGCATTCATTTTCACAATTGCTGGCATTGCTGCAGCGGTATATGCGGTCGTCAGGGTCACTGGGATAATCGGTGGTCCATTGGCATCAACTGACCTCGTTCGACAGATAGACGGTGGATTTGCAATTGATACGATTACTGTCATGGCCATTGTGCTACCAATCTATTTCATAGAGTTCATCTTGCTTTCTGTTCCATTTGCTGCTATCATGATGCTTATGAACAGGCTCTATCGCGCGAAATCCTACACCCAGAGTGTAATACCTGTTGGAAATAGATTCGGAGCCGTGCGCATCATTCGAAGAGCTCTAGTGCCTTCACTATTTGCATTGTCATTCAGTGAAATCATGATCCAAATATTCCCTGATACAATCTTGGCCGTTCCAGTATATCCTGCGGAAGTTGCCTATACTGGTGTTGTACGCCTAACTGAACCACTAATCTGGCTTCTAGGAGCTCTGATTGCCGTGGTACTTGCGGTTCCGCTGTATTCACCAACCTGGATTCTCAATGACTCTGGTATTGTGACTCATTTGAAGAGGAATGAATTAGAGATTAGGAGATGCCCAGATACGGAGGGCGTGGGCAAATGGTTCGGTCAGTATCTAACTGGATTTGCAATTTTCTCCTACCCAGTTGCGATTGCTAGCAAGTTCATTATAGCTCTGCCGCGACTCATTCTTGAACGTGGAGGAACAATAGGTTTGGACTATATCTTTGAAAGCCTTGTCTGGATAGCTGGTTTGCCTCTTATCGTGATGGCATTCATTCTGCCTGTGATTATTGTGAGCGAATTCGCTCTCCCCAAAACGTCATCCATCATACAAAGGGTTGCACGAAGTTTCGGTGCGGAAGACCTCAGACTTGAGGACGTAGAGCCGGTTCTAAATCGGGATGATACTGGGTATTCAGTGCAGTAGGGCTTGGTTCCCATGGAGTATCGACGAATAGCACCCTATACGGTCGTGATTTGCGATCGATTATGACATGACCTCTCTCTGCTAGCATCTTGACATACTTCTGGACTTTCCCCTTCTTGATTTCGCTCCTTGCAGTGAGGTCTGCGTATGTCCCTCCTCTGGATTGCTGTATGACACAGAGCAGCTGATACTCGGGTAGATTGAGAACCACCGATCGCAGTGCGTCGTTTTCGCGGAGCATACCCTCCTCATCTGCTGAGAGTAGCCTGGAAACCTTTGCCTTCAACTTCGAGATTTCAGCCAGGAGCGTGACTCTGTCAGATTCAAAACGAGAGAAGATGCCGCTTGAAGTATGCAGTAATTCGGCACTCAAGTCATTGGCGAGCCCATCAATAGCTTCTCTGGACGCTAGCCGTGCCTCTCTCACTAGACCAGTGAGGTCACTAGAGTCAAGCCATTCCCCAGCAATGAGTTTCTCCAATTCAGAATAGTAATTCTCCAATCGACGGACCCAGAGATCACGTTTGCCTTGAAGCACACCAGCTATTCTCAGTGTTGATCTTGCCGCAGTATCTTCATGACTACTCATGTGGCTCACTCTAGATTCTACTGCACTGACTGAAAATAGGAGCTAGTGTCACGTGGATATGATGGACTATCATACATGGTCTAGATCCAAGTAATGGTGTCCAGTAATTCTTCGATGGGTCGTGGGAAGTAGTCTTGGTGCCTTAATCTAGAGTCCGCAGCAAGTTCAGTGCCTTCATCGAAGACCAGATGCTCAAGCTTCATCGCTCCAAAGATGGAAGAGATGTTCAATGTATTGAAGTGATTGCCATTCAAAAGCAGATATCGCAAGTCTGTGAATCTTGCAAGTGGTGATAGGTCTAGCCGCGCTAGGTTGTTGTTAGCTAGAACCAAGTACTGCAGACGGGTGCATCTGACTAAGGGCATGAGATTCACTTCACTTAGCTGGTTGTTTGAAAGGTAGAGCCACTTGATGCCTCTTAAATCCGCAAGAGGTGAAAGGTCGATAGTGCTCAGCTTATTCTGTGACAAGTCAAGAGCTTGTAGCTTAGATGATCGGCTAAGAGGAGAAAGATCGATTGTCCCAATCTGATTGTCGCTTAGAATCAGCATCCTCATGTTGGCACATTCATACAAAGGACCAAGATCAACTTCTGATATGGCATTGGACTTCAAGTTCACAGTTTCCAAGTCCCTTAGCGAGGCTAGTGGGACCAAGTTTATACTGGCTATATTCATGCCTTTCAGGTCGAGGTCAGTGACATAGATGTCTTTGTCTGTTTGAAGTTGCTCGCCTACCTCTGTGGTAAATCTAATTACGACCCTACCCAGTTCTACCGACTCCTCTCTCAGGCTGATTTTTACAATACAAATTGCCTCATGACTTTTACGCTATTCGCGTGCCGCACATATTTCCATTTGTGCATCGATGTAAAAAGGTTCTGGGAAGTGCAAAATAAAACCAAATCATGCCATTTGTATGGAGCGGAATGTTCGCTCCTAGTACTTAACAATACGAGTTTTCTCGACATGTGCCCATGGAATCGAATCTGGTGTTGTGCTCTTTATTCGATTCACAAGTTCTAGCATCCCTTCTGGGTTATGAATGTCACCAAACTCCATTGTAGCTTCCTCCTCCTCGTCCTTTGTATATATTCTGAGGGCGCCGAGATTTATCACCCTAGAATGAGGTGGGGTATGAATCTCGAACCTGTCAATCTCATCATAGAAGACTCGAGTTGTCATTCTATTATACGAGCCTTTCATCACACGCAGATTCCATGTTGTGACAACATAGACAGTGTATCTTTTCTTGTATTCCCCAATGCCCCATAGCAGCAGAGCGAAGAGCATTCCTCCCATGCCCAACCACCACGCAAGCTCATCATAAGCAACGACTCCCGCAGCTACTGATATCATGAAGAGCCACCCTATAACGAAAAACACGGCACCGAGAACATACAGGTACAAGAATCCTGTTCGTGCGGGATGAAATGTCGCCAGAAGTTTCTCGCGGTTCTCCTGCGGAATGCTTAGCTGCTCGGTCATGGGAATCACGGAAGGTGACCATCATATCGGTCTTATCAAGTTGTCGCGGGCGATCATCTAGGAATTATCGATCCCTCTTCGGGAATGATACATTTTCCATCAGGAAATTCATATTGGAATTGCCTACAGAACGATTTTGGCCTCCTAAAGAGCCAATGCATGGGAACGACAGTTGGGAGAGGAGTATTGAACTTGGCCAGTTGCTCAATAGCAGAATTTGGGGAGGTAGCGACAAGGCCACTAATTGGAAGTGCGAAGAGGTCCAGATCCTTGTCGCCAAATCGCTCCAGGTTGACTGAATCTCCGCAGTGACCAAAGGCGAATCCATTTGATTTAGCAATGACTCCATAGACTACAATCCCTCCAAAGAAACCATGTTCACATTCTACGAATTCGAGAGTGAATTCATCGAAGTTTAGCTTCTCGCCCAGCTTTGCTTCGACAGCCCTCTCTCTCCATTTTCCCAACGCATCTATCACCTGTCCATTTCCAATTAGTAATGCCTCAGGATTTCGCTCAAGGAAAATGCCTACTCCTCTTGTATGATCAAGGTGTTTGTGAGTACAATAGACAACATCGCCATCAAGATCTCCTGATTTCTTGTTTGACGGATCAATTAGAAGGCTCTTAGTCCCAAACCTAATGTGAAATCCCGATTGCCCCAGGAATTTGATTTCTGGCCATTTTGACATATTTGACACCAATGCACAATGCTTCAGATGATTGACATGCGCTCAGCTTTATATTCATTCAGGAGAATCATACCCCGAGTCTGAGACTTTGAATCCCTCAGACTCCCTCGGGGTGTATTAGCGAGCATGCAGGATGTCGTGGTAATTGCGGCTTTACTTAGGGAGATATCATTTGGAATACTTCTCGTTGGACTGTTCTATACATTTGGAATGTTTCTGATTGGTAGACTAGTTTCAGCAATAGGGGAGCATGGCACAGATCATGATGTCGAGAAGGAGGTTGACCATGATGTGGAACATGACGTCGACCATGGTGAGATAGAACATGAGGTGGACCATGAATATGATATGGATCATGGAGACATCGATCATAGTATTGAACATGAATATGAGGCGGACCACGAGCTAGATGCTGGTTACGAACACGAGATTGGGCATGAATTGGAAAAGGAAATTGATCATAGTATTGACTATGATGTTGACCACGATGTGGACCATGATGTGGATGTTGACCATGACGTGGAGAAAGAATGGGATCAAGAGGTTGATATCGACCATGAACTGGATGTGGAGAAGCAATCAGGTTTCTTCGAGAGCGATAGAGGGGCACCTCTTGGTGTGACGATCGGAACTACATTGCTAAGTTTTGGCTTCTTTGGTTCTATCATCTACTACGATGGGATTGTGATTCCATTTGCAGGTAAGTTCCTTCTTCATTTTCTTGGAGCTGCTTTAGTGGTGTACGCAGTTAGAACAGTTCTTGGAAAAGTGTTTGTTGAGTCTGGATTCATGATAGAGCCGCGTCATCTTGTAGGCAGGCATGTTGAAGCAGTTTCAACTATCAGTGACTATTTTGGCGAAGTGCGAACTGACACTGAAATGGGCCTGAGACGGTTTCATGCGCGTCCCTTTCAGAAAGGTGTTGCTTTTGAGAGAGGTACTGACCTCTATGTGGTGTCCGCGAACGAGAAGTTTGTCTATGTGGATCCGCGAAAAGAAGCCCTGAAGTGGAGTCATAGGCAAAGCCAGAAACGCCGTGAAACTGAAAAAGAAGAAGCCTAGAAGGCATTTCTGTGCGCAGGTTTATATCAAGAGAAATCGATAGTCACACAGGTGCGTCTGACCTCAGTGAACTACCATCTGAGAGATGATTCAACAGGAGATTCGAAGGCAAGGACTGAATCCACGAGGGCCAAGTCTGACTCAGAGAGTCTGCATGTGATGGATGCAGGGGCCAAGGCAATGACTTGGAAACTGAAAATGCATATTCAGAGGACAATAGGTCAACTGAGGAGGAGTACTTGAAAACACAATTGTGTGAGTAGAAAGAAAAAATGCAAGCAGGAATACTTGATTGGTTAGCAGCAAACCCAGCTCTTGCCATCGCACTGTTTGGCATTCTGGGAATACTTTTGCTATCCTTCTACATAGTGAAGTATGTCAGGATCTTTGATCCAAACATTTTCTATGTACATCTTAGGAAGGGTAAGGCAATTAAGCAAGGAGAGGGCGGCATGGTAATTCGAATTCCATTCTTGGATAGAATACTTGCCGTGGATAGAACCGTCCAGCAGCTCAATATCTCTGCTGAGTCTGTGCTCTCAAAGGAGAAGCAGAAGATTCGATTGAGTGCTGTACTTCAATGGCAGGCAGAGAATGCTATCGCCACGATAAACAATGTGAAATGGGGAGAGATACCTCCTCGGCTTACAGCTATCATTGAATCGGTCATCCGTACCTCTTGTGCCCAATTGGAGGTCGAGAGTATTCTCGAGGAACGTCAGCTGATCATCGAGGCAATCAAGAAGGAACTGACTGACATCGTCAGTGAGTGGGGGCTCAAAATCGTAACAGTCGAATTAGTAGACGTAGTAGTGGTTAACGAGTTATTTCTCCAAGACATGTCAAAACCCAGAGAAGCAGAAATGCATAGGCTTGCTCAGATTGCCCAAATCGAGGCAGAGCAAGAAACAGGTGTCAAAGACATCGAGAGATCAAGGATGCTAAGGCAGAAGGAAATCGAACGCGATCAGCAAATTGGCGTGCAGGAGCAAGCCCAGCTCAGAGCTATTCAAGAATCAGAGAAGCAACGTGAACAAAGCGTTCTCGAGATAGAGCTTCAGAAAGATCTCATGCAGAAACGATACGAAAAGCAGCAGGCTGAGGTCGAAGCCGCCAAGGATCTAGAAGTTGCTAAGTTTGCTGCTGAAGCTGAGAAGCAGAAGAAGATAAAGCAGGAGGTTGAAGTACAAGCTCAGAGGATTCTGCAAGAAGCGAAGGCTGATGCAGAGAAGATCAGCATGGTAGCTTCAGCTGATGCTGAGAAGATCCTAAAAGTCACAAGCGCTGAAGCTGAGGGTATCAAAAAGACTCTAGCCGCTGCGAAGGACTATACGCCACAGGCGTTTGCGAGAGACTTTCTCCAGATTCTTCCCCGGATTTATGAGCAGATAGACATTGGCGACATCACGCTATTTGGCGGTGGAAGCGGTAATGGTTCAGATGCTGGAGAGGAAGGAGGAGGCGCCGGTGCATTCCAGATATTCGGAAATGTGCTTCTTCCCATGATGCTAATGGCTAGAATGATGGGCTTTGATTTCCAGGGCTTGATGAAGGACTCGCTTGGGAGCATGGCGGTCGAAAAAGCTGCTTAACACATAGATTCCAAAGCCTGGGGATGGATAAAATCCCTCTCCAGGCCACTCTTTTGCGAGATGGTCCAACCACTAGAAACCTTTGTAACAAGGCTTGCTCAGCATTTGAAGAAGTTCCTTTCTCAGATTCTGCTCCTGAATGAATCCATTCAATTCTATGTCACAGAGTTTTATTGTAGGCAATACGGGCATCTCATCTTCAGGCAATTCTACACTAGGATCATCAACATTGATTGATTCTATTATTGAGCTAGCAATGCTGAGTTCTTCCATGAGTCGTAGCAACAGGTCGTAGACAGGTTCGCACCAGAAGCAGTGAGTCGACTTATAGAAGGTGATGCATTTCTTGCCACCGCAAGGCAACTCAGTTTCATCGGTCCACGCTGGGAAGACACAGACAAACTTGGCTCCCTGTGACGGGTCTCCTTCAACGCGATCCTCAACCCAAATCTGCCCATTGAGACTTCTTACAATATTGTCAGCCAGCGTAAGTCCAAGGCCTCTCCCAACCACTTGAGCATCAGGATGCCCGCTCCTCTTGAAGATGAACTCCTTTAGAGGATCTAGAATGCCGGGACCGTAGTCAGCGAACTCTATGCGTACAAGCCGTGAGTCAATAATTTGGGCAATGATGTCTATCTCCACCAAGTCCCTCTCATCATACATTGCAGAATTGTGGATTATGTTGAATAGAACTTGCGAGAGGTACTGATGGCCTGGTATGTGGAACTTCCCCTCAGTGATATTCGTATTAACCTTCAATTCCTTCCAATGGAAGTCTATTCTTACTGATTCGACTGCGGCAACAAGGTGACTATAGATATCTGTCTTCTCTAGACTTGGCGGTTGGTCTCTAAGTGCCATGATTGTCCTCATATTAGCAATCATTCTAGCAGATCGTCTGACATTCCAATTCGCCTGTTCCATTTGTGCCTGCAAGCTTCCTGGGATTTCCATCTGTGATTCTAACAAGCCCATAGCAAACAAGATAGATTGGTTGATGTTGTTGAGGTCGTGAGTAGCAACTTCTAGATAGAGATTCGCCCTCTCCTCTTCCATCCTCTCTCTTCTTTCTGCAGTCTTTCTTCGATCAATATCAAGGGCCATTAATCCAATTCGACTGGATTTGCCCGGCTTGTCCAAAGGTCCGGCTGTGACACTTACCCAAATGGGCTTTCCATCAGCCCTCCTCATCATGATCTCTACTCCGTTAACTGCTCCTCCTTGAAGTATCTCATTGAAGACAAGCTTTCCTGCTTGAGCATCAATTGGGTCTCCTGGAAGGAAGGTTTCAATATTCCTTCGAATCATCTGTTCTTCTTTATGTCCTAAGAGTCGCATTGCAGCCTGATTGACCTGAAGAATAATACCTCTAGGGCTTAGGGTGAAGTAAGCTATTGGTGATGAGTCAAACAGCTGACGATATCGCGATTCAGATTGCTCAATCGCAGCTTCTAGTTTGAGCTGTTGTGTGATGTCGCGTACAATCCCAACTTTGGCAGGTGCTCCTTGGTAATCAAAGTCTGCAAGACTGATTTCCGCCATCACCGAACGCCCAGTCCTAGTGACCAAATGGATTCGATGGCTTGGGGAAATGTCTGACGATATTTCAAAACTCTCAATCTGCTCTTTGAACTGATGAGAAGATGCTGGATTAAGTAGGCTGACAAAGTCCTTTCCAAGAAGTTCGCTCTCTTCAAACTCTAGTAGCTTTGAGAATGCTGGATTGACCATTGAAATCAGGTCGTCCTGAATCACCACTATTCCATCATTCGCCATCTGGAGGATGCTCTTGTACCTGTCATTTGATTCAATACGTTCCTCAGGCACATGAAACACATCCGGCATGCAGTTAGCGTACATTCCAATGTTCTGTGATACAGTGCAATAGATTTAGCTGATTTGGAACGCTCATAATGTTTGCTGGTCTAGTGTTATCATCATCATTCAAAGGGCCGCATAGATAATATTTTAATAGTTATTCAAATGTTAAAATGTTGTGACTACGGAAGTGAATGACCAAGATGAGGCTGACCTAGACCAGATAGACGCGCAGAATATATCGCGGTTGTTCAGCGCACTTAATGATGAGTCAAGGGTTAGAATAGTCAACCTGCTAATGCGGGAAGAGAAGATCTTTGTTTCTGAGATTGCAAAAAGGACAGGCCAGCATATCAGTAGCGTGAGTCACCATCTGCGAATTCTCAAAGACCTTGGCTTTGTTAGACATGAGCGTGACGGAAAGCATGTCTATCACATGCTCGACGACGACTGCATCAGAGACATCATGGAGAGAGCGATAGAACATGTTGCTGGAAAGTGAAGCAGCTTGCACTCATTGTGCAAAGCAAGAGGAAGAAGACACCAAGACAAGTATGACTGAAAGGTATGTCATTGCAGTACTTGCTTCTATCACTTGGGCGGCAGCAATTCTTGTTGAGCTGCTTTTGCAGAATCAGTTGTTTGTCTATGGACTATCAATCGCCGCACTCCTAATGGCAGGGAGATGGATCATCCCAAGGGGACTCCGAGGTGCCGCAAAGATTCATCTGGACATCAATTTCCTGATGACATTTGCAGCTTTTGCTGCACTTATCATAGGTGCACCCTTGGAGGGAGCCGCAGCCATGTATCTCTTCTTCATTGCCAATCTTCTAGAGGACCGAGCAAGTGAACAGGTTCGGAATGACATACAGGGACTGCTAGAGCTAGCACCACCTATGATCTCGATTAAGACCTCTGGAGGAATAGTGGATGCGCCAGTAGAATCAGGCCAGATAGGTGAAGTCTTCGTTGTCAAGCCAGGGGACAGAATCGGCCTTGATGGAATTGTTGCTTCAGGCAACACTAGTGTGAATCAGAGTCCGATCACCGGAGAATCCATGCCGGTCTCAAAACAGGTTGGCGATACAGTATACGCTGGAACAATAAACATGGATGGCTCTGTTGAGATTGAAATCACCCATCCGTCCAATGAAACCGTGCTCTCTCGAATAGTTTCACTTGTAGATGATGCCCGTAGCAAGAGATCGCCAACTGAAAAATTGGTCTCCAGGATTTCTCATCGGTACACTCCAATGGTAGTGCTTGCGTCCGTTGCAATGGCCTTGCTAACGTTCGCCTTCGGATTCACATTAGAGGAGGCTATTTACAGAGGACTTACATTGCTCGTCACATCTTGTCCGTGCGCATTTGTAATCTCAATTCCAGTCAGCATGGTCAGTTCAATTGCTGGATCGGCAAGAAGTGGTGTTCTCGTCAAGGGGTCCGAATACATAGAAGCACTGAGCAAATCATCAGTGGTTGCATTTGATAAGACCGGCACCTTGACTGAGGGAGTGCTTCAAGTCGAGAGCATTACACCTGCAAATGGAGCGACCAGAGAGGAAGTTCTGAAACTCGCAGGATCATTAGAGATGTTTTCGGAACACCCCATTTCCCGAGCAATCACACAACTAGCTGAGATAGAAAGGGTGACTCCAAGTGAAGTAGATTCCTTTCAAGCAATAGCTGGACGCGGTGTCATGGGCATAATTGCTGGAGAAAGAGTTGCAGCAGGAAACAAAGGTCTCATGGCAGATGAAGGGATTGATATTGATGGCGGGGCATCTTCAGCTATTGGGACTAATGTCTACGTCGCAAGGAATGGAACTCATGTTGGGACTATAAGACTCATGGATTCAGTCCGACACACCGCGAGGAGAGCAATCCAAGATCTTTCTGCCATGAACATAAGGTCGATAATGCTCACTGGGGACAACCAGGCTACAGCTAGCTATGTCGCAGAAATTCTCAATGTTGATGAGTATCACGCGGACCTCCTTCCTCATGAGAAGGTAGAACAAGTTGAAGCTATCTCTGATGAGGGGACTCATCTCTTCATTGGCGATGGAATTAACGACGCGCCTGCAATGGCTGCATCTGATGTTTCCGTTGCGATGGGCGTGATCGGGTCTGATTTGGCTTTGGAAACAGCGGATGTGGCTTTGATGGAGGATGACTTGGAGAAGATTCCCATTCTAATTCAACAAGCCAAGAGGACAATGTCTATTGTGAAACAAAACATTGCGGTTTCAATTGGCATAAAAGCAGCGGTGGCAATCTTGGCCATAGCAGGATTGGCAACACTCTGGCTTGCGGTTGGAGTGGGTGACATGGGAGTTTCATTGCTTGTGATTGCAAATGCTCTAAGACTTGCTGTGCGTCGCTAGACTAGCGGTATGAGTTCATTGCACGGACTCCTGCTTCTAGAAACATGAAAACAATTGTCAATGTGAAGAACGGAAGCGCGACAAGTATCAGTTGCTCATGAGCTAATGCAGCAACCAAGCCGATTAAAGTTGCACCCAATGTGAGGTTAACAACTGGAAATGAAAATGCCAAAGGAACGGGCAGTACCTTTGGGTCATTTGTGATAACTGGGACATATGCACCGATAGCTACACCAGTAGCTGTAAACATCAGAATCAGAGGAGCTGCTAGAGTAAGCAAAGACGCAAAACCTTCCACACGGAAGAAATAGGATAGGAACCCTAGAACTGGAATTGTCGCCAGTCCTACCTCAATGAGACTAAGTAGATATTTCGCGAGAACTATATCCATGGGCTTGAATGGACTCGCCTTCAAGAGGTAGATGTTTTCTTGTTCATCTACGAAACTTAGGAGACTAGTAACACTGCTAAGCTGTATAAAGAGGAGTACAATGAGCAGAAAGGCTGGAACCGCAGTTGCGCTAAGCTCAGGAGGAATCTGAAGGGTAGCGAGACTGGCAGGTCGAAATACGTTGAGGTATACCACGAAGATCGTCCCGAAGATGACATAAACATATTTCCAGAACTGAAGAGGGCTCCGCATTCTAGACCAGAAGTCTTTGAGCATAATCCATGACATCGGGTCTGAAAATCTGGTTTGTGTGAAGTCGACTTGTCCTCTGACGATTTTGCTGAAGCGGCCCTCGACTTTTTCTCTGCCTACTGCGGCCGCAAAGATCTCGTAGTAATCGAAATCACATAGGGCAGCTAGGAAAAGAAATGAGATGAGAAAACCAAGAATGAGGAAAACTAGACCCAAGTTTGGACCATATCCCCAAGCCAAGATCCCTGTGACTTCAGTCAATATGTAAGCATAGGCGTTTGAAGGAAACACAAGGGCCTCTGGGTAGCTTCCCGTTATCTGAGGGAGCGTTGGAAGAAATGCGGCTAATCCGAAAAGAACAACTAGGAAATGCCTTGCAGGATTACGAGTGCGCTGCTGAACCTTGATCCTAAGGTATGATGCAATGCCTGCCAGGAAGTAATTCACTTCAAAATAGCCAATTGTGGTGACAAGAAGCAGAAACATGGGAATGAACAAGAGATTTGCCGAGGTCACTATAGGCAATATTGCAATGACTCCTGCAAGAGCAAAGATGAGTTTTCTAATGAATCTGCGAACGTATCTGCTCATAAACAGCTGAAATGGCTTAACAGGTGCACCCAGGATAATTGACTCATCATCATCAGTCAATGAAGCAGCGATGCCGATTCCGAAATATCCCCCCACAACAGATGATAATGTCAGGATTCCCATCCCAGCGAATATTGTTCCACGTTCAAGAACTTCTTCAATCATTGCCCCTACCGTGTACACCACTTCGCGAAAGCTTAGGACTGTTGATAATACTGTACTGACAAAATACACACCAATAATGGTAATTCCATAGAACATCAACATCGCTGGAGTTCTAATAGCACGCTTGAATTGGTTCCACAGCATCCTGACTTCATTTCTAGCCAGTGAATAAGTAGTGTTGACCAAATTCGATCACCTGCATAGGCTATTCTGGGATACCTCCAGTGAGTTCGAGAAAGACTTCTTCCAGATTCGTTGCACGTTTGCTCTCATTGAGCAGATCTTTCAGAGTCCCGCGTCCTACGACCTTCGCTTCATTCATTATGACAAATCGATCACACAGACTTTCAGCCACTTCCAAGATATGAGTGGATATGAGAATAGCCGACTTCTCCTTCTTCAGATTATTAAGATGTGCTTTGAGGCTCCAAGCACCGCGTGGGTCAAGTCCATAGATTGGCTCGTCGAAAGCCAGCACGAAAGGTGGCTCTCTTACAAATATGCCAACCAAGAGGGCTCTTTGCAGATTTCCCTTGGAGAGTGTTCCAATGTAGTTGTCTAAATACTCCCGAAGCTGGAACATGTCAAGATAGTGACTCATGCGAACCAGAGTCTCTTCATTTGGAACATCGTAGATTCGACCCATGAACATCAGGTATTCTCTTACCGTTAGACTGGGATAGCAAGTGGGCTTCTCTGGAATATATCCGATGAGGTCTTTCGCTGGAATTGGCGATTTCTGGATATCATGACCACCAACATAGACTTCTCCTCCACTCGCCTTGATGATCCCTGTCAAGACACGCAGTGTTGTCGTCTTCCCTGCACCATTGGGTCCTACAAGACCAACAATCTCTCCCGGAGAAACTTTGAGGTCCAGTTTGTCCACTGCCAATGTCTTACTGAAGCTCTTGGACATTCCCTTGATTTCGAGGGCAGGATCAGGCAACATCTTTCGCTTGTCACTTCTCTTGTCCTTTCTCTCCTGCATGGCTTTAGTCAATTCTTCGATAAGCCAGATTCGCTTGACAGTACGACTGGCTATTGGCACTTTCAGAATCCGCGCAAGTCTCACAAGTTCTTCATCGGTCATCCTCTGAATCGTAGAGAGTTCCACACTCAGTCGAAACGCCTCCAGCCACCATGTTAGTGAACAGTCAATTGGTCAGACTTGAATTCATGACATAAGAAGTCATGGGTACAAGTATATAACATTCAATATAATACTCAGAACTCTTGGACGTATGGGATAACCCGTTGGAACTCTAGCGACCAATTCTTGACCTCTGTCACCAATGGGTAGACCTCTACCCCTTTCTTATGAGCGCTCTTTAGCTCAAGTGCGAATTTAGGATCAGTGTCCGCTTTCGGAGAGAAGACTTCCGCATCAGGTCTTTGGATAACAAATACAACTGCAGCCCTGTTCGCCAATCCGTCTTGAATTGACCTGGCAAGATTTCTGAGATGTCTAGCTCCTCTTTCAGTTGGCGCATCTGGAAAGAGGGCATGTCCATCCTCAACTAGTGTGCAGGATTTGACCTCGATGAATGTAGCCCCTTCGGCACCCTCTAACTTGAAGTCGAAGCGACCGTCATAAATCCGAGGCTCAGCAATGACAGTATCATAAGGCCGAAACCAATCAAAGGCATGATTCAGTAGGTTGGATTTCATGAAACGGTTAGGCAGATTGGAGTCAATAGAGATCAAGACTCCATCGTGGGAAACACCGATCATGTCATACTCTGTCTTACGATGGGCACTGGCTTTACGTCGAAGGTAGACCTGTTTGCAAGGAATCATCAATTCATGCATTCTCCCAGGATTTGGAATGAAAACCTCAATGATTCTTCTGTTGAGCTCGACTCTTCCAAGGAATCTATTCGGTCTGTCGACAAACCGAGCTTCTAATACTTCACCATCCGCAACCATCATGAGACGAGTGCGATGAATCGGTGTTGCACATTGCTCTTCCGGTCTGGCAATAAACTAGCTTACCAGCATTTCAGAAGAATTCAGAAAGGATTGATTGAGCACTTCCTTCGGAGAGACCAGATACTTTCACGCCAATGAGTCTCAGGTACTTGGCCGGATTCCTCTTTCTATCGAAGATTTCAACTGCGATTTGCTGGAGCATATCTTGGTCATCGGTTTCCACCGGGATTGACTTACTTCTCTGGATAGTTGAGTAATCCGCATATCGCATCTTGACAGTGACTGTCTTGAACTTGAGAGATTTCTGTCGAAGCCTGTCACCTATCCTTCCACACATTCTCGTAATTGTTCCATGAAGGTAATCTACCTCATCTGGATCAACATCCATCATGAATGTGAAGTCCTTTGATATAGACTTCCTTATGCGAGGTCCATTGTCGAGCAAAGGTCGGTCATCTATTCCATGTGCCCGATTGTATAACCAGCGCGACCCTCTTCCCATTATAGGCCAGAGGTCAGTGATTGTCATCTCATGTATCTGACCCAGCGATTCTATGCCCGATTTGCAAAGTCTTTGGGCAGTCTTTGCACCAACTCCATTGAGTGCATCAACAGGCAATGGAGCTAGAAATCTAAGTATTTCCTCCGGGTCATGACCCACCAGTGTGATTCCTAGAGGTTTATTCATTCCCGTGGCAATTTTAGCTACACTCATGTTCGGAGCTACACCGATTGAACAGGGCAGCTTTGTCTGCAGTCGGATTTCACTTTGGATCGTCTGTGCTAATGAGTAGGGTCCTTCATAGTCTTGAACAAGCTTGGTTACTTCTATGTAGGCCTCATCGATGCTGGCTCTTCGCACCCTGCCTTCATCTGAGAAGCCTCGAAGGACATCCATTACTTCTGCAGAAGCTTCTCCGTATGATGAGAACTCGCCAGACACGAAAACAGCATCTGGACATAAACGATAAGCCTTCGAAACTGGCATCCCCGAGTAAATGCCAAATGCCCTTGCTTCATAGGACGCAGTTCTCACCACGCCTCGCCCTCGACCACCCTTTGGATCATGACCTACGCAGACTGGCATTCCAGCTAATTCAGGATGATTTCGGTACTGTTCTACCGCGGCAAAGAACGCATCCATATCCACGTGCATTATCCAGCGTTCCAACTTTTTTCCCGAGTCTTTACTATCCGAAACTGTTTTTGCATTTCTCCAGTCCTTTATACTATTGGACGAATTCTTTGCGGACGGGGAGTTGACCGAACCTATTGCTCTTCCAACAGAGTGATATGGACCATCTCAAGGCCAAGCGAGTACTCTGGAGGAACACATTTGACCGATTTTGACAGGCTTTCTCAGCAGATGCGTTTCATTGTGGAGATAGACAAACTCAAACACGTTGTTCGACAGTCCGCTCTGACTGATGGCACCCGGCAAGAGAACGACTCTGAGCACTCCTGGCATATTGCAGCCATGGCTGTCCTTCTGTCGGAATATTCCAATACTCAGGATATTGACCTTCTCAAAGTCATTAAGATGCTTCTAATTCATGACCTTGTAGAGATAGATGCTGGCGATACATTTCTATACGATGTCATTGGGAATTCCACTAAGGCCAAGAGAGAGCGAAAAGCTGCAGCAAGGATATTCGGAATGCTACCTGAAGATCAAGCTGAAGAGATGCTCTTGCTTTGGGAGGAATATGAGGCACGAGAAAGTCCAGAAGCCAAGTTCGCATTTGCTATGGATGCAATTCAGCCTCTCATCCTCAGCTTTCACAACAAAGGGTGGTCATGGAAGAAACATAGTATTGTCAAATCTCAGATTGTAGACAAGAAGAAACCTCTGAAGATCGGTTCAGAGAAACTTTGGGAATATGCCCAAACATTGATCGCAGAGGCTGTGAATGAAGGCTTTCTTATAGATGATGAGGCGGCCTAGACTGCATACTGTGAGAAGAACTGTTCCAAGTCCACATTTCCTCCGCTAAGTATGACTCCTATGCGTCGTTCCTTCAGCTGATCACTTATCTGTAAAAGAGCCGCAAGAGAAACAGCACCTGATGGCTCCACAACGATTTTCATTCTTTCCCAGAGCAGACGCATTGCTCTCACGATTTCTTGATCACTCACTGTGACGATTCTGTCTACATTCTTCCGGATTATTGAGAAGGTCAACTCGGAGAGTGAAGTTAGAAGTCCATCAGCGATGGTGTGTGGATTCACCGAGGGATGAATCTCTCCAGTTGTAAATGAGCGATAAGCGTCGTCAGCACCCTTTGGTTCTCCTGCAATGACTTGAGCTTCAGGCATGAGACCTTTAGTAGCAATAGAGGTGCCGCTCAAAAGTCCTCCACCTCCAACAGGCACGAAAACTAAGTCAAGAGACCCTATTTCCTTAATGAGCTCGTAGGCAGCTGTTCCTGCTCCAGCAATGATGTTGGGGTTGTCATAGGGATGTACGAGAGTATATCCATGCTTCTCAATTAGCGCCGCAGCAGTGCTTTGCCGAGAAGCTAATGTTGGCTCGCATATAACGACCTCTGCGCCATAACCTTTGGTGGCTTCCATCTTCACTGCAGGAGAACTGCTTGGCATGACTACCGTGCATCTCACGCCTTGTTTTGATGCCGCTAGTGCTAGAGCTTGGGCGTGATTCCCCGAGGAATGAGTTATCACCCCTCTCTTGCGCTCCTCTTCACTTAGCAATGAAACCGCGTTGAAAGCGCCGCGGAACTTGAACGCTCCGACGCGCTGGAAGTTCTCACATTTGAAGAAGACATCGGAGCCGGTGAGTGCATCAATAGTGGTTGAAGTCATTACGGGAGTCCTTACAACAGAGTCCTTGACTCTCTCATATGCAGCTTCAACATCTGAAAAGACTACCATAGATGGAAAGCACTTTATCCTGCAGAAAAGGATTGCTTTCATTCGCTAAAGAAAATTCGAAAGGCTTAATCCTCGCCGTTGACGAATGACTCGAATCAGTGAATCAGTATTTCTAGGAGTATGATTCTCAGATGGGTAACAAGTTCCTAAATACACAAATGGATTACATTCGAGTTCTTGTTGTTATTGTAATCCTAGGACTGGAAGCAATTGCTGCATTCACAGGAATAGCAAATCCCTGGTTTCTAGGTGCCTCAGTCGCCCTAGTGATACTGGCTATTGCCAACTATATTGATGTTCGATCTGAAGAGTGGTCACGCTATGCATTGTTTCTCCTAACGGCAATGATTTGTGGCTCAATTGGTGATTTCTTGTTGGCGGATATCTTCCGTATAACACCAATCCCAGTCTTGAATGGCATAATCTTTTTCGGAATTGGTCATGTTTTCTACCTCCTGGGGCTTCGAGATAGATCTAGCATGCTCCTCCGCTCTCCAGGAGCAAATCAATCCAGATTGGTGACAAAAAATCTTGCAATGTGGTTGGTGGTTTCTATTCTTGTGGTTTTACTCTTCGTGACGACAATCTTCAATCCAGCAATGCTCGAGCTTGGAATTGGAATGCTAGCCTATGGTATTCTTCTTGGAACAGTTTTGGCGTTCGCTATCACAAAATGGTTTGATGACTTTCCATCCAAATTTACCTTCTGCATATCAATTGGATTTCTCCTCTTCTTCTTCTCAGATTGGTTGCTTGGCTATCATATGATGACCGATGCAAGCTTCCTTTCTGGTCCGTATGTCGGATTGACATACATCATTGGGCAGCTACTGATTCACCTATCAACCATGTTTGGTTCAAAAGGAACCTGAAAGATGAAACATCAGCAACCTTGGTAGTGATACGATGCGAGGCATTCGAAGAAAAGAGAAGGAGATTACAGAGACTGCAGAAATGATTGCTATTCTGAAGCAGGCAAAATACATCACTGTAGCTATGTGTCTGGATGATGAGCCATACCTAGCGACATTGAGTCACGGCTTTGATGTTGAGAATAACTGTATCTACTTCCATTGTGCTCAAGAGGGGAAGAAGATCGACATTCTAAAACAGAACAACCTGGTCTGGGGACAGGCTCTGAAAGACGATGGATATGCCATAGGCAAATGCGACCATCTGTATGCTACCACTCAATTCAGAGGGAGAGTCACTTTCATTATTGATGAGAACGAGAAGAGGCATGCTCTGAGAGTGATGATTGATCAATTGGAGGAAGCACCGAATGAAGTCTATGCAGAGCAGGTGACAGACAAATCAGTCAAGCGAGTGGGCATTGGACGCATTGATATCGAGAGGATGAGTGGCAAGAGAGCCTCAGAGGTCATAATCCAGACATAGCTAAGGATTGTCCGAGAGGGCTTGAAGCACCTCCAATGCTTCCTCACCATCTTCAAATGGCACAAAGAGATGGTCATGGTAGTAGGCTGAAACTACATTCACGCTAATTCCTTCTTTGGCGAGTTCCGTCGATATCTTTGCAATGAAGCCAATGGCCTCAAGGTCTGAGTGGACTGACAGTGTGATTAACGCCCAAGTCGCTAGATACTGGAGCTTACGGGAGTCAGCTATGCCTCTCTCAACAATGAAAGTGACTCCCTCGTCTTCTCTGAACATAAGAAGCGCGTCATCTTTGAGGTCTTCGATAAGACTCTCTTCAACTGAAACGAACACGTATTCCACATCTGACAGTGTGGGTTCCATTGACCTGAGAAGAGTGCCTAGATCGTGTTCGCCACGTTTCATCCGATTCTCCTCGCAATGACTTAGCTTCTCTCTCCGCCAAAGGTCTCCCAGGAAACAATTTCATCCAGCGAGCGTCGATTGCTTGTCCTTTCTTGGTTTCCATAGCCTACTGAAACTGAGCAAACAACTCTAAGAATATCAGGTACGTTCAAGAGTTTCCGGAATACAGGCTCGATGGCTGTGTCTCGTACCCCCATCCAGCATGTGCTCAATCCCTGCCCGTAAGCGGCTAGCAGCATGTTTTGAACAGCATTGTGAGGATCAGCCAAGTTATATCTCTGGTGTCTGGCTGGCTCACCAAGGACCACAATGACGACAGGTGATTCCTTCATGAATCGTCCATATGTGTGAGCATCAGCGAGTTTTTCACGCATTGCCTTGTCACGGACTACTATGAAATGCCAAGGCTGCCTGTTTGAGGCTGAGGGCGCCCATTGTCCGGCTTCCAGAATCACCTTCACCTTGTCATCCTCGACCTCAGTGTCCTTATACTTTCTAATGCTTCTTCGGTTTCTAATTGCTTCCAGAACATCCATCTTTAGTCTCGATGCGAATGATGCATGACCAATATAAGCCATCGCACATGGCACTCGAATGATAATGTCTTGATGGCAAACCTAAAAGGAGCATAGTGTTGGCCCTGAATCATCCGGGACGGCGAATTCTACCATGCGAATTAAGACTCACCAAAAACTGTTGACAAGCGTTGGCGTCGACATTGGCACTTCTACATCACACGTTGTCTTTAGTAGCATCCTTCTTGAAAGAAACCTAAAGAGCCGTACCGAGAAGTTTGAGATCAAAGAAAAGAAAGTACTTCACAAGGGGCCCATTCATTTCACGCCCCTCTCTGGCCCAGACACAATCGATTTTGAGGCTCTCAGGAATCTCATTCTTGCAGACTACGCTGATGCTGGTTTCGAGCTTACTCAAATAGATACAGGCGCCGTGATTATCACAGGGGAGACCGCACGCAAAGAGAACGCTGAGGAAATAGTGGAAGCTCTTGCAGGTGAAACCGGAAAATTCGTGGCAGCAACAGCTGGACCCAATTTTGAAAGTGTCTTGGCGGCTCATGGTGCTGGAGCTGTGATGAAGTCCGCAGAAAGAGGTCTGACCATTTTGTCTTGTGACATCGGGGGTGGGTCATCGAATATTGCAGTCTGCAGAGATGGGAAGGTGTTCGCGACCGCAGCGATCAATGTTGGCGGTCGTTTGGTAGCAACTGATGATGCAGGTACTATTATCCGACTCGAGGAAACTGGAAAGCGACTTGGCGAAAAGGTCGGCCTCAGCCTGAAGCTGGGCCAATATCTTGACGAACCCTCAAAGCAACTATTGGCACAAGCACTTGCTGATGCTCTCATTGAAGCCATAGAAGGGAAGCAGGGGTCAGAGATCACAAACATGCTAATGATGACTCCTCCTCTCGCCTTTCAGGACAAAGTGGATGAAGTCATGTTCTCTGGCGGCGTTGCTGAGTTTATCTATGGGCTAGAAACCAATGAGTATAATGACCTAGGACAATTGCTGGCTCAATCAATTGTGAAATTGGTCGATAAGTACGAGATTCCAATGGCGGAGCCAGAACACCGCATCCGCGCAACTGTGATTGGTGCAGGCCAATCAAGTCTTCAAGTGAGCGGGTCAACAACCTTCCTTTCCTCAGGGCTGGAATATCCACTGAGGAATCTGCCCGTCATCACTCCCCATGTGCCGAAAGGAAAGACAACAATGGAGAAAGTGCGGGATGCAATCCAGAATGCTCTCAAGAGATTTGATATCAAGGAAGGCATTGATCCTCTTATTCTTGCTTTTGAGGATGCAGTCCGTCCATCCTATGAAAGCCTCACCGAATTTGCCAAGGGTATTGTAGCTGGTTTGCCTAGAACCACTGCTAATAGTTCGCCTATTTTGATGTGCTTTGACACAGATATAGGCAATAGTGTCGGAAATGTGATTAAGCGCGAGACTGGGGTGACCAATGAGATTCTTTCCATTGATGAGATATCTCTGCATGAAGGTGATTTCGTCGACATTGGCGAGCCTATAATTGAAAACGTCGTGGTTCCAGTAGTCGTAAAGACACTGGTCTTCGAGGAACGATAGGAGGGCAATTATCCTTCATCTGTCACCCACAAGTCGTCAGATTTGGCCCAATCTGCTTTATGAGGATCTGATTCTGAGCTCGAACCAATCTCCGATGATGATTCCATTTTCGAAGGTTCTAGGCTCGATTTAGTATCATGTGCAGATTTAATGTTCGGTGACCGCAGGCTCCTTAGTTTCGAGAGTATCAAATATGTAAAAGGAACTCTTACAGTGACGTGAGCTTCGGAATGAATAGCCTGCTTTCCTGATGGCGGGTTGCCCATTACCACAATCTCTGGATCCTTCTCAAACCACATCTGGACTGCCTTATCTTCCCAAATGGTTTGCCTGGGAGGAATCTGCTTTTGGAGAAAGACAACTAGAAAACCTAACACAATCAACACGGGGATTGGGAAAGCTGTCATAAATGGCGATATAATCATGAAGAAGGCAGCTGGCGCTATAATCGATAGTGCAGCATAGGCAAGAACCCTCGTCTTTTCAGTGTGAGTCTGTATGTATTGAAGAACTGAATATGCAAATACAAGCGAGAAAATATTCATCAAATATGTCAAAATCACGCCAACTGCGGGCAATATGTAGAATGAAACGTAACCATATCCAAAGCCTGACGTATAGTATCCTATCCAAATTGCCGTTGTCATACCAAAATTCAATCCCGTCTCGTAGGGACTGAAGTAAGAGTAGAAATACGCAATGCTTGGGAAGCAGAGTGCTATTATCCCTAGGATATAACTTAGAATCCCGAATCTGCCTGGGCGAATGCCCCCTTCATGAATCAAGGACTCGGGTGTCTGAGAGAAGTACGCTGCTTTTCTGTCAGAGTCAATATACGAACCCTGCCGACCCAACACCGGAAGGACCACAAACACTGCTATCACCCATGGAACAATCGATTGAATCATGGAACCTCCATAGTATGGCACAGGTACATACGGGCTGCCATAGGGCACAAGAATCGACAGAGGATATACTATGAGTGATATGAAAACCGCCGCAGCTAATGCCATCTTCTTGATTGCCTTTTCCCTAGGTTGCTGAGTCAGCCATCTAGTGAAATAGATTCCAGGAAAACACACGGCAATTGCCAGCCCAATTGTAAGGAAATCGAAGGAGATTGGAGAATAGGATGGAGGCTGCATGTAGTAGTCATAGTATGGGTACATTCCAAATGAGAAGATTAGGGATACGTATTGAAAAGATATGGGAACAGCAAATTCAATGTTTAGAGCAAGAGGTACAATTAAAATGGCAATCATCCTGATGATAGTCTTGGCCAGGAAACTTCGATTCAAGTCCAACCCTCAGTTCCTCTTGACAGGTGAACTTTCGCATCTTTCTCTAATAAGCCTATCAATAGAATGAAGTCTGTATCACTTGGTGCTTTGGGAGAATTGAAATAGGTGAATATTCCGACACGAGAAATGAATTGAGATGATGCAGGAAACTCCTCCCGATTTCTTAGTCGATCCGATTGCCTATCTACAATTCTACTGGAATCAAATTTCACCCTATGTTTTCCTTGTAGCTACGCTCATCGTTATCGGGTTGATCTACATTATTGTGACAAGATTGGCAAAGAGATCCTTGCTGGCTCTTGGAATGGGAAGAGAGGCTACAATTGGACTTGTACTCATTCTCAGGCTTATCTTCTTCATGTTTGCAGTCTTAATGCTAGTTAGCTTTTTCGAAGCGAGTTATACAGCAATACTCTCAATATCAGCGATTTTTGGTACTGCACTCGGTCTCGCTTTCTCAACCGCCCTTAGCAATATTGTGAGCGGTCTCTATGTGTTAACTGCTAGACCTTTTAGAGTAGGAGACTACGTGCGGATTGGTTCAGTCGAAGGAATAGTCCGGGAAATTACTCTCAACTACACTCGCGTCTTATTGACTGATGAAAACATTCAGCTTGTGCCGAACAATAAAGTTGTCAGTAGTGAGGTCACAAATTTCAGGATAGACCTGTCGAAATACATTGAGAAGAAACAGGAGGAGGCCCTTCAAGAAGCAGATACTAGGCATTCATACCGAGAAACACTTGATGAAGCATGGAAACAGCTCAAAATGCTTACATCAGAAGAATTCGCGTATAGATATACCTTCGACATTAATGTCCATATGAATCAAGATCACATGGCGATACTCAAGACTTTTGATGAAGTCTGTGATAAGTGGTCGAATGTATTCTTAACCCGCCCCAATTACATCGTGTGGGCCAAGCCAGTTGCTGCCATCACTTACAGATTCTCATTCATAGTAAGTGATCCCATGGTGATCATCAAAAGAGGCTCTGACTTTATGCAAGAACTCCTGACCAACTATTATGAATCCACTGAATCCATTCAAGAGTGAAAGCAGAGAGTATGAGAAAGAAGAGAATAGAGGCATAAGCGTTTACTTCGTCTATGCCTCCAAATAATAACAAGCTCTAATATCTGCGATCACGGTCGCGTTCTCGATATCCGCCGCCGCCACGTCTATCTCTGTAGCCACCACCACCGCGACGGTCTCTGTAGCCTCCCCCGCCGTAGCCGCCACGTCCTCCATATCTCCTTGGTGGACGTTCATGCTCTTCGGCTGAGAGATCGTTTTCCTCGTTGACTTCTTCAATTGGCTCCTCAGCTTCATTGATGATGCCGTATCTACCAATATTGAGTCGAAGATTCCTCTGAAAGAGTCCAGTATATCCGTTTTCAAGCTTGTAGGTCTTGCCAACCTCCAGTGCGTCAATGGAGTCATCCCATAGGGGCATTACGACTATGCCACTGGCATCTCCAATGACAATGTCTGCAACACGATGGGTTTCGCCATCATGCCTTGAGGTCACCTCGCGAGCCTCGCCCTTTGATAGGACCTTGAACGAAATTGTCAGGTTCTTCATACGGGGTTTAAGGTCTGAGATGATAGCAAGAACAGGTTCCGGTTCGCTCATGTTAAATCACTCTAGTTTCGGAGTAACAGGTTTGCAAAACGAGTAGGGGTCATCCGGGAATCGGCCCGGGAATCGGGATCGTATTCATTGGTGACGACAGGCTCGTCTTACCTGCACTCCTAGACCACTCAGTTTTCCTAATAAAGCTGTGTGAGGGGTCGAAATGTCATCTATCCCTAGCCTAGCTTCTGAGGAGGATTCAATCTACTCACGTAATACATGCCAGCGATTAGGACCAGAGGTCCCAGGAAGATAATTGCAGAGCCAATACTCCAGAGAAAGCTGAACTCAGCATTCAGATTGACCAGAATATTCCCCGAGATGAACATGATAATCCCGGATAGCATGATGATGATTCCAGGTTTCGTGTCCCTCTCTTCAATCACAGGCTCAGGAGCAGATGCAACAGTTGGTGCATCAGATGTCTTGACATCAGATTTGTAGAAGCGGGTTCCATCTGATGTCAGTCTTCCAGATAGCTTGCCTTCCTCTACCAGCTCCATGAGCATCTTCTGAGTCGCTTCAGGTGATAGGCCAATCCGCGAGCTCAACATGTCTATTGAACTAACATTGTTCTCCACAAGGTCAACTAGATTAACTGCACTCTCCGAACGAATGCTTGTCGTTTCGCCACCTATCATTGTCCATCACAATTGAAAACACACCGAGTCAGAATATAACACATAGCCACTATCTAGGCTCACAATTAAGGTTCACATGTTGTGGACTCGAGTAGTGACTTCTCGTTTTCGTTCAGCGCAATTCTACAGACGCGTCAATTCTTAATTCACAATACTTATATAAAGTATTATGTAATACTATTACATGAAAGACTGAATCTGCTGGTGTTCGAGCGGTGACAGTCACGAGGTGAGATGGATGACTAACAAGAAGAATCGCAAATGGTGGAGTCGGATTGCCAGGCGTATTGCCAAGCGCTACAGGAATGAAACGATCTATCGCGAATACACGCGAAGCCCTGGCTGGCCCAGTGTGGCGTTTTGGTCAAGTCTGTACAAGTGATAAGACACTGAATGACAATCATAATACGATTCCGCAATACTTATAAAGAGGAATACGTAATACAATTACGTGGAAAACTGAAACCGCGCGGGAGACCGGGCGGTGACAGCCACGAGGTGATATAAATGACAGACAGGATAAATCGCAATCAGTCGAAGAGGATTGGCAGGCGAATTGGAAGGCGCTTCACGCATGAGTCGATCTATCACGACTACTTTGCTGAGGCATAGATGATGGCCTCTTGCGTGTGATGATCATGTCTGGACAAGCAAAAAGGAAGTAGGTTATTATGGCAATCGAAAAGAATGAAAAGAGAAAGAAGGCATACAGAAAGCAGATCCATAGTACTAGAGCTATCGCATGGGCTTACCAGTATAAGGCCGGGTAGTGAAGATGGCTCTTTTGGAGCTCTTTATTCTTAGCGCTTCTAGTGAGCCCGTGCTTATGTCCTCAGGGGCATGAGCACTCTCACACATTTTGTGTTTCTTAAAACTCGACTCATTTTGTGTATCGTTTCTTGAGATTCTTGAACCATTCAGGGACCACTGCATGATCAACTCTGTCGGATGAAGGGAGATAGGGCTTGATATCCATAATAGGAGTTTCGTCCTTGGCGTCTATCTGGTCTATCTCTATGGCTCTTTTTTCTTCATACAGGCCAAGAAGTTTCACGATTGAAAGGCAAAGGAGATTTGGCCTTGCAGGAGAGCGGCTAGCAAAGACACCGGATAGCTCTGCCCCTTCAGCAGGGGGTATATCCTGTAGATGCGTTCTATGCTCAGGCATGTCGAAGCCAGTTGCCCACCATATCACATGAATGTGAGAGAACTTGTCTACATTCAATGTACCATCCCAGAACTTAGAGCCAATCTGCAAGAATATCCTCCCATCGTCATGCTTCTTCACAAATCCTATTGGCTCAATCTTGAACTCCATTTTTCCACCTCATTTTGCTACAACTGCTCGAATCGCGGAAAGCGTATTCTCAATGTCATCCTTTGTATGAGAGAAAGACATCGCTCCAAGTCCATGATAACCATAGATTCCCTCTTGCATCAAGAGGCTCTGGAACTTGTCGAGCGCATCATGATCCAGCTGATTGCCAATATCCGTGCCTGTGCGTGGAGGTTTCTCCATCCTATTGTAAAGCGTGTGTATATAGATTAGTGACCCGTGGCCCGTGGATATTGCCTTGTATTTGTGTTCGTTAAGGATCTTGTTTATTTCATTTCTGAAATCCGTGCATCTTTTGTTCAAGGCTGGATACATATCTTTCTTATCTCTGAGCTGGTCTAGTGTCGCACATCCTGCAGTCATTGCTAATGGATGACTTGAGAAGGTGCCTCCACCAACCCATCGGCCTCCTTGTGCACCAGGAGTAGCAAGGCTCATGACATCCTCTCGTCCACCATAGACACCCAGATGCATCCCGCCGCCCACGATTTTCCCCATTGTCATAATGTCTGGAATCACACCAAACTCATTCTCCCCTGCAGAGCCATACGAGAATCTGAACCCTGTTATTATTTCGTCGAAGATCAGCAGGATTCCCCGACTCTCAGTTTCTTCACGAAGGTATGGTAAGAAGTCAGCATCAGGAGGAACTGCGCCACCCGCACCGAGGACGGGCTCAATTATCACAGCAGCAAGCTCAGTCCCATGTTCTTTCATAAGAATATCAAAACTGTCTTCGTCATTGAAGTTGAATGAAACGCCATTGAAGTAGGCATCATCCGTGTATGGTGATTTGAGGTGATATGCCAAAGCGTCGTTGCCGCCATGCCAGCCACCAAGAGTCTTTGCTACAAACTTCTTCTTTGTAAAGAGCCGCGCTAGTCGAGTAGCATACATCGTTGATTCCGCACCTGTTGAACAGAAGCGCATCTTCTCAAGGAAGGTTACCGCCTCTTTGAGCTTCTCAGCTAGCAGAACCATCTGCTCGTTGAGACCGCCAAAATGTATCCCTTGTTCGATCTGTGCTGCGAGAGCTTCCCGCACAGCTGGATTATTGTGTCCAAGGATTTGAGCGTAATGCGTCATCCACCAATCAATGTACTCATTGCCGTCAAGATCCCAGACATGTGAGCCGTTTCCACGCTTGATGTACGGTGGATAAGCTCCACAGCTATCAAGCCCGAAAGTTCTGATGTTGTGGTTGATTCCGCCACAGAATAGACCCACAGCTCTCTCCCAGAGGTTCCTAGAGGCTGGAGTTCTCTCCTTGTACTTCTCAATCGCCATGAGAGTCACCTTGCTAAATGCGATTTTTTCACTACCCGGCTGCGATTTATTCTTTGGGTAAACTAGTTCACCCTACATGCTGTGACGAAGTACAACTCCAGGTAGCTCGTCTGTCTGTTTTCCATCGCTCACAACTTGTGTTCCATTTACAAAGACTTCATGAATGCCCTCGGGAAACTGATGGGAGTCTGTGAATGTTGCCCTATCAACCACGGTCATTGGATCAAACACGACAAGGTCGGCAACCATGCCTGCTTGTATTCTTCCTCTGTCATCAAGCCCCAGCTGTTTTGCAGGGAATCCTGTCATCTTCCAAATTGCATTTTCAAGAGTCAAAAGACCCTCCTCCCTGACATATTTCCCTAGAATTCGTGGGTAGGTACCATAGAAGCGCGGATGGGGCTTTCCATATCCCAGAACACCTGTTGGGGATACACCTTCTCCATCGGTTCCAACCATTGTGTATGGAAACCTCATAATTCTGTGAATGTCTTCCTCTCCCATGCTCTGCATTGTCATTCCAACTTCTCCTTTCTCGTCTAGAAGGAGCTCGACGAGCATTTCAAAGGGATTGGAATACCCCCTCCGCGTTGCGATGGCTTGAAGACTGTGTCCTTCAATACCCGTCCATTTCTCTGTCTTCGTGGATGAGATAAAGACGCCCTCCCATCCAGCCTCCTTGATTATGTTCTCCCATCCCTCAATCCCAGTCTCAATGTCATTTTCGATTTGTTTCCGTATTTTCGTATCTTGCAGATTCTCAAGAATCGCATCAATTCCTCCCTCATGAGCCCAAGGTGGTAGTACAGTTATGAGCGAGGTTGCTCCTCGATTGTAGGGATATTGATCACATGCAATCATAAGCCCCTTCTCATTGGCCTCTGCAATCATCCTCAGTGTAGTTTCACTGGCGCCCCAGAAGAGTTTGCCCGCAACCTTGTGATGTGCAATCTGCCCACCTCTGCATCCAGAGTCTTTTACAATGTCGATCAGTTCCTTTACAGCCTGAATAAGAGTTGCCCCTTCTCCTCTAATGTGCGAGAAATAGAGTCCGTGGTATTGAGCTACTACCTTAGCCAGTTCCAGAATCTCTGATGTATCCGCATAGACCTGAGGAGCATAGATTAACCCCGTGCTTAATCCAAATGCTCCTGCCTCCATTGCCTCTTTTGTCAGTATCTTCATTCCTTCTAACTCGTCTGAGGTGGGATTGCGATTCTCATATCCGGGCCCAGCTGCTATTCGTACAGCTCCAAATCCAACCAGCGGCACGATATTCATGGAAGTTTTGTTATTTTCCAAGGATTCGAGGTATTCCTTGAATGTCCTCCACGTGATGTTAACATCTTGGCTTGGGGGTGCAAAGAGCTCAATCTCTTTCTTCATTAAGTCGATTCTTTCTTCATTCACAGGAGCCAAGGAAAAACCGCAATTGCCAATGACAGAAGTAGTAACACCTTGTCTAATCATGGACTCTAGTCGATTATCAAATAGCAGAGCCATATCGTTATGACTATGCATGTCAATGAAACCGGGAGCGCAGGCAAGTCCCTCCCCTTCAATGATTATCTTTGAGTCAAACCTAGTTTCTCCAATATCAGCGAACAGGCCATCTCGGATACCGATATCTCTCTTAAATCCGGAGCAACCAGTTCCATCGAAGATTGTCGCACCCTTTACCAGAATATCATACTCATCGCCCATTACCAATCACTTCCGATGCGGACTCTGTTGGATGTTCCAACTCGTTTTGCTTCAATGACATAAACAGTTCGGCTTATTCTTCGTCACACATCCGAACATCTATAACAAAAAAGATGCGGGTTTCTTTAACCTCCATTTAGGAGGAAAGCACGACAAGGCTGATTCTGGAAATGGATGACCTTCAGGAAAATGTCGCAGCAGAGCCCGTAATACAGGAGAGGGCTGAGGAAGACGATGTCTCAGCTTTATCTTGGTGGCAATCAGTCAAGAAGGTCTTGAGCAATCGAAATTGGGCTATCTATCTTGGGACCGTTTGGATCTATAGCAGTATGAATGTGCTGAACCAGTACTTCACTCTGTATTTCCGCGACATAGGTGTATCATACGTCATGGTCGGAATTGTAATCTCACTCATGTTCGTAGTGAACATGATTGGCACAACATTCTCTGGATATATTGCGGACAACTTCGACCGTCGGAGACTCTCAGGAATAACCTTGACGATCAATGGATTCGCATTCATCATGCTTTCTTTTGCAACAGAGATTATTGCAATAGTTATTGCTATCATAATCTTTGGATTGTCTTCTTTCACTAGCACTGGTGGACAAGCTTATAGTATGGAACAGATTGACAGACGACTGGGTGGAGTCGCAAATAGCCTGTTCACTTTAGGTACAACTTGGGGTCTGGTTCCTCTGCTCGTTGTAACAATCTTGCTGGACATTGGGACTCCATTTGTCTCTGTAATCCAGATGCTGATGTTTGCGGCAGGGATTCTGTTTCTAATCTCCGCGCTCATTAGGTTCACAGTGTTGAAATCTCTTCCAAGACCGGAACGGGTCAAGAAGGAAGGCAATATCCTGCGGGACTTTCTTGGCGAAAATGTACGTGGCCTGAAGCTCCTGTTCAAGGTGTTTCCAGTATTCGTCCTTATAATCGGTCTGGATGCGTTTAGTGACTCCTTCTATAGGTTTGCGAGTTGGTATTTTGTCAATGAGACTCTCTCATTCACAATTGGTGAGATCAATCTCATGATTTTGGTAACCCTTGCATTCTCAGTCCCATTGACGCTATATCTTGGTCGTATATTCGACCAGAGAGGAGGAAGGGAGCTTACAATTGCTGTCTATGCTGTTATGCCCATAGCGGTTGGCCTTCTAGTGCTAGCTGTGCAAGTGCCCTATATAGCTCCTATTGAATGGCTGGTTGCAGCTGACAATGTGTTTCCAGGTCTACGCGTAGTCTTCTCACTAGCCTTCATTGCTACAGCTCTGAAGACAATCAATGATACCCTATGGTTCTCCATCCTTGGCACCTATATCCTGAAATCATTACCTCGGCCAGATTTGGGGAAGATGCTAAGCTTGACCATGGTCGTTGTATTCCTATTCATCTCAGTAGGTCCAATTCCTGCTGGATTCATCTACGACGCATTTCAGGGCCTTCCACTGCTTCTCTCAGTAATAGCTATCAATGTGTGTATTCTCATAGTGCTCATCACTAGGAGCATTGAGCCAAGAATTGATGTTGAAGAATTAGAACGTGAGCACGATCTCCAAGTCTAGCCTGTCCGGAAGGAATATGATGGAGGAATTGCTTACCTCTTCTTGTGATGAAGATGTCAGATACACTGACCGTTGGAACAGCTGAAGCAAAGAGAGGCCAATTGGCAAAGGGTGTCATTAGAGGCATTGAACTCAATACGTCTGACCGAATTGACATCCCTGTCCTGGTGATGAATGGCACGCGAGATGGACCAATACTTCTAGTGGTATCAACACAGCATGGCATTGAGATACAAGGAGTTGAGGTCATACACAAGGTCATGCGTGAGAGGGTGAATCCAGAGCAGCTGCGAGGTGCGATCATAGGCATTCCCGTGGAGAACCCTCTGGCATACATGCATCATCAATATCTATCTTGGGTTGACAATCAAGATCTCGGAGGCGGAGGCAGTGCAAGTCCACTTACAGCAGACAAGCCTGATGGAACAGCGACTGAACGCCTCGCTCACGCCCTTTGGACCGAGGCATGGTCCAAGGCAGACTTGGTGATCAATATTCACTGCAATACACGTCCTGATTCTCTCATCTTTCAAGAAATCTTGGTTGGAAATCCCAAGACTAAAGATGCCCTGTGGAAGATGGCAAAGGCATTTGGAGTCACCACTATTGTTGATGAAACCCCCTTTGAAGAGGATTCGCCACCAACTCTTGCAAATCTAGTTTCTAAGAAAGGAGTTCCTGACCTTCTTATGGAGCTCATTGATGGAAGATGGATATCTGATCCTTCGACCACCGCAGGTGTGAGAGGCGTTCTTAACATCATGAAGGCCTTCGATATGCTGGATGGAGAGATCGAACCCCAAGAGGGCTTCCCAATCATAGAAGGTGAATGCAAGTGGGAAGGCATCATACGGGCAAACAGAGGTGGGCTAATTCGCTTTCTGAAGACACCTGGCGAGTTTCTGAAGAAGGGAGAGAAGTTTGCTGAGATATATGATCTCTATGGAGATGTTCTTGAAGAGGTCACCATTCCTATTGATGGTTACATCTGGGCTTATCCATGTGGAGATATCCTAGGCACACCGGGATCTATGCAAACAGTGCAGACTGGAGCTAATGTCGCGTATTGCTTTACGAGTTCGGAACAGTAATGAACGCCAAGAGCACTTGCCTAGGGAAAGGCTCTCTGACCAGCATCCTTTTAGAGGCCGACGACTGTGCAGCGTGGATGGTCGAAATGTCGAAGATTAAAGTGACCGTTGAGAGAATAGATGGACACTGTAACCTTCCTGTGCTTGTGGGCGATCACTTCTTTGTAGATGGGTCAAGGCTCAGTGTTCCAAAAGACAGCAATGTTTGCATATGGGCATTGCAAAGCATGATGCCTGTGTTTCCGATATACAATGTAAAGAAGAATCTGCCAGATGACCATTGGGTAAAGAGTGTGAAGCATTTCACTTGCCCGGATCCAGAGGGCAGAGTCATTTTCCGACTCGAGGCCCTTGAGGAATAATCTCATGATTCTTGTTGACATAAGCAAGTGCACTGGTTGTAGAAGCTGTGAAACCGCATGCTCATTCTATCATACGGGGAAGGTCAGTAATCGTTTTGCCAGAATCAAAGTAATGCACCTCTATGAAACAGGCATTGATGGTCCTGTGGTATGTGTTCAGTGCAAAGAGAGATACTGCATGGAATGTCCCGTGGATGCAATGACGATTGGCACGCTTGGTGAAATAGTTGTATCTCCTACCATTTGCAATCAATGCGGCACATGTATACGAAAGTGCCCGATTGGAGCCGTGGAAGAACATGAAGAGATTGTCTTTGTTTGCGACCTGTGCGGAGGTCGACCGAAGTGTGTCGATTCTTGCACAGAAGGGGCTATAATCTTCGAGCTGAATGCTCCTCGGATATCACTTGCTGGGACCGAAGTATCTTCAAAAGAACTGAACACAAGTGAGCGGCGACAGCAGTATATTAAAGGTTTAGGCGATGACGTGAGGAAGTCTTGGAGGAGTTCTGCTTGACCAAATACGGGTATGGCGGGAGTATTCTAAGGATTGACCTCTCAACTAAGTGCTTCAAGATTGAGAAGAGCAATGCATCGTGGTTCAGAAGTGTCATCGGTGGTCGTGCTGCAAATACGAAGAGGCTGTTTAAAGAGCTTGATGTTGGTTGTAATCCCCTTGGTCCTGAGAATATCATCATTTTTGGAGTTGGGCCACTCACAGGCACGCTGCTTCCTGCATCTGCATACTATACTGTTACTGCAAAGTCACCGATGACAGGCATTCTGGGAGACTCTGCAGCAGGAGGCCAATTCGCAGCAGAGATGAAACTCACTGGATTCGATCAGATCATAATAACTGGAAAGGCAGAAGCGCTGACCTACTTACTGGTGAACAATCATTGTGTTGAGTTTGTAAGATGTGAGGAGCTCGCTGGCAAGACCATAATAGAAACTACATCCTCAATCCGAAAAACGCAAAGGGACCACTCAATCGAGGTTGCTGCCATTGGACCAGCTGGAGAGAACAAGGTCCTCTTTGCAACCGTAGTTTCCAGTGGCAACCGAGTCAATGGTAGGACTGGTATGGGTGCAGTCATGGGTTCTAAGAATCTCAAGGCTTTAGCTGTCAGGGGCTCTGGCGCAGTGGCATCTGCAGATCCCATCGCATTTCTCGACGAGGTTGAGAAGATGCGTGAAGCCATTTCTGCCCACGTTGAGTATGACAAAAGGCATAGATTGGGCACTACAATGCTGATGAATGACCTCAATAGCATCGGCATCCTTCCTACAAGGCACTTCCAAGATGGCATCTGTGACTATGTGGATGACATCTCTGGGGAGCGTCTGGCTGATGAGTTCAAGGTGAAGAATAAAGCATGTTTCAACTGCAATCTTCACTGTTCACGCTATTATGTCACGGAGGCTCACGAGGCCGAAGGACCGGAGTTTGAAACTCTTTGTAGCTTCAGCTCTAGGCTAGGCAGTGATGACCTCCCCTTCGCTCTGGAGATGAACGCTTGGCTCAATCAGATGGGGCTTGATTCGATCTCCACGTCTGAGGTCATTGGATGGATTATTGAGTGTCAAGAGAAAGGCCTCGTTTCTCCAGATGACTTGGATGGCTTAAGCATTGGTTGGGGAGATGTGGAATCGATTCGAACCGCGGTAAGCTTGTTAACCTTTCGGGAGGGCGTTGGGGACCGACTTGCGGATGGTGCTACGAAGCTCTCGAAGGACTTCAATGCTGAGGTTCAGAAACTCGTCATGCAAGTCAAGGGTCTTGATATTATCTGTGGAGACCCTAGAGGGATCAAGGCGTATGGTCTCACTTATGCTATCGCATCTCGTGGCGGAGACCACTTGAGAGCTGAGCCCTACTTTGAACTCACCAACAGGTTGGAGGAGTCCAAGAAGCGATTTGGAACAGAGAAGGCGGCAATGAGAATGGAGGAGGAAGGAAAAGCCGCATTGGTGACCTATTCTGAAAAGATTGCTCTTATGACTGATTCCATGACAATGTGCAAGAACATAGGTCTCTGCATGGATGTGCTTAACTTTGAGAATGCGGCTGCTTTGCTGAAGTCTGGGATCGGTGTCGATTATTCTCCCGAGAAACTGCAGAAGATGATGGGAGATTCTGTGAATCTCCAACGCAAGCTAAATGAGAAGTTCGGTGTATCTAGATACGACGATACATTGCCGGACCGTTTCGTCAAAGAGCCCCTAGCGCGAGGTCCAACAAAAGGCTCAATTGTCAATATTGACAAGATGGTTGATGAGTACTACCAACTTCACGATTGGTGATCTGCATCGCAATCATCATAATGGAAACAAGTGAAGAACTTGGAGTATACAAGCCTATTCTTTCTTTGCTGACACTATGATTGAATTGGGAAAGATCTGGTTGGTGTCAATAAATGGGTAGTATGGCTCTTTGGACTCGCGGTAAGGCATAGCATCTGGGGGCATGGTTTCAATTTCCTCCCGAGCGTATCCTTTTGGTTCAGCAATGCCTTCGATTCTGAACCCAGCAACAATCGGACCGTTAATTATCTGGCCTAGACGCCAACCTGTTGACTCGAAGGTAGCTATGGACTCTCCATCATAGTTCGTCCAATCCCAGATTTCTCGCTCGTCTTTGAAGTAATTGACTATCTTTGAGAGATCATGGAGCTCCATCGCCTCACCAAATACAAGCCAAATGGGATGACTCATGCACGTGACAAATCTGCCACCAAGTCTAAGTATTCTTGAGCATTCATTGAAGACCTTCTGAATGTCAGACACATAATTCATGGCATGCATTGAAACAATTAGATCAAAAGTAGCATCTTCAAGAATAGACATATCCTCCATATCACTCTTGATGAATCTAACATCAACGCCAACGCTATCTGCAAGTCGCCTAGCATACTCAAGCTGTTTCTCTGATTGGTCTAGTCCAACCACAGACTTGGCGCCCCATTTGGCCAGTACAATGCTGTTCTGACCTCCGCCACAGCCGACTTCAAGAACATCAAGTCCTTTCACATCTCCCATTATTCCAAGCTCACGTTCTCCTGGGCCATAGGCATTGTAATGGATGTTTTCTAGTGAGATTATCTGAGCAGCCTGATAATGGTCAGACAACTTGTCCCATGACTCTTCATTGCGTTTATTGGACATTGTGGTCCCTACCAATGGGTTTCTTGGTTTGCAGAATTCGCGAAGAAATATATTCTTCGCCGTCAACGCTGCCTGAGTGCAGCATGAAGGTGGTTTTGCTGGATACGATAGACAAGAAACTCATACTAGAACTCGATCATAATTGCAGAGCGACGTTCCAAGAGCTTGCGCATAAGCTTGGGATGACTGCAAATGCAGTAAGGAAAAGAGTCACGAAGCTTGTCGAACAAGGTGTCATAGAGGAATTTGTGGTCATTATGAGACCGGCAATGACTGGAGCTGAGTTTCTTCTTGCTCTTTTTCACACTGATGGTCATGAAGATGATGAGGTGCTCATCAAGGAGTTGGGCGATTATCCCGGAGTGGTGCAGACTGGCTTGGTCGCATCTATCAAAGGGCGTACATATCTAGTGTTCGCAGAATACATCGGTGCTGCTGGATTGATGGACCTGCGGAAGTTTCTTTGTGGTCTTGAATCAGTTCAAGACGTCGAGATGCATACCCTTCTTAGACAACAGGGCTCAAAAATCGAGCTGAGCAGGCTGCATCTCAGAATCCTCCGACAGCTAATAGAAGATGCCAGAATGTCCATCACTGATATAGCAAACAGCACCGGGCTTTCAGCAAAGAGAGTTAGGAGGGCATTATCAGACATCACGCAGAGTGGTGCGTTCTGGCTTGCAGCTAGATGGAATCTAAGTGCTGGAGAGGATACAGAGTTTTACGCCAGGATTGAGATTGACGAACAGGTGGCGGATAGAGAAGCTGTGGATGATTATTTACGATCCAATCATCCTAGTGAGTATTGGCTATCATTTCATTCAGCCATTGAGCCAATGGTATTTGCGAAATTCGTAACAGAGCACTTCAGGGAATCAGATGAAATTGCAAGAGCATTGAAGAATGCACCATTTGTCAAATCGATTGACGTGCTAATCTGCTATCCTGTGCATAAGTTCGAAAGACTGAGTCAGTTAATGCTCAAAGAGAAGCTGACTGAAGCTGGGCTCTGGCCCTAGAATCACTAGATATATCTAGTTCATTTCCTCCCTTTTGCTGTTTCACATGGGTGAGTTCCATGACTCTAGATATTTACAAACTGCGAAGCGAGTTCGGAGAACAGCATAGTCTTCTAACCACTTCTGATGGTGCCACTCTTTTCATTAGGAAGTGGGGACCTGAGGGTCCGCCCAAAAGCACAGCTATACTCATTCTTCATGGAATTACCGCCTACAGTGGTCCCTATAGCGAGATTGCGACACCGCTCGCTTCAAGGGGCTTTGCGGTCTTCGGATTGGACCTCCGAGGCCATGGTCTTTCTGACGGAAATAGAGGTGACACTCCCGGGAGAGAGAGATACGTGAAGGATCTCTGCGAAGCAATTGCATTCGTGAAGGAACAGCATCCCAGCATTGTTATTCTAGGACATAGTCTCGGTGTTCTTTCGTCTATCCTAGCAATGAGTGCATGCATCAAGCAGATTGATGGTGCGATATTTCTCAGTGCGGCAAGAGATACACGGCCGGGCGTTTATCCCTCCATAGGTGGGGTTCAGAAGCTGAAGATTATTCTTAGCTCAATCTTCTTTCCAAGCAGGCCTGTTATGGAGTATCGTCGGGAAGGAATGGTAGGGCTGGATGATCCTTTATTTACATTCAGCTACACACTTCGTTTCATGAGAACAACAGTCTTGTCGGACTTCAGCTTTCCTTCTGAGATGCCATTCCCTGTTCTCGTAGCTATTGGAAACGAGGACGAGCTATTTGCGGTCGATGCTGCTAGAGCCCTATTCGAGGAGATACCGTCAAAGACCAAGGAGTTCCTAGTTGCTGAAGGTGCCAGGCACGCAGTTTTTCCAGAAGGCTGTTTGAATCCTATATTCGAATGGGCTGATTCCACATTCAAGTAGGTTGGAAGTTTCTCTTCTGGAATGTATTAATGACAAGCAAACCAACGAAGAGGAGCGAGCCAAAGACGGTGAACCACTCAATAAGTGGACCACCAAAGAATATCTGAAAACCTAATGTTAGGAAGTCAATCGAAATCCCATAGACCGCAATCAGTTTCCAGAAATCTGAATTCAACACAAGTGCGAAGTTGACAATTAATAGCACAAAGAAGTTCAAGAGAAAGAAAGTTGAGGACGCCACCATATGAGATGCCCCCTGGTCCTCCGAAAACACTCCTATCAATATGAGAGCCACTGCAGAGCAGAGTCCAATAACTTGACCTATGATGAGAGGCACCTTTTGATACAGACGATCTGTATGCCATTGATAGAATCCGATGTAGAAAGGAAACAGAGCGATACCTGTTAGAATGCAGCCAATATTGTAGAAATAGGCACCAAATGGGCTATAGTTGAAGTTTCCAAGACGACTAAGATAGTGTGTGGAGGGGCCGTAGCTCTCTGGATAGAATGCCCACGAAATTAGGGTGAAGACAATATATAATATGATTACCAGTACGCCGCCAATTATCAGTAGGGGCCACCTAAATGAGAATCGCTGCATCAGCAAAGCCTCTCAAGTGATTGTGTTCTTCTCCCTGTTAAGACTTCGGCAGAGCAAATGAAACTGGCTGCTAGTGACCGGCGGCGGATGAAGGCACGGCCGTAAACGAAACGGGCCGGGTCTGACACACCCCGCAAGGGTGCGTTGGTCGCACCTCCTTCCATCCTTTCTCTTTTACTAAACATT
>JBHLRP010000009.1:0-5028 GCA_048882485.1 Candidatus Thorarchaeota archaeon
GACTATTCGTCATCGTCTTCCCAATCATCATCGTCCCAATCGTCATCATCATCGGCCCAGATGTCTTCATCGTCAAAGTACATGAAGTTCACCTCACAACAATGCTACTCGTAAAATGAGTAAAGAATGACTATGGAAACTACGGATTGAATGGCATCCTAAAATCAGATTTAAAGACCAATGAGCGTTATTTATTGAATTATAGGCGTTATCAAGTTGGCTAATTATCAGAAGTGGTTATAGACCTCGTAGACAAGAATATTAACGAATATGGTATGCGCGGATGTATGTCACTGTTTGTCTTTTCGGAGAACTGATATTGTGAGCGATGCGGATGTATCTGATTCCACTGCACTTGACACCACAATGAAGGGACAGTCACGACTCATTGTTGTCATGGGAAAATCTCAGACATTACGGGAATACATGAAGAAGCTCAATTCTCTTGGGAAAATGGTTAGAGTCGGAAGAGGCTTATTCCTACTTCATGGGCAAATTACCAAAGAACAATCAATTCTCCAGGATCTTCCAGCGATTTCCTTTCAAAAGACTCGTGAGATTCCAAGTGCCAGTGAGCGCGGGGAAGAAGCCATCAGTAGACGTGTCTATGCCGTTGTTTCATACCGATTCAAAGACCCTACTGCTGGTCAGAAAAAGAGAGTTGAACGATTAGTGCGAAAATCGGCATCAATTCGTCTTCGACCTGGAGTTCTCTTATTCCCTGTTCTCAGATTGAAGGACAGACGAAGACTCTTACAATCTGATGAGCCAAATAGGTTTGCAGATTCGAAGAAAATAAGCGAGGAGCTACGCATCCTTGGAGCTGAAGTTTCAAGATGGTCTCGACTTAGACTGGTTGGAAAGCAATCGATAGTGGAAGAGGCTGTAATTCGTACGCTCTCTCATGATATATCCTCGTTTGAGATTCTGGCCAAGGACTTGCGTGCTCAAGCAAAAGATCCCAATGCGCAAGTAAAAGTTCTCAAGAAAAGATACTCAATACTCTCCAGAAGATACAGCGAACTGAAAATCAAGTGGAGTCTTGCTAGGAAGATTTGGAATTATGACGCAACGAAGATGATTACGCGTTCGTACAATCTGATGATAGCTGCAAGACGGAGCATCGATACATTCACCTAGGGCAGAGAGAATCAGATGGACTCAAGCAACACAGTAAGTCCAAGTCCGAATACGATATTAGCGAGGAGATTCTACATTTTTGGCGGTTAGGTGCTAAGATTGGACGAGATAGACAAGGGAATTCTCTTTGGGTTGCTTCAAAACTGTCGGACACCCTATCGGACCCTTGCACAGCAGTTTAACATGACAGCAAACGCAGTCAAGAAGCGTGTTCAGAAGCTTATTGACACAGGAGTGATTGTGCGATTCACTGCAGACCTTTCCCCCGCAATGGTTGATGGTGATAATTTCCTTGCTGTGATTTCCACGGATGGTTCTGAGAATGAAGAGGAATGCCTCAATCTCATAGGATCACACAAACTAGTTAGAGAGGTCGGTATCTTATCTGGTTCTTCGTATCTAGCAATAGGAACTTCCATTGGCTCAGAGAGTCTAAGAGATCTGGGTAGCTTTCTCCGCGGAATTGAGAATGCAACCCATGTTGAGCTCCACAGCTTGGTTAAGGATGCAAATCACGGTTCCAAGACTGAGTTGACCAAACTCCAACTCAGGGTTCTAAATTGCCTTGTCAAGAATCCGCGTATGCCTACCAACGAAATCTCAGAGCGTACAGGACTGACTGTCAGAAGAACTCGGACCACAATCAAGAAACTTCTCGAGAGTGGTGCGGTCTCTCTTGGTATTAGATGGAACTTGAGCGCGGGGGATGGATTTGTATTTCTTTTGAGAATTCAATGGGATGAGAAAACTGGGAGCCTAGAAGATGTGCTAATCTTCATTGGTCAGAATTTTCCTGTGGCATTTTATGGCCCACTGGTATCAGCTACAGAACCAGTGGTCTTTGCAGTTTTTGTTGTTGACCAGTTTAAAGATGCAGATCAGATATCGAAGAGGATTGCAGGGGCTCCCTATGTGAAATCTTGCCAAGCTCTATTTGGCAGACCTTCAGTGAGTTTTCCCGATATTCGTAGTATTCGACTCGAAGAAATGCTCAATGAAGCTGGATTCTAGGCTTCAATGATACTTCATTCTGTAATGTGAACTTATGGGTTCACAAAACGTGCCCCCTCTTTGCATTGCTAAACAAATTCTGAACTCACTGGCACACACGAATAGAATTGCAGCTTTTGCCAATTCTTGGCATAGGTGATTTGGTAAATTGCAAGTGATGATTGAACAAACGTTGAAGGAAATTAATGGATCTGCCATTGAAATGAAGAATCTAACCAAGAGGTTCGGAAATCTTGTAGCTGTTGATGGAGTCACCCTTGCTATTGCATGGGGTGAGATATTTGGCCTTCTAGGACCAAATGGAGCTGGAAAGACCACAACAGTCAACATGCTCTCTACTTTAGAGAATCCAACAGATGGAGAGGCTAAGGTTGCTGGATATGATGTGGTGGGGAACGCGACTGCAGTTCGGAAGGTGATTGGTCTATGTCCACAGCAACCAGCGTTCTTTCCATATCTAACTGGCAGAGAAAATGTAGAGCTGTTTGGCCAGCTCCATTCAGTTCCTCCAGAATTATTGCATGATCGAATAGAGGTCCTATCTAAAAGGGTGGGCATGGAGGATGATATCGACAGACGTGCTAGTCATTATAGCGGTGGCATGGTACGACGTATCAGCACAATCATGGCGCTCATCCATGATCCTTCAGTTGCTCTACTTGATGAACCCACAGTTGCAATGGATCCAGTGTCGCGTAGATCCGTCTGGGACTTCATCAGGGAGCTAAGAGCCCAAGACAAAGCTATTGTTCTAACTACCCATTACATGGAGGAAGCTCAGGAGCTCTCTGATAGAGTGGGCATAATCGATGAAGGCAGACTGATAGAACTAGGTCCGCCTCAGGAACTGATTGACAAGTACGAGGTCGAAGACCTAGAAGAAGTGTTTGTACTTAGGACGGGCAAGAAACTGAGGGGGGCGGTCTAAATGGACGCACGACGTGTTTTGTCACTGGTGAAGAAGAACATGAAGAAGCTAGTAAGAGATCCAGGCACTCTATTCTTGCTAGTTCTGTTTCCTGTTGTTCTTACCACCGTTTTTGGATTCGCATTCGGAGGAATCGGTGATTCTGGACCACAGAGCTTCGAAATTGGTGTAGTTAATCTAGATGAATCATCAGGCAACCCTGAATGGTCCAGTGGATTCATTTCAAACCTCAGTGAAACTGATGACTTTGCAATAGTGCTATATGATAACAATGAAACCGGGCAGGAAGATCTTCTTCAGGGAAATCTAGATGCGCTAGTTCTCGTCCCTGAAGGATTTGGCGCTAGTTGTCAATCTTATTGGTCATCTCCCCTCGATGGAAGCAATTGGAGGAACACATCCATTGGACTATACCTTGATAGTGGATCGCTAATCGCTACTGTTGCGGTTCCACCAATTGTGCAACAGGCTTTTCTGAACACACTCTTCGGAAGCACACAAGTGTCATTTGATGTACCGGTTGAACTTCCAAGTCCGCAGCTCATTTCGGCAAATGCTTTCTCCCAATGGGACTTCATGGTTCCCGGTATGTTTGCATTCTCTGCGATCTTCATCACAGTTATTGTGGCACAATCGATGACCGTAGAGAGGAGCGAGGGCCTTCTCAGAAGAATGTCGACCACTCCCTTGACATCATCAGACTACATGCTGAGCCAGTCTATCTCCTACATGGCAGTCGCCATTCTTCAAGTTGGTATGATTTTTCTGACATCATACTTGATTGGCTATAGACCTGCCACTGGAATGGCTGGAATCGGATTTGCCATCATGATTCTCGCCGTCTTTTCTCTTTCCTGTGTCGGCTTAGGGCTCATTGCAGCTACATTCTCGAACTCGGCTGATGGGGCGACGGGTCTTGCATTCATGATTGCCATGCCGCAGATGTTTCTTGGAACATTCATGCCTCTTGGTGGAATCGCAGACACGATTGCTTCTGTAATGCCCAGCAAGTATGTGACAGATGCGCTGACAACCTTATTCCTGAGGGGCGCCGCAATTGGCACTCCTTCCATTTGGATTGACCTCGCTCTAGTGATTACAGCTGGCATTGCAGTAGCTCTTGTTGGAACACTTGTCTTCGAGAAATGGGGAAGAGGCAAGTAGAATGAACCTATCTGATTTGATTGAGGGGTACGAGCTTCTTTGCTCTACCTCTCAACTCGATCCTTTGTACTTTGAAACCGGACGAACAGTTCTCCTACATAACGACGAGTATGTTAGAGTCTATCTGACGAGAGGGCCTGATAGATGGGAGGAGATCTCACTTGAGATCGATGTCTTCATGGGAGTTGGCCGGAGGGTGAAATCAACCCATTCTGAATCAATTGATGACTCAGCTGACGATGTCAGCTTATCGCGGAATCAACTAATCGAATGCATTTCCTATATTGAATACATGCTTCGGTTGGAGGATGCTGGATTCAAAATAGAAGTCGTACTGGATGGATGTATCTGGACTGCGCGATGCGATGTCGTAGGCCCTCCGGATTCTCAGCTATTTAGGACCATAGTTCCTCCAAAACACAATGAGTTGGTGATGAAAAATGATTGATAGAATACTATTGAACGATGAAGCTGATGAAATTGAATCTGAAACTTGGAAGTCAAATCAAGTCCAGTTGGCTTCAATTCCAAGACGAGCAGCAGCACAGATGATTGATTTCGTGATTTTGGCGATTGTTTTCATCTTGGTTACATATCAAGTGAAGGGTGTCTGGCTCATGTTGCCGGGTGACCATTTGTGGATAATCTTTGACCCCATCTGTGGAGTGTTCTTGATAGGAATCTTTGCTTATTTCATAGGGGTGGAGGGGCTATTTGGATTCACCTTTGGGAAACTCATCACTGGAATTCGCGTAGTTAGTGAGCAAGGAACGAAGATAACAATG
>JBHLRP010000009.1:5128-16017 GCA_048882485.1 Candidatus Thorarchaeota archaeon
GGCTATTTGGATTCACCTTTGGGAAACTCATCACTGGAATTCGCGTAGTTAGTGAGCAAGGAACGAAGATAACAATGAAGCAATCTGCGAAGAGGAACCTGTGCAGACTAATTGACGGAATTGCGGTTTACATTGTTGTAGTTGAATCTCTTGTAGTAGATGTATGAGAACGCTGCAGATACAAATGGTGCAGCAGCAGCATGAACTATCAAGGCTGAATATAAGTCCAATGCACTCATGGAAATTCCCATCACTGCAAAACATACGAAGTATATAGCAACTGAATGTGCAACCAGGATCAATGATTCTCTAAGGTCCATTTTCTTTCTCCTTTTTGTCATTACTCCTCTGGGGTAATGTCCTTAACATCTCAGGACCACCCATCCCGCACGCCCCAAACTCCTATAACAGTGTTATATTTCTGTCGGGCCCTCACGGTCCCATGCGATTCGTGCATTGAATTAAGTGGCTGTCATAATTTACTCCGGTAAGGATTGACACATATCACAATCATGTGGATTATCAGACTTGGCTTGATGTATTGTGGAAATGGTACCATCTTTTCTGAGGGACATGCATATAGAGCATATTGTTCCCACCGCGTCTTTTTGCGAAACCGTGTCTGAAGTAATCTCATCGACAAGGGTTTCAATTGCAGCCTTTACATCCGGCAGAGAACTTAGAGCGTCTGTCAATTGGTCTCCCCTCTTCTGGGATAGGTATTGGCTGATGGCTGGCTGTGTAGTGCCAAGCAACTCTGCAACTTTCGTCTGGGACATGGAGTGGTTCTCAACAAGCTCTCTGGCTAGAAGAGAACGAATAGCAGGGAGTATCGCTGCAACAATGGTTTCACATGGGGGACGCATTCAGACACCAACCTATGTGAAGTATAATCCCGTATATGCATACCGATGAACCATAGGAAACGTCATCGCTAATTAAGGCAGCCTCCGGGATGCGGAAACAGGGGCGGTGGTCGCGACCAGATGGTGTAGGCTTGCGCAGCACTAAGGCAGGACCGTCCGCGTGAAATGAGGGATCTCTAAAAGCCATCGGTAGCGATCCACCATATTTATGCTCTCAACAATCTCAGAAATAGGTCATAATGCCACACAGGTATCAGCATGGATGAAGCCTGGCATTAGACGCACCCTGTCCATGAATCCTTTTAACTCGATGACTGATTCGAGTTCTGCGTATGCAATTACATCATAAGCTCCTGCAACTCGATTTGCTCTTCTAACTCCCTTCATTCTGCTGATAGTTTTGTAGGCATTGCGCACTTCGTGCGCACGCAACTGCACCAGCACATTGAGTCTGAGCACTCTATTTCTACCTCCACTTTGCGCTGAATAGCATTAACTCAGTTTGGTTTTCTCTTTTGTTTATAACGCCGTTATATTCTTAAGTAGATTTGGTTCAACATAGTTATCTGATTCAAATTGGGGAGATGTTGAAGAATGCAGGAGCAAATGCTTGCAGTGCCTCTTCCTATGCTTCTCGCGATAGGGTTTCTGATTGGTTTTGTGTTTCTGGGACTTGGCTACCGAGAAGGATCCGACATGACAAGGCGTTATCGTTTCATAGGCGTGGGGGCCATCACCATAGGTATTATGATACCAGTGACTCCGATTTCCTGGTATGGATATTGGATAGTGACCACTGGCCTATTGTTGGGACTGATTGAAATTGCCATGATCTGCGTAACTTTGATTATTGGCATCCTTCTCATATACAAAGGTGTCAAAATCTATTCAGGAAATCAATAAACGACTCCAACAGTCGCGCTTTGACTGCTATAGTTGGTGTTTCATCTCGTATTCTCTTTTGAGTCCTCTAGCCCAATGATTTCGCTGATTTGACTGACAACGGCACCAAAGGCCTTAGCTGCTTTAGAGTCTGGATTCTCCTCAACAAATGGAGTTCCCTTATCAGATAGGGTGCTGATTCTCGGGTCCAATGGTAATGATCCTAAATGACGTATTCCAAAATCATCCGCAGCCTTTCCTGTCACTCCTTCTCCGAACAGTTTGTAGATTTCACCGCACTTCGGACAGACAAACTCACTCATGTTCTCTACTATCCCCAAGACAGGTACACCCATTCTCTCCACAAGACGAATCGCTCGTCGTGCATCAAGCACAGCAACCTCCTGAGGTGTTGATACTATTATCACACCATCTATGTCGGGAATCGACTGAAGAATACTCAGTATCTCATCTCCCGTGCCAGGAGGAAGGTCCACAACCAAAACGTCCAGCTCTCCCCACATCACATCACTAAGGAACTGCCGAATAGCTTTTCCAACAAGCGGGCCTCTCCAAGCGATCGCGTCATCTGTCTGTCTGAGCAGAAAGCCCATGCTCATCACTTTGAGATTTAGCGGGCCCTGTATAGGTCGGATTCTTTCGTTTTCTACCTGCGGGTGGATTCCCTCGAGACCTAAAAGCTTCGGAACGTTTGGACCGTATATGTCAACATCAAGAATACCGGACTTCAGCCCTTGCTTGGCGAAAGACATTGCCAAATTTGTCGCCACTGTGGTCTTTCCTACACCGCCTTTGCCAGAGAGTACAACGATTTTGTGCTTCACATCTTTCATGTTGCCTCTGACTTCAGGTGGTACCAAGTCTTTTGCATGAGCATCTGTATCGGCCATAAAATCAACCTCACGTCATTTTGCTATCTCTCAACATCTGAAGAATCAACAACTACATATAATTATGAATATTGATTCATTAAAAATGAACCGGTAAAGGAAAGGAAAACCGTAGACTCGAACTACAAATCGTGGCTTCTACCCAAAAAGACAGATGCGGAGGCTAAATCAGAATTGCCTCCGCGCGGCGAATAGACGAAACTGAAAAGACTAGAGCTTGGCTTCGAAAGCCTCCATGCACTTCTCTGTGTCGAATTGGTAGGTTTTACCACCCGCCTCGAGCTGATAGTGTCCTCCAGGACGCATTTTACCGCCACACTCATCGCATGTGATGTCGAGCTTTCCACCAATCACACTCACAAATTTCTTGATTCTCTCAGCCATTTGTATCACTCCATTCGATTAGGTGGTACAATAAGTCAGTACCACGAGGTAAATCGAATATCAAGTATTGCTAGGATTTCTACATAAACCATTGGAGTGGTGGTTGAGTGAAGCTAAGTCGAGGGTCAGCTGCAGAATTACGTGCCTGAAGCTCTCAAGCGCGTCCAACAGAGAAGGTGGGAGTTAAAAACGCTCTCATACCCATCAAGGGAGTCATTAGGATAGAATCTATCTTTCATGGTGAAGGAAGGTGCCTACATGAAGCACGGGAAAAATGATAGGGCTGATGTATTAGCGATGATATTCCACAGCGCGGCATACGATAGAATAAGCTATGGTCTCATGCTAGCAAAAGCCGCATTGGCTTCTGGAATGGAAGTCATTACTCTCTTCACATTTGGAGCTCTGAAACGACTGGTTAAGGGAGTGATCGATGATATAGCACCAGAAACTAATGACGACCTGAGAGATGATATTGAGATGGGACTTGAAGTAGGAATTTTGCTTCCCATCTCAGAGCAGATTCGTGAGGCAAAGCGTCTTGGACTTAAACTTCATGTCTGCGTCACAACAATGACTCTCTTCAATCTGTCACAAGAAGAACTGATAGAAGAGGTTGATTCTATAGCTGGTCTAGGGATGTTTGTAGACATTGCACGGGATGCCGCGATGAGCCTATACATATGAATTGAAAGAATCATCCTAGCTAAAGGAGCTTTGTTGGAACGCAAAAGCAACAGCTTCCTCTAGTGTCATTTCACCACCTTTCTCATATTCCCGCTCCCACTCTTCTTCGCCTAGCTGGCTTCGCACTGGATTGATACGTGCTTCTAACTCCTTTGGATTGACTGGTACAAACAATACACCGACTGGCTTCGCAGGTAGTCGTGCTGTTCCGAAAAGTCTAGCGGCCCGTTGCAGGTCGCCGCTTTCTTTGGCAACACGCGCTAATCCATCAAGACACATCAAAATACCGAGCCTGTTCCCCATCTCATTCCAAATGTATAGGCTCTTCTCAAAGGTCCTTTTCGCTCGCTCAATCTCTCCCTGTTGAAGAATAACATTAGCATACTCAGTGAGGCCTCGAGCCATGGCCCACCTGTCACCCGAGTCATGAATCAGAGTGATACTCTCTTCGATGAATGACTTGGCTCTGTCAAGATTTCCATCAAGCATCGCAATCACACCCATATGATTCAGCGCCGCCCCCCATCCCCATATGTCATTTAGTCCTTTGAAGATCTCCAAGCTCTCATTGAATAATGACATTGCAGCGTTTTCATCACCAGAATGCACAAAAATAATGTCCCCCAGCCAGTTCAGAGCGAAGGCCTTTCCCCAGATATCTTCGACCTCTGTCATGAGCGACACAGCTTCCTTCGCGTAACTATGTGCTCTATCATAATCGCCTATATTCGCAAGACCACCAGCTAGGATGACTTGAGCATGGGCTTGATGCCACTTCATATCATTTTCCTTGGATATCGATGCGCTCTTTTCTAGCAGGGAGTTTGAGGTTTCATAATCACCTTGTCCCCACGCAAGTCCTCCGGCAGTATAGAGGACCTTCGCTCTTATTTCTGGTGCAACTCCGCTCCCCATTTTTTCGAGAAATATCGATGCCCATTTTCGTCCTTCCGTGATGTGACCTCGGAAGTGCCAAAACCAAGCCAGAGACCCAACAACTCTCATCGCTACAGATTGCTCTACAGATCCCTCAAGAGCCCTCTGAATTACAGCTCTGAAATTATCCAAGTCGCTAGCAAGAATTGAGAGCTTCATCTCTCGTTTTTGACTAGGAAGAATCAATTCTGCACCTTCGGCCAACCCTAGGAAGTAGTCTGCATGACGATGTTTTATCATGGATTCCTCGCCGCTCTCAGAGAGTCGCTCGCTGGCGAATTCACGTATTGTTTCAAGCATGTCGAAACGTGCTGCACCCTTTGCGTCTTCCCTATAACGTACTAGATTCCTATCAACAAGTCTTTCAAGTGTTTCAAGCGTATCTTCTGCAATCTCTTCTTCTGAATTACAGACTGATTCTGCAGCATCGAGCGTCCAACCCCCAGTGAAAGCTGCCAATCTTCTGTAGAATTTGGCTTCATGTGATTCAAGCAGGTCATAGCTCCATTTGATAGTGTCCTGCATCGTCTTCTGTCTCAGAGGCAAATCTCGTGATAGACTCTTCAAAAGTGGGAGTTTTCTTTCTAGACGGTCCAACATTGCAACTGGCGAAAGAAGGCGTATACGAGCTGCAGCTAGCTCGATGGCCAACGGAAGGCCATCCAAGCGTCTGCATATCTCAGCGATACTCGATGCGTTTTCTCGTGTCAGTTCAAAGCTTGGCCTTACGGACTGCGCTCGTTCCATGAAGAGTGCAACTGCAGGATATTCCGTAATGCACTCAAATGGTTCATTGCAGTCAGGTTCAGGTACAGGAAGAGGCGGTACTGCAAGTTCCTTTTCACCCCGTAGATGGAGCGGCATCCTACTTGTGACAAGAACCTTGAGCATTGGACAGCTCTGAAGAAAGTCCGCGACCAAGGGAGCTGCGGATATTACCTGCTCAAAATTGTCCAGAACTAAGAGCATCTGCCTGTCCTTGAGGTTTAACTTGAGGATTTCTGCCATTGGTCTAGTTCCTGCATCCTTAAGTCCGAGTTCACTTGCGATTACATCATCAACCAGCTCAGGATCAGAAACCGCTGCAAGCTCAACAAAGCAAACACTATCGAAGGACTCCGCCAACATATTTGCCAATTCGATTGCGAGACGTGACTTGCCACTACCCCCGGGGCCTGTTAGTGTCACAAGACGTGCATCTCCCATGAGCAAGTCAAATGCCCTTGTTGCTTCGTGTGCTCTTCCTACTATTGGATTAGCTGGAATCGGCACGGGACATTTCACAATTCCAGCTACAGCCTTCTCCCTTTTCGCCTGGCTCATTGCAAACCGTTCAGAAAGGAGCACAGCAAGGTCTTCGGCTATGAGCGTTTCAAGCTGTTGAGGGGTTGAGAAACTTTTGTAGGACACTCCACCATAATCACGAATCTCGAGTAGCATCTCCTGCAGACGGGCATCTCGATTAGAAACGGGGCTCTTAACATAGATTAGCTTGGGTTTCTTTTCTGAAAGGTGGTATTCATCCTCTAAACCTGAAATTTCCTCTCCTGGAGCAATCCATCCATACCTCTCGCCATAGATACCTATGAAGATGTCACTTTGTTCAAGGTAGGCACGATAGAGGTCACGAGCATCATGCGGCCGCGCTCCAAGCTCGAACATAACAGGTGCGAGATGCAGCTTGGCTATGGATTTTCGAGCGACCTCACGCTCCTTCAGCATCTCCTTTAGTGTCGAACTCACAAATACACGCAACTTTCTGTCTGGGGTCCGAATCACATTGTCTATTTCCGCTTGAGCCATTGGAACCTCCCCGGACTATTAACTATTGTTAAAATACTTTGATATAAACCTGCTGTTTATTGATATGTCTAGTTTTTCAGCTTGAAATGCAAATTCCACAGGGTGTATCGTCGCATCTCTCATGCCAAGGCCTGACTGAAGAACACCTAGTTTCAGGAGTGGAACGAGGCAGCATGAGGCCTCTCGTTAAATTGACTGTGAATCTGATAAGGTAGTCACTTTCCAAAACGAAAATGCTCGTCCATAGCTACGACTTGAAGTAGTTTTTCATGGGATCAAAATAGAAGTCCTTCCAGCCCTGCTTGTAATCATATTTCTGGCCCTCCGGAATCTCCGTATGGATTAAGACGATTTTCGTACCTTTCTCAACCTCCTCCAGAATGATCTCGACAGTAGAATCAGGACTGCCGGATGGAAAATCAGTTGTACGCCATTTCTGAATGATCCTCTTGCCTGGTTCCATCTCTATCGTCTTACCTTCAATATAGCCGTCCCATGCTGTGAACTTCCCATTGACCTTAGGTTCGACCTTTGCCTCACTCCCAGTCATGGCGCTGTGTTTCTTGCTATCTAGCCATGACTCATAAATTTCCATTGGCTTCGCGGAAATAGTTGTTGACATTTTCAGTTCCTCTGTCATTTCCTTGCCTCTCCTCCATTGCACCGCTTTCTTAGAATCATCATAGCTTTTGGATGAATTGCTGCACTTGGTATTCCCACTCCCGAGTTCTCAGGACTACCTCATTCTCATGGTCATGCTCAATCACCTCGAGTGTGATGTAGCCCAAATCGCTAACAAACTCCATGCAGCATGTTGCTTCAGGATTCCTTGCAGCTAGTCCAAATCTTCCATCGAACTCAGCCTTCGCTTTTCGGATGATTTCAGCTCTGTCCAGCTTTGTTCGTTTCGACATTACTTTCATAGTCTTCATTATAGTTAATATATCATTATAATATACAGCTTTCCATAGATGAGCTGAAACGTTTGCCTCTAGAGCCAAATGGATTTCTAGCTACCTTTGTGCATGCCAGATATTGCATGCTTACTTCTGCGGCATCACTTTTTCTAACAATTGGTCAGGAATGCTTCGTTTGCAAGATGATAGATTAAGCGAGCAGTTTCAGGATTCCATACACCCTTCTTAGTATCAAAGAACTTCTCCATAGCATCAGCAGAAACGACCTGGCCCACTATGAGTGTGTGATTTCCAATAGGAACCATATTCTTCACTTTGCACTCAAAGGAGGCGATGGCCTCTTCCACTGAGGTCGCATTCTTGTCTGTTTTCCCAGGTACTGGAGTCAAACCAGCCTTTGTTATCTTGTCTTCATACTGTCGGCCGGTATGGGTGCCTGCCCACCACAGCTCACTTAGAGCATTAAGGGGCATTATATTGACAGTGAAAACACCAGCTTCCTTGACTATATTGTAGCTGGACTTGTTTGGAGAAATCACTATCCCGAATAATGGGGGCCGAACTGAGAGAGGAGTGGCCCATGCAACAGCAATGGCGGCTTTACTGTTATCTCTTGGATCATTTGCCGTGATTAAATACGTCGGGTGTGGGCCTGATAATGCAATGAAGGCATTCGTGTCACATCTAGATCTCATAGAATTAACCATTGTTAATATACTGATAAGCTATACGATATGTCGTGAAAATGTAGTTATTGGTGCCTAGATTCCTCAGCCTTTCTGATACGTTCTCGAAGATCCGCGATTTCCTTATTCCTCTTATCTAGCTCAGCCTTCTTTCGCTGATTTGTCCTCACATAATCGTCATAGGCATCTGACCACTCTTGTCTGGTTTCACGAAGCTGTCGTTTCAAATGCTCGTACATGATTCTCTTGACATGTACCGTGTTCTTTAGATTGAGTAGGGCAGTGTCCAAGTCTGAGGTGACATTCGAGAGTTCAGATTCAGTTCTTTTCAGCTCGGCACGCAAGTTAAGAATCTCAGTTGGTGATTCCTCGACTAGCCTTTCATCAGTCACAGGTTCATGGACTGATGATACATAATCAGCAACCTCCATTCTTGCTTCAAATGGACTTGCCGGTTCACTGGCTCCTGCTTCACTTGGCTCAGTAGGTCCTACAGAACTATTATCTGATACGGGCTGAACTGATTCAGTTTCAGAAGTTACAATACCTGTATCATTCACATCTTCATCTATAGCCGTAGGCCTGTCAAGTCTGAGCTGGACGCGCTCACTTATTACGGGTTTACCATCTGCTTCGTCAATCATCATCTCGGTGAGCGACTTGAAGGCTTGGTCAATATTCTCACCAGTCAATGCTGATGTTTCGATGAAGATGGATGGAGTGTTCATCTTCTCCCCAAATCTCTTAGTGAATGCTTGGCCCTCTTCGTATGAAACGGTTTCTTCACTTGGGTGACTTGGTCTCAGATCAATCTTGTTGCCTATAATAATCAGAGGGGGAAGTTTGCCCATGAATCCATGTGCTTCGACAAGCCATTTCGATGCATTGTCGAATGATTCTCTATTGACTACAGAATATGTCAGCAGGAGACCGCTGCATCCTTCATAATATCGTCTACGAAGGCCCTGAAAAAGGGGTTGCCCAGCTATGTCCCATATCAACAGGTAGATAGGAGTCTTTCCCATGACAAAGGTCTTCTGCGCAAAATCCACTCCCAATGTCGCGATGTAACTTCTCTTGAACACACTACCTAGGAATGAGCGACGTATGCTCGTCTTTCCGACAAATCCATCTCCAATCAGGCAGACTTTGAATTGTCGGCGATGTAGTTCAAATGGGATGCAGACTCCCTCCATTCAGGGATGGTGGCGTTATCTATCTTCCAATCTGTTGCTTATAGTGATATTTCAGCTGTGTAAATGAGGATTTCGCAATTTTCGTCGTATCACCCCAGTATCACGCCAATCTGTACCATTGCTATTCCTCGATTGCTCCTCCAATCTTTCTGAGGTGTTGTCTAAAGGTGAGGGATGGGTCCTTTCTTCTGGCATGAAGATAACTCTCAAACTGTAATTGCTCACTCAGACTATTTCCATCTCTAATCTTAGCAGACTGGTTCTGCTCTTTTTCCATTATGGCCTTGGCAGCTTCCAACACTCTTGAAACATCCTCATATGGTACAAAGAGAACGCCATCAGGGTCTCCAAACACTACATCTTCTCGGGTCACAGTCAACCCACCAAATCTAGCTAAGTCAAGTGCCTCAGGACTTCGTGGATCGACTCTTTGGGGTCCGGCCGGATAGGCGCCATAACTCATAATTGGAAGCCCGATATCCTTCAGCTCCTTTGTGTCTCTGTGAGTGCCCCAGACCACAATTCCCCCAAGTCCGCGTTCCTTCGCTTCAAGCGCGATGAGGTCACCAATGCATCCCTCATCATCCCGACCACTGTTGTCTACCACCAGCACATCCCCCTCATTTGCATCTTCCATGATTTCCAAGAAGATGTCTACACTTCCAAAATGCTGGCATGGAAGCGATCTACCTGCAATTAGCAATCTACTATCAATCAGCTTGATGCCAGGTGGGCCTATTCTCAGAGGAACAGCTAGTCGTATACAGGCATCAGCTATTTGTGGTGTAGAGAGATTTGTGAAGGCCTGGTTGATCTGATCGTTTTTCAATGATGTCACCTCTCATAAGGTCTGTGATGTCTTCGCCTTAGAGTATTGCGTTCCTTGCTTCTTACCGACTGGGCAAACATTGATGCATATCGAACAATCGATGAAGCTATTCTTTGTTGGTCGGCGAACCAACTTCTTCTCTAGTTTCCGCACATCTGGAGGAACATCCGGAGAACAAGGACTCTCAGCAGAATATGTCATACACCTATGAATCGTTAGCCTATATGGTTCAATCGCGCTACTTGGACATGCTGTAATGCATTTCTCACAATCTCCACACAAATCCTCCTCAAAGGGCTCATCCGCCTCAAGCTCTGCGGATGTGAGAACAGACACCAACATCACTCTGGGTCCGAGATTTGGCGTCACTAATAGAGTGTTCTTTCCTTGAGCACCCAGACCACACCGAACCGCGGTCGTCTTGCAGGGTATTTCAAAAGAAATGAGTGCTTCAAATCCGTTATCTTTCAGATAATCGACGATGAGCTGAGCTTTCCTCCTCATGACCTCATAGCCAACATAGTATGATTCGACTTGCTCATTGTCTGGGTGCATCCCATACCCTTTCCAGTCTTGCGGGTATATGGATAAACTGAACGAGTCATCCCAGATTTGCTGAGTCATGATGATTACAGATCTAGCTGACTCCAACTCCTCAGAAGGTGTTTTCATCTTTCGAATCTTACCAACCCATCCATAATACAAATCACTGACCCTCTCAGGAGTAGTAATTCCTACATCTGCAAATCCACTACCAAGCGCAAGTTCTTTCAGACTCTCTGTAAGAGTAGA
>JBHLRP010000009.1:16117-74716 GCA_048882485.1 Candidatus Thorarchaeota archaeon
CTCTCAGGAGTAGTAATTCCTACATCTGCAAATCCACTACCAAGCGCAAGTTCTTTCAGACTCTCTGTAAGAGTAGACATCTGACGATACCTCGAGTGTCATTCACATCTAATTGCTATTTGATTCTTCAACCGTCATATGACGGCCGTCAAAAATCTGTGTGAAATGCCAAAAGTGTCATGAATCAATCTTTGCAGATGCGTGAGATTCAAGAACCTCGTTCATTGCCCCTGTACGGTATCCTGCGACATCGAATGTGACGTACTTGAACCCCGCTTGCTTAGCTAGATCATAAATCCTGTCCAGCTTGACAACATCGAACAATTTCTCCCGCTCTTCTCGACCGACTTCTATGCGGACTACATCGCCATGGAACCGTGCACGTACGCACTCGATTTCAAAAATCTCCCTCACGTACCGCTCTACTTTGTCTACACGCCTCACACGCGCCTCTGTTATTTCAGTGCCGTAGGGAAACCTACTTGAGAGACAGGCCATTGAAGGTCTTTCTGCAACCGACAAGCCTGCCTTCCTGGCATAATTGCGAATTTCCTCCTTTGTAATGCCATATTCTCTAAAAGGGGAGATGATTCCTGCTTCCTCAAGAGCTAATGCACCTGGACGATGGTCTTTCATGTCACTAGCATTAGTTCCATCGACGACAATATCCATTCCCAACTGTTCTGCAGTATTCAGCCAAACGGAAGCAAGCTCCCTCTTGCAGTGATAACATCTGTCAACTGGGTTCTTCACCAAATCTTGATTAGCAAGTTCGTCCACTTCGATGACCTCGACCCTGATGCCTAGCTCCTCAGCGACGTCCAATGCCGCTTGCAGTTCAGTTCGGGGAAATGTAATGCTGTCCACAGTCAGAAGAACAGTTTCTAAGGCACTCTCATGTGAGATGTGAGCAAGAACTGAGCTGTCTACACCCCCGCTGAAGGCGACCAGTACCCTCTTTCCTTCAAAGAGCCTTCTGACCTTCTCAAATCTCTGGTTGATACCCGTCATCTTTGTGACCCAACGTAAAACATACCTGACCAGTCAAAAGATTTGGGAATGAGGCGATGGAGCTGCCAAACAGTCATGTCATTATGCTTATCAAAGTCAGCTGAAGTTCTTGGAACCTAAGTCCTGTAGTTTGATGAATAATGAGAGAACCGAGAGAGGAGAATAGTCCGTGAAATATGATGGAGTCTTGGTCAGGTGTGAAGAGCTACAATATCATTCTGAGCAGAGCAAAGATCAGATGATTACTCTCCTGATTAGCAATCTGAAAGCCGCATTAAAGGAACACAATTGCTCGGTAGGCGAGATATTATCCAAGTGCCAGTTTCTTTACATCGAAACGAGTGCAATCAATGATGTGGTTGGAATCGCTGCAAGCGTCTTTGGTATTACTTCGATATCTCCGGTTATGATGACCACAGCGAATGCCGCAGATTCCATATCACAGAATCCAGCAGTGGAAGTCGAATGGTGTGATGAGAATGCATATGTTTCAACGGAAACGATAGATGGATTAGGTGGCCTACCCACAGGATCACAAGGGCGTGTGGTCTGCACAATATCAGGGGGCTTAGACTCTCCTGTGGCATCATATAAAATGATGAAGAGAGGTTGTGTGCCAATCTTTCTCCACTTCGATAATGTGCCCTACGGAGATGATTCAACCCGAGATTTAGCAATCAGGCAGGCAAAGAGGCTAACCGAATATGTATACGGCCATGAAGTCATGATGTATGTTGTGCCACATGGTGAGGACCTAACTGAAGTGCTACGACATGCTCCAAGGAAAATGACCTGTATCTTTTGTAGGAGGAATATGTACAGACTAGCTCAAGAAGTAGCGCTCAAAGAAGATGCAGACGCCATCGTAACAGGCGAGATAATTGGAGAACAAGCTTCTCAGACAACACGAAACCTTCATGCAGAGGAAAGCGCAATCTGCGAGATTCCGATTATCAGGCCCTGCATTGGTGATGACAAAGTAGACATAGAACGATTGGCGATGAAGATTCGGACATACGAATTCGCTCATGAAGCCGTTTCTTGCTGCTCACTGCCTCCAGAATATCCAACAATCCATGCTAACCTAGATCAGATTGTTCCTGCAGAGAAGGATATGGACATGGAGCGGTTAGCGAAAGAGATTGCCGAAGCAGAAGTCATAATCCTCAAGGAGGGAAGTAGAAGTGACTGATTTGTTTCTCCTCAAGCTCTGTACTGATGGAGCCGCATATGAGGTGCGGCCCACGAAGCAAATCAAACTAGACCTACCCGCATTCAGCAAAGAGCTAGCAGCAATGACAAAGATGCGAATCCGAGTCAGCCTTCCAGCCATACTTGTCCTCGAAGATGATGATCGGTCGGTCACCATTTATCCATCAGGCAAACTACTACTTCGCAAGTTTCAGTCAGAGGAGAGCGCGAAGCAAATTGCATTGCTGCTCTCTCCCAAGCTCTATTCCTCTGACACATAGAATTCTCAATTTCCACTGCTTCTGTTTCTAAAACGTTATCGATATGCATGGCCAAACATAACCCTTATTACCAGCTCCATTTCCACGCGTTGAATCGAGTTCGGCTCAGGGGCTACTTCCCTATGCAGGATTCAAGCAATGGCTACTAGGTGTAAACGTTGAAGCGAGAGCAACAAATCGGTCTGATTGTCTTAGCTGTAATCCTTACTGGAGCTGTAGCAGGTTCCTTGTTGTATTTCTCGCAGATTCAGGACAAAGAAACACTAGTAATCTCTACTACAACAAGCCTCTTTGATACTGGCCTTCTCGATGAGGTGAAGACTGTATATGAGGAATCACACACTCAAGTGATACTGGCCTTCATATCAGCTGGCACAGGTATTGCTATCACGCATGCGATGAATGGAGATGCCGATGCAATACTGGTGCATTCACCATCGCAAGAATTTGACTTCATGAATCAGAGCTATGGCGTCAATCGAAAGATCATCGCATACAACTTCTTTGTGGTAGTCGGGCCTAGTGATGATCCCGCTGGAATAAGCGGAATGAACACAACCACTGCTCTTCAGCAAATCTATGACTACGGCCAGAGCCACGGCACACGTCTATGGATATCACGTGATGACAGCTCTGGTACAAACTCCAAAGAAATCTCGCTGTGGACCCAGACTGGTCTGGATTATGAAACAATAAAGGAGGAGTCTTGGTTCTTATCATCGGGGAGTGGCATGGGCACCACATTGCAGACTGCTGATGAATTGGGACTATATACATTGGCAGACATTGGGACATATCTGAAATACTTCTCAGATGGGCTTATTACTCTGGCAAAGCATGTTGAGTCAGATCAGACTCTCATCAACGTGTATAGTGCTATTGCAGTAAATGCAACTAAGGTAGAGGGTGTCAAGTTCGACTTAGCCATGGAGTTCATTGAGTGGCTGGTGGGAGCAGGGGCTCAAGATTTGATTGGAGCATACGGCCAAGAAGACTACGGTCAAGCCCTCTTCAATCCAGCCGCAAGCATTGTTCAATCTCAGACTCCGGCCGATGTCTATGATTGGATCGAAACTACTGCATACTTTGACTTTGGAGGAACACTATACGAATGTCCCCCATCTTGGAGAACAGGAGATTACGGGCTATATCATCCTCTCATTGAGATGTTCTACATCTCATCGAGGACTGAATGGATTCAATGAGAGAAGAAAGAGGGAGATAGATGACGTTAGAAACCGAGATTATAGAAATCACCCTTCGGAGTCTGTTTGTATCAAGTCTTGCGGCACTTCTTGCCGCAGGTATTGGGATTCCCGTGGGTGTTACTATTGGTCTGAAGAAGTTTAGAGGTAGGTCACACCTCAAAGGTGTAGTCAACGGTCTGATGGCACTGCCTACAGTCGCCCTTGGACTGCTGCTATATCTCGTGTTCTCAAATGCAGGACCTCTTGGCTTTCTCAATGTACTCTATTCTCCCTTTGCCATGATCATCGGGCAGACAATCCTGATTCTTCCAATAATAATCAGCATCTCCACTGAAACCGTCGAGAGTGTTGACCCAAGTATTCGTGAATTGGCTATGACACTTGGAGCCGATGAAAGAGGTGCCTTTGCATCTGTACTCAGAGAGTCTGTAGGAGGGATTCTTCTGGCAGTGTCAGCTGCGTTCAGTAGAGCAATCTCGGAACTTGGTGTCGCATTGATGCTGGGAGGAAACATTCAGGGTCTCACAAGAGTCCTAACCACATCCATTGCACTTGAAACAACAAGAGGTGAGATCGCTCTTGGCCTCGGTCTCACTGCCGTTCTGCTCTCTCTCATGCTGGCATTCAATATCCTTCTAAGAATTGCTGAGAAACGGGTGAGGTGGTGGCTTTGGGAGTAATTGCTGCAAGGGACCTAGATGTCTATCTTGATGACACTCATGCCCTCAAAGGAATCAACCTTGAAGTTCAAAAGGGCGAGATTCTGTCTATTGTTGGACCAAATGGTGCTGGTAAGACAACTCTTCTTCGAGCTCTTGGCGGATTGATAACGCCCTCATCAGGCGAGGTCACATTCCACGATGACATTGTGACTGATGAAAACAGGGAGTCACTTCGACAGAACGCAACAGTTGTGTTCCAAAAGCCTGTGCATTTTGGAACATCAGTTTCAAAGAACATTGCATATGGTCTTCGAATCAGAGGAATGGATGAAACCATCATAGCAAAACGTGTTCAGGAGACTCTGGAGTTTGTGGGCCTAGAGGGGTTCGGAACAAGAATGGCCCGCAGTCTATCTGGAGGGGAGCAAAGACGAGTGGCTCTAGCTCGAGCTCTTGTGCTCAATCCTGAGATACTTCTTCTGGATGAACCAACAGCTGATCTAGACATTGATAGTGCCAGAGCTGTTGAGGATGTTCTGAGGAAAGCCAATGCAGAGCGTGGAACCACTATCATAATCTCAACCCATAACATGTTTCAAGCCGAAACGCTGGCCCACAGAACAGCTATCATTCAGGATGGAACGATAGGACGAATTGGCAAGCCAAATGTCATGCTGGGGGCTGAACTCGAGAAGCTACAGGATGAAGGACGAGCCCTCAACACATTCAAAGGAAAAGCCACATGGCTCTCTGAAGAGCGAGCTTGGAGGGGTCTACTACGAATCCAGGTGACAGACAGTGTGTCTGTTCAAGCAGTTGGAACACATGATGGAGAAGTAACGATATGGATTTCCCCACAAGATGTTATCGTTTCAAAGGAAAGCATACTCTCAAGTGCCAGGAACACTCTCACAGGGACTGTTGTGGGAATCGATGACTCCGACTCCACGATTTTGCTTACTGTTGACGTTGGAGTTGAGATTGCGGTACAGATTACGCAGAGGTCTCTGAAGGATCTGGAGCTTGGAATAGGTGACATGGTTCATGTCACATTCAAAGCATCATCAGTCGTTGTCTTCTAGGATGGTATCTACATGTTTATTCGACCGAGCTGCATGACCAAACATAACAATTATCAATCTACAAGTAGGGGACGTGCTGAAATCCATGTTAGAATCTGACAAGGACTCCCTGCGGAAGAGGGAGCCAACCTGTGCGCATGAGCCACTTGTTGATGCCTACGGTCGACACATCAACTATCTGAGGATATCCCTTACACAGAAGTGCAATCATGCTTGTTTCTTCTGTCATACGGAGGGTCAATCCCTGGATGGACCTGAGATGAGCCCTGAGGAAATTGAGCGCCTTGTGCAGGTTGGTGTGACACATGGTGTCACAAGAGTGAAGCTGACTGGGGGAGAGCCTCTGCTACGTTCAGATATACTCGAAATAATCAGGAGGATATCTCCACTTGTTGAGGATCTTTCACTCACAACCAATGGCACATTTCTCGAGGAAATGGCTTTTGATTTGAAGGATGCTGGGCTAGATCGAGTGAATGTGAGCCTTCACACCCTTCGCGCGCCAACCTATCAAAGAATGACAGGGGTCAACGATCTATCAAAGGTCAAACGAGGCATAAAGAGTGCGATAGATGCAGGTCTCTCACCAGTGAAAATCAACATGACACTCATCAAGTCGATCAACGATGACGAAATATACTCCATGATGCGTTTTGCAGCCGCATCAGGAGCAATCCTCCAGTTGATTGAGCTTCAAGACATTCCATCGCAACCCAATATGAAACTCGATGATCAAAGAACTAGGATCGATGGAATTGAAGAGCAGTTTCAGAAAGTCGCCACGAAGATTGAACAAAGAGCCCTTCAAGGTAGAAGACGATACACCATTCCAGTCGAGAATGGATCAGTCGAGGTGGAAGTTGTCAGACCCATGGGCAATTCGAGTTTCTGCAAGAGCTGCACTCGTCTTAGAGTCACATCTGACGGAAAGCTCAAACCCTGTCTGTATCGAGAAGACAATCTAGTTCATGTCCGACACTTTCTGTCTGATTGTAAATATGATAATGAGTTGCTTGATGCATATGTCAAAGCAGCCTCTCTACGGCAGCCATTTTGGCAGGAGGAATCGAAATGATAGAGGTTACGGATCAAGACTTCTCTATTGAGCAGGTCATATCGCAGACTAGACGACCTGAGATGGGTGCCATTGTCATCTTCCTAGGCAGTGTCAGAGATACAAGCCGAGGGAAGGTCGTTGAGAAACTGGAATTTGAGGCTGACGATGAACAAGCTGTGAAAGAACTTGAGAAGATTCGTGATGAGGCAATCTCCAAATTCGGAGTTTCTGATGTGTCGGTTGTTCATAGAAAAGGCAAGATTGAGGTTGGACAGAACATCGTCATTATAGTTGTAGGCGCCGCTCATAGAGCTGACGCATTTCAGGGATGCAGGCATGTCATTGAGCGATTGAAGGAAATTGTACCAATGTGGAAGCACGAGTTCTACGACGGCGGCGACCATTGGGTTGGAGAAACCGACGCAAAGGAGCGATCGGAAACCAGAATGGTGGATATTTCTGAGAAGCCTCAGGTTTTCAGAAGAGCTGTTGCGGTTGGTGAATTAATTCTCAATCCCAATACAATAGAGGCAGTACGCCTGGGAACAACAAAGAAAGGGAATGTGCTTTCTGTGTCTGAGATAGCTGGCATTATGGCTGCCAAGAAGACTTCTGATATCATACCGCTATGCCATCAAATACCCCTGTCTTCGGTGGATGTATCGTTCAAGTTTCATGATGACCGTATATCAGGTACGTGTGAAGTCGTTGCCACATATTCCACAGGAGTCGAGATGGAGGCCCTAGTTGGCGTCACAATAGCACTTCTCTCAATCTGGGACATGACAAAGTATCTGGAGAAGGACTCAGATGGACAATATCCAACCGCTCGTCTGGATGGAGTACGAGTAATCAAGAAAGAGAAGGTCGATCTGAAGTGAGTGATGAACACAGAAAGGACCAGAAGATCGAAACAACATTCGCAGTTCTTGTTGTTAGTGACACACGCACAGAGGCAACCGACAAGTCAGGCAAGATTGCACAGGAATTGGCTATTGCTGAAGGGCATAAAATCGGCGCCTACGATATTGTACCAAATGAATCTAATGCGATCAGAGAGATGATACTAAGATACATTGATGATTCTGAGATTAGAGTCATTCTCACCAGTGGGGGCACGGGAGTTGGCAGGAAGGACATTACTGCAGATGTGCTAGGGCAGCTCTTTGAAAAGACATTAGATGGGTTTGGAGAGCACTTCAGACGCTTGAGTCATACCGAGATTGGCTTGCCAGGAATTTACAGCCGAGCAACAGCAGGACTGATTGGGAAGACGGTCGTATTCTGTCTTCCTGGCTCAAAGAATGCAATGGCCACCGCATTGAGAGAGATTATTCTTCCAAGCATTGGTCATTTATTGTGGGAGGTTGATCGATGAAAGAGATGGAGCCATTCAAACTGCTCGTTTCGCAACAGGAAGCAGAGAAACTAGTCTTGAGGAACTGTAGACCTCTTGATGCCACAGAAACTGTTACAATATCAGCTGCATCCGGTAGAGTGCTTGCCACAGGCATCATGGCCGATCGTTCTGTGCCTCCTTTCAATAGGTCCGCGATGGATGGCTATGCGGTCATCGCAGAGGACACCTTTGGAGCGGATGAGGGCGGAATTAAATTAGAGCTCAAAGGTGTCATCCACGCGGGTGACGTTTCTGAAAATGACGTCACACCGGGTTATTGTATCCAAATTGCCACAGGATCACCGTTGCCACAGGGTGCAGATGCTGTGGTCATGGTGGAGTACACTGAGAAACACGAGAACAAAATTCTGGTGACACGGCCGGTCTATCCCGGTGCCAATGTTTCAAAGAAAGGGGAGGATATCGTAGAGGGCAATATTGTTCTGACTGCTGGAAGCTGGTTATCACCGGCCAAGATTGGTACTCTAGCAGCGCTGGGAAGAACTGATGTTGAGGTCTATGCCAAGCCAAGTGTTGCTGTCATCCCAACAGGGGAGGAGATAGTAGCCCCTGGAAACTCACTCTCTTCTGGGCAAATCTACGATGTCAATTCATTCACGCTTGAAGCAGTCCTTCGAGAGAATGGCGCTGAAGTCGAACGGTATGACATTGTAGGAGACGAATACCCCTTGCTCAAGAAGGCGATAAATGAAGCCTGTAAACATGACATGGTTGTACTTTCTGGGGGAAGCTCTGTTGGCGAGAAGGATCTACTAGCAGGGATTCTCTCCGAGATCGGTGAAGTCTTTTTCCATGGAGTTCAGATTAAACCTGGCAAACCCACGTTGTTTGGATTAGCTAATGACACTCCTGTGTTTGGGATGCCCGGGTACCCTACATCATGCCTCAGCAATGCCTACGTGTTTCTTATTCCAGCCATTAGACAAATGGCAAGGCTGCCGCCAGTGCCGCCTAAGACTGTGGCAGCAAAGATTGGCAAACGTATCGTTTCATCATCCGGCCGTCAGCAATTTCTGACAGTAAGAATTGAAGATGGTGTGGCTCATCCAGTGTACAAGCATTCTGGTGCCATCACAAGCATGGCAAATGCCGATGGCTACATCATATTGCCAGTTAATCTTGATGTCATTGAAGAAGGCGAAATGGTAGAAGTCACATTATTCTAGGCTTCAGAAGAACACATCGAGATCTTTGCCGGATACTATCTTCCCACCGTATCTGCTCTTGATTTCTTGGAGTAGTTCGGTCTCAGAACGTGACCAGAAAAGCTGGTGATATAAAACAAGGAGTTTCGGTTTTGACTGGGATGCAATCTCGGCAAGCTCATGGGTTGAGGTATGAACAGATGTATGATATCTTATCCAATCCGCCGTTCTGTCCTTCAAGGCGATTGCAGAATAGACCTCGTGTATCAGAACATCACAATCCCTGGCTCTCTCAACTAACACAGGAGTTGGAGCTGTGTCTCCGGAGATCACAATAGTGCGGTCGGCCGAAGTGAACTTGTACCCGTACGCAGGCCAAGAGCCGTGGACAACCGGGAATGCTTCAACTGAAACTCTCTCATCTTGATACACAATCCCAGGCGTATCATTATCGATCTCATGACATTCCACAACATAACTCTCAGGATTAGCTGGTTCTAGACCGTCTACCCGCTCTCGAATGTCTTCCTCATATGCCGCCAAGATATGATTAGTCATTGATTGAAGTCCTTTCGGTCCGTACACTACTAGTCTGGAAGTCCGACCATCCACAGCAGGAGTTAGAATTAGGTCAGGATATCCAGCGGTATGGTCCGAATGAAGGTGAGTCAGAAATCCGCGTGTCAGTTGAGATGGCTTCAATCCAGCCTCAATGGCTCTTCTAACTACCCCAGGACCAAAATCGACGAGATATGGAGTATTGTCTACTATGACTGCGACTGACGGTCCAGAACGTGATGGATCGATACTGGGTGTGCCAGTGCCTAGCAGAATCACACTTGCGCCCACGTCTAAGCACTCAACTCATAGCCGCTATCTATCCATGCTTTCATCATCACCGGATTTCGCTTGAGGAATGCATTCATCGTTTTCTTTGGCACGCTGTTCAATGGACATGAGAAGTTAACACATCTTGGACAGATATTGAATTTCAACACACTCAGCCATATTCCAATCCCGGCAATTGTCAACCCAAGAAAGAGCAGCTGGTTGCTCAAGATAAGGAATGGAATTGGATAGCCGCCAAAGATGGTGAGAGCTACTAGGAATTGAATCTGATGAGATCGGCTCATTGGGCTCGGGTTATACGGCCAGGTCTTATACAGCCCATAGTTTGCATAGCAATGTAGAGTGTGGCCTTGCCCACCATCTTCAGCATAGAATGGACAATGACTACAAAGAACCCTGTTTTCCCAGAGTTCGAAGAAGATTAGCCAATAGATGAAATATCCAATGACCAAAGGCCACATGCCACCAAGAAGCATTCCCCCAATGGAAGGAATGAAGAACAGCATTGCACTGCCTCCAAACATCAACGTGTCGCTTCGATGCATCTCGCAGTGTATCTCATTGTGAAGCGAACAGTCGTCACACTCTTCCTTTGCTTTCCAGATGCATATATTGAAGGGATTCTTCTCAAGTTGGTCCGTTTCACTACTCATATCCTCACACCAGCATACATCAATCCCTTTGCCACAACGACCATTTAACATCTCTTGATGCATTTATCTGCTGATTCCCTTCAATCAGACAGACTAATAGGATGCCGAACTGCGATGAATTTGGGTGTGAAGATTGAAGATTGAGCCACTCCTAAATTCCCTGAAAGGAATGTCAATAGGCTTTTTATCAACTGTGCTAGACACACTCCCTGTGGAGTTCACCATAATCGACGCGGATGACAACGTTCTGTTTTGGAACAGACATGGCATCCGGGTCTTCAAGAGAGGGCCCGCAGTGATCAGCAGAAATGTCAGGATGTGTCATCCAGCTGTGAGTATCGACAAGGTTGAGCTGGTCATTGAACGCTTAAAGAGCGGAGAGGAAGACTACATTGATTTCTGGATTGACTTTCCAGATGGAGATACTCCGCGCAAGCTTCTGATTAGATACTATGCCCTCCGAGACGATGATGGCAATCATTTGGGGATATTAGAAACAACAATCAACTTGACACCTCTCCAGGCTTATACCGGTGAGTTCCGTCTTGGAGATCTCAAGTAGCCAGAAAGAGCGAGGAGGTACATGATGAGACTGGAAGGGAAGACAGCTATTGTGACGGGGATGGGCGCAGGGATAGGAGAGTCTACCGCCAGACTATTCGCCAAGGAAGGGGGAGATGTAGTAGGGAATGACATCCTGGAGGAAGCCAGACATGTTGTTGATGCTATCCGTTCAGATGGCGGATCTGCAGTCTTTGTTAGAGGTGATGTTTCACTCACTGATATTGCAAAGGAGATAGTTGAAACAGCAATTGATACCTATGGCAGGCTGGACATTTTGGTAAATAATGCTGGAATCGTCTTGCCCGGACGTGTCGATAACACAAGTCCCGAGGACTGGGATCGAACAATGGCAGTCAATGTTCGTGGTCCATATCTTCTTTCCAAATTCGCCTATCCGCATCTGAAGGAGAGCAAAGGAACAATAATTCATGTTGCATCGGTTGCAGCTCTGATGGGACTCGGTAATCGTGCTGTCTATACTGCATCTAAGGGGGCGCTTACTTCATTGACTCGTGCAATGGCCATGGACTACAAAGATGACAGGATTCGTGTGAACTGCATTTGTCCAGGAACCACAGACACTCCTTCTCTTGCTGACCGTCTATCTCAACTGCCTGATCCTGAAATTGCTCGAAAGGAGTTCATCGAAAGACAGCCTATGGGTCGACTGGGAACTCCAGAAGAGATTGCTGAGGGCATCATGTATCTTGCGCTAGCAGATTTTTGCACAGGGACGATTCTCTCAGTTGATGGAGGAATGTCTCTCTGACTTTCAATGGATGTCATCTCTAGAATCGAATGGTATTTACTCCATGAAGAGCTTGTGATTCTGTTAGTCTTTCAAGCAGGTGCATCTAGTGGAACTCGGTATGCGTACGATTGGCATAATTAGGACCTCTTTTGAATCAGGATCATCGGTTCCCATACAATCTAGCAAATCCGACATCATTGGAGAGGCTCTAATTGATAATGAGTTCGTAGATGGATTGGAATCACTGGACCTGTTTTCCCATGCGATTCTTCTTTATTGGTTTCATAGAGCAAGCCCGCCAAAACTCAAGGTCGTGCCATATCTTGACAAGCGTGAACGAGGGCTCTTCTCGACACGATCACCTTCACGACCAAACCCAGTTGGCATCTCAATAGTCAAGCTACTGAGAATCGAGGACAACCGTATAGTCTTCAAAGGTGCTGACATGCTTGATGGTTCTCCCCTTATCGACATCAAGCCGTTCATTCCCGAATTTGACTGTAGACCCGATGCCAATTCAGGATGGCTAAGAGAGTTTCTGGACAAAGAAGGGCAGAGCTTTCTCGGTGATTCTCGTTTTGAGGATTAGAGTTGCCTACACTGATAGGTCACACATCATGAAACTCACGAACTCATTGATGCAAACTCACTTATACTCCGACCAAATTAACTATAATGAATACAATAGAATGAGGAGGCTTTAGTATGGAAGATATTCAAGCGTTCACAGGCTTTCCAAAAGAGGGTCTGGGATTCCTTGCGGAACTGAAGGAGAACAACTACCGTGACTGGTTCAATGAACGAAAGAACGACTACCAAGAGCTTCTGGTGAAACCTGCACAGAGCTTCGTAGTTGCTCTTGGAGAACGACTCACCAGCCTCTCTGAAGATATGGTCTATGATACTCGCACCAATGGTAGCGGATCGATATTGCGCATCTATCGTGATGTTCGTTTCAGCAAGGACAAATCGCCCTACAACACAAGACTAAGAATTCGATTCTGGGAGGGACCTGGAAAGAAGAAGGAGCGACCTGGCTTCCTTATTGGGATGGATGAAACTGGTGGAGGAATCCATGGAGGATTGTGGATGTTTCCGAAACCGCTCCTAGAGAAATATCGAAAATCCATTCTGAACAATAAGTCCGGAGCAAAGCTAGCTAAAGCAGTTGACAAGGTTAGGTCCCTTAAGGGATACAATCTTGGAGGTGAGCGCTACAAGAAAGTCCCTAGAGGCTATGATGCAAACCATCCTCGAGCTGAATTGCTCCGCTTCAATGGCCTTTATGCTAGTTCGCCAAAGATACCCGTAAGCATCTTGAAGAAACCAGAACTAGTCGATGTCTGTTTCGAACACATATTGAAAATGACACCAATCCATGAATGGTTGGTTCAGCTAATGGGCTAATTCATTTAGAGAAGTCTTGATATCCACATGCTTTAACAAGCCCTGTTTATATCACAAGACCGGCAAGAATATGTTCTAGAGCGGTGGTGCTTTTCCTGTCTGGGTTGGAGGACCGAGTAGTCGAAACTGTGAGGAATTCTTCTACGATAGGTGTCACAATCAAACAGATTGCACTAGCGATAAATGAGGACCTCGAATCAGTGGACGGATGTGTTCAGGGTCTTCGGGATCGCGGTGCAGTTGTCCGGATGGGACGAGGCCTCTGGGTTCTAAAGGAGTTTGAACAGATAGAAAATGATCCCGAGTTCATTAGTCCTGCAGAGTATGAGGAAAGATTCGTTGACCAATATGGCATTCAATTATCGAAGTATGATGGTGCTACCATAACATTCTCTTCAAACCACTTCATGGAGAGGAAGATTCAGAGGTGGGCTCCTTATGTGCAGGGATTCTCAGCTGACTTTGTAGACCATATGTTACATCGCTATGATGTGAAACCTGGTCAGAAAGTACTCGATCCATTCGTAGGCAGTGGAACAGTACTCGTGAGCGCTAAAATGAAAGGGATAGACGCGATTGGTGTCGACCTCGCGCCATTAATGTCCTTCATGACCCGAGTAAAGACAGACTGGGATTTGGACGTGAATATGGTGCGAAGCGAACTCGAAGGGCTTGACTGGACTCAGGAGCCAAGATTGAGTTCACCAACCTTTCTCAAGAGGTGGAAGGCACACTTCAATGAGGGAGCTCTGAGGAACCTACTCATTCTCAAGCAGTCTATATCGGATGTCATGCAGCCAAAGGTTCGCGATCTGTTCAGATTGGCTTTTTCCAGCATAATGGTTGACTGCAGCAACCTGAAACGTTCACCATGTTTGGGATATGATAAGACCAAGACCGTCATTGATGATGCACCTTTCAACTTCTTCAGAGAGAAGGTGCACGACATGATAGATGACCTTACACATGTTCAGAATCAGCCTCAAGGTCAAGTCGAAGTAATAACAGGTGATTCAAGACTAATCCAATATGAGCCCAGTTCCATAGACATCGCCATCACAAGCCCTCCATATGTCAATGGATTGGATTACATCATTAACTACAAAATAGAGATGGCATGGCTTGACATGGTGGGTAGCTATGAGGATCTCAGTCGATTGAAGGACGAAATGGTGGCATGTGACAATGTTTCGCGATCGGTCATCAGAGGGTTTTCTGAGAGGTCTGATACCTATGAAGATGCCTGGATTGAGGAGATTGCTGAGAGAGTTGCCTATAGAATCAATTCAAAGGAGGGCTATAGACGAAAAGACATGCACAATGTTGTGCGGAAGTATTTTGATGATGTGTATCATGTCTTGAGGAATGTATTCCGGGGTCTCAGGAAGGGAGCACCGCTCATCATAGTCATCGGTGATTCACTCATTGCAGGTGTGTATATTCCTGCGGATCTCATCTTGGCAAGGATGGGAGCTGATATTGGCTTCACGATTGAATCTGTGGAGGTGGCGAGGTCCCGGCGTTCTGGGCAGAGAAGGTCTTTCAAACTGAGAGAGAGCATTGTGGTTCTGAAGAAGTAAGATCTGAGTGAAGACACCGTGATCAAATGGGAGGCAGTGGACTACATCACGACTGAGTTCACGGTGGACGAGCCGCATAGAATCAAGCGAACCGGAACTCTCACTCCTAAGATGGGACTAGCAAGCTATCTTCTTGGTAATTTGGGTTGATTCTATGCAATTGCACGTCTGTATGGAACGTAGTCGGTCATCTGCACTTCTCTGCCAAGAAGTCGAAGCGCCATGACGATTTGACCCCGATGATAGGCTGCATGATTGACGAGATGGAATAGAATCTCATCAAATCTGATCGTGATGTCCCTTCCCCCACTCTCAAATGTGATCTTGTCCACAACAGTGTTATCAATCATCCTGAGGAATTTATCGACGTAGTCCCTTAGGAACTTGAACAAAGCCTCTCTACTCATCCCATCAAAGTCCGGCTCATGATCTGGGTCCTTGTCAATCCAATCGTGATACCATTCCCATGTGTCTTGTGCAAGATGAACGTATCGCTTCCTGATGCTGCCCCCGCCCTCTCCAATAGATCCATCGAATTCCTCATCGCTCAGTCCCTGCACGATATCCCATATTGTCTTGTCAGCCCAGATGAGATATTGTCCCATTTTCTCAAGAAGGTTCATACTGCCTTTGCTGTGAATCACCTACATAAACATCTGGATATTCATGCTAGATTGTAGCACCGACTCAGAGTGGCCATGTTCCCAGAGGAGTCGATTGCAGTGACTGTGAAATCATAATATCCGGGCTCTAGCTCAAAGATAACACGGCCGAAGGTGCTATTCGCCCAGAAAATGGGATTGAGAACACGGTTGAATTGCCACACTTCACCGTTTCCATGTATAGTCATATTTACATCCTGAATGAAACTCTCCCTGTCAACGACATCAGCGATGAAAGCAACACCGTTCTCAGTGACTAAAGCCCGAAGGTTCTCTATCACTGGTTTTGATGAATCTTCTGAAATAGCTGGGATGATCTTTATCCTCTGGCCATGTGGAGCAGAGTCTAACAGGAGGTATTTCTTGGAATCGTCTTCTATCACTAAGAACCTATCAGAAATCTTGCCTCCATCAGTCACACAAATATCATTCCATGATGCAGGTATCTCAATTCGATAGGTGATTGGAATGCCATAGTCGAAATCACTTCCAATTGCAGTCACAAATGAAACCATAGAGTCAGCACTAGCATGTCTCTCTATACGGACATTTTCTCTGGTGATCTGATAAGCGACGGCTTCTCCCCAACTTGTATACCATGTGTCATTCCTGAAGGCGATTCTTTGAAGCGCCTCGAAGAATTCATCCCGCTCCTCGTCGCTGAACCATCTTGAGTGTCCATAGCATTTGTATGCTCGATGAACACCATCATTATGGGAAACCATCCGATTGAACGAGCTGATGAGTCTACTTATTGTCGAACCCCGAACTCCATCAACGCTGGGAAATGAATGCAGGGCATTGCCCTCTCTTTGTATAGGCCATGACCCAATTTGATTTCCAGTTTCATACATGATACCTCTGCCTATCTTGAAGTATTTCCTCACAAGCTGCTGGACTACATCATTTTGGGATCCGTAAGGATATGCGAATAAGATGGGTGCATAACCATAGATTTCCTCAATATCCACAACGCTCTGCTGGAGGAGTTCCTCACAATATGATACATTGATTGTAGCGTGATGCACGTGCAGTCTAGAGTGGGACTGGATGTCATGGCCACGGAAAAGCATATCCAGTCCCCAGAGTCTTTTGTACTGGATCTGGCTGGTAACCGCGAAGGTGGTATGTTGAAATCCAAGCTGATCTTCAAGGAATGAAAACTGTAGATCATCTCCTCCATCATCCCATGAGAACATGAATGCATACTGTTTTCCCCCCCTGAATACCTCCACTGTTGGCTCCTTCAAGAACATCAGCTTTCCTCCGGATCCCACAATCTGAATCACTTCCATAGAGAGCACTAGGAGGATTATGGCTGTAAGTGTGCATCTTTTGATTCTCATTCTGCCTGACCTTCTATCCACTAGTTGCTTGATCCATCGATTCTGCCATCGCGTGCCGGGCTATTCACCCGCTATGCGTGCCTTGTTTCACCAAAAGGAAAGCGTCACTTCCGAAGCGACTTCCCCACACCGAGTCGCAATGGAAATCCAGAACTTCTGCACTGATGCAGAGAGTGTCAAGTCGTATTCCGACGTGATTCTCATTGCTGGTATTCTGAGTTATACTCCTCCCGAATTGATAATATGCTACGCATTGAACACATTTGTTCAACACATTGTACACAAGACACATTTTCTGTACATGATTTCGAACACGTCCATTCTCCTATCGATAGATTAAGTTGGGCTTGCACCACTCTATTGAAGGCCATGAAACTCACTCCAAAACAAAAAGAACGGTATTCACGGATGCTTGCCCTCCAAGATTTCTCAGAGAGTGATATGGAGTCAATAGCTGCATCGACCGTTTCTGTGGTAGGTGCAGGTGGCTTGGGAAGCCCGGCTCTCCGTCTATTGACAGCCATTGGATTTGGTAAGATACGAATTATCGATCGAGATATCGTTGAGTTATCTAACATTCAACGGCAGACAGTATACAACACAGTGGACATTGGCATGCCTAAGGCTGAAGCTGCTGCTGCAAATCTTGCGTTACTTAACCCAAATGTCGAGTTCGACCCCATAAGCGCCTCTCTGGACGAGGACAATGCAAGAACTCTCCTCAAGCAGTCTGACATCATAGTTGATGGCCTTGACTCCTTCAAAACCAGATTTGCTGTCAATCGAGTCAGTGTGGCCCTAAAGATTCCCTATGTGTTCGCCGGAGCAATCGAGTTTCATAGTAATTTGAGCACCTTCATTCCTGACAAGACCGGTTGTCTCCACTGCCTTTCAGGGGATGCACAAGACAATCCTGACTATACCTGCGCAAATGTAGGAGTGACACCAGAGATTCTATCCATTGTATCATCCATACAGGTAAGAGAAGCAGTCCTTCTTGCTACAGGACGAGAGCCTCGTCTTGCGAATCGACTCATGTTCATCGACATTGCCTCATTGAGCTTTGACTTCTTTGATATCGGTAGAGATGAAGACTGTCCAGTCTGTTCATTGGGGTCGACCCAGCAATCGTTCGCCCAATCTGAATTGCCAAGAGTGACCACCTTATGTTCAGGCACTTTCAATTTGACTCCTGGATCGCCCATCGAGTTGGATTTGGACTCAATGGCAGAACGACTGGGAGGTTCATATGAAATCAAGCAGGCAAAAAGATGGCTCAAGATTCGGACAGAATCTGATGCAGAGGTGACTCTCATGCCACAGGCAAACGCAATCATCAAGGGAGTCAAATCAGAGCAAGAGGCTCTCGAGATCTATCAGGCCATTCTGGGATACCTTGTGAGATAGCTAACATGGATATGCAAAGGCATCCTACTGTATATTAGGCGGATGCACATCATTAGATTTCTTCGGAGGATGTTGAGTACCTATGGACAAGACCTTTGAGTTCGGCGGCGAGATTGTCTGGCGCCCCACACGTGAATATTTAGAAAAGGCACGATTGACTGAGTTCATGCAGCTCCATGGGATTTCCAGTTTTGATCTATTAATGAGCCGCTCAACAGAGGATGTCCCATGGTTTACAGATGCCGTCTTGAAGTACCTTGATATTGAGTTTGACAAGCAATATGACAATGTTGTAGACCTTTCCAGAGGGATTGCGTGGCCAAAGTGGTGCATTGGTGGCAAGATGAACATAGTTTACAACTGTCTTGACAAGTACATTGGAACGCCTACTGAATCCCAAGATGCATTGATGTGGGAGGGTGAAGATGGCGTAACACGCTCGATGAGTTATGGAGATCTTCATCTTGAGGTCAATAAGGCAGCAAACGCATTGAGGTCTCTTGGGCTAGGAAAGGGTGATGCAATTGGTATATTCATGCCAATGGTTCCTGAGATTGCAGTCGCACTGCTAGCGATTGTTAAGATTGGTGGAATAATCCTTCCTTTGTTCTCTGGGTTTGGCGAGAGTGCAATCGTAGACAGATTGGCAGATGCTGATGCAAAAGCGCTGTTCACAGTCGATGGTGCGTTTCGAAGAGGTAGAATCATCCCCATGAAACCAGTCGCGGACAAGGCCGCAGAACGAATTCCTACTCTGGAGCACATGATTGTACTAAATAGGACAAACCATCCCATTAGCATGGAAAATGGACGTGACCACTGGTGGGCTGACATAATATCAATACAGTCGGAATCCTGCCCAACCGAAATCACAAACGCCGAAGATCCTTTGATGATTATCTACACGTCAGGGACAACCGGTCTGGCAAAAGGAGCAGTGCACACTCACTGCGGATTTCCAGTGAAGGCTGCTCAAGACATGGCATTCGGTACTGACCTTCACCCTGGCGAAACTATCTATTGGATGACAGATATGGGCTGGATGATGGGACCTTGGCTTGTCTTCGGGTCGTTGATTCTTGGAGCGACATTCTTCCTATTTGATGGGGCACCTGACTACCCAGGTCCGAGTCGTCTTTGGGAAATGGTCGCACGGCACAAAATCTCTGTGCTTGGTGTTTCGCCTACACTCATCAGACTTCTCATGACCTATGGAGAGGGCCCTATTGAGAATCACGATCTATCGTCACTTCGGATATTTGGTTCTACTGGAGAACCTTGGAACCCTGATCCTTGGATGTGGCTATTCGAAAAGGTCGGGGGAGCGCGTGTGCCAATCATAAACTATTCCGGAGGAACAGAAGTATCAGGAGGAATTGTCATGGGAAATCCGTTGCTTCCCCTTAAGGCATGTGCGTTCTCAGGGCCCTGTCCAGGGATTGCTGCTGATGTATTTGATGAGAACGGTCAGCCGGTCAGGAATCAAGTAGGAGAGCTTGTCATAAAGACGCCTTGGATTGGCATGACACGTGGTTTCTGGAAGGACCCACAGCGGTATGAAGACACATATTGGTCACGCTGGCCTGATGTATGGGTGCATGGTGACTTTGCAGCCATTGATGCAGATGGCTTATGGTATATTCTGGGTAGGTCGGACGACATAATCAAGATAGCAGGAAAGCGCTTCGGACCAGCCGAGGCTGAATCAATTATTGTAAGTCACCCTGCAGTTACAGAGGCTGCAGCAATTGGAGTTCCTCACAAAATCAAATTGAACGAGCTTGTTGTCTTCTGCGTTTTGATGCCAGGTAAAGATCCTTCAGATGCGTTACGCAAGGAGTTGAAACAGATGGTTGCTGAAGCTATGGGCAAGCCACTTACTCCTAAGGCCGTCTTATTTGTCAGTGACCTGCCAAAGACTCGAAATGCAAAGGTGATGCGCCGCATGATACGCGCTGCATACTTGGGAGAGGACCCGGGTGATACTGCCTCATTGGTCAATCCTGAAGCAGTCGAAGAGATCCGTCGAGCCAAGTGATAGGCCTATGGCGAGGATTTACTAGTGTCTTTGTGCAATACGAAACACGCTGAGGGAGATACTTGGCCATAGATCAAGAAGCAGTAAGAAAAGGTACAACAATCAAAGAAATTCCCTCCAAAGCAGCTACATCATCAAGGGTGCTGCACCTTGATAGTGAATACCTTCTTCCTTCTACCTACATAATCGAGTCTCCCAGTGCACTACAGATTCTGCTTGAACCATGGATGGTGGGTGCCAGGCTAGCCAACTTCGCAAGGGACAGTAGTGTAGATTTCATCCGCGCTGCGTTTGACCTGGTTCCAGAGTTTCAAGAAGCATCGTTGAGTTCAGTCACAGAGGTTGTGCCTCTTGCTGGCGCCCTCTACTATAGCTTGGCTGAAGCCTTTGCTTGCGTGTTTGGAGAAACCATTAGTCGTTGTTTCATAGGTGCAAAACGTCATCTCACTCCAACTGGGTGGAAGACTGACCTGTCATACGAGAACTTCGAGGCACTCTCACCCAGTCCTATGATTCTTATTGGTGATACAATCGCAACAGGCGGAACTATTGAGAGCATAATCGAAACTACGCTGAGCCAGGCGTCAGATGTACGTGCAATTCTGGTCTACTCCATTGCTGGTGGACTCCAGGGTGCAATACGCCTGAAAGAGATCTCAGACAGGATTGATCCTCCCATATACACGTTCTATTCCAATGCAATCTTTGGTGTGGAGGCAAATGGGACAGATATGCCCTGGTTCCATCCCGGGACTATAGCCACTCCTGAGATGAAAGACAAAGTCATGGAGGCATATGGGCCAGAATTGGCACGTCGTTGGTGTTGCATCTGGGACTGGGGGGACCGAGCAAAGCATCCTTTGAAGCACCTAGAAGAGTTGTTAGAGCGAACTGAGTCCGAACTGATTTCCATTGAAAACGGGAAGACTGCTGAGGTGCTCAATAGAATACGAGCTGAAACCACTTTGGCGCTCGAGAGATGGGGTTCGCGTCTAGTCATTTCAGAACATGAGCCTGAGCAATAGGACTATTCCTTGCTAAATAGACATTGAGAAAGGCACAAAACGATATACACCGAGCAACAGGAGGAATACGATGACGAGCACACGAGATATTCTTGAGGCACTCTCTTCAGGAAAAATCAGTATAGATGATGCAGAGAAGGAACTTCGTGCTCTGGCTCTTACTCAAGTTGGCAACATTGGAATGATTGATGTCAGCAGGCAGGAGAGATGTGGCGTCCCAGAGGTTATCTTCGCAGAAGCAAAGCCCATAGAGAATCTCATCAGTATTGTCGAGGTTGTGATTGATAAGATTGGGGCGGTACTTCTCACCAGAGCCAACCGAACCAAACTTGATGGACTCAAGAAGGCTCATGAGAATCTTGTCTTCGATGTGTCTGGACATGAAGATCATCTAACTGTTCTAATACACAACAATGACTGGTCGGATCCACCGAAGAGTGGCAAGATTGCTATCATTACTGCGGGGACCTCAGACATTGCGTACTCACGTGAAGCCGAGGCCTTAGCCCGGATAATGGGAGTAGAGGTCTTGACTTTCCATGATATCGGCGTGGCTGGAATTCATCGCCTTATAGAACCAATAGGGACAATAATCGAGGAGGGAGTCGATGCACTCATCGTCTTTGCGGGTATGGAGGGTGCGCTGCCAACTGTCATTGCATCCCTAGTTGACATCCCAGTCATTGGCGTGCCTGTTCCAACAGGCTATGGTCATGGCGGTAAGGGAGAAACCGCGTTGGCATCGATGCTTCAGTCCTGTGCCCCTGGACTGGCTGTTGTCAATATAGGAAATGGACTTGGTGCAGGTGCAGTGGCCTGTTTAATTGCTAAAAGATGTGTGAATAGGTCCTGAGAATACTAATTGTCATTATGCTTGAAATGCAAGGCTTATCTCTGATTCGTATTCGCTAGCACTTGGTGTTCTAATTGACAAGTGTATGTGTGATAGGAGTCTATGTTGATGACATGGAGAAAGCCCTGGACTTCTACTGCGACAAGCTTGGTTTCAAAGTGAGGCATAAGTATGATGATTGTCTAATCCATCTGGAAAATGAAGGACCATCGCTTATTCTTGAAACGACAGAAAATCCTGCTAACGCGCAATATCCTGGTACCTCTCAAGTGGCACTTGGCATCGAAGTGAAAGATGTGGAAGCGGCCGCAAAGAGGCTTAGAGGACTTGGCGCTGACGTCATTCACGACTCACCTCAGAAGTTCCCAGTAGGAATCTTCATGGCCGTTCGAGATCCTGCTGGAAACCTGATTGAGCTATTGCAGTTTGATGAGAACTGACTAGACACAATGGTTCATCATCTCATCTCCTGAAACTCTACCAAGTTGTCGAGCAGTCTACGAAGATATTCCTCGAATTCTTCTATTTCATCCCTAGAGAATCCACGATAGAACAAATCCGTCATTTCCCTTGAAACTGCTAGATATTTCTGGTGAAGTTTCTTAGTCTTCTCGGTCAGAGAAACCAAGGTCCTGCGCTTGTCGACTTCAGAATCCTTTCTCTCAACAAGTCCTTCCGCGTCCATTCGTTCAAGCATATCTGTCAGAGTCGACTTGCCAAGCCGAGTTCTTTTTTTCAACTCAGTAATGGAGATGCAATCGTCTTGCCAAAGCGCAAATAGAATTCTACCTTGGCCTGGACTCACCTCAATGCCATAGTCATTGAGCTTCTTGGAAAAGATTCTCCCTGAGAGGTGATGTACCTTAGTGATTAGGAATCCTCCCTCGCTGACACTCAAGATCAATCACCAATCTCAATCTGGAAAGTCTTGCTCTGGTTCCACCCTTTTGCCACCCTCCCATGAAAACGCAGGACCGTATGATCCGGGTCGTCGTATCCAGCTGGATAGTATCTCTCCCAGCCGGCATGCCATATTGCCTGTTTCGTGTTCAGGTTCTCGACTATCTCAAGTGTTCCGCCCATCATGGCACCGCGCGACTCGTCAGGAAGGCAGTAGTAAGCTGCTGCGTTTGGATTGGCTTTGATATCTTCTATCTTCGTCGAAGACGTGTTTGTCGAAAAAATCACATAGAATTCGTCTTCATGATTCGAGAATAGTGATTCCAGTTTGGGGAACTTCTCCCTATTTCTAAGATTAAACATGGCTCTTGTCTGCGGAAAGCCATTTCTGTCAATGGTTGTCAAATATGCTGGCCATGCCTCATTTAACAGCCTTTTGCATAACTGTCTTAGTTCATCTTCACTCATTTCATTCACCTCGATTATTAGTTCGGTACCGAATCAAATAGTACGGTTTCGTACTATTTAAGGATTAGTGGTTGCGTAAGATTGCTTACGTCTTCACCGCCCAGAAAATCACAAGTCCTGGAAATGTTTCATAAGCTCCACATTCAGTGAAGTTGGCTTCTATCACGGCACCAACATCATCACCTTCAACCACTCCCAGCTCGGGATAAAGATGCGTTGATGTCACACGGATGAACTCTCCCAGTCCTGGTTTGGTAGGCTCATCAAAGAATACGAACGGAGCCATAATTCTGAGCGCGCCTCCAGCCCTCAGGACGCGTTTGCACTCAGCGATAGCCTGAGGGAAGGATTTCCTCTCAGGCACACCAATCAGCCAGACCTCTGCAAACCGCTCATTTGGAGATGCTATATCACAGATGTCGCCTTTCATTTCTCGATAATTGATTCCAGTCCGCTTTATCATTGATGCATCTCCAAGGATGTCCAGGGGTGACCCTTCGTGTCTGGTCGCTAGATATTCAACGGTCTTCATGTCCCTCTCTTTGAGAAGAGGAAATGATGCCAGTAGAACTCTGCCTTCAATCCTCTCTATTTCCACCACATCTAGTACGTCATGAAGGTAAGTTGCTGCCGTATGTCGATAGGCATCATAGAAATGAAGGACAATCTCAATTGCGTCTTTTAGAATCTCTCGTAGCCTTGTTTCTCCTCGAGGGCCCAGCCTATAGACACGCCTATCTGGTCCATGAGGGCCTGATTCCTTTCTACTCTCCACAAGCCCCTCTGTTTCCATGGCTTGTAGCCAGCGGTAGAGTGTGGTCAGTTGGAGTTCCCTAGCCTCTCCGGGGAGAGCATAAAGCAAGTCATACCCATGATGCGGTGCATGATCCAAAGCGAGGAGAATTCTGTCCCTAATCCAATCCTTTGAAACCTTCAAGCTATATGCAACTCCACGTATAGCTATGTGTGCATTGGTACTTATCTTCTCCTCCTCATAGAATCAATATGGTGAATGACCAATGAAATGTGAATCGTGTGGAATGACGATGACTAAAGCCGAGGATTTCGGCGGCGGGAAGATGAACAACAAGACTTGTGTTTATTGCAGTGATAGTGAAGGAAATCTCAAGCCTAGGAATGAGATCCGTGAAGGGATGATCCACTTCTGGATGCAGCGTGAGAACATAGACCGTCCGACAGCCGAGAAGAAAACTGATGAGTACATGAGTATTCAACCTGCTTGGAAGACCTAGTCAGAAATGTAGAATGAATTCATCAAACTTTTGCGAAATATGGACCGGAGAATGGAGGGCTATTTCTCCTTTTCCTGCCACTTGGTCTGCTGGAAGTTGTCTAATCTTCGGGATAAAAAGATAATCTAATAGTATTCCCGATTTTTCAGTCATCTTATATTCAATCTTAGCGAGGAAATCGACATGAACGAATACACTGACGAATTCGATATTGAGTCCTTTATCCATAGATGTCTGAAGGAACTGGAGCTAGCTGCTGTTGTTGGAAGAAAGGCAAAAGAGATACTGAAGCGTGCTGCGGAGGCAGGTATTCCCCCAGGACAAAACCCAGTAGGACAGGCGTCCGCAGCAGTCTACGTAGCTGCAATTCTAACAAAGAATCGTGTGACGCAGCGCGCTCTAGCCGAGTTCGCTGGAGTTTCGGAGGCGACCATCCGGAAGCGATATGTGGAACTAGCGAGGGGCTTGGGATATTACGGCAGCAAAAGCTAGCTCCATGCTAGCTGTTGTTCGCTATGCGTCTTGCTTGAAGTACTTGTATCAGAGCCACACAGAGAGCCATTAGGATTAAGCCAAACCAATCAAGAAGATCAGGCATCTCTCCTAGGAAGACTATGGACAGGACAACGATCTGTGGTAGCATCGTGCTATTAATCACGGTGATATCCACAGCTCGAAGAGTTTCCATCGCTCTGTTCCAGATGGTGAACGCAAGGGCTGTATTGACAACACTCAACCATAGAATGTACAGGAATGCCATGGGAGTTATTATTGTCATCCCCTCTAGAATCAGACCAGTAACAACCATCAGACACGCCCCTATTGTCATGCTAGTCCCAGTTATCACTAGAGGTGGCGCTGACTGCTCTTTGTTGATGGATCTCCCCAGAATCGATGAGAGTGCGTTGGCCAATACGCCGATTAAGACCACAATGAGGCCAATGGTCTGTGAGAAATCTAGGTCTACTGGATAGAAGTATATCATTGCTCCTGCAACAACCAAAAACACGAGAACTGCCTGAGTTCTAGTTGGTATCTCTTTTAACAGCACAACGCCCAGCCCAAGCACAACAATTGGGGTCAGGTTTAGTAGCATCGATACTGGTATTGCATCCAGTAGGTCAAGACCAATGAACTGAGCCGCTTGGGTGATTGCGACAAAGACGATGCCATAGAGACATATCCTCCACCACCATCGTCTGTTCTGTTGCTTTAGTGACAAGCGGTATGCGGAGTTTGACAGTATTAGAACAAGAAGGATTATGGCTGCAATAGCATATCGGAGACCTGCAAATGTGATGGGGGGGATTCCCTCCTGCTCGAGACCGAATTTTATAATGACCCAAGAAGATGCCCAAAGTACTGTGACAAAGAAAGCCTCTACCACAGCCCTATAGTGCCTCTTGGTGGTCATGACTTCGCTAGAAACATCAATGTCAGTAGCTGGCTCCATTTCTGCGGATACACCCGTGTCAGTAGATTGATTAGAAACGAATTAGTATGATGCCGTCATAAGACGGGTGCATATAATGGTCCTTCAGTGTACTATTGAGGTTGGTGCAGAGGATTACTACTCCTGTGATCTAACTCGCAAAATCCCAGTTCGTGTCACACTTGTCACCATAAATGGGGATACTGGCTTTGGGATTACCGAATCTTCAATCGGTGATGAGGAAGCAATCAAGAACTACATCAAGAGCCTTGAGTCTTCACCAAGCATCAAGGAAGTGAATATTCTTCATAGGTCCCAGTACGCATATTGGACTAGAGTAGTCCATAGGCTGAGTAGGGCGTCTATACATGAAACTATCCTTGACAGTGGGTGCATGACTCGTCTTCCAATAATTGTGGAAAATGGACTCCAGTATCATACTATATTGGCACCATCTCAAAATACCCTGAGAGAGTTGATTCGATTACTTCGAAAACGGTTCCCTCACGTGCGTATTAAACGACTGAGGTCTCAACCAACCTCTTCGTTTAGAGTCCCTTTGACGGAGAAACAGCAAGAAGCATTTCTTCTTGCATTTCAGTCAGGTTACTATGAGATGCCTCGTAAATCACGCATTGACCAGTTGTGCAAGAAACTTGGTATCAAGCGTGTGGCAATGCAAGAACGACTAAGACGAGCCGAGAAGAGAATCATCTCCGAATTTGCAGAGACACTGTCATAATAGAGTTTCATCACTCTTGACCCACTAATTCCCTGACATGCTTGATGACATTCTCAACGGTGAAACCATACTTCTCGAATACAATCTCATTCGGAGCGGAAGCACCGAAGGTCTCAACTGCCATTACTGCTCCTTTGTCGCCGACCCAACGGGCCCATCCCTGAGATCTACCGGCTTCAACAGCCAGACGCGCTTTCACCTCAGGAGGAAGAATCGAGTTGCGATAGGCTTCACTCTGTTCTTCAAACAATTCCCAGCTCGGGAATGAAACCAACCGGACATTGACACCCTCTTCGGATAGCTTCTCCCCTGCATCGGTTATTAGACCGACCTCTGAACCTGTGGCCATTAGTATAGCATCTGGGGGGGCTTCTCCAAGGTCTGCAAGCACATATGCTCCTCTGGCAAGTCCACTTGCAGGACTGTAGGTGTTGCGGTCTAGAATCGGAATCTTTTGCCGAGTCAGTGCCATAAGCGTAGGTCCACCTGATCGGTTTATCGCAATCTTCCACGCTTCAACTACCTCATTAGCATCGCAAGGACGAAGAACAATGATGCCTGGTATGGCACGTAACGCAGCCAATTGCTCTACCGGCTGGTGGGTTGGGCCGTCCTCACCCACACCTATGCTATCATGAGTAAATACCCAGATGCTTCTGTGCTTCGAGAGAGCAGAAATTCGAATCGCAGGTCGCATGTAATCTGAGAATATCAAGAATGTGGCACCGTAAGGTATGAATCCACCATGGGCTGCCATCCCATTGACAATTGCACCCATTGCGTGTTCACGTACCCCGAAGAAGAAATTCCGTCCCTCTGGGGTTTCCCTCTGAAATGCTGGATGACCCTTTATCCATGTCTTGTTTGAGCCAGTGAGGTCCGCAGAACCACCAAAAAGCTCTGGAAGATGAGGAGCAAGTGCATTAATCACATCACCAGATGGATTTCTTGTTGCGACGCCAGTTTCATCAGCGTCGTAGCTTGGAAGGTCCTTGTCCCAGCCCTTGGGAAGTCTGCCTGACATTCGACGTTCAAACTCCTTGGCCAGATTCGGATATTCCTGCCTGTATTCCTCCATATTGGCATCCCATGCCCTTTCCATTTCCGCTCCCCGTGTGATGGCATCTCGGAAGTGCTGCAACACATCATCCGGAATCAGGAAACGCGGCTCTAAGGGCCATCCAAGGTTCTTCTTTGCTGCCTCTAGCTCCTCCTCGCCCGGAGGCTCCCCATGTGCCTTCGCCGTGTCTTGCTTATTTGGCATCCCAAAACCAATGTGAGTGCGGACCATGATTATTGAAGGCCGTTGATCTTTCTTTGCATTTGCAATTGCCTGGTCAATTGCAGCAACATCATTGCCGTTTCCGACTGATTGAACGTGCCATCCAAGCGCCTCAAATCTGGCGCCTCGATGCTCAGTGAATGTCACTTCAGTGCTACCATCGATTGAGATGAGATTATCATCATAAAGCAGAATCAGCTTGCCAAGCTGATGGTGTCCAGCCAATGACGCAGCTTCATATGAGATTCCTTCCATCAAATCTCCATCGGTGACAATCGCGTAAGTATAGTGGTCGACGATTTCATGCCCGGGTCTGTTGAACACTGTTGCTAGATGCTTCTCTGCAATAGCCATACCAAGTGCATTGCTCATACCCTGACCCAAAGGCCCAGTTGTGACTTCCACTCCAGGCGTGCAGAAGTTTTCAGGATGGCCGGGAGTTCGACAACCCCACTGTCGGAAGTTCTTGATGTCATCGAGTGATACGTCATATCCTGTGAGATGAAGGAGTGCATATAGCAGCATGGAGCCATGTCCACCGGATAGTACGAATCGGTCGCGGTCCAGCCAATCTGGATTCTGCGGATTGAAGCGCAGGTGTTTGGTCCATAGTGTATATGCCATGGTTGCTGCGCCCATTGGCATGCCTGGATGGCCCGAGTTGGCCTTCTGCACAGCATCGGCAGCTAAGAAGCGAATAGTATTGATTGCTCGGTTTTGAAGATTATCCGACATCACATAGCCTCCTTCCTGAAATGAAAGGTGTATATCTTGCTGACGGTCCGCAAACCCTCTTGCTTCTGGGTTTGAGTCATAACCGCGTAGAGGACAACCCCTATACAACTGTTACCCTAAGGTGGGTGTCAATTCAATACTGATATTACTCGGAGTCGATTGACCGTGGATACTGAACTAAGGTCTGATGAGGAATGTCAACCTCCAAACTACTCAAACAGCTCAAGTCAATTGTAGGTCCAAAATATGTGACCGAAGAAATCTGTGATTGGCTTGTGTATTCAAAGGACTATTCTATAGAGGGCATAGCTGACGACTATACTCCTGATCTCGTAGTAAGACCGGGATCTGTTGAAGAGATAGAGAAGATAGTTGGCGTGGCAAATGAATTCGAGGTACCTCTCAACACTTGGGGAGCGGGAACAAGTATGTCAGGAAATCCCCTTGCAGTTCACCACGGTATTGTTCTCGACACTAAACGCATGAACCAAGTTCTTGAAGTTGATTCAGAGAATCTCACAATCACAGTACAGGCCGGAGTCACTCGAGCAGGAACAAGTCTCTGATATGTTGCGTCTTCTAAGAGCGGCTGAGGTTTCGTTCAGAGTGACCTCTGAGAATGTCTGCTGTGGGTCCCCGGTCTATCGAGTCGGAGACCAGAAACAGGCTCGTGAACAAGCTCTGCAAGTCACTCGAATGCTGAAGGAGGACGGACGAAAGGTCCTGGCCTCCTGTGCCGGATGCTATAGGATGTTCTCGCATTACTATCCCTTACTCTTAGATGAAGAGGACACCTTCTCAGTCATCCACAGTGTTCAGCTTCTAGACCAGCTTATTTCAGATAGAAAATTCACTCCTCGGCCATTGAATGCAAAGATAACATATCATGATCCTTGCCGTTTGGGAAGACACGCTGGGATCTATGATGAGCCCCGTAGAATTCTGAGAGCCATCCTAGGCGCAGAGCTGGTTGAGATGGAGTGGAACCGAAAATTCAGCAAGTGCTGCGGAACAGGTGGGGGCTTCAGAGGCGGCCGACCAGCAGATGCGATAGCAGTGGCAGCTCTTAGGGTCGAAGAGGCCGAGTCCGCAGGAGCAGACATATTTGTCACTATATGTCCATTCTGCTTGCGAAATCTATCAGATGGTGCCAAGTCAATTGGCTCTAGCATTGAGGTTAGAACCATAGAGTCACTGCTAGCACAACAATTGTAGTCCTACGCCTCTCCCACGACTTTGCCTGGAGGATACATCTCAAGGAACTCGTCCTTGAGAATGTCCATAGCTACGAGATTATGAAACCGCCCTTCCATGAAGTCAGCTTGTCTAAAGGTGCCAATTTTCTTGAATCCTGCCTTCTCGTAGGCTTTCTGACCTCGTTCATTGAATGAGGCCGTGTAAAGGTAGATGCTGTTGAGTCCTAGGACGTGGAAACCAATCCAGAGCATAACCTTGGTGGCATCTGTTCCATAGCCCTTTCCCCAATTTTCAGGACCATGAATCGCAATTCCAAATTCGGCCCTTTGCGTCTGCTTGCTAATATCAAATATGCCCGTCGTTCCCAGAAACTCGCCGGTCTTCTTGTCTTCGATGACAAGATTGAGGGCTCCGTCCTGCCAGGGCTTTGCTTTCGATGCTTTCTCCAACCACTCTCTCTCTGCATCTCGAGACATGGGAATTGCACCAGCTAGGAACCGTCGCATCTCAAAGTTGTTCCAGCCCTTCATGATATTGTCCAGATCTGACATCTCCAAGGCACGGAGTTTGACCTTCTCACCGTAGTACATGAGTTCGATGAGATTGCATTTCTGTTATGAATCCTGCCCTAACCCATGAGTCAGTACGCTTTTATCTTGGTAGTTCACGAATCTCTTCATCTCGATAGTGGAGATTGTACAAATGCAGTTCGAAGGTTTTATCTATGCCCTCTTGGGCGTTATCTATACCCTCTTATTCTATATGATCATCTTTGCCATCATCTTCATTATAATCAGCGTGTTGTCACTTGGATGGGCATTAGACCGAGTCGGAGGTCAAGATACAGGATTCGGCTCCGTCTTCATCACGTCCCTTGTCATGGGATTGGTGATGATAATTCCCTGTCTTGGATGTGTGCTGGCGCTCTGGGTGATAAAAACCAGGCATTCGGTCGGATGGATGGATAGTCTGATTGCTTGGATTGTGGCTGTAATAGTATCATTGGTGATATTCATTGCAATTGCGTTCATGTTCCTCGGAGGATTAGCTGGATTATTCGCACTATTCCCACCGCTCCCCTTCCCATAGACAAGACTGATTGAGTCTGGAAGTAGAATAGTGATGGAAAAGGAAGACGGAGAAACAGAGAAGACGCCCTGTGAGAAAGTCCTTCTTGACGATCATAGAGGACGCCTTCGAATAAACAGTGGTCTCATTCTCCGTCAACCTTTGAAATTCCTAAGAGCTGTTGGACCGCTTCTGACTTCACACCATCCCTTCTGCGATGTGTACGCCGGACATCTATTCACACTGAGAGGAAGGAAGTGGTGCATCGGCTGCTTTTTCAATTCACTCTCATTCTTTATGGCCTTGGGTCTGCTCATCGTATCCACCATTATAGTGCCCTTCATGATTGATAGATCCTATCTCTTCTGGGGAGGAGCTGCCCTCGTACTGGTTTCATTTGCGATGAGTGCGCTTCATCTCACGGATAATAAGAGGCTCAAAGTACTCTCAAAGCTGATTCTCGGCTCATCCTTTGCATGTATCAGTTGGGCGATTCTTCTTGCAGATGGTCTAACAACCAATCTGGAGCTCAAATTCGCTCTTATTGTCACACTCTATCTCATTGTTGTCACTGTCTTGGGATACCGAAGGGTTATCGAGGTTGAGAAGGAATGCATGGCATGTGAGTTTAAGATGAGGTGGAGCAAGTGTCCCGGCTTCAAGGATATCCTATGCCCCCTTGTTGACTCTAACTTTCTTTATCCAGAGTTGCCTTCTCATTCAATCTCAGATTGATTCTGATTACTCCATTCGACAGACTCTTAGAGAAAAGAGCTGGTTTTCGAATTGAAGGGTGACCCGGCAGAATGAGTCCTGAGAGAGTTGTCTTCGAGGAGCCAATTGTTAGAGCTGAGACTCAAAGGATGAGGTTTCCGGATATCTGCCCTGTATGCGGTGAAGCTGCCGCGGACTTAATGCCAATCGCAATCATTCCGAACCAATACAAATCCCTGAGGCCTTCCCTGGAATATGTGCCTCCATACTATGGTCGGAAACCAAATAGCTCGCCAACACCTGTCAAGAAGATATTCCAAATTCCAGTCTGCGAGAATCATCATTACACTGACGAAGGTGCAGCACAGTATAAATCGTACTGCATTGTTTTTGATGGACTGGCTATGGTTTATTTGATTCTATCATTACTAACATTTGGCAACCAGTTCTGGAGTGGAGGCAGTCCAAGTCCGTGGGTGGTCTTTGCAGCTGCCATCTTCGCGACGTTCCTAATTATCACTTATGCGCTCTTTCGTCCTGGGCCTATCGAGGATGCTGTTAAGATAATAGGTTTTGACGGTGGCCTTCGTCATGTCTGGATTCAGTTCAAGCGGACTCAATATCGGGATGAGTTCATGAAAGAGAATGCTATGACAGCTGAACTTGTCAGTTGGATTCAGAGAACGTAGCTGCACATGCAAAAGCATCAGTAGAAGTAGTTGAGGAAGTGCTCACGTGGATTCCAGCATGAGGACTTCCTCACGAGTAAGACAACGGCCTTCTGCTATTTCGTTGTGAAGGCATGAGTCTTTGAAGTTAGACTGGATGCAATTGTCATCGTAAATCATTGCAATCTATCTCCTGAAGTATGAGTATGCTATTGCGCGAGTAGAGATTTTCCTTCTAATCTGCTTCTTCTGAATTGCTTTCTTTGCTATTGCCGTATTATCACCTCCGAAAGGCGTACGCGAATCCGATGGCATAGGTGGAGATTGTCCTCCTCACCTTCGCGTTCTTTTTCACAGATGACTTCCGAGTATTCTTAGTCAGAACCATGATGCTTCACAAGAATTAACACACAAAATGAGTATATAACACGGAGCCACAACTAAGGGTCACAAAACAGAGTCACATAATGTGACTGCTAAGTTAGGAGTGAAGAGCATGAGCGACTCTCTAAAGGAGATAACTGTTACAGGTTTGATGTCAAAGATATTCGACTCCTACACTGTCACGACGGACGATGGCACTGAGTACAAGCTGTCAGCAATAATGCCGTGGGAAGCTGTTTCTCCTGACTTTGATAGTGAGAAGTTTGCACTTGTGTTGGGGAAGCGTGTTAGCGTGAGCGGAATGACTGATGGCGACACCGTATGGGGCGCGGAGATAGTCAAGGAATCCAAATCGGAATGATAGTTGATGTTGATGTGATGTTCATTCACGCTGGTGACCCAGAAAAGATGAGCCAATGATGTCGTCAGGTTGAGGGAAACCTGATTCAACTCTCTCAGCGGATAGAGAATTGGGGTGTATGAAAAGAATGGAGTTTGGCCCACGGATATAGTAGGCCAAATCCTGCATTATAACAATGGTCAATCCTTCAGAGTTTCAGCTCAGCTTCGCTCTTCCAGAGACCATGAATGTTGCAATACGCAGTAGCCATCAACGTGCCTGGTTTGTCGGTCTTGAAGACGAACTTGGCAACTGGCTCGCTGTAAATGCCACTACTATCAGGGCCCTCAGCAGATTCACCGTGGTGATCGAATGTACAGTATCCAATCTCTACGGGAAACTTAGCTCCTTCTGGCCAGAAGAAGAGGTCACACCATTTGATATGATGTGCAGTCGTGTTTGGATGTGGAATTTCCTTGCCAACTTTAACTTTGACGTAGGCCTTCCCATCTTCCACCTTCTTTATATCGATAGACGGCACGTGTTTCTCGTTCTTCCAATCATCGGTCTGTATCCATTTCTTTGACATTGGCTTTCCTCCCTCAAAGCAGTAGGATAGTGGGCTCATCGAGGTTATACCATAAAACAGTTCTCCTACGTACGCTACCTGTACCTACCTGTCCAATTTTCTAACTTGATTTAGAGTCCACTTTCCCTTTTCAGTCAATGCATAGTAGCTTCTTTGGCGATTTTCATACGTCTTCTCGACTCGTGTATTAATAATCAGTCCGCTACTAGTCAGCTCAGTAAGGTGCTGGTATATACTCGGGATTTTAAGGTTCATTCCATACTCATCCAACAGAGCCTTCCATATTCCATATCCGTAAGACTCACTCCCGGAGAGTATCTGTAGAATGCGGATTTTGGTCTGCCCTAGCTTCGTTGTGACTTTACGTCCCTCTATCCTACTGAGAAGATGTTCAAGAGGGCCCTTCCCCTTAACAAAAGTCCTTGCTATTTCAGGGTACTTGAGCCCCATTCCAGTAATGACACATACAATAGACTCCCCTTGTTCTATCTTTCCTTGGTGAATGAGTTTCTGTAAAGCCGCTATAGTAGTGGCTGAAGATGGTTCTGCGAAAACGCCTTCTCGTCTTGCGAGCTGTCTCACAGCTTCCAGTATTTCCCTATCGGAGGCAGAAATGGCTATTCCGCCTGACTCCTCGATTGCCATCAATGCTGTGTGTCCACAAACTGGATTCCTTACGCATATGTCAAAAGCTACCGTAGATGCAGAAGACAGCGGAGTGATGGTTTTCATCCCGCTCTTAAATGCCTCAACAATTGGTGCGCAACCGCTAGCCTGAGCCCCGACTATCTTGGTGTGCGAAGCATCAATCAGTCCAATCTGCTCCAGCTCCCTTAGGCCCTTCCATATCATTGACACATGACCGCCATTTCCCATTGGGGCAATAATCCAATCCGGTGCAGTCCACTCGAGCTGTTCACATGTTTCATAGACAGTTGTCTTCTCTCCTTCCATGAAGTGTGGGTTGGACGATGCTATGAGGTGGCTTCTTCTACCCTCTTGGCGTGCCATTGACACTGCTTCCTCATGATCTCTGACTATCTCTACATCTGCTGCATAGGCTAGGATCTGGTAGAACTTGCCAATATCCACATTTCCTCTCTGACCGATGAACACCTTGCTCTCAAGGCCAGCCCGAGCAGCATAGGCAACAAGTGACGCAGCAAGATTTCCAGTAGAGCCACAACAAACAGATTTGAACCCATGCTCCTTCGCTGCAGACACTTCGACTGCGGTCCCACGATCAATAAACGCTCCCGTCGGATTTGTTGTTTCGTCTTTCAGGTAAAGACACTCAATTCCGAAGTCCTTTGCAAGCCCATCGCACAGGTGTAAGTAGGTTCCTCCCTCTCCAAGTGAAACCATATTCGCTTCACTTCGAATTGGAAGTAGTTCAAGGTACTTCCAAATTGCCGGCCCTCTCTTTCTGAGCTTCCTAGGAGTGAATTGGCTTCTTGCCTTGTCGAGGTCATAGGTCACTTCTAGAATCTGTCCGCACATAGGACAAGAATTGATGTATTTCTCCGGAATAAACTCCTTTCCACACCCAGTGCACCTAAAACCTGACTGAAGTGACATTGTTTCTCATGCCTATATATAGGCTCAAAATTATATATCCTTCTTTCAGAGAAGAATATGATGAATAGAGGATGATACACAATGGAGTTCTTCAAACCCAAAATACGAAGTAGCACTATATTTGTGGCATTATTGGCTGTACTAACTGCACTGACCACAATTGCCACAATAGTGATTGCCATTCCACTCCCTGCAAGTTCAGGGTTTCTGAATTTCGGAGATGCACTAGTGATGCTAAGCGGCCTCTTGCTTGGCCCTCTTGGCGGCTTCATCGCTGGGGGAGTGGGTTCAGCAATGGGTGATGTCATCTTGGGCTATGTCCATTTCGCTCCAATCACTTTAGTTGTAAAGGGCTGCGAAGGGTTGGTGATGGGACTGTTTAGTAGTCGAGCCAGAAGTGCTAGTCTATTGACAAGGTGGGATGTGGTTGGACTTATCGTATCCTCACTTGTCATGATGACCGGATATTTCCTCGCAGAGATTCCGTTGTACGGATATGGAGCTGCACTCGCAGAGTTGCTTACAGCAAACTGGCTTCAAGTGGCAGTTGGTTCAATCGTCACCGCAATCGTAGGGCCTATTGCAAGGAGCTTTCTCCAAGACACTCTGTATATGTTTGAAGAAGAGGACCTAACTGTAGCTCAGAATGAGCAGCTTGAAACACCTCTTGAATGAACAGCATAAGGAATCTGAAATTTATGGAAGAACTCCTCAGCAAACGCCATTTTTGATTCAATTTGCCATTTCAAATCAGTGCTCTTTTTAAAGAGGAATTTCATCGTTGTAATGACACCCATTGGCTATACCTAGTCCGACTTACGATTGGGAGTTTTCGGTATGACGGATAGAAAGAAGCTTGAGATAGATGTGCAGCGCCTGCACGAGATTAACGAGTTTCTTCTCAAGGAAGACAACCCTCTGATTAATGGTATCATAGATGTCATTGAGAAGCATGGCGGAGTTGACGAAATCAACAAGAAGGCGAATGAGGCTCGCAGGCTTGAGAACCTAATGGCCAAATTGGAGAAGAAAGACTCTCCCTATGTGAAAGACCTTCAGTGGCTTCAAGAAAAACGCGATAGCGACTCATTCATCACAATCCCTGATTATCGGAGGAAGATTCTGGGGGGCAAAGCCGACTCCATGGATTTTGATGAGAGTTTTGCAGTCACACTTGAGATTAGTGCGTGCCAATACTTCCCATGGGTCATAGAGGAGGCGAAGCAATCCATTGAGAAGCAGGAGCTTATGCCTGGCCGTTTCATCCGAGTAAGAAACATGCATGAACAGAGTGATGACAACGATGTGATTGCTTTTGCCGCAGCGATGCAGATTGTAGACTCCTCTTACGTGGAAACTTTAGATACAAAAGGCACGTTTCCAGGACCTGATGGCGCACCTGCCAATATCCACCTAGGAGGTCCAGACACAATCACTGGCTATTTCGGTGGAGTTGGAATGCCCAATGATTTTCCTATCAAGTGGGCTGATGAGTACCTTCACTATTATACGGAGTATGGGGTTAAACAAGTACTCAATATCAATCCAGGAAGCGTGCTCGTGGGGTACATGATGCATAAGCTGGGCATTGATATGGAGTTCAAGATCAGTGTTTTCATGGGAAATGACAATCCATATGCAAGTCTGTGGACATTGATGACAGCCAAACTCTTCAGCAGAGATGACGGCACTTCGCCACTGATTGGGTACAATCTATCTAACAGCGTGAACAATGAAACAATAGAGCTATCGGCTTATGCTAGGAAAGACTTCGGATTTGAGGATGTGGTCAGAATTGAGCATCACATCACTGAAACATACAAGAGTATTGTACGACAGCCATATGACCGACTTGATGAGCTTGTAGAATTGGCAGACCATGTCAGGAATATCAGTGCCAAACATGAAGGCGGGACTCCTGAAATTGAATGTTCCTGTGAACATCCGAGTGACATTCTTGACTACTTTAGAGCAAAGGCTGAAATCATTGATTCTGGTGATATGCCAGCTTTGCTTCACAACTATATGTGTAAACATGATGCTGTGAATCGAACAGCTCGGGTTTTGACGGAAAACGGTCTGACATTCATAGCTGCACAAAAACTACACAAGAAGTAAAGAGATGCGACACGGAATGAGGGCTGACCTGCAGCCCTCTATTTACATCCATGGTTGAATCTGTTCGTCGTAGATACTCTCTAGACGATCCTTATGGTCCTGCTCTTCCTTTGCGAGGCTTTCAAAGACTGTTCTATGAGATGTACTTGTGGTCAATTCTGAGAGGCTCTTGTAAAAGTCACGCGCGCTTTCCTCCCGCTTTATAGCTACTATGAGAATATCTTGAGAGGTCGAACCAGACTCCAGAGGAATTTCTATGAGATATTTAGAGAGGTCGTGTCCCTCGAATTCCTCAATGGTTGAGCAGGTGAACGTTTCGCAGACTCCTTCACCGAGGGCGTTCATGAGCTTCTTTTTGTGGCCTTCTTCCTGTTTTGCCAACTCCAATAACAACTGCTTCGATGAAGGCAATTCGACGTTCTCAGAAGCTTTCGTATAGAAGTCGTATGCTTCTTCCTCCCTCTGAATCGCGAGGGAAATCAATTGATCAAATGAATCTTGGACATCGGACACTGGTATCCCCAAGCTGGGTGGTACAAATGCTCGTTTTAAGGATGATGCTCTCATTTACTCCCGTGGAAGTATCTCCTTCACCCCTGAGTGCAGATATTTGTGGAGCGCTTTGGGTATCTTTATGCTTCCATCCTCACGCTGGAAGTTCTCCATGATTGCCACAAAGGTGCGCGGATTTGCCATCATTGTACTGTTGAGAGTATGTACATAGTCTTTCTCCGTTCCACCCTTTTTGAGGCGATACTTGATATTCAACCGAGTAGCTTGGTATGCCGTGCAATTGCTGTTGGAGCCTCCTTCCCGGTATCTGTCCTGTCCTGGCATCCAAAACTCGAGATCTAACTTCTTTGCTGCCACTATTCCTATGTCACCAGTGCATGAATTCACAATCCTGTAGGGTAGGCCTAGGGCTTGTACATAGTCTTCTTCGTTCTTCATGAGTTCTTCGTGAATCTTCCATGATTCATCAGGATGGCTGAATACAAACTGTTCGACCTTGTTGAACTGATGGACCCTGAAGATGCCTTTGGTGTCTTTGCCATGAGAGCCTGCCTCTTTTCTGAAGCAAGCACTCACTCCAGCCAGCTTTATGGGGAGGTCTCCAGGCTCGAATATCTCCCCCATATACATCGCAGCCATAGCATGTTCTGATGTTGCTATGAGGTAGAGGTCCTCCTCCTCTATCTTATACATCACATCTTCGAAGTCCGCAAGGTCTGTGACGCCCTCATACGGTTCTCTTCTCAACATGAAGGGTGGATAGATTGGCGTATAGCCTCTCTTGATTAGCATGTCAAGAGCCATCTGTTGCATCGCCAAATCCAGTTCTACAAGCTCGTTCATGAGATAATAGAACCTTGAGCCAGCAACCTTTGCAGCTCTAGGAATGTCCGCGACCCTAAGAGTATCTAAAAGATCAACATGACTCTGAATCTTAAAGTCAAACTTCGGCTTGCCGCCCCATTCTTTCACAACTTCATTGTCCTCGTCACTTTCCCCGAATGGGACGCTCTCGTGCAGGATATTGGGAATGCGCATCTGGATATTCTTCAGCTCAATCTCTAAGGCGCTAGTCTTCTCCTCTGTTTCCTTTATCGCCTTGTTGACTCGATTGGCTTCCTTGGTAAGCTTGGCTGTATCTTCCCCTGCTTTCTTCAGCTTGCCAATCTCTCTCGAAACCCGATTCCTCTGAGTTCTCAGATCTTGGATTTCGCGTTTGAGTTCTCTAATCTCAGAATCCAGTGACAAGAGCCTGTTGAAAGAATTTAGCTTCTCCTCATCTCTCCGCTTTCGCAGATTCTCTCGTATCAGCTCCACATTCTCACGAATGAACTTGATGTGCAACACTGGACTCACCTATTGTGATATCGCTACAAAAACCACTGCTGCTGCTTTTTAGACTCTTCGCTAGTCCTTCTATCCCCATTGTCCAGCTGTGGGACAGAGCGCGTTGATGGAGCACCCCTCACATCTCGGCTTTCGCGAACTGCAAGTACGCCGTCCGTGAGCACCGATGAGTCGCGCATACTCATACCATTGGTTTCTCGGAAGAGTCTCCATAAGATCCTTCTCGGCTCTAGTTCTGTTCTTCTTCTCCTTTGTAAGTTCAAGTCTCTGAGAAACCCTCATGACATGTGTGTCAACAACCACTCCTTCATTGATTCCAAAGACAACTGCCAGCACTACATTTGCGGTCTTCCTGCTTACTCCTGGGAACTCGATTAGCTCATCCATGGTTTTTGGCACTTCCCCTGAGTGACGTTCGGCAATGATCCTCGCAGAATCCCGTATGAATTCAGACTTCTTGTTGTAGGTGCCGCATTGACGAATCAATTCTATGAGATCCTCAATCTCTGCATTAGCCATAGTCTTGGCGTCAGGATATTTGGAAAAAAGCGCCGGTGTGATTTGATTGATGCAAGCGTCAGCAGTGTTTGCTGAGAGAATAGTAGCAATTAGCATCTCGAATGCATTTCTGTGATTCAGGTAAGTAGCCGGTGCGTCAGGGTATGACTTGTCAAGAATCCTGATTATCTTCCTAGCTCTCTTCTTGCTATCATCCATCATTCATGCCCTCCTGGTATTATCCCGATAAGCCTCTCCGCGACCGGAACTCGGCAATCTCGTCCTTTAGTTTTCGGATCTCTAATTCCATTGATTGCATCTTCTCAGAGAGGTCTTCTGGCTCTCTCCCCTCTACTCCGTAACGTGCTACCCCTCCGAGAATCACTATGTTTGCGACAATGACTAGTGCGAACAATAGGGGGGCGTCCAGAAACTCGAAGATTGCTCCTCCAATGAGAGGTCCTATTGAGGCTATGATGTTGACAATTGACCAAAACACTGCCAGGACCTTGGCTGTATCGATTCTTGGCATGCTCTTCTGAATCATCGTGAGTAGCACAAGTCCCCAGAGGATATCATTGGTGTACTTTAGCATTAGAGCTAGAAATGGCGTAGTTAATACAATATTCAATCCAGGTAGTAGGGAATCTGCAATGTCCACTATTGTCTGAGGCACCCAATATTTGAAGGTAGGTGCAACCATCAGGAGCGCAGCACATACAGGCATTAATGAGTATACAAGGATTGTAGTCCTCTTCATGCCCATTATATCAGACATCCGTCCAACTCTGAAGAGAAGAGGGAGAGAGATTACTAAGGGCGCCAGCAGCATGATGTTGATTTCAGGTATTCCGAACTCGAGGGTTGTACCAGTATATAGTACTGCGCCAAATTGGAAAATTGAATCGCTGAGTCCGTCCAAGACGACAATAGCTAACACCGCAGGCATTGCATTCTTTATCAGCCTTACAGCATTCCTGTTCTCAGAAAGAAAATCTCGCCAGATTGACTTCTCTCGAATCCGATTATTCTGCGAGCCCCCCTCAAGATAGACTGCCCTTCCTATTGCACAGATGAGTAGAATAACCCCTGAAAATAGATAGATTGCTCGAAATCCAGGAGCAAACAACTCTGGTGCGGTGACTAAAGCACCAAACATCAGGAGGGTCAGGATTCCAAATGAGCTTCCCATCCGAAAGAGCGATAGAGCTAGACCACTATGCTCCCTCGGAATATTGTCCATTATGAACGCTGATGATCCCCCTTGTGCAATCCCAGTAAAGGCATAGAGAGCAAACGCACCTAAGATGAATATCGTGTCAGTATACAATCCAATAATCAAGTGATATGTGGCCATCATCAGCATCGCTATGACAGCCAAGTTTTTCCTGTTTGAAACATCTCCCACATATCCCCCCAGAAACCTAGAGAGTGCCATCAACCCCGCAACTGCGGTCATTACCCCTCCAATGACTATGAAATCCCAATCGATTTCCAAAAGATAAAGTGTGAGAAAGCCGTAGATTACAGCAAACCCGCTATATGTCCATGAAGTGATAAGATAAACAGAATAATTCCGCCAAGAGAAAATTGCTCTCAGCGATTCTCTGAGATTTCCATCTTTCCCAGATTTTGTCGGCTCCGGAACCCTTTCATCCATTTCCACTCTCTTTCCGGGATCCGGTCTTTCGGAGCTGTCTTCCAAGATATTGTCGCTCCCATTCTCTCTCTCCGCCGTAACAAGTTCTTTCATTTAAATGGCCCCGATTTCTCAACTCTAGCCCTCCTTCTGCTTCGGGCCCTCAATCCAGCTATGCCACCGAATTGTGGGGTACATGTAGCTCCTTTTGGAGCCCCGATGGGGGTCAAACACCATGAAGGCATTCCTCCTTTTCTTGGGCTTTAGAGTGAGCTTATGTTCGGCCTCTTCCTATTTTTACTCCTCATACTCGCTGACCGTCCTATCACGGAAGGCGCAAGCCTTCCTGAGATGGGCCAGTCTAACCAAACATCCTTTTCTCTCTCACTCGAAGACTCGCACTTCAATCTCGCCGCTTGGAGTAGGCTTTGCAACGAGTCTGTGAGTGCAGAGTTCTGCAGTGATTACGATGCACTCTGGCGGAGTGCTGGATGCGATGAGGTTCTTGACTGCCAGCTCTAGGTTGATTGCAGTGAGTCTGATGAGTTCTGAGTCAGTGAACGGATTTACCGCTCTGCCTTCTTCAGTTACCACTACTTCTGCTAGCGTTGTCGCCATCTTCTCGCTAATCATTCTTTTGTTTTCCTCCAATGCATTTCGTATGTTTTTCATCTTACCATGGTTCTGGTACAGGGCTGTATGGTCGTGCGTCATTCATGTTCGTTCTCTCCTCCGCGTGTTTTCTCTCTCTCATTTTCCGGGAATCCATACATCATCGCTCGGTAGCGAAGTGGACCAACCTTTGATACCATGTCACTATCTGTCCGTTCTCTCCGTCTTCTCTCTAAACGGCTAGAACGGTACTGGATCGTCACACGGCGGCTGTACCACGGTGGATATACCGTGAACTATTCCAATTGACAACAGCTCTAATGCAACACGACTCTCTGTCATGCTCTCGTAGAGTGTTCTCATTTGTTCCGAGCTGATCGTTTTCACCTCCGGTTGATGGTGCATGGTATGGACGTAGAGACTATGCTCTAGGCGAAGAAATTTACTAGGTACCATAAAGGCCTGTCGGTCTTCATCTTACCCTAGTATTACGTGGATATACATATCCACTCAGAATCTCTTCGTCCATAGCATTGTCCCGAGTGTACACCAAGAATAACAGCGGTCAATCCGCATAATAAGGAGTGGAGTTTGCATTATTCGTTAGATTCTGAAGGCTAGAAGCGTGATTGCAGAGCTTTGCAGAACGCCTCTATTATCGCTCCAAATGGCCACCCGGAAAGGAACCATAAGATACATATTTTACTTAACAAATGGCCATCGGAAAGATGCATAGGAGTTGAGACTCTGAGACCTCTCGGGACTGGCGAGCTCACGCTTCTTAGACGACTTGTAATAGAACCCTCAATGCGGCAAGTGGATTTAGCTGAAACACTTGACGTTACACGTTCAGCAATCAACCAGATTTGGAGGAAGCTAGAAAAGGACTACAATCTCCGCATTCGTAGCACTTTTGACTATGGTAGGCTTGGAGTTAGAGTCACCTTCGGCTGGGCTAATGATACTGAAGGATCAAGAAATCTACCCAAGTTGAAGCGTTGGCTGGTTTCAAACCCTCTCACCAGCTTTGTTGCAGAGTCTGAGTTATCCTCAATGATGGATAAGAGAATCTATTTCGAGGCTCTCTTGCCAATTGACCAGAGAGGTATGAACTACCTCAACCAGTTGTCTCGCTTTCAAAAGAGGCCATACGAACTCTCGTTAGTCTTTGGCTCAGCTGAGAATATGTCGAACCTCATGAACCTTGGTCTTTTTGATGGCAGGGATTGGGAGGTTATCGATGGATTCAGGTTTGGTATTATTATTGACTCGGCAAAAGGATATGCGGATATTCTGCCAGACATTCAGCTTTCTACTCAGACCGATCCCGTGGCAGCCACTGACGAAGATCTGTTAGTGGCGAGTTCAATAGAGGACGACTATCATGTCACATCAATGGGTCTAGCATCTCGATACAAGGAGCTGGGTCTATCGCCACCATCAGAACGAACACTCAGACGCCGACTATCATCGATGAGGAGAAACAATGCTATTCCCTATGTGAGTATTCATAACATCGGTCTGACTCAGAGACTTGTTATAACTCTGGATAACCGAGGAGCTGTATCAAACCTCTCTCGTATACTCCAAGCTCAAGCAACGACTCTTCCAAAGGCAAAAGTCATGAGTTGTGAAGCTCTGACAGCATTGATTCTTGATTTCCCGGAATCTGCAGGCTTGCTGGCAATTTCAAAGGTGCTCTCGGAATTAGCTGGTGATACCACAGAGATGTGCACATTTATAGCAGAACAAACTTCATTGTGGGGAGGACTTGATAGTCTGATACCACCCTCACATAGACAAAGTTCACAATGAAGCAATAGATATTGGCGTTGGGAAGTTTGAAGAAGACTCATCAAGAAACTGGAGGCCCATCCAGAGAAATAGCATCATCACAAAGTAGTCGAATCGATATTCACACTCCATATGACGATTTGATTCCAAAAACTGATGAGTCGTCTATCCAGTTCTATATTGATGTCATGCGGATTTACCTGGGCCTGTATGAAGGCACACTCACAATGGAGGATGCAGTCCATGCATCTGAGGCGTTGAAGGCCCATCCTGAATTTGCGAAATTTCCCACGAATCCCACTTTGGTTCCCCTCACCAAGACTTTCAAAGATAATATTCTGTCGAACCTCGGAACACTGAAGAAGTTCAATCTGGTGACAAAGGACTCCGTCAAATCAGCTATCAGTTTTGCATTTGTTTCTCCGCCTACAGCTATCAGTCCCAGCGATTTTCAGGTCCTATTGCTTCTTGAAAAGGACCCAATGTGCACCCTTGTCGATGCGGCGGCAGAGGTAGGAGTTACTCCTCGGACAATCGCTCGATCGATAGAACGCCTTCAGAAGAACCTTGTCTTTAGAGTAAGCGCTCTGATGGATATGACCGCGTTTGGCGCACAGCCCTTCATCTTGTTCTTCAAGTTGGCAGAGGGCATTGAATGGGACATGGTTGAGGAAGGATTCGCTCTTTATCCATTCACCAAGAACATTCTGAAGACGACAATGACAGACTTGGGTTACATATCCTTCCTTATACCCGGGCCTGAGAACATAGCTCCCTTTACTGAGCATGTTAGCGATATCAGTGCAATACTCTTTGATTATTCTAATCTTCATCTTCAGGAGGTCTCTGGATCCGACACAAATCTCGGCCTCATGAAAGATAATGAGTGGTCATTCTCTGAAGCCTTTAAGCAAGTTGGCAAAGATGACATTCCTCCTCAAGAAGAAAAAATGGTTCGTGTTCTCAAGTGTCAGGGTTGGCAAGGAGGACTCACTGTAGACGACTTCAATGTGATATCCTTTTACAGAAATGCACTTCGTGACCCACCTAGGGTGCTTGTAGACCGGATTAGGATGCAGGGTATGGATTACGATTCAAAACAGGTGGCACAATCAGTCCGAAAGGGGTATGACAGAAAAATAATCAAACCGTTCACGAGCTTTAGAGGTGTAGGTCTAACAACAAACTTCTGCTTTGAGATAATATGCGATAAGACTTGGAAGGATAGAATCCAAAGTGCTATAGTACATCTGCCAGCAGTCATCTACTTTGTATCTCCCTTGGGGATAATTGTATGGGCTCAGGTTCCAAGTGAACATCAAGTTGAATATTACCAATTGTTTCGTTCCCTTGAATCGCATAAAGGAGTGAAGTCTGTGAATCCAATCATGACGATAGACCTTAAGGGCTCAAGGTCTGAGCTCGATCTCACCAAGTTCTGGAGATTCGGGTCCAAGGGTTGGACAACTGAGCGGGAACGCCTGAATCTCTCGGACTATTTCGATGTGTAAATGAACTCCATACAGTACTGCGGGGCTATTTTCAGGTTTCTTTTCGGTTTCTTATCTCTTCGAAAATCTCAGTCATGGCACCTCTCCAATCTCCTGAAAATGGAGGTCCAAGAACAACTTCAGTGAGGCCAATATCGGCGAGTAATTCGAACCTATCTACCATATGCTCTCTGCTTCCACTAATAGCAAACATGTCGATTAATTCTTGATTGACGTACGGAATCCCTGCATCAGGGCCGGACTTCGAAACTGCGATTCTTAATCTTTCAACCCTCTCCTGGTCTACATCAAGAAGATCCAGGACTGGTTGAGGTATATCAGCTATCACTAATGCTACAACTCGTTTTGCGAGAGCTTCCTTCCCGCCTTTGAAGGTAGGAATTGTCGGGAGCCATGCGACCTTCTCTATATCCGTGTCCTCTCTTCCTGAATTCTTGGCAGATGAATTAATCCTCTTCACTGCATCTTTGAGATAATCGATTGGACCGGAGAGCACTGCACCATCCGCAATTTCTCCCACAAGCTTGAGCATCTTCGGCCCACGCACACCCAGGAAGACTGGAATTTCAACAGCTTTCTTCAGCCCCAGACTGTAGTTGTCCAGTTTCATCAGTTCACTTTCTATCGTCACAGACTCTCCAGCCCACAGCTTCCTTAGGATCATTACGGATTTCCTAAGCTCAGTAACAGGCTTCTTCACAATGATGCCTAAATTGTTGAGGTCTTGAATGCCGCCAATCCCCGTGCCAAAGACAAATCTTCCATTTCCTGTATTCTGCATTGTAACTGCTGCGCGGGCAATAGTTGAAATCCTGTGAACAGTGATAGGAATTATTCCAGTCCCTACGCGTGTCTTTGAAGCATTGAGAAGTGCTGCAGTTGTAAGAACATAGACATCTTGTCCCAAATCGATGTCTTCTCCCACCCATATGCCATCGATTCCAAGGTATTCTGCATTCTTGGCAATCCAATCTGTTGCAGTGACTCTCATATTGGTTGTTATGCCCACACTGGTCCTGTACATCATCTCTCACCGTGACAAATCGACTATCCACTACATATTTCTGTATTGAATACCACAAACGAACGAACTGAAATGCGAATCGCTTGGGGAATTACTGGGAGTGGCGATCTCATCCAAGAGTCAGTTGACCTGATGATTGATCTTCAGAAAGAACATGATGTGAAGATTGACATTTTTGTTTCCAAGGCCGGACGTCAGGTTTTAAACTGGTACAGATTATGGCAACCACTTAATGAGCAATTCAAGGTCAAGGTAGAAGTGGATGCGAATGTTCCATTCATTGCGGGTCCTTTGCAGATGGGCAAATGGGACATTCTTATCGTAGCTCCTCTTACAGCCAACTCTGCTGCAAAGATTGCTCACGGCATTGAGGACACACTTCTTACTAATGCAGTGGCACAATGTGCAAAAGGGAAGACTCCCATCGTTCTTCTACCCGTTGACCAAACTCCGGGTGAGATTGAAACCGTTGCACCTAATGGAATGAAGTTCAAGATTCGTGCTCGAAAGGTTGACCTTGAAAACGTAGCCAGAATGAGGGAGATGGAGGGCATAACTGTGGTGGCGACACTTGACGAGATTGTTGAGAGAATCAAGTCAATGCTTTGATCGAGGCGAGAAAATTGGGAGAAGCACCGCTTCTCAATGGTGAAAGAGCTAAACTTGTCAGGACCGCTATCATTGACTGGTACAAGAGAGAAGGTCGTGACTTTCCATGGCGGCATACTAGAGACCCGTTTGAGATATTGATTGCTGAGATGCTTTTAAGGCGGACCACCGCAACAGCTGTTGCTCGAATATATTCTGATTTCATTCAACGGTTTGATAGCTTGGAAAGACTCGCAAAAGCTCGAAAGTCAACGATTGAACGAGCTCTTAGCACAATTGGACTTCAATCAGTCAGAGCTTCACAGATGCAACAGATGGCAAAGACAGTGCACAAAGAGTTTCATGGGATGGTCCCGAGGGACTTGGAATCTCTTGAAAACCTTCCAGGTGTCGGTCGCTATGGTGCTGCGGCAATCATGAACTTCGCGTTCGGTGCATCTGAGGCAATGGTAGACGGAAACGTAGTTCATCTCATGAGCCGCTTGTTTTCACTTGACATTTCAGATCCAACAGAGGAACCAATCTGGGAGTTTATGAGAGAATTTGGTGGTAGACAGGACAAACGACTATATTGGGGAATCATCGATCTGGTAGCCACAGTCTGTTTGAGAGGAGTTCCACGATGTCCAGTCTGTCCACTTTCCGCATATTGCAACTTCTATGCCGTCTACCCCAAATGATATTGGAGGGTACATTCTTCACGCAACCGCCAGTGACGGCATTAATTGTGAAGTGAGCATGAAATGACCTATGATGCGTCCAATCCGCTGCCAGATGGCCTCGAGTTCGGCATTGTGAAAACAGATGAAGAATTGGAGGAACTGATCAAGTTCAATTCAACTATCCATGAGCCACAAGACGGCGAGGAACTGAAACGAATAATTGACCTACTTCCGCACTTTGGAAGGGAAATGAACTACTTTATTCGTGACACTGACAAGGGAATCTTTGTTTCCTCACTCAATGCGATACCTAGTGTCTGGGGCTATGCTGGGCTTCCTTTGCGGAATCTGGAGCTTGGTTTTGTTGGTACAGTGCCTGAGTATCGCAAGAGGGGGCTTGTAAGAGCTCTGTATAGAGAATTCTTTGAGAAGGAACTTCATCGGGGCAAGTATGACATCTCCACAATTCAGGGGATTCCCTATTACTATCGTCAGTTTGGATATGATTTTCTAATCCCTGCATGGCGATCTGTGTTCCTACGGACAAATCAGGTTCCAGATGTGCCCCCAGAGGAAAAGCCTGCCTGGATGCGTCTCTCCATTCGACCTGCTACGAAATCGAATCTTGACTCAGTCATTTCACTCTATGATGAGATGATAAGTCGAACACTCATTTCAACAGTCAGGGACAAGACACTGTGGGAGATCCAAGAACAACAACGTCGAGAGTACGAGAATGAGTTCACGACTCACGTTATTAAACGAGGGAAGGAGGTTGAAGGATACTTCCGATTGATTACGAGGGTGAATGAGAAGGACCCAGTGAATGGATTCCTTGATGTGATTGAGAGCAGCATCCAGACATACGACGGTGTAAGACGTACCCTACAGTTTCTGAAAGATCAGTGCAAAGATAAGAACCTGAATCGGATTGCACTCTCAGGTGCAATCAACTCCAACCTCTCCCAGATTGGTCTTGACCTTGGCGGTAACATGAGTCGAGGATGGAAGCATCAGCTTCGAATTCCAGACATGATTCGATTTCTGAAGCGAATCCGTCCAGTGCTTCAGAAGCGTCTTCGAGGCACAATGTTTGATGGGCTAACACAGGAGGTCACAATCAATACATACAGACACTGTTACGTGCTAGATTTTCAGGGAGGCAAGATTCAGGAAATAAAGGACTTGGGAATCCATGAGGATGGCAAGAACCTCAGCTTCAGAGCACCTCCCCATGACTTTGTGCGACTGTTGCTAGGTCAGTACTCTATTGAAGAGCTGAACCAACAGAATATCGATTTTCTTGTTGCCGGGACTGTCAAATCCCTCATTACGACCTTATTTCCAAAACAGGAGAGCTTCATAGGATACTATTCCTGTTAGCAAGAATCTCCTAATCCAGATCGGGAATATCAATCTCGACATTAAACTGAGTGCCGCAGGGACAGGCAGCTGGAATTTGGAACTTATCGGGAGTATCAATACTCAATCGTGCACCTTGGATTGCAGCTTTGTCAATCAGGGCCTGCATGTTGGTTGTCATATACTTTGCAAAGCTCTTCACCAAATCAGGAATGGATATGTCATTGATCCAATAGACGAAATGTGTACAGTCAGGATTTGGGCAACTGCTCACCATTACCCTTGTTCCATCTCCACACGACTTGCACTTGAGGTCAGTATGATGATAATCGGGTGCTTTAGGACTAGGAAGGTCTAAAGAATTGATATCACCGCATCGGTAGCAATAGTACTCGAATTTGACGCTCTCAGTCATGTCAGTTCACTTTACGCCTGACCCTCCGATAAGAAAAGCGTATCTATGGTTAACGGGTGTCTGTCCTGATTTCTATAGGGCCTAATAAGGTGGAATCTTGCGATATGTCTGAGGACGAGAAGATAATTGCAGGTCACAAGACCAAGAATGAATATGCTATCTCTACTGATTGTGTTTCTCACAGAAAACTTCGAATCCAAAGATTCCCGCTGCCCCGTCTGCGGCACCATATTGCCACGATTTGGTCGAGTATTCAATGTAGGAAGAAAATGGATTTGTGCTGACTGTATAATTGGCAGAATCCATGGTGTCTAGTATATCCGTAAATTCTCTTCTGACATATACTGAGCCCAACAGTGAAAAGCAGGTTATACACCAGATAACTTGTGTCAGGTGAGTTCTTTGAAGCGTAGAATACAACCACATCTGAGAGTAGGCGAAGGCGATGTCGAAAAGGTAGTCTTGATCGCTGGGAATCCAGACAGAATCCCCGTGATGGCATCCAAGATGAAGGATCCTGAAGAAGTAGCACGGTATCGTGGGTTCGTCACATATCGTGCATATACTCCAAAGGGAGTTGCAGTAACAATGGCTGGCACTGGAATAGGCACCCCCTCGACCCACATCTGTGTAGAAGAACTGTCGAGGCTTGGTCCCGAAGTTATCATAAGAATTGGTTCTTGTGGCGGAATTGAACCTTCTGTAACAGTTGGCGATGTGGTCGTGCCGACGGGTGCGATTCGTGATGAGCGAACTGGTCTCAACTACGCACCAATGGAATATCCTGCAGTGGCATCTCCGAAATGGGCAATCGCATTGCATGAAGAGATATCCAAGCTGCTGCCTCCAGATAGAGTCCATCAGGGCATCTGTTGGACAAGTGATGTGTACTATGTGAGTCCAGAAAAGAACCCACTAGACATGTGGACTCGAGCTAAGGTGAAGTGTGTTGAGATGGAGAGTTCATTCCTCTTCGTATTCGCCACCACTCGGGGGCTAGAAGCCGCCTCTATATTGGCCTGCGATGGCAACCTGCATGGAGCACAGAAGGTCGAGCAGACTGATGAGTCTGAAGAATCAGGGGAACAAGATCCCTTGTTGGTAGAGGCAGTAGAGAAAGAGATAGAGGCAACAATTAAGGCAATAGATCGATTCTATGGCTGATGTGGCAATCTGTGTCATCGAATCATGCTATTGCACACCTTTTTAGAGTATCAAATGGTACCTCTCTCACCATGCAGGAAGCTGAGGCAACAGATTGCAGACTTACTGACATCAATCAGACCATCACTCTAAGGAGCTTTGAGAAGGTCAGCAACCCGAAATCAATCCATGGTATATACCCCTATCGTGGAAAGATGTCTGCCATTGATGCAAGTCATGTCATAGGTCAGCTCAGCTCCACTGACACCCTTCTAGACCCGTTCTGTGGAACTGGAACGATTGTCTATGAAGCGCAGGCAAGAGGGATGAACGCTATTGGTGTGGACAACAACCCAGTTGCGTGTGAAATAGCTCGTGGCAAGACCCAGCCTCTCGATATCGATGCTACTATCTATAATCTTGAATCAGCTCTAGAAGAAGCAAAGCGATCCAAGTCGTATCTTTCAATGCCTTCTGAGCCATCCCGCTATTTTCATCCAGAAACTGCAGATCAGATAATGCGGACGCTATCAGTTTCCAGAGGTTTTTCTGCATACGAGAAGTCCATCCTATACGGCTCTATCTGTGTCGCCGCACGTGCGTGCAATGGCTGGATCTGGACATCAACATCAATCGGGAAACTCAATCTTCCGCTTCGTGAAGTAGACTTCTACAAGATTGTGATGCGCAAAGCGCGTAAACACATCATCTACGTCAGAGGCCAGCCACATGTGAGAATCCATCAGTATGATACACGGCGAATCTATGACATTATACCTGAGAACTCTATTGATGTTGTCTATAGCAGTCCCCCATATTTTGATGCGCTTGACTACACTGGATACTACACGAAGATAGTCATGGAGGTCCTTGGAATTGACCGCGGAGCCGTTCGTGATGGACTCATTCAAAGATACTCGACCTACAGAGATGACATGAAACTGGCTCTGAAGGCGATCGACAGAGTCGTCAGGGAGGACGCCACTATCATATTTGTTGTTGGTGACAGAATGGTTCATAGAGAACTGATTCGTGGGTCCGAATTCTTTACCGAGATTGCACCCTGGAACGAACCATATATCGTTGAAAGATCGTATACTAGCACCCCGAGCAAGATGTGGGACAAGATCAACAAGACGCATCGAAAGGAACAGGTCATTGTTTGGGACCTAGGTCGGAGCAGATGACACTATGACCGAACACCTAGTTGTCATTGGGGACAGTCGAGCAATGGACCATGTGAAGGATTCATCTGTTCATCTCGTTGTGACATCTCCGCCGTATTGGCGTCTAAAGGACTATGGCAATGGAGTGGAGATAGGTCAAGGTTCCACATCCTATGAGGAATACCTGTCAGACATCTGTCTGGTGTTTAAGGAGTGCGTGAAGAAATTAGTACCTGATGGCAAGCTAATCATAAACATCATGCCATTATTCCTGACTGGGAAGAACTCCAAGTTCAAACGACGCGTCACAAAGATGGTCATTACGGACTTGGAAACCTTCATGGACTCACTGCGTAACATGTATTTTCACTCTCTTTTTGTATGGGACAAGCGCAAGGCAGCACGATTCAGTTCATGGGGATCCTATCCCTATCCCCCAAACATTCTGGCATCATATCCCTATGAGTGGATTGTAGTTTTTTCAAAGGAAGGTAAACGACCTTCAGTGAGTAGTGAGGTCAAGGAATCATCAGTAATCAGTCATGAGGAGTTTACGAATTGGGCTCAAAACTCAATCTGGGAATTTCAGCCTGCATCTGCAAAACAAGAGGGACATCCAGCTCCATTTCCAGAAGAACTACCTCGTAGGTGCATTCGTCTATACTCTTTTGTTGGAGACACAGTTCTTGATCCTTTTGCAGGTACGGGGACTACTATGGCTGCGGCAAGGAAACTGGGGCGAAATTCCATTGGTTACGAAATCAACCCCGTTTATGAGCCCCTTATACGTAGAAAACTGGGAATCGGGGCTGATTGGAGCGATAATGCGGTCTTCGAAGTCGTTTGGCAGAACAGTAAGTCTAAATGAGAACACTAATCAAAGGTCACTAGCGAAATCCTGAGTGGGAGGATTCTAGGAAAGTTGACCTATGACGTAATAGTTGTGGGTGCTGGTCCGGCTGGCTCTATTACTGCCCATGATTGTGCTAAAGCTGGACTCAAGACGCTTCTATTAGAGAAGTCAAAGCATCCTAGAGAGAAGCCTTGCGGTGGGGCTGTTATGTACAGAGGGCTTCATATTTTGCGAGGTAAGTTGCCTGTTGGTCTTGTCGAACGACGTATTACTGGTCTTAGGTTCATTCTTCCAAGTGGCGATGCAGCTGAATTTTCCTCTGAGAAGTTGATTGGAATAACGGTGTTCAGAGAGCGTTTCGATGAGTTCCTTGCAAAGAGGGCTGTGGAAGCAGGTGCAGAGATAAAGGAGTTGACAAAGGTCAAACACGCATCCACTGGGCCAAAGAATGCGGTAGTTCAGACAGCAGATGGTCAGGAAATCAGGGGTCGCTATCTTGTCGGCGCAGATGGAGTAAATTCTGTAGTGGCCAAATCCTTAGGTCTCAGGCCAGCAAGGAAAAACCTCAATCGCGTTGGTCTTGGAATGGAGAGCGACTTCCATGCGGGCGAAGAAGGAGTTCTGACTGCTACGAACGGCAAACCATCCATTCTTGAGATTGTACCAGTGGAAGGCCGAGTGGCTTATGGATGGATGTTTCCGAAAAGGGAACACCTCTGTATCGGAATCGCTGGGGCTGCAGTGCACATGTATCCGCTTCGACCAGCATTTGACGCCTTTTGGAAGAAAATAGAGCAAAGAATCGGAATCCCACTCAAACTAGAGAAACGTCGAGTGCATTTCCTTGGTGCTGATGGTGTGTCAAGCAGAAATGTCACGGATCGAGCTCTCCTTGTTGGAGATGCAGCTGGTTTTGTTGACCCAATGATGGGTGAAGGCATTGCTTATGCTATGAAATCGGGCATCCATGCAGCAGATGTTATTGCTAGAGCTGCAGAGTTTGGTCGTTACGATAGCCACTATCTTGAGCAATACCATCGCCTCTGCAAGAGAGAGTTCGAAGCAAACTTTGCAATGGCCGAGTGGGCTGGACTAAGGGGGACCACTTTTGCTGAAACCGTCCTTAAGACAGCGGCATCGTATCATCTCGCTTCAGATATTCTGGCGAAGCTTGCTAGAGGCGAAATTGGCTACTCGGCAATTCCATATACTATACTCAAAGATCTCCCACGAGAGCTGCCAAGATTTCTTAAACAACAGGTGCGGTCAAGGCTGAATCATTCCTCCTGAAAAGGTTCATAGGGCCGGAAGGAAGGCTGGGTGTCGGACTGTGGAAGAATGAGAGTCACGTGGGCCATTCTGATGCTTCTAATAATTCCCCTCTCAAGTAGAAGCGCGCAGCAGGTCAGTTACGTTCCAGAATTCGATGGAACGAACGCTATGTTTCATCTATTAGCACAATGTGATTTTGGGTCTAGACCGCCCGGTTCTGACAATCTATCCCGGTGTAGAGGGTACATTGTTGATACTCTGGAGAGTTATGGATGGAATACAACTCTCCAGAACTTCACATACCGGGATGTTTCGTGCGCCAATATTATTGCATGGTACGGTCCAATACGGAATGGCACAGTGATTTTGGGTGCACATTACGATACACGCCCTTTTGCAGATAATGACCCAGACCCTGCGAATCGAAGCAGACCTGTCTTGGGAGCTAATGATGGAGCCAGTGGAACCGCAGTGCTTCTTGAGATGGCGCGTGTATTGCCTATCGAGGTCAGAGATGAAGTAGAACTGGTCTTCCTTGACGCTGAGGATTCAGGTTACATAGATGGCTGGGATTGGATTGTTGGTTCAACCTACTACGTTGATCAGCTAACTCCCAGTCGAATATCCACAATTAGGTCCATGATTCTCCTCGATATGATTGGGGACAGTGAACTCCGCCTCCAACGTGAACTAGGCTCCACAAGATCTCTTCAAGACGTGATTTGGTCTGGGGCAGCAGACATGGGTCATCAGGACACGTTTCTAGATTCGCTTGGAGCAACTATTCTTGATGATCATCGTCCGTTCCTGGATGTTGGGATTCCTGCTGTGGACATAATTCATCATAATCCATTCCCCTCGACTTGGCATACGGTTGATGATATTCCTGAGAGATGCAGTGCTGAGAGTCTGCAGGTAGTAGGAGAAGTTGTGGAAACCCATTTAGTGACTCAATCTGGAATGACAACCTCCTTCCTTCCTGACTTTCCAGTCAGCTACTACATAGCAATCTTGAGCGTTGTTGGAGTTGCAGCTCTATTCGTGTATAGTCGCTTGAAGAAAGGATGATGTTACACACATTTTAGAGGAAGTGATAGAATAACCCTCTGAAAGTCCTCCTCAGGGTGAATAAGGTTGAAGAAAACCCTCCTTTTCAGGCCTACTGAAACTCAAATTCCACCACTAACATGCATGGCAGTGGACCCTCGAGGAAAGCGCATTGCTTGTGGCACAATGGACTCACAAATCTTCCTTCTTGATTCAATATCTGGAAATCAAAAACGGATACTGAAGGGACATGAAGCTGCTGTATCTGCTGTGTCTTTCATTGATGGGGGAAAAGGACTGGTATCAACAAGCTGGGACTGCACAACACGTAGATGGACCTCGACTGGACCTGCCAAAGACATACCCGTACTTCGGCACAATTCCGAGGTCAAGGCACTAACTGTTGGAACTGAAAAGGCCAGGGGTGCTGCTGGCACGCGAGATGGAGAAGTCAAGGTGTTTTATACTAACAGCATGAGGAACTACAGAAACATACAGGCCCACAGAACCGATGTATCAGGTCTTGTATTCGCACGTGAAGAGTCTGTGCTTGTGACATCTTCTTGGGACGGAGAATGTAAGCTCTTTGACCTCAGTAGTTTTGAATTTCTAGTCGCGATCGCAAAACAGAAAGAAAGAATCAGGTCAATAGCAGTGACACACGACAGTTCGAAAGTCTTTCTCGGATTGCACAATGGCGTCATTCTTTCAATCGACCCTGAGAACCCAAAGGAAGTCATCGAAATGACAAGTCATTCAGATATAGTGACTTCTCTCGCAATTGACCCATCCAACACGTATCTTGCATCTGGAAGTTGGGACAGGTCTGTCAAGGTTTGGTCAATCAAAAAGCGAAAAGTGAAGAATCAGGATCGCTTGCTGACGGGAATTTCATCCATAGGATGGAATCCCAAAGGCTCAGGGTTTTATACAACTGATTATTCAGGCGCATTGACATTTTGGGATTATGAAACGTAGCCAGAAAGCTAGGGTCTCAGTTCTCAATGCGAATGTCAATGTCCATGTATCCTTCCTTGTTCCAAGTAAGTCTGACTCTTCCATATGTTATTTTTCCACGAACAATTGACTCGAGACTCTCTATCACCCGATTCCGACTTCTTTTGTCGAATGGTATTGGCACTTTTTCCCTATCTACCGTCTGCAGATGCACTCCCTTCTCGTTGACTGACACAATTGGTTGAGAGAAAATCATCCTTCCTCCTCTGAAGACAGGGGCCTTGTCACGCATACTCCTTACAGTCTGGGCCAATCTCCGGTGCTCTCTGACTTCTCCCCATGCAGTCTTGACAACATCCCTCATATACTGATGTCTTTGGTCAAATTGGCTAGAGATTTCTTCCTCGAGAACTTCGAAAGCCTTCCTACCTGATGAGATGTGATTCTTTAAGATGGCTCTAATGACGTAGTTGACTGCCTTCGAATATCTGTCAAATTCCAAGTCAATCTTGTCTTGCTTCTCTCTACTCAAAGTGACACTAGTGAGCTTCAGAATCTCGGATTTCGAGTCAGATGTCATTTTGACGCGAGTCGGGTGAATTGCTTCTCACTAATCAATCTAACCTGACAAGGTTTTAGAGTCGCTGGGCTATGAACTGTGCCTCTCCTATACTCCTCTGAACTCCCTTCATTGTGAACTCGAACGCGCCATAACGCACAAGAATGTTCTCATAGAAAACTGGCTCATTCTCCTTGAGTTCTTGAACGAAGCTTGTCTGGTCAACCTCAAACTTTCCTGCGAGTGCCATTAATGCTCTCCCGATGCTGTCCACGGCTCTTCGCATTTCGAGTACAGCGAGCTCATAGTCTCCGGAGAGTGTACAATTCATTGCACCATGATACTCCCGCTGAGCTCTTGTTAGTAGGTCTGTTGCATACTCGTCAACTGTTCCCTCACCAAAGCGTCCCTCTGCTATCCCAATCCATTCCTCAAGCTCTCCTAGGGTTTCCATGAGATCTTCTTCTTCCATACCTTTTAGCTTGAAGGTTCGGAGAAAGAGGGGATATGCCAATGGATCCAAGAGTCGTATCTCTGTGAGAACCTCTGACGGCTTCATTATTGAAAAGTAGTTATTCTTCATCACAATGACCCTTCCAAGATCGAAGAGGGCACTGCGTAGTTCATGGATTGCACTGATTGTGTCTTCCGCCTCAGCTGCTTTTGTAGCATTGTTCAGTGCCAGCATGGCCCGCTGCTTCATATTGTCGATTGCATCTTCAGACCATACAAAGTTCGCTGCTGTCTTCTGCCACTTTTTCAGCATTCCTTTCTTATCATGGACTACCTTGGCATTCCTCAACATGGCAACAATCTGTGCAACGCGCAATGCATCACTTGTTTTCCCTTCAAGCACCTCTTCAATCCCTAATGGAGTGATGAAGGTCATATCGACACGTATGCCCTTATGCTCAGCCAGGAGCGGAGCTGGAGACTCCACGTCATCCCAGATTACTCCGATATTCAGATCCGAGTTGGCAGTTATTGTGCCGCGCGCAAATGAACCATAGACAAAGATTCCTTTCACACTGTCGTGTTTCTTCCACTCATTCACTGTATCATCCAGTGCTGTATTGAACTTCTTCTGTAGGTCGAACACGACTTCTCCTCCTCATCTTGTATACTATTTCGACTTGAGTCAGTATTTGCAGGGGCTTGTCAATAAAGCTATCTAGTGGAAGTATTCGCCCGTGGGAAATAATAGGAAGGAATGCGACCAGTGAAATCGGAGTTGTAGTCAGTGACCCGACTAGATGGACGTGCAAATGACGCTCTCAGACCCGTTGAGATTGTACGTGACTTTCTCAAGTATCCCGAGGGTTCAGTACTGATAAGCACTGGAGAAACCAAAGTGATATGTACAGCCACCCTGGAAGAGGGCGTTCCAGGTTGGCTCAATAATCAAGGGCAGGGGTGGGTCACGGCTGAATATGCGATGCTCCCCAGAGCCACAGAAGACCGTACTAATAGAAACAGAATGAGCGGTCGGGGTGCTGAGATTCAGAGGCTCATTGGTCGGTCTCTGCGTAGTGCTGTCGACATGAAAAGACTAGGTGAGAACACCATCAGGATAGACTGTGACGTGATTCAAGCAGATGGAGGCACAAGAACCTGTTCGATAACCGGAGCATATGTAGCTCTCTGCGATGCTCTTCAATATATGATTGACATGGACATGATCCAAGAAGCCCCAATCCTTGGTCATGTTGCTGCTGTGAGTGTGGGCGTTATGAAGGGTGATCTGCTTCTCGACCTCTGCTATAAGGAGGATGCCCATGCAGATGTTGACATGAACGTAGTCATGCGCGACGACGAATTCGTTGAGGTGCAGGGCACAGGTGAGGGCGCAACTTTCGCGAGAGTTGACCTCGACAAACTGCTTGACCTTGCGTCCAAAGGCATTCGAGAACTGATGGAAATTCAGAAGAAAGCACTTTCTGGATAGATAGAATCTAT
>JBHLRP010000010.1:0-72430 GCA_048882485.1 Candidatus Thorarchaeota archaeon
TATCCATTAGCTGTCAAGCTAGTTAAGGATGAATCAGAATTTCCAGAGAAAACACGAAGACCCGAAAGCAAGATCGCAATTTGTCAAGCTCTAAGTCTATCTCGACGATTTGGCTGGACAATGGGTATCACAGAGGAAGATAGTGGTTGTCCCGGTGCTAGTTTCGCTTATGGCTGGAAAGAGTTGTTTGATAAATCCACGCTTGCGTTTTTCTTTGTTGAGGCAGGTTATGCTGCAGGTGAAGACGGAGCAAACACCATCCTTGAGAATGTGGACCATCTAGAGAAGGGAAGATATAGTGCTATAGTAATATCACCATTGACAAGAACAAAGATTGTACCGGACGTTATTCTTGTTTATGGAAATCCTGCTCAGATGATGCGTCTCCTGCAAGGTGCCATGAACAAAGATGGAAAGCGATTGAAAGCTGTATTAGCAGGAATCATGGCCTCTTGTACTAGTGGAGTTCTTCGCACTTTCAATACCCAGGACTATCAAATAGTAATACCTGGAAATGGAGACCGAGTATTTGCGGGTGCAAATGATGATGAAATGCTCTTTGCAATACCAGCCGCAAAAGCTGAGGAACTAGTAAACGGGATGAGACAACAGCGTTTCGCTAAATATCCAATTCCGATCTCGATGAAAATGCCGCCTCCTTTCCCAGGACTTGAAGAGACTTGACTAGATGGTCAGATGCCATCCTTTTCATTCAAGTAAGAGGACTTCTACAGCTATATTTACAATCTTGGTCGAGCTGGAATCCCGCAAAGAAGCAGGAGTTTCTGGACAGACACCGGTACACACTATGGCCTCTGATGGTTTTCCTCGAATTAATAAGCAAACATAGCTACCACAGAGGGAATGTTGCCAGGGAGATTAGAAGCAGCAACACAGCCTCGATTTGACACATTTCGATTTGCATGAACCAACCTCGACCGCCTTCGTCGCAGCGGAGGAGAGATAGACCGTGCCCCAAAAAAGCAAAATCGTTTGGTTCGCTTTATCACTCATTATCATCTTGTATCTGTCAAGTGGAATTCAAGTCTTGGCACCTGAAGAACCAATTGAACGGCCTGAATTGACGCCCGAGTCCCAGCCAAAGCGAGGAGTCGTTCATGTTTCAGGTGTCCCGCACGCACCGATCTCCATTGACGAAGAGGACCCACTGAATAACTTCACCGTTATTGCGCAGGCTGAAGGATGGTCTGGCAATGGCACAGCTGGAAATCCCTTCATCATTGCAGGCTTGGACATTGACCTTGCCGGAGCACCAGGTCATGCAATCAGCATTATCAACTCTCAAGTGCATTTTGTCATTCGCGATTGCCTTCTGACTAATGCCGCTGTGAATCCAGGTTCCGGAATCTACTTGTATAATGTCACTAATGGCGTACTCATCAACAACACCTGTGACATAAACAGTAATGGCATCCGGCTCGAGAACTCAGATTCCAATACAGTTGTCAATAACACCTGCACCGGCAACAACTATGGTCTCTATCTGGGATATTCTGATTTCAATACTCTGTCCAACAACACCTACGCCAGCAACGATATTGGCATCCACCTCTGGCACTCAGGTTCCAACGAAGTGGTCAACAACACTTGCTCCAACAATGCCTTCAACGACATCTGGCTCGCCTTCTCAACATCCAACACACTGTCCAACAATACCTGTGATAGTAATACAGATAGCATCTATTTCGATAACTCACATTTCAACACACTATTCAACAACACCTGTATCAGCAACATCTATGGCATCAGGATAACTCAGTCTAATTCCAACACGGTGGCAAACAACACCTGCATTAGCAGCATCGAAGGCATAGTCCTCGAATACGCGGACACAAACACACTGATCAATAATACCTGCACTGGTAGCACCGCCTCTGGCATCCATCTCTATTTCTCAGATTCAAATGTCGTATCCGATAACGCTTGCACTAGCAACACCGACTATGGCATCCATCTCGAGTCTTCAGCATCCAACACACTCGTGAACAACACCTGTGCTACCAACTTCGCTGGCATCTATCTCGAGTCTTCAACATCCAACGTCCTATTCAACAACACCTGTACTAGCAGCACCGCCTCTGGCATCTACCTCTATCTCTCAGATTCCAACTCTGTGTCCAACAACACCTGCTCTAGCAGCACTGACTATGGCATCTACATCAAGTCTTCAACATCCAACACACTCGTGAACAACATTTGTGCTACCAACTTCGCTGGCATTTACCTCGAGTCTTCAACAACCAACACGTTGGTGAACAATACATGCAGTACTAATAATGTGGGCATCTATCTCTATTTCTCAGTTTCCAACACTGTATCCGACAACTTCTGCAGCAGCAGTATCGCTTATGGCATTTACCTCTTACTCTCAGATGCCAACGTCGTATCCGACAACAACTGCACTAGCAACATCGACTATGGTATCTTCCTCGATGACTCAGATTCCAACACCGTGGCGAACAACACCTGCGACAGTAATACGGATGGCATCCATCTCCAGTATTCAATTTCCAACGCCCTGATCAACAACACCTGCAACAGTAATTACATAGGCATCTTCCTCGATGCCTCAGATTCCAACACCGTGGCGAACAACACCTGCACTGGCATCGACTATGGCATCTACCTCCAGTCATCAATTTCCAACGCCCTGATCAACAACACCTGCAAAGGTAACATCATTGGCATTTACCTCTTACTCTCAGATTCCAACGTTGTGTCCAACAATACCTGCACAGGCAACACTAACTCTGGTATCTTCCTCGACTCCTTAACATCCAACTCCTTAATCAACAACACCTGCGGCAGTAATAGCGTTGGCATCTATATCTCTGTTTCAGATTCCAACGTCGTAACCGACAACACATGCACTAGCAACACCGACTATGGCATCTACATCGATGGCTCTAGTGACTTCAATGATATCCAGTGGAACGCCTTCGCGGATAGTCCCACAAATGGTTTTGATGCAGGGACCGGCAATGTTTTCGACCACAATTACTGGTCGGATTATTCGGGCACTGATGTGAATCAGGACGGTTTTGGTGATGCCCCATACACATTCACTGGCAACTCTGACACTCATCCTCTTGTCTATGTGCCGACTCCACCCACTTGGACCCACTCACCAGTGGACCAAGTCGTAGAGTTCGGGTCTGTCTATATCTGCCACCTGTATGTCACGGCACCTGCTCCCGTGTTCTGGCATCTGAACAATACTCTGTTCATCATTGACAACGAAGGTGTAATCACCTCGTGGTTCCCTCTTCCTATCGGCATATACGCACTAGAGGTAGTAGTCACCAATATCCGTGGACACAAACTCACGGGCAGCTTCCATGTAGTCATTCTAGACACCATAGCACCTCACTGGATAATCGAGCCTTCTGATCAGGTCATTCAGCATGGAGAAGGCTTTGACTATCAGTTGCCAGTAGCTGATTTCTCAGGAATCGACTACTGGACACTCAATGACACCAGCCATTTCACACTTACCTCAACGTTCTACCTCCAGGGAAGCACAGCTCGCGTGGTTAACGCAACTGCTTTGGACCCCGGGCTCTACGGACTGAATGTCACCGCATACGACTCGCACGGGAATAGACTCTCAGCTATCTTTTCTATCATTGTAGAAATAGATACAACTAGTGCAATACCGGTAGGCATTGACCCTTTAATGACACTTGCTCTTGGAGCAGGGATTGGAGGCGTGGTTGTCCTAGTCATAGTCGTCGTGTTTCTGAGGAGGAGATCTTGAATACAAAAGACACATCCTGAGCAAACATCTCCAGAATCTTCAGTCCTGAAATTACTCAAGTAACAGGAGTTCATCGACAGACAGAAGTACAACCTTTGATTTGCTCCGACCCGCATTCAGATAGGCCGCTATTCTAGGGCTTGTTGAAGTGCCTCCCAGTCTTCCGTAGAGAGTGCCTTCTGAACAATCTGGATTGCCCCCTGAAACACAGCTGCTGGCATGAGGGATTTCATACCTGTGAGTATGCCGATTCTCTCCATTGGATTTGTTGCTTGAACTAGAAATGGGAGAAAATACTGGGAGACCTCAGGAGCTGGCTTCATTGACATTTTCCCTATTATCTCCATGATCTGATTATCCTCCAACACGTCCCAGAGAATTGGCATTGCCGTCTTCTCTTCGACTTGCATGTGTTCACCATATTTGACGACGAAGTCATTGAAGGCTTGTGTCAAACTATTTCCTTTCATAATCCTCTCTTCATGCGATTCGATGACTACTAGGGCCTCCAACTGCTTTTCCAGGGAATCCATAATTGAAGTAAATGCTTGGTGGTCATGATTCAGCCTGTCAAACAACTCCTGATTCTTTTTCTCGATATTTGGAAACACGAACTCCTCTTCTGCTGCGGCATGAACATGCAACACCTCAAACGATTTCTCAACCTCTTTCCACTGCGTTCTCACATTTGGTGCAACTCGAAGATCCATCTGACCCAGCTGGAGCACTCTAGTGCTCAATAGATGTCGAAGCCCTTTATGGATTGGTCCGAACAAACGCATACGCATAATAAAACCTCGACCTAAGTCAAAGGGCTGTCTATGAAATAAAGGTTGCAATATAGTCTGTCTTACGGCTTTTATGAGAACCAATGAGAGTGTGATCTGGGGACCATCGGTTCTGAGATTTCACTGCTTGTGTCGGTGCAATCCAAGCAGAATCTTGAGTCTACGAACTACTCTAAACGAAAGGAGGGAATTCTGTTGGCTGATTTTCTGATTTTATTAATAAGCACATGAATCTAAGTCTATTATATAGCGAAGGAAATTGAATCAAGGATAACTATGACACTCACATCTTGACTGCATGAAACCTAAACTGCATCCTTTGTAAATGAGGACGATGGTCATGCGGAATCAGGAGCGAGTCAGTTGGGTTGCGCTATCATGTATAATCTTCTTGCTCATTGTCGCCCCAAAGCAAAGTTCAGTATCATTTAGTTCAGGAGTTTTTATTACATCGTTTCATGTTGCTCTCATACAGCATGACCCTATCGTCATAAACGGCGACGCCAACTTCACAGAAACTGCATCAGCGGAAGGCTGGTCCGGAGATGGCTCTTCTGATAATCCCTTTATAATTGACAACTTGGACATTGACCGTGGAGGCACAAGTGGCGCCTGCATCAATATTAGCAATACTCTCGTTCATTTCACTATTCAGAACTGTGACCTCGCGGGTGCTAGTGCCCAAGCTGGAATCTACCTCAACAATGTCAGTCATGGATTTCTAAGTAATAACACGAGCACTTCCAACCGATATGGAATATACCTTCTTTCCTCAGGTAATAACACAATAGCTAACAACACTTGTACTGGAAACAATGATGGAGGGATATTCATGTATGATTCAGATTTCAACACAGTATCTGACAATGACTGTGATAACAATGCCAACTTTGGAATCTTCATACGCTTTTGCGATTCGAGCTTGCTTAGCAAGAATTCATGCAGTAGCACAGGGGCTTATGGCATCCTTATACGGGAGTCCACTTCCAACTTGATCGAGAATAACACATGCAAGCAGAATGGAGAAGGCATCAGAGTCTGGTATTCATCCAATGGAAACACACTCATAAGAAACGTGTGTGATTTCAACGCCAATTATGGCATTCTAATTGACAATGCTCATTATGCATTCCCATCTTATGTCACAGACAATTTCTGCAGTGATAATGACTACGGTATTTATGCATCTGGCTCCTTCCTCAATATCGCCAATAATACTCTAATCGACAATCTCATCAACGGTATTCAAGCGGAATGCTCCGATAGCGTAGTCACGGACAATTATGTAAGAGGTAGTGACGAGGGCATCAGGCTACTTTATGGGTCGTATAATACAATATCGCAAAATGAAATCACTCAAAGCTATTCATATGGCTTTTGGATTGAAGATTCTAGTGAAAACCTGATATCACAGAATTCGATTACTGACGCCGTCGGCATGGGTGTTAGTGTCGGACGATACTCGCATAGAAACACCTTTCTCCTCAATGAAATACAATATGACCCTAATTCAATTGATCCTGAGTTTATTGGCATATATGTGGATGTGGACACATCAGAAAACAATGTGACATTGAACTACATACTTTATGACTCGCAGGGCACTCAGTATTCAGCCACCATACTTGATGATTGCACAGACAGTTGGGGTACTATCATTGACCGCAATTGGTATCAGGACTACAGCGGGTATGATAACAATGGCGACGGATATGGAGATGACCCCTATGACATCCCCGGCATTGCTGGGAACTCAGACCCTCGTCCATTGACGTACCCACCGTTTGCACCTACATGGGTTGAACCACCAACGGACCAAGTTATTGACTACTGGAGTCAACCATTCTACTATGACTTGAATGCAACGGCGCCTACTGTAATGACCTGGGCAGTGAATGATACAATCAAGTTTGCTATAGACAGCAATGGCATCTTGCAGTCAATTGCTGACCTACCTGTGGGCTCCTACGGCATAGGTGTCAAGGTCACAAACCTGTACGGCGTCTATATCACGAGTTTATTTCAGCTAACGGTGCAAGAGATCTCTCCACCCGAGTGGATATCTGGCCCCATAGACCTAGGCATCAACTTTGGTGAAGGATTCGACTATGGACTAATAGCAATGGACCAATCAGGCATCGCAGAATGGGCAATCAATGACACAGTCAACTTCGCGTTATCCGTCACGTGGCTCAATGTCACAGGATATTACAATGGATGGCATCTGCTCCATATAACGAATGAAACCACACTTATGTCTGGTATGTATTCACTAAACGTGACCGTTGCTGATCCCTATAGCAATAAGCTCACGGGAATTTTCACAATAACTGTAGAACCACCTGATCAGGATGTGACTGCTCCCATCTGGATTGTTTCTCCCATGAATGAGGTCTTAGAATATGGAGAATCATTTGAACAACGTCTTGGCGCATGGGACTCGTCGGGAGTTTCCATCTGGTGGCTGAATGATACAACTCATTTCGCCATTGATGAAAATGGAGTCGTTAGAAATGTCACACTCGTTGAACCCGGAGTCTACAGACTTGAGGTAAGAGCGTACGACCCATATGACAACTACTGCTCTGGGACGTTGGTGGTGACAGTGAATGAAGCCATCTACTCTCCAACAACACCCACAGGTCCCACGACTACTCCGCCAACTGACACAACAATCCCCACTTCACCGTCGCCAGAGGAGATTATGGGCCCTGTTGCCATCCTTATGCTCTTGGCAGGAATCAGTGGAGCAGCATTGATCGTCACTATCATCGTTCTTCTGAGGAGGAGCTCTTGAGTACAAAGAACACATCTCTCACCGACATCTACAAGTCTTCAGTGCTCAAATCTCGCGAAGAAGTAGGAGTTTCTGGACGGGCATTGATACAAACTATGAACTGGATATAGACTTGATTTGTCACCTTACTAGCAGAATGCCAAAAGACTGATGTGGAAGGCCAGCTTAATGATACCAATTCTGCAAAATAGAGGCCTAGAAGAGTGAAACCACTCGGAACAATAACTGTGTGTTTTCCGCATGTAGACGACGGAACAAGAGCCGTGCTACAATCAGTGATGGATGATGCAGAGAATCTTGGCGATTTCGCAGAAAGACTCTGCAACAAAGTGTGCCAGGAGCCTACCGCTCCACTGTTACAGTTTCTCGCGTTCTATTTTGCTGACACTATTGGGGAATGGGGCCTGCTCGATAAACTAGTCCTTGCGGAGAAAGTGCCCGTACTGGCAGAGCCTCTATTGCTCCATATGAGAAGTAGAAGAGGTCAGAAGGTGTCTTGGGATGAGATGAGACCATCTCTCTTGAGTGCACTCGAAGCAGCCCCTAATGATTGGATTGCAAGTCTACTCTACCTTAGTTGGAGAGAGTCTGCGGAAAATATATACCCTGAGAGCGATGTCGATGTTCGTCCCATTGAAGCTATTGAGAGAAGCATCAATGAGAATGAGGAGTTTGATTTTTTCAGGATATTTCTCGGCTATCTCAAAACGACTAGATTACTTAGAGAAGGCAATAGCGAGGGAGCGAACCAAGCAATAACAGAAGCTATTGCGATAGCTCAGAGGTTTGACCACCTTGCTTCAGTCGCTTTGCTTCTGACGACAAAAGCCAATATTATCAAGTATATCGATTTAAGAAAGGGCTTGGACATTCTGCTAACATCGAGGGATCTTAGCAAGCAGCTTGGTTTCTCAAGAAGTGGGATTGCGCAGGAATTAGGTCATATCATGACCCTTCGTGGAGAATTGGATGCAGCTGTGGATTACCACCTTGAATGCTGTAAAATTCGAGAATCAAAGGGGTTCCCTATAAGCGGCCTACCTGCCCTTGTATCTCTAAATTACAATATGATGGGAAATGGAAAGAGAGCATTGGAATATGCAGATACTGCAATTGAGCAAGTTGGCGTATACAGACAAATGGGCCTCTTGCGCTCGCAAAAGGCATGGGCCCTGATCAATCTTGGTAGGACCGATGAGGCAAGAGATGAGCTTGAGAAATCCAAGAGGTTGGCAGCAAAATCTGGCTCGATTGACCTTCTGTTGATCTCGCAAATGGTTGAAGGCATTCTTGACAGGGCAGAGAATGATAAAGATAGCGCTGTACTCAACTTTGAGGAGGTCTTGAGAGCACAACAACGAAAGATTCTCAACTGGTGGGAAATCACATGTGTTCTCAATCTTGTGGACATTGAGATTGAAAGGCTTTTGCCTAAATTGCTTGACATCGATGCCGAATCTTCTGGACCATGGATGCAGAAGCTGGAAGAATATGTGAAAGATACAGATGTTCCAGGCATAGCCGCCCGTACTTTGCTTCTCAAAGCAAAACTTCGTCAGAAACAAGGGCGACATGATGAGGTTCGGAGTCTGTTGAAGGAGGTCCTAAAGACGGCTGAGTCGCCAAGCATGAGGTATCTCAAGGATACTGTTGTGTCAACCTTTCCGGACATAATTATTAGCTAGAACCAAGTGGCATGGGTTAATTCAGGATTGTGTGTCAGTGATTCGTGACTGGTTTCTCTAGCTCTATCGGAACCATTCGAGAATCTGCTCTCGCGGCACAAGTTGTCTTGATATTGTGTTCAGGATTTCTTCTGACATCTGCCCATTTCTCACAATCTGTCTACCAGCTTCATTGAGTGCTTTCCCCACGTCATCAAAATTGGCACCTCTCTCCTCGCCCACGGGTATGAACCAAGCGCAAGGTCGAAGGACTGCACCAACAAACTCTTTGTTCATGTTTAGGGCTGCAGCTTTCATGTGCATAACAAGAGGATTGAAGTTATCAAGTTCTGTGAAGCCACTGACTGAAACGAGAGCAATCTTGCTAGGCTTCGTTCCTTCCCTCAATGGATGACGACAATGATTATCCCGCAACTCCCACTTTCCTTCAAGGAGGGGAATTGAACGGTCCATGAATGTCTTCATTGGTCCAGTCATGCCATCAACGTATACCGGTGTGGCGTATACAGTCAGATCGGCATTTGCAAGCTTCGGGAGTATGTCCTTCATATCATCGTCCTGAGCGCATACGCCTGGAGTCTTCCACCAACAGTCAAAGCAACCTCTACAGGGATTAATCTTCAGTCTTGGCAAATTGAGCACCTCAACACTGGCCCCGGCACTCTCCATGCCTTCAATGAATGGTTTGAGCACACCTGCAGTTGCTCCTCTATTTCCCCTGGGGCTGCCATTGATGACCAGAACTTTCATGACTGAAACGACATTTGCGGTCTTATTGAAGGTGTCGGCACATCTCTACTCTGATTAATAAGTGAAAGATGCCATGGTAGATTGTTGAGAGGTATTCTTCGCATAAGAGGGAGATTTCTTTGCAAAGGAAAGATGGAGTCCGCCGGATTGCGGCATTAATGACAATCTGTACACTCATTTTGCCTATGATACCGAATGCAGTGTCGTTTGATCTAGAGCCTGTAGGTGCATCCTATATCGCGACTGTTCCACATGACCCCTTTGTCATCATAGGGGATGCCAACTTCAGTGACACAGCTTCAGCTGAAGGATGGTCTGGCAATGGTGCCCCAGATTCACCTTATATCATTGAGAATCTTGAAATTACTCTAGGACCCTCTCCAGTTGCTGCCATTAGCATCACAGGCACGCGCGTGCACTTCATTATTCGTAGCTGTTCCCTCGCGGGTCCATTAGCTACGCCCTCCTACGGTGTTCATTTCGAAAACGTTGCTAATGGCCAAATTGATGATACGCAATGCAGTGGTTTCTCGACCGCAATAAACATCACCGGATGCGATAGCATCAACGTATCAAACAATAATTGCAGTAACAACTCAGATGGCATCCACATTCAGTCTTCAAACTCAAGCACAGTCATCAATAACATCTGTAGTAACACTTTCATCATTGGGATTCAAATTCTCAGGTCAAATTCTAGCATTGTGAGTGGCAACACCTGCAATGACGGCGATATCAATGGAATCTATCTGTACAATTGCAACTCAACAACTGCGAATGACAATGTGTGCAACAATAACAACTACGGCCTTTTCCTAAATACATGCAATTTCAGCACCGTGAATCGTAATACCTGCAATGAGAACGCATTATCTGGCATCTATCTGTACAGGTCTCACTCCAGTTCTGCGGCTAACAACACCTGCAACAGCAACAGAGAGGGCATGTATATCCAAGAGATGGAATCAAACTCTGTAACCGGGAACACCTGCTTCAACAATAGTCTCAGAGGCATTGCCCTTCAAGTGTGCGATTTGACAAACTTGACCTTCAATACAGTTTCAAATACCACGAATCAATTCGGGCTCTATATTGATGGTCTGTCTGACAACAATGATGTCACTTGGAATGTACTTGTTCATAATGTGTTTAACTGCATAGATGATGGAATAGGCAATGTATTCAACTATAACTATTGGTCCGATTACGGTGGTGTTGACAATTATGGAGATGGAATTGGCGACACGGCATATGTTTTCGCCACCACGAATTCCGATCCCAAGCCGTTGATGTATTATCCATTTCCGCCAGAACTCGAGCAGGCTCCTGTTGATCAAATCAGTGAGTTAGGGACATATTGGAGCTATGCACTTGACTTCATAGTCACAGCTACTACTGCACCGTATTATCTATCAGTCAACGATTCAGTGAACTTCGTTGCTGGTTCTGACGATTCAATAGGTACCATGTTTTTCCTGCCAGTTGGAGCCTATCCAATTGAGGTTACGGCCACCAACATATATGGATTCATTACCAAATGTACGTTCACTTTGTCCATCATTGATACAACTCCACCTATCATAACACATCCTGATGACATGAGCTACATCAAAGGAGAGAGTCCTCCCGAGATCCAATGGAATGCACAGGACTTGAGCCTCATAGGCTATGTAGTGCTCCTAGACGGATCCGAGCTCACTTCATCAAATGGTGCAGTTTCAACTTCAGTATCATTCGGAATGATACTGGAAGACAAGGAGCCTGGAACCTATAATTACACCATGGTTGTAGAAGATGTGTGGGGAAACATGGCATTTGACACAGTCATAGTCACAGTGCATCCAGTCCCGCTTCTGGAAGCACTTCTTCCATGGCTTGTTATCGGTGCCGCAGCTGTTGTTATAGTAATTGTGTCATTTGTGATCCTCAGGAGGCGGAAATCGTCCTAGCAGATTCTGTCGTTTGATAGCATGTATCGAAGAATTGATTTGCTACGATTAATCCATTGGCCTGAAGAATTGAAATGCCAAACATCTTCACTACTAGAGTTTTGAAACGATTTGAGAAGCAGGTGCCTGAGCTCAAGAGCGCTCTAGCGAAATCAGAGATGAAGCTAGTACCAACACTTACACCTCCATTTGAGATGCTTGTCAGATCAATTGTCTACCAGCAGCTCGCCTATAAGGCTGCAAAGACCATTCATGATCGAATGCTGGGACTCGTTGGAAAACTCACTCCAACATCGATGTTGGCGAAAAGTCAAGAAGAGCTTAGAACCGTGGGGCTCTCTCGCCAGAAAGCCTCTTACCTGCATAACGTTGCCAACGCCTTCAAGAGAGGGGGCTCTCTTTGGAGGTACAGGAAGATTGAGTCATTGAAGTCCCTGTCGTCTGAAGAGATAACCACTCTATTCACAGCGATTAAGGGAGTGGGGGAATGGACGGTCCAGATGTACCTAATTTTCTCATTGGGCCGTCTAGATGTTCTATCCGCCAGCGACCTAGGTGTTCGAAAGGGTGTGCAGAAGTTGTATGGACTTCAGGAAATGCCAACGCCTAAGCAGGTAAAAGCCATTGCAGAGAAGTGGCATCCTCTGGAGACCGTAGGGACCTACCTTGCATGGCGTGTCCTTGAGAACGATTAGACAGCGTCTTTGCGTCTAGAATTTAAGATATGGATGTTGCCAGTTGAAGCATCTGTTGGTGAAAGGCATGACTGACAATAGCATTCGGCTCAAGATGGCTTCAGTCTTCGTGTTCATCGGGTTCCTGATGACGCTAGGGCTGACAGCTGTGACCCTCATGTCACCAGGAGGTTCACAGCTACATGAGGCAATGGACCCTCAGGTCATAATTGATGACCTCTCTAGTGCTACCGCAGCAGACGTCGATATCCGTCTGGCAGGCATTGTGTTCGACACGTTCTTCATGGTCGGCTATATGGCTGTCTTCTACGGTCTCTATGTGCTGACGAAGGATAAGGAGGCGTTCTTTCCAAAACTGGCACTCGCTCTTGGCCTTACAACTGGCTTTTGTGATCTCGTTGAGAACGCAATCCAAGTGGCTTTATTCAATGGAATTCCTGCAGGATGGAGTCCTGATGGACTGTATTTCGCCACTCTGTGGTCATTCACCTTCGTGAAGGACTTGACAAGCTACATGGCTGGCATGGTGTTCATAGTCCTGTTAATGCTCACGTTGAGTGACCCGCCTAATCTGAGGTCAAGCAAGCTGACCCTGGCTATACTCGTGGGACTATATGTGGTGATTGGCTCAATTGCAATAGTCGAAAGCTCATTCCTTCTGGTGAGAAACCTGAGCTTCATGATAGATATGCTGTTGGGCTCGTTAATCCTATTTCGAGTATCAAATACGTTGGTTCCATAATGGCGACTGATGAGCGAGTTCTTATTGTAGACTACTCTGCAGTAGACTCCTCATCCCATTCATACCCATAAGTCTTCCATATCTCGAGCAGGGAAGGATTCCTACTCAGATAGTCATACGCTATGGCTTTTGGTACTTTGTTCATAACACAGGACAAATTGACGCATTTGGCACAATAGCTGTCTGCAAGAAACCTGCCCAGATAGACGGATCCGATGAGCATTGCAAGAGTAAGGGCAATCATCAATGCTATAGAGGTCAGACCAGCTCCTTCTGAGATGAGCACCCAAACTCCGAAGCCACCCGCTACGATGGGAAATAAATCGATAAATCCTCCAACCGCCATCATAGCATATTGCTCAGGTCTCCTTATCGGCGCCGGGTCATAGTTCCATAGCCTTGGTATTCCTTTCAGCGTGATGCAATAGAGAGTCTTGCCATCCTTCGAATAGAAGGGGCAATGTCTACACAAATACCATGTTTCAATCAAAGTGAAGTTTAGAACAGTTACAAGCGCAAAGACTAGAAATGGCCAAATCGAATTAACAGCGAGAGATGCAAAACCTGTGACAGCAAAGCCCAAGAGGCGAAAGGGAATATGACGACTGCGAAAACAAGACACTAGCTTATCGTCATATCTGCAATTCAGGTCCTCTGAAAGGCTGCAGTCTTCACAGATTGACTCGTCTTTCCAAGTGCATGGAGTTGTCTTTTCCATTCTGAGCCCTTCAGCTGCTTCATGTAGTATCCAGATACTTTAGAGTTCCCTTTTCATGTCCATTTCCACTCATCTATAAGTCAGAGCACTCTTCCATGAACATGGCTTGAGCCATTAGGCTAAGATGGGAGTATCAACAATGAATAACAAGAAGCGAAAGGCTTCCACATTATGCGTCCAAGGCACTGAAGCCCAAAAGTCCGGACCAGCGGTGGTGCCGATTGTTCAAACATCAACATTTGTCTTCGAGGACCAAACCGACATGGTTGATTCCGTCACTGGCAAATCCGGGAAAGATGTGTATACGCGTTGGAGCAATCCTACAACACGAAATGTGGAGGCAAAGATTAGCTCACTTGAAGGAACTGAAGACACGCTAGCGCTTTCATCAGGAATGGCTGCAATTTCTACTGCCATAATTGGCCTTGTGAAGGGTGGTGAACGAATCCTATCGAGCGAATCAATCTATGGCGGCACCGTCCACTTCTTCGATGAGGTGCTTCCTCAATATGGTATTCAAGTCGACTATGCCGAAACAGATGATTTCCATGATCATGTGATGGCATCAGGAGACAAGTACAAGCTATGTTTCTTTGAAACTCCCACAAATCCAACTCTCAAGATAGTTGACATTGAAAAAGTGGCAGATGCAGCACGTGCCACAGGGTCAATCAGTATGATTGACAGCACATTCGGGACTCCTATCAATCAGAGGCCTCATGAACTTGGTATCGACATTGTCATGCACAGTGCCACCAAATACCTTGGCGGCCATAGTGACATTATCGCTGGAACCCTTTCAGGCTCCAAAGAGACCATGGCCAGGATTCGTAGTGCTGCGAAGCTTCTAGGGGGGACCATGGATCCCTTTGCTGCATTCCTACTCGATAGAGGAATCAAGACCTTGGCAGTTCGTGTTGAGAAGCATAATTACAATGCATCATTCTTGGCAGAAGAGATGTCCAAAGACTCGAGAGTTAGGCGTGTTCATTACCCAGGCCTTCCTGGGCATCCAAATCATTCAGTTGCTAAGAAACAGATGCGAGGATTTGGAGGTATGCTCTCAATTGAATTGGATTGTGACCTAGAGGCTGCTAAGACCTTCGTTGATTCACTGGATATATTCCTCAACGCTGTGTCACTTGGCGGCGTAGAGAGCCTAGCCAGTATTCCTGCTTTGTCCACTCACTATGGCCTAGATTCAGATGTTCTTGCTGAAATGGGGATCTCAGAATCTACGATCCGATTGTCTGTTGGAATTGAGGATTCCAACGATTTGTTGCTTGACCTCAAGAATACTCTTGACAAGACATGTTGAGCCTGCCAGAATGGCCGTTTGTTAAGTTGTCGCGTGACCTCCAAGACACCTCCGAATCTCCAATGGAAAAGAACCCGAGTAGAGTTGATGTGATTCTGGAAGACCTTGCACAGGGCTAAGCTAGACGCTTAATCTCGCAAGATTATTGGTGGAGAGTTTTTCTACAATCCCCTATATACTCACTTCCAACTGGATTTCTTGCAATGACTGTCTGGACCCATCAATCCCTATATGACTTTGCAGAGTGCAAGACACCTTGCGGAAAAACCGGCTGTATCACACTTTATACTGGTGATGGCTGCTTCTTCTGCGACGCTGCTTGGGAGATATTGAAGGAGGTCGTTTCTGACTTCAGTCTTCCATACGAAGCGATATCTTTGATCAATGCCGACTCTGTCAACCCGGAGAAGCTTGATTTGACTGGACCATTGGGTCTCCCAACTATACAAATCTGTGGGGAAGTAATAGTAGGAATTCCAGACGTTGACCACATCAGAGGAGCCATCATGCATGCGGTCCTAAGGCAATGCTTCACCGAATGACTCATGACAATTGCAGATTCTTGTTGTATGCTCTTTCAATCTCATTGAGCAAGGCTTTCTTCTTGGAATCTGATAGAAAGGCGGACCTGATTCCATTCTGTGTAAGTAAGTAGAGATCCGACAGAGAGAATCCAAGCTTGTCATGAAGTTGCTTATATTCGAATGAAATGTCAGTGTCAAAGAATGCAGGGTCATCGCTATTCACGGTAACGAGGAGACCTCTATCATAGAATTCTCTGATTGGATGTTCTTCTATTGAAGAAACTACCCCTGTTCTCACGTTACTTACTGGGCATGATTCAATAGCTATTCCATGTTCCTTGATATGGTCCATCAATTTGGTGTCATTAGATGCTGACGTACCATGGCCAATCCGTTCTATGCCCAGATACTTAATCGCATCCCATATTGATTCGGGTCCTTCTGCCTCTCCTGCATGCGCAACAAGATGCAATCCCATCTTTCGGGCCTCTTCGTAGACAGGAGCAAATGGCTCTGCAGGAAACTTGTGTTCACTGCCACCAAGGTCCACAGAAACAATGCTGTCAAGTCTATCTCGAATCAAATCTAGGACTTCCAAACCTGATTCAGGTCCATAATTCCTAACAAGGTCGATTCTCAAATCTGCTTCAATCCCCTCCTTCCGCTTCGCGCGACGTAAACCTCTGCTTATTGCATCGATCATTGCATTGAATTCAAGCCCCTTTCTCATGTGGTCTGGAGCTGAGAAGCTAATTTCTGCATAACGGACGTTGTGGGCTGCAAGGTCCTCAAGCATCTCATACGCAAGTCGCTCGAACTGCTTCTCCTTAGTTATGTAGGTGACTACTTCTCCATAAACAGAGATAAAGTGACCAAAGTCTTGATATTGAAAAAGCTGTGCCAGATCTGCCTCTGACCTGTAAGGGGTTTCAATTCCAGCTTCATCTATGAACTGAAGCAATGTCTGAGGTCTTATGGTGCCAAGCAGGTGTATATGGAGTTCTGCCTTTGGGAGCGCTGCGATTGCCTTGTGAATATTCATCAATCGCTTTGATTCAGAGTCCGCGATAAGTCATTCTGTCATCTAGCACTATAGATGTGAGGTCCTCTCGGTTCCCACAGGAGCAAGAGGACCTATTGAGGAGTGCGAATATAATCAAACAAGCGCTTAGACTCGGAGATGCAATGTAGCAATTGATTTCCAAATTTCAATTTCCTTTCTAAGCTTCTGAACCCTGGCTACATCTGCGTGATAAAGCGGTTTACGCATATCCTGGAAATTCGCAACCTTATGACAAAGATCCTGTTTCAAGAGATTTCGGAGTGCCAAAGTCACCGTTCTGGGAGCGAGTCCCACCCTAGTTGCAATCTCCTGTGGGTACATCGGACCGTCAGAAGCCAATGTGTCTAATATCACAATTGAGCTTCTAGTAAGATTGAAAGGCAGGCGCATCAGTTATCACCGTCAGGCGTATTATAGCAACTCTCGGCCATATTAAGGCCATCGTGTTGCCACAAACACTTGCTCAACCTCAGTAGAGTCATTTTATTTTTTATAAGCGTTGCCAATGAAGTAATCTTTTGGTGCTTAGAAACACATCGTTAAATGAGAAACTCCGTTGATTGGCCGTCGGAAGTGATTTTCTGACACACGAGATGGCTTTAGACAAGAAAGACCTGGCCATCATTGGAGCGCTCGACAGGGTTGGCGCAAAAGTATCAGCGGAGCAGCTGGGTGAAGTATTGGGCATTCCATCTCGAACTGTCCGATATCGCCTCTCCAAGCTTAGGAAGAAAGGGCTCCTATATCCACCGAGAGCATTGATACATGAGAGAAAGGTTGGTCTCGGTGAGTCAGTAATCTGTATGAAGGTCACAAAACTAGGGGCTATGCACCTTCCAGATATCATAGACACATTGCCATCAATCTACTGGATGACTGAGTCCTATGGGGCATATGATGGCTTTATGGTCCATGGTGTTTACCCTCTAGAACTGGTCGATAACATCCCCTCATTAATGAGTACATTGGCCAAAGAGGGACTTGTGCTAGACTATCACATATTTGACATTGTGGACTACGAACATAAGCTGGCGAATTACGAACATCTAACAACAGATATTCACTGGGATTGGGACTGGAAGTCCTGGTACAAGATAATCAAGAGAAATCTGAAGCGCAAATCCAAATTCATAATCAAGATGGACGAGAGCCCTCATGTTGTCAAATTTGATTCAACGGATCTCGCCCTCCTGAAATATCTAATCAATAACGGAGAGTCCACGCAACGACAGCTGGCTGAAACCCTATCAATGTCCGAAACTCGGGCCACGAAAAGGCTCCAAAGGCTGGAAACAACTGGTGTGATAAAGGGCTACAAGTCAACTCGCATTCCGGCGAGCAATCAATTCTCACATAGTTTGTTTCTTGAGCTAGAAGAGCCTGTTGAACGAGTTCTGTCGAGCTTTTATGAGCTTCCCTTTCCTTTGCATATTATGATGGAGTCGAGGACCCGCTTTTGCATTCAATTCCGTCTAAATGCATCAGATTATACTGGATTTCTGATGGGTTTTGATTTATTGCGACCACACATGAGTTCCTATTTCTTTCAGACAATGCATAATCCTCGCCGAACCAGTTCTCCCCACCCTCTGGAATTGTATAATGCCGAATTGGAGAGGTGGGAGATTCCAGAAGACTCACTTGATGTCATACGTTATCAAATTGAGAGTCGTTGAAAATACTGAAATATGAGGTCCAAAGGAGCTTCTCTTGCTTCATATCTGATCGCTTGGAGGAAGTATCTTGAAGAATGAATCCCGCGAATGCAGCTTCACATGGCCCGGGAAAGAGGCCGCCAGAAATGCTGCAGCTGGACATTCACCTCATTCATTGAAGATCCTAAAAAGGCGATCCATTTGCCCTGATACTACTGAGAATGTCTTCATTGAAGGTGACAATCTAGAGGCTCTCAAGCTCTTAAACGAAAGTCATAGTGGCTCGGTCAAAGTTATCTATATTGACCCGCCCTATAACAAAGGTGGCAGCTTCGTCTATAGTGACAGACTTGATCAAACACACGCTGATTGGCTTTCTATGATATTCCCGCGCCTTCTATTGTCAAAAGAACTCCTATGCGAAGACGGAGCAATCTTTGTATCAATTGATGATAATGAGGTTCATAATCTACGAATGGTTATGAATGAGGTATTTGGTGAGAGCAACTTCGTGGCCACAATAATATGGGAAAAGAAGTCCTCTCCCCAAAATGATGCTCGATGGTTCTCAGATAATCATGATTACATTCTCGTCTATGCGCGAAACAAGGAACTGTGGAGACCTCGCCTACTCCCAAGAACTGACGAGACCAATTCGCGCTACAAGAATCCTGATGACGACCCTCGAGGTCCTTGGACATCAAGCGACTTGACTGTCAAGACATACAACAGAGACTATGATTATGTGATTACAACACCGTCCGGACGAGATGTGAGTCCTCCTCCGGGACGATGTTGGGGCATGAGCCACGACTCTTTCAACAGTCTAGTGACTGATAATCGCATATGGTTTGGCTCTAACGGAAGCAATGTTCCTCGGCTAAAGCGATTCTTGTCTGAAGTCAGGCAAGGTCTAACTCCTTGTACGATATGGCGTCGAAGCGAGGTTGGCGATAACCAAGAGGCAAGGAGAACAATTCGCCAGATATTTGGCGACGTAGGTGTCTTCGAAACTCCAAAGCCACTTAGACTCATGAAACAGATATTGCATATTGGCACAGAGCCGTATAGAAACGATACAGTATTGGATTTCTTCGCTGGATCCTGTACGACCGCTCATGCTGTCCTAGAGCAAAATAAAGCAGATGGAGGGAACAGGAGATTCATCATGGTGCAATTGCCAGAAACTGTGCCAGAATCATCTCGAGCGTATGATGCAGGTTTCACCACTGTATCGGAGATAGGTGCTGAACGAATACGAAGGGTAATTGAGAGTATGAAATCGGACTCAAAGGATGCTTCTCCACTTGGTTTCAAACTTTATCATATTGCATGAATATATCATTGCATCACATTATCTTTTACAAACGACTCAAAGTCCTTGATGCATTCATCAGTTATTCTCCCCTCATTTACGCTTGGGTATTGCGAGTAGGCTGCTAATGCCTTTCCAAGTTGAAGCATGCGAGATGAGCAGCATCCTTCCCCTATACTATCAACTGCAACATCACTGGGGGCTTGCTTTGCTTTGGCTTTTGAGTCGATTACCTTTCTGCATACAATAAGCGCATTGTGGTTAATGCCATGTGCCCTAACACCGCTGGGTGTTTCGCCATGTGTCGGATACACCGCCTCCACAAAGAATCCGGTATTCACAAGAATCTGCAAAATGGCAGACCACGCTTTGAGTCGCTTATGCTGGAAGACGAACACGAGTTTGGCATCATCTTTCATCACTCTACGGAGTTCACTATACACCCGCATCATAGATTCGATGAAAAAGTTAGAGTCCTTGCCAGTCTTATTGTACACGAGGATCTCGCTTTTACTGCTGCTGGTTTCTTGACCGAATATCATTGGATATGCGTCATACAATTGCCTACGCAGCCATACATAGAAGAAGTTCGAAAGCTCTGAGTACATGATATTATCGAAATAGGGTGGATCAGTGACGACAGCATCAATAGCTTTGTCTGGAATGAAGCCTAAGTCTTCTGATGACTGACATTTCAGCAAAGCACTCCTTCGTGACTTCAGCTCCTGGAAGCTTTCTACAAACTTAGCTCCTATCCTATCCCCTACAATGACTCTCTCCCTATTTCTTGTAGGTTCGCTCTCTCCAGAGTGCCCCTCAGTAAAACGTATCTCGTAGGGATTTTGCTGAAATCTTAGAGCACGTATTCCTTTGATGATATATCTTCTGAAGCTTCCACGACCAACTTTCGCGCCCCACACGTTGTTCTCAACTGGAGTAGTGGGCGGAGAAAAGTAGTGTCCGCCGAATAAGGGCTCAAGCTTTGAGGCATGAATGTTATAGATACAAAACATGTTGTTAGCATTGAGAGTGTCTGAAAATGTGAGAAGTAGGAATTCTCTAACGGGGTCTTCGCGAACTTCTAGAATCTGTTCGAGAATCATAGAAAGGGCAAGCAACTGGCGAGAATTGAAGAAATCACAAAATTCCCTGTACACTTTACAACGCGGACGCATTGTAGCCATGTTATTCCACGGAACCTCATCGTCCGGAATCAGTGTACCCATTACCCTCTCTTTTCGTTGACTGAATTTTCTCTCAGCTTCATCTATCCTCTTGAAGTCTAAATCCTCTGGTGTCTTGTATCCTCTCCCACATTTACCACAGTGGAACTCAAGGGCATATGGCCTCTCCCTGGGAGGGCTATCTTCCGACAACCATGCTTCTGTCAAATCCCCTTTTTGGTTGCAATTTGGACATCGGTAGCTCTTGTTTGTTGCATATGGATCATTCAGGTTCATTCCACAGGGGCATAGAGGTCCATCTGCTGTGATCTCATTGCAGGATGGGCAGAAATAGACTACACTCTTGTTTTTGGGTTTCGCAATGATGAAGGATTTGAAGAGAGGAACTTCGAAGTCACAGGACTGGCATTTTACACTTCTTACCCAGAACGTATACATTGTGTCTGCTTCATGTCCCTCAGGACAAGTTGTCATGTAGAGGGAAAGAATTTTTGACGCAACAGCATCTCTAATCCGATAGAATTCAGCCTCCAATTGAGTGACATCAACAGCCTCTAACTCCTTCTTCGTGATGAACCATGCCATTGGATTGATGTCTACGCCAATTGTCCTACATCCAAGGCGATGCCCTTCTACAATGGTGGTTCCGCCTCCCATGAATGGGTCTAATATGATTGGTGATTTTCCGCTAGCGTTCTTCAAGACGACTTTTTCGTAGAATCGTGTCATTGGATTCTCGTCAAGAAAAAGGCCTATGATTATGCTTCTGAAGGTGCTGCCCACTCTTCTCGCGAACCATTTGTGCATATGATAAATAGGCTTCCTCGAGTTGCTCTCACTCCACGCAATCTCATCGATTGCCTCACTAGGGAAACCTCTCTCTATATACACCAAACTTCTTTCCCTCATAGATGCAGAGTCCAGATTACAGCATCATCATGTGGATAGAGGTCTGGAACATCTGCAACCTCCTTGAACCCAATAGACTTGTAGAAAGCTCTTCCTGCCTCATTGCCCTTCTCCATGAAGAGGTAGATGACTCGCAGCTTATGGTCATGTTTTGAGTAGTGCTTCGATACATCATGGATTAGTGTTTGGACAAGTTCTCTTGCGACACCTTTTCTTCTATAATCAGGGTTTACTCCAAGTCCAATTAGCTCAACTACACCATCATCAAGGCCACCCCTGACATCCCAGCTTACTGTGCCTACAATATTGCCATCATAAAGACTGAGAATGGTCTGAAATCTTAATAGGTCAGTAGCAAAGGCTTCAGCGCGGTCTCTATTGTCTTCTACCTCTGAAATGAATAGCTTGACAAGGAGCTGCTTATCAGAACTTGCGGCTTTTCTCACTGTTCGCATATTGCTAATGAAGCAGAGCAGGCAATTGTATCTGCCGGATTGATTGAAACTAGTCGATTAATACAACCGCATCTACGAATAGTTCGTACTTCTCATCCTCATCGAGATTATGTACTAGTACTTTCTCCACTTCAAACTCGCCTCGAATCTCCAACAGCCGCGACTCAGTGATTACTTTCACACTGGAGTTTTCAAGTTCTTCGCGTAATGCGTCATTGGTGACAACTTCTTTCTCTTGAGTCAACAAGACTACACGATCTGTTTGTGCTGTGAGTTCAAGAGCTGCCTCAACTGATTCATCACCGCTATGGAGGACTAGCACCCTTTGATTGGTGAAGTCCTCGAGATCACTCACATCAAGATAAACACCCTTGTCAAGGAATTCATCCTGTCCTATGATCGCGCAAGCCGGCTGCTCATACTTAGGTTCCTTTGCTGCTACCTCATCGGGATTCTCCCTTGCACGGTAGGCTTTGATAGCTTCATGAAGTGCATCCGCAGCAAGATTTGAGCAGTGCATTTTGATTGGCGGCAGACCATCCAGTTCTTCAGCGACGTCTTCTCTGGTGACTTGCATAGCTTCATCGAGTGTCATCCCTATAACCATCTCTGTGGTCATGCTACTTGTGGCAATCGCCGATCCACATCCAAAAGTCCTGAACTTTGCGTCGACTATTTTTCCATCCTCGACCTTGATGAAAACTTCCATCAGGTCTCCACAGGTGGGATTTCCTACACGACCGCTCGCTACGTCATCTCCTTCTAATACGCCCACATTTCGTGGATTGCGAAAGTGCTCGAGTACCTTTTCACTGTATTGAGTAGACTTCATTCTTCATCACATCGCCTTTGGTTTATATATTGGAGACATTCCTCGAATTCGATTGAGTATCTCTGGAGTTGCTTCGAGGACCCTTTCAATGTCATCATCAGTGTTGAATCTTCCAGGTGTAAGCTGTAGTGATCCATGTGCTTCTTCGTGAATAAGCCCAGTTGCAATAAGAGTTGTTGATGGGGCAAGAGTCTTGGAGGTACAGGCAGAGCCCGTCGACACAGCGATTCCTTTGTCCTTGAATGATAGGAGTAACGACTCGCCTTCCACGCCATCAAACCTGAAATGGGCATTGCTTGCGAGTCTTTCTGTTGGATGGCCATTGAGATGGCTATCTGGAATCTCGCTCAGTATTGTACTAATCAAGCGGTCACGATATCCCTGAAGCCGGCTGACTTCGTCTGGCATTTCTGTCTTCATTATTTCGATGGCATGTTTCATCCCAACGATTCCTGCAACATCCTCAGTCCCTGACCTCAATCCTCTTTCCTGACCGCCTCCAATCAAAATGGGATTGACTCTATATCTCTTCTTCATGAACAGTACCCCTACTCCTCTGGGGCCATAGAAGTCATTCGATGACAGGGACATGAGGTGAATTCCATCTCTCTTGACATCAATTGGCACCAATCCTTGAGCTGCCACCGCGTCTGTGTGAAATGCAATTCCCTTATCCTCAGCCAATTTTCCAATTTCTCGGATTGGCTGAATCGTACCGATCTCATTGCTGGCATATTGAATTGAGATGAGTAATGTATCATCTCTTATTCTGCGTTCTAGCTTCTTCAATGGCACCCGTCCATACATATCCACAGGCACCTGTGAAACCTCGAAGCCTTGTCGCTCCAGGTATTTTCCTATATTTCTAACAGAGATATGTTCAACCTCTGAAATGATTATGTGGTTCCCTTTTCTCTTGTTCTTCATGGCGTAGCCTATTAGGGCCATGTTGTTTGACTCAGTTGCACCAGATGTGAAGATGATCTCATCATAGTCGGCATTGATGTAATCTGCAATAACCCGTCTACTCTCTTCAAGAGCCTCCGTGGCTACGTCCCCCACATGGTGAAGAGCTGAAGCATTACCAAAGCGCTCATGGAAATAAGGTAGCATGCCCTCAATAACACGCGGATCTACAGGCTTTGAGCTTTGGTAGTCCAGATACACCTCTCTTACGTCGCCCACTCACTTTCACCTAGAACCACATTGTGGCATCGTGCTCTAGGACCAAGTCATTGAGTGTTGCCGCACCGACTATGTCGCACCCCTCAACTAGCTCTACCTTCTCCCATCCGAGCATCTGCTTTGAGGCTTCACACACGTAGACCTTTATTCCCATATCCATAGTCTTCTTGAGCATTTCAGCGACGCTTGGAAAGCTGCCAACCTGTATCTTCTCAGCTGCCCCCGGCCGGAGTATCCTCAGGCCTTGACCGAGATAGTATATCGCTGCTTCGATGTCCATCGCCTTTGCGCTCTGAGCAAGGACAAGAGGTGAATACTGTCTCTCCGGGTCGTCGCTGGTCTGCACGTAAAGTATACTGCTCACGATTTAATCACTCCTTTCTTCTGATCAGGAATCTTTGCGTACCGTCCTCCAGTCTCTCAAAACTGAGGAGTTCATGCCCAGTTCTCTTACAGAATCGTTTGATATCTTCCTCTGCCGCAGGATCATCGGCGAGCAGTTCAAGAACCTCGCCGGCTGCGATACTGTCTATTGCTTCTCTTGTCTGGAAAAGCGGCTGTGGACAATACAGTCCTATGCAATCAAGGGTTTCAACAGGTTCGTTACTTGACATGGAGGATTTCACCTAACCATCGTTAAGTAAATCATAGTTAATTGCTTATAACTTCATCGTTGAGAACATCATTTGATTAGACCTATTCCTTACTATGCGCCTTCCTCTTCTCCTCCAGTTCTTCTTGCATTATCTTGCATCTCTCGTACCAGAGAATTTCGTAGTCACTATGATCAATGACTCGATTCTTCAGGTCTGCAATTGAGGTAATACCCTCCTCTTTGCACCATTCTATGCAAATCTCATAGGCTTCCCAATCAAGCTCAAAGGTTTCCCATTCAACCTCGACCTCTTCATATCCTTCCAGCAACCAGGCAACTCCTCGCGTGTGCCCATCTGTTGACACGAGCTCCCCACCTATCTCCTTGATCGGAATTGGCGCATACATGGACAGGTCTCCTAGGTTCCTTCCATTGATGACCGCATCCAGCTTCGCCTTGCTAATGTAAAGTTGACTTGGCTGAATCTCGTGAAGGTAGAGCTTGAAAGTTTCTTCCATGAGCTCGAAAGCAAAAGCGTCACTCTTTAGCGTTTCTCATTAACCGCATAATTGTCAAAGCCTCAGTGTTAAATCGGGGTTTTCCAGTCAACTGCATAAGATTTGTTGACAGTGAGGTATGAGTCAAGATGCCTAAGACTAGTCGTGCAGCTGTGATCCCCAAACCAGATGCTCCTGTTGAAATTCAGGAGTTTGAGATTCCTGAGTTGAAACCCGGTGCTGCTTTGCTAAGGGTGGCAAATGCAGGAGTTTGCGGAACTGATGTTCATTTATGGCACGGCAAACTGGCTGGTGTGCCATACCCCTTGATTCCTGGACACGAAATGGTGGGAACAGTTGAAGCCATAGGACCAAAGAAGATCAAGAATGTAGATGGTCATGAGATAAAAGTTGGAGACAGGGTCACAATTCATGATGTGACGAAGACCTGCTACTCCTGTTGGTTTTGCCTAATTGCTAAGGCTCCCACGAAATGCCCCAATCGGGAGGTGTATGGCATTACAATGGACTCTACCAAATGGCCTCACCTCATTGGAGCCTACAGTGAGTATGTGTATCTTTCACCAGGAACGCATGTTATTCAAATACCTGATCATGTGAGCTTTGATGGTGCAGGTGCTGTGGGGTGTGCGATGCCAACTGCTGTTCATACAGTGACTCGTAGCCCCTTGAAGTGGGGTTCAAATGTTGTGATTCAAGGGGCAGGTCCTGTAGGGCTTATGCTCTTATCACTGGCAAAAATCAATGGAGCTGCAACAATCACCTCAATCGATATGGAATCTCACCGACTCAAGCTGGCTGAGAAGTTCGGAGCTACTCATACATTGAACATCAGGGAGACCTCTTTGAAGGAACGGTATGATTTCCTGAGGGACATCACTGATGGACATGGTCCTGACATTGTATATGAAGCAACAGGGAGTGCTTTGGCTGTTCCTGAGGGGATTGAGCTCGTGAGGGAGGGTGGAACCTATACGATTTGCGGCCAATACACAGACAGTGGAACCGTAGAAATTAATCCCCATCTTATGAATCGAAAGCATCTCGATATACGTACGGTCTGGGGTTCAGAAACGACACATGTGTATCAAGCAGTTCGTACTATTGCTGACAATTATGACGAATTTCCGTTCGAGGATGTCGTGACACACAAGTTCTCACTAGACAAGACGCAAGAGGCATTAGAAACGCAGGAGCGCCACGAATCAGTCAAGGCGGTCATCACTCCAAATGATTGACACATCTACTGAGAGGATATGATCATGAATAACGAATTACAGAAGGAAAAGGTGAACCAAGTAAGTCAAATTCTAAGAGAAGATGACACTGATCTATGGCTTGTGTGGGTTCGAGAAACTTCCCAAATGGCTGACCCCGTTCTTGAGTTGATATATCCAGGCAGTTTCGTTTGGCAGTCTGCCTTGCTATTCCCATTGAACAAGAAGCCCATTGCTATAGTCGGTAACTTCGATGCGGATGCCACAAAAGCCACCGGCCTCTTCGGCGGAGTTATTCCCTACACGGAGGGCATCAAGGAGGCTTTCATCAAGGAATTAAACCGGCTTGGACCATCAAGAATAGCAATCAATTACAGTAGAAATGATGTTGCCGCAGATGGTCTTTCCCATGGAATGTACCTTATTCTCCAGGACTATCTCACTGACTCAGACTTCAAGAATCGTCTAGTGAGTGCGGAGAATGTCGTATCAAAGCTGCGCGGACGCAAGACCAAGACCGAGGTTGAGAGAATAAGAGAAGCAATTCGGATTACAGAATCCATCTTTGAAGAAGCACGGACATTCCTGAAAGCAGGAATGACTGAGATAGAAATCCAGAACAAGTTCCATGAAGCGATGAACCGATATGGAGTAGGTTTTGCGTGGGGAAGGGACCATAATCCTGCGGTCGATGCTGGTCCCTACAAGCAATTTGGCCATTTAGGCCCCACCTCTAATGTTACGAAAGAGGGGCACTTGCTCCACTTTGATTTCGGTGTGAAGTATATGGATTATTGCTCTGACATACAACGGATGTTCTTTTTCGGAAAACCAGAGGATGTGCCTGAGGAAGTGCAGCATGCCTTTCAAACTGTCAGAGATGCAATTCAAGCTGCAGCTGACTGGATACGGCCGGGTGCTGTGGGATACGAAGTCGACACGATAGCGCGTGAGTTTGCAAAAGATCATGGATATGAGGAATATCAACATGCATTAGGCCACCAAGTTGGAAGGCAAGCTCATGATGGTGGCACACTACTTGGGCCACGATGGGAACGATACGGTGATACGCCCATGGGTGTAGTTGAAGTGGGGAACGTATTTACGCTTGAACTATACGTCACGACCGAACATTATGGTCAAATCAGCTTGGAAGAGGACATACTCATCACAAGAAAGGGGTGTGAGTTCCTCTCGCGCCCTCAAAGGGAATTAATCTACATCTAGTAAAATTCTTCGCAAAAGTTTATGTGACTACCATGGCTATTAGGTATGATTCTAGAAAAGGAATGTTTCCAGGAGGGTTTCCTTTGCCTAATGCTACGAAGAAGTTGCGAGAGCAGTATCTGAACTCATTCATGATGAGAAAGTGGATATCCGAGAAAATGCCACGTCTCAAGCCAGATCAGATAAAGCATCTCTATATTTTGGTCAAGCAGTGGACTGGGGAGGACATCGAACTAGAAATTACTTGATAGATTCCAATCAGCCTATCTAATCGAGGGCATGATAGGCATCAGCTTTCATCCATAGCCCCAGTCCTGTATCCAAATACGTCAATAGTAACGAAAGTGAAGCCCAGGCCAGTAGCATACTTTTGGAACTCGTCAAGCTTCCTTTCATCAAATAGCTTTGAGCGTTCATTTCGTCCAACTTCCACTCGCACCAAATCTCCATGATAGCGAGCGCGAACACTCTTTACACCAAAATGGAGCTTAGCGAAGTTTTCGATCCCGGCGACCATCTCAAGCTTCTCACTCGTTATCTGGGTCCCATATGGGAATCTCGTGGCTAAACATGCCATGGAAGGACTGTCAGAAACCGAGAGGCCATTCTCTCGCGCGATTTCACGGACCTCATCCTTTGTCATACCAGCCTCAAGTAATGGTGAGCGAACGCTGGTTTCTCTAAGGGCTCTTTCTCCCGGTCGATAGCTCTCAACATCACTTGCTGTAGTACCCTCGATGACCGTATCGAGTCCTCGTTTCTCTGCTTCTTGGATCCATCGCTGTGCAAGTTTCTTCTTGCATTGATAGCATCGATCTCGTGGGTTTTCTACAAGCTCGCCCTCTGCCAACCAGTTATGCCATTCAATGTCATGCTGCAGCCCAAGCTCAGATGCGACACGCTTGGCTACTTCAAGTTCTGATTCAGCAAAGGTGACAGTATTCATCGTAAGGAGAACCACTTCATTAGCTATATCTCGTGCTATCAAGGCTAGAGTTGAGCTGTCAACGCCACCACTAAAAGCTACAAGCACTTTCTTTCCTCTAAGTGACTCTCTCACAATTTCCAGCTTGGAATGATATGACTCTGTCATTTCTAGTCCTATGTCAGCCACCCTCTCTAGTCTTAAGCGTTGAGAACTAGCATAGAATCATTTAGAGATCAGGAAATGTACGGGTCTTCGTCTATGTCGAACCCAACGAATCCCATCTCCTCTAGAATGTCCTCCATGCTTTCAGCTCCGGTCATCCACCTGACCTGCCACTTCCCATCTTTGCTAAGGATGATCTCAACATCAGGAAGGTCTCCAAGTAGATTGTGGTTCATCTCAATCACATCTTGATATGCGCCTGTGAGTGCGATAGCGAAGTATGAGCCTGGTATGTTCTCGATTGACCCAACAGGAATTCCCTCTCCCATCTGACCTATTGGCATGGTCACAGGGCGGTAGTCCCGAGTGAACCAAATTTCTCCAGTGCCTTTTCGATGAAACTGAGAAATCTCACCATCCGAATCACAAGTTAAGTCACAAAGCCGCACAGTTGTTTCGGGGTGAAGATGAAGATCACGAATTGGTACAATCGGGAAGTGCTGTTTCACCAGGACGTAATCGCAGGCGCTGTTGAACACACTGAAGTTTCCTATCACAATGTGGTCTGGATGCCACAGGCTCTCACTCAGTGCGTCAGACCTCAAGCTCGTTGCTCCTAGTCTTGCGATTCTTCTGCGAATCTCAGCTCTCACCTGACCGATCAGTGCCTCTCTCTCCTTCAGTGCAACCAGGGAGTCCGCTAGGGTGCTCTTACCAATCTGAAAGGTGTTCCAGACTTCAGCAAGCTCGCTGATAGAAGCAGCATCTGCTATCTCTTTCAGCACTGCCTTGTATTGACTCATGCTGCTCTTGCCAATGTCCTCAAGGCTTGGGAATACAGACCTTACCTCCAAGGCTTTGATTAGCACCACTGATCCGAGGGCTGTTAGTCCTCGGCCAGATTCAACCAATATGTTTGGAGCTAATCCCTCCGGCCATTTGATTAGCTCATTCTGGATGCCTCTAACTATCGATTCAGCGTATTGCTCCATCAAGTTTGGTGCGTACGTACTAGTATAGTCAATGGGGAGTCCACCACCAAAGTCAATCAGGTTGAGATTTGCGAGGCCATTTTGCCGCAACTCCAGAAATGTCCTCGTCATAAACTCTGCAAATCCTACGAAATCCTCAATCGCTGTGATTTGAGAACCAACATGTCCCAGAATAGTGGAGACAGAGTCCTCGAATCCTTTTGCCTTCAGCAGGCCTACCACATCGAACAGGTCATGTATACTCAAGCCAAACTTGGAATCGCGTCCTGCAGAGTGTGACCAATGGCCCCTGGCCGTTATATACGGTTTTATTCTCAGAACCATGTTGACTTTCCCAGGACGGAATCTATTTACAATGAGCCGGGCTTCGTGAAGTGACTCAATTGATACCGCAATGTTGTAGCCCTCCTCAATGCAATCCTGAATTGTGTTGAGATATTCAGGATCTTTAGCACCATTGCAGATTATGAGTCGATGCTTCTCCTTCTCTACCACGGATTTGATGAGGAACAGCTCTGCCTTCGTACCTGCCTCAAGGCCGTAAACAGGATTGGTATGTAGGACTTGAACTACATAGTCACGTCGCTGATTCACCTTCACTGGATATACAGCACTAAATTCACCTTTGTAATCCATAGCTTTGATTACTTTGTAAAACGTGGCAACTAGCTTCCTGACCTGGTACGAGATGAGCTGGGGGATTCGCAGGGTAAAGGAAGATGTATAGCCTGTTCGAGTTCCATTTGCAGCTTCAATTCGCTTCACAATCTCACGGATTGAGATTGTCCTGCCATCAAGTTTGATGACCAAATCACCTTGCTCATTGATGTCCAGGAAATGAAGATCGTTGCTACTGAGTCCATAGATTAACCTCGACTTCTCTATCGACCAATCGTCTAAGGTCAGACTTCACACCTCATATAGCTACTGTGACTCATCATCCTTAATTGAATCCAGCATTCCCTGGAATGCTCGTGCTAGCTCTCCTATTTCGTCATCCTTTGAAGTATATGTCGTGTCCACTTGCAGGTCAAGGGTATCGAGCGGTTCTTGTTTTATCATAGCTGCGACATTCTTTGTTGCGAGGTCCATCATGTATTGCAGAGGTCCCGTGATTTGGTTTGATATCACAACAGCAACAGCTGCGGCTATCATGATTCCTGCTACTGTTATCGCTAGGATGAATAATGTTGCTTGAGTGTTTGCAGCCTCGATACGTGCCTCTAATTCAGGAATTGCACTCAATACTTCATCAACCGGTACGACTATGACGCAAATCCAATTTGCCTTGCCAACTGGAGTGTAAACTAGGATGAAGTCTTCACCATCACGAGTGTATCTTAGGAATCCGGTTGCGCCTGAACGTATCTGGTCCACATCTTGGGATGATAATGCTGGACTTCCATCAGTATTACGTTCAACGAATGTAAGCGCAGGCAATCCTGTTTCGTATGCTTCGTCTGGAACCTCTGGGTGTGCAACTACCAGTCCAAGACTGCTCTCTACAAGAGCGGCATAACCTGATGTTAGAACAGTAACATCAAGAACTTCCTGATTGATGTCTGCAATTGTAATGTCTCCAGCAACAATTCCAATGAGGGTGCCATTCTCGAAGTAAATCGCCCGACCAATGGTCACAAGGAGAACTCCTTCAAGCGGGTCGAAATATGGTTCTACAAAGACCATATCACCATCACCGTCCTCAACCTCTGTGTAGAAGAAATCTGTCGTTGGATACCATGGATCAATTAGTCGATTCTCGATGGGCAGCAAGCTTCCTGGATAGTTGATGAACATGTTAGTATCTTTGAAAACAACGTATAGCCACCTGAAGTCAAGCTGTTCATGGACTGATTGAAACATTTGGTCGATGTTTGAAATCCTTGCGAGCCTCTCATCCTCATACAGTTGATAATCAGCAACTGTTGAAGGCGGGACGTACCAGCTGCTAAATGTCCATGACACATTAAGTTCATAGTTGGGATCATAGGCTGTATCAGCTGGATACTCTCCTGGAGATCCATATTCGAAATAGTAGTCGTAGTAAGTTCTTCGAGGTATGTACGTTGATTCATCACTCAGAAGCCCCTCTGCTTCCTCAGCTAGTGCTGCAATCATAGACTCAGCATTCGTTAGTTTCTGATTGATCACCAGTGCTGTCTTCTCACCGGTAAGATCCATGTTGGTCTGAATCTGTGATTCGAGAGCATTTGTACTCTCTGTAGTGGTGAAGTCTCCAATCAAATTCACAAAGAAATATGAGATTCCTCCAGTGACTCCTAGAGAAATGATCGAAATTGTGACGAAGGTCAGTATGACATTCCTGCGGAAACTACCTTTCTTCTTGGTCCTTGCCATCTTTGACAACATCATACACCTCCTAGAAATCTACTGTACTTCCTCCTACTTCCAGTTGAGCCATCATCACTCCAACCTCCTGGAACGCTTTCTCAATGTCACTTCTCACATCTATGCTGTCAAGGACTGAGAGATATTGTCCCTGAGGGATGTGGTCACACACTGAATCAAGTAATTCTTCAAAGGTCATTCTCCGCCCTGTAATCGGGGATCTCACCTTGGCTTCAATTGGTGCTTTCAGCTCATCACCTACACCGATTATAATTAGGTTGACATCGAGATGATTATCCCTGATGAATCCTTCAATGGTCAGATGTCTCTTTCTCCGATGTCTATCTTCCTCAGTGAAGATCCCTTCCAACGCATCAAGCGAGTACATCTCAGAGCTATTGTCTTGGCCATCGGTCAAGGCGATTACCCATCTGTGCTCGCTTGACTCGATTCTATCAAGCTCCTCCAGAGCCCTACCTAGAGCATCGTAGAATGCTGTCGCATAATTGGGATGCCTGAGAGAGTCTAGGGCACGAATGATGGGGCTGTCTCTCGGACGCTTGTATTCTCCCTTCCTAGTTAGCGGGAGAATCTCTCGAAATGATGAGTTGAACACTATAATGCTCACTTCATCTTGTGGATTGACTTGACTCTCTACAATCTCCTTGGCACCTTGAACTGCTGCTCTAATCCTGTTCTGAGCCTGCATGCTACCTGAGTAGTCGATAACGAGAATCACACTCTTCTTGAACATGATTGAACGTTTCAATCTCTCAGCTTTGCGTCTGATCTCGTGACTCGGCTTATCTCGCTGATCCAAGACATCAGCTAGATTCTGCATGGCATAGACGACTAACCAGAACTCCTCAGTTATTTCTCCCAGACGAATTGCATCATTGTATTCATCTTCAGCCTTCTTCAGTTTCCCTTGAACTTGGAATAGCTCGCCCATGTGATAGTGAATGTATGCCATGCTTCTTTCATAGCCTTCAGCAGCAGCTGTCTTAAGCGCCTCTTCAAATTTTGAAAGAGCTTGGCTGTATCTGCCTTCCCTTACCAAGACAAGTCCCTGTGCATCGAAGCGCTTGGCAAGGCCTCTCTGGTTGCCTAGAGTAAGGTCAATCGCTACAGCATCCTCTAGCAGCTCCATTGCCTTTTTGGGATTGTTCTTGTCCATCTCTACAAGAGCCATGTTGTGATATACTGAAGCGACTCTGACCAAGGCATCAGTTTCTTCTGCGCCCTCTTGCCGGGCTCTTTCAAGGAGCATCTTTGCTAGTGCCAATGCTTGTTCATAGTAATCCATTGCGTTACCTGTATCTCCACGCTGACGAAACACATTTCCAATGTTCAGATACATTGTTTGCTCGCCAATCTCAATATTGAGGCTGCGACTAATTTCGAGCAAATTCTGATAGTTCGCCAGGGCTCTGTTCAGGTCACCCCGAATGAAGGCTTGATTTCCGAATCTGATTGCTTCCTGGAAGTTCAGCAGTGCGTCAACGGTAGTACCAACCTCTTCATACATTGCTCCTGCAGTTGAAACACCGCGAGTAAAGTCCTGGCCTGCCATCTTCGTCACTAGACGTGTCATCTCCTTTATGGGCTCCACTACAGCGTTTCCTCTCCTGTAAGAAATGAAAGCAACCCCTACAGCCACGCCAGCCAGCATTGCGCCTAGGATTATGGTAAGCAAGAAGGTCTGGCCAAGGACGAGATTCAGAATATTCGTAGCAGGTCCTATCACTTCTGCTGAGGGGACAACGATGGCAAGCACAAAGCCTGTCACATTGACCTTCGAGTAGGTGATATACCATTCCTCACCTCGTTTCTGGAATGTATCATGTCCACTGTCTTCAGATAGAATTGTAGGCAGAAGCGATGTGAATTCTGCAATCTCTGTCGAGCTAGCTCCAGAGAACTCAGCTTCATTTAGGGTCTGCCCTTCAGCAACCAGGTCCGGATGTGCTATGAGTCCTCCATCTGATTCCAAAAGATAGGCATAGCCGCTCTCTAAGACTTCTATGCCAAGCACATTCGCCATGATGGTGTCAAGGGTCACGTCAGCCGATACGACCCCGATTAGCGTTCCATTGTCAAAGTGTATGGGGCGTCCCATTGAAATGACTAGACCAGTGGAGGGGTCTCCATAGGGACTTGTAAACGCGATGCTGTCATCTAGTACGGCAGCTGCATTGAGGTACCACTCTTCTATAGTTGGATCATAATCCAGACCCGGACCGTACCAGTCCTCGAAGTAGAAGAGATTGTCGTAGGGATAGTTCCTGAAAAGGCGTGTATCGCTAACGTCCGGAGAGAAGCCCATGTATAGCCATATATAATCCTCACTGGCCTGATGCAGCGAGCGATAGACATTGTCCATGTTGCTAGAAATCTCTATGAGACTTCGAGTGGTAGGACTCCAGTCCCAAGGATCATTTGGAGTTTGGTAATCATCAGTTGGCATGTACCAGCAGCTGACATCGAAAGAAATGTCATTCGAATCATACGCTTCGTCGTATGTGGCCGGATTTCTCCCGGGTATATCCCTTCCACTGTTATACCATTCCAAGGATGGATCCCAGAAGTACGAGTATTGGGGTGTCGCATTGATTCTCTCATTGAATAAGTCCTCAGCATACTTCTCCATCATGTAGACGCCATCGAAGTATTGCTGCATTCTTTCCGAAATGAAGGACGCAGTGTCCTCTGAAATCCTCAGAAGATTGGCAAGTTCCTCAGTCCTAAGTGCTTCTGCGGCATCAGCAGCATTTTCATTCGATGTTGTGAAAACACTGTTTGCTGAGAGTGCCGCTATAATCAGAATTGGCACCAGTGACACGACTACAAAGGTCACCACTATTCGTTTGCTGATATCCATTGCACTGCCTCCTCTCGTTTGTAGTGATTTGATTCCATTTTCTGGTTTACGCCTCTAATTCTTTTTGTAGTATGTTCAAGAATTTCCTAATACTCTGCTCCTTGGCTAGAACGAATGCATTACCTTCTATGGTGCCTTCAATCAATCCCTCTCCAAGGAGTATAATCAGTGTTCTTCGAAGAATATTTTGGGGCACTCCAGTTTCCTTTTCCACATCTGCAATATCGAAGCGCTCATTCTTGTCAAGAAGGTCCTTTGTCATTCTGACCGCAGCTTGAGCCTGAGCGCTTGAAGGCTTGAGTGGCGTTCTAGGTTGCTTTTCCATCGTTCGTACAAAAACATCTTTGTTGAAATGTCCATCAAGTATCCCTTTCTCAATCATCGTCTGAATGCTTCTTCTCAAGTTATACGCAGCTGGTCTAGGGAGAGTCTTTCTGAGAATCCTATCCAACTCCTTCAGCTGAATTCTGCTGTGTTTTGATGTGATTGATTCAATGCTATCCTGCATATACTCCTCAATCATGTACTCATCTAGAAGCTCAAGCTTAGCTCCGCATGATGAACATTCATGGGCCTCCGGGGATGTGGGTGCTCCACAATTGCCACACTTGATCGCACGACGATATAATGTCATCTTCGTTGATCCTATCTCTTGAAGAGTCGCTTTCTCTGACTTCTTCACTTTGACAGTGTCTTGGGCCTCCCAGAAGAGGAGCTTCCTGTCACGCGTACTTACGACCAAATATGCGACATCAGAAACATCATCAGGTATTCCCGTAGCCAAAGCCTTAGGCGGAGCTGGAAGCATTAATGATGTAACCGTATTCCCCTCAATGTCCCAGATCTGCAACTGAGGCGAATGGTCTCCTGTGACAAACAGTTTCCTCTTTCCGAAAGTCAGTACCCCAAATACCGTGATTACATTGCCAAGGTCTAGTCGCTTCAGTTCGTAACCAGCTGCAGATAGAATCAACACAGTGCCTTTCCGCTGTGCAATGACTACTTCGAGCTCTGAATCGTTCGTTATATCTTCCAGCCAGACATCGGATATTGCCTGGTCAACGGTACGACTGAATAGGGCAGTCTGTTCATGGTTCCACAGAATGACTCTCTTATTCTGTAGGGCTGCGACAACTTCCGCGGCATCATCGCCGTCAACATCTCGTGCATCACATGCAATGACCGTACTTTCAAGGTCGTTTTTCCATAGTACTCTGCCTTTTTGATTCACAACTAGGAGTCTTTTACCGGCTCCCCCAATAAGAGCATCTTCTCCGCTGCTTTCAACATCTCCTACTGCTATGCATCGAACTTTGCTGCTGTAACCCCTCGATGACTTTTGAGATCCCACAGTGTCAAAAATCCGTAGCCTTTCTCCATAATCGAGTGAGAAGACCTGCGCCCTCGCGTCCCTCTGCTGCCTCACGTAGAGACTGTAAACATTGGCGGGAAGAGAAACAACTGAAGTTTCCTGGAATCGCACAGTCCAACAAGCACCTTGTGGAGTTCTGCTCATGTAAGCATATAAGGATGCGCAGAAAACAACTCCATAATGAGTCCTTCCATTCCCAAATGTGATGTAGGGTTCCTATGGAGTCCAGAACTCGAAACCTTTGACTTTGGCTCAAAACACCCCATTCGTGTTGGCCGTTTTCAAATGGTCAGGGATTTCCTTCAGGAAACTCGATTCCTTGAACATCCCAGAGTGAGGATAATTAGACCGAAGCCTTTGGCAAGGACGCTTCTAAGTCGAATCCACTCTCAGGAGTATTTGGAAAAGGTCAGAAAGATATCAGAAACTGGAAAAGGTGAGATTGACATCGACACTCCGGGGTTTAAGGGAATATACAATAATGCCAGGATTACGAGCGGTGCAACTGTGACTGGAGTTGAGGCTATCCATTCGAAGAAGGTTTGTCACACCTATTCTCCAACGGGAGGATTTCATCATGCTCGCTACGAAACTGGTGGCGGATTTTGCATATTCAATGATGTTGCAGCCTCCGTGTATCGTCTTAAAGACCTGGGATATGAACGCATTCTGATAGCAGACTTCGATGTTCACCACGGAAATGGAACTCAAGCTTATTTCTATGATGATCCTGGAGTCATGCAGATTTCGTTCCATGAAGATCCTGAGTGGATGTATCCACATGATGGTTTCATCAAGGATATAGGAGAAGGAGAGGGCATTGGCTATAATATCAACATGCATTTTCCTATGGACTCAGGAGATGAGGTATATCGATATGCGTTCGATATGATTGTACCACCTCTCTTCAAGTTCTACAAACCTGATTTCATTCTCTTCCTTCCTGGATTTGATGCACATTATGATGATCCCATGACTCATTTGAATCTGACAATGAACACAATTCGCTATGTAACGGAAGAAATCCACGCTGCCGCCCACAGATGGGCTGGCGGCCGTCTAGGTGTCATATCAGGTGGTGGGTACAATCGTGAAGTCTTTCGATATGGAGCAGGAGTAGTGATGTCTGTCCTTACCGGAGCTGTCTTTAATCCTCCCACACAAACGCCACCCTTTGAGGATGACGATGAAATCTGGGCAGTAGTCAAAGAAAACACTCAGAAGGTTCAGGATTTGGTCTTCTCAGCACTCGGAATATGAAGAGAGATGCTACGGTTTCCAGAAATGCAGTAGGTACTCAAATGTTGTCGAGAGAGTGATGTAGTTGCTTGGCCATCCGAAAATCCCAGCCTTATTCACAATGTTCCTTCGATCCCAGATGATTGTATTCCTGAGTTCAAACCCTACATCTTGTAGCGCGTCGATGACATAGACATGCGCAGGTACTCTTTGACTCTTCCACCAATAATCAGTGATATTGATTACACAATGTCCTCTATAACGCATTTTGGGGAGAATTCCTTCGAAGATGGTCCCAATTGTTTCTGCGTATTTCCTCACATCCATAGTTCCGAGGTCTCTAGGATCATCAGAATATTGCTGTACCTCGAGATAATGTTCGTCTTTTCTCAGGTCTCCCCGCATGCTCTTGTTTCGTCTCTTTCTATTTAGCAAGTTCGCATAAGGAGGAGATGTGATGCACAGAGATACTGTTTCATCATTCAGATAGTCCTTTACATTATGCGCTTCGACACAAATTGCTAGCTGCGTTCCATTGTTCTTCTCCTGAGGCTTCACCCGTTCGTTAGAAATATCAACATATTCCTGCTTCAAATCAAAACCAACTGCATTTCTATTGGTGTCCTTTGCCGCCACAAGTGTGGTACCACTCCCCACAAATGGATCAATGACCAGTTCTCCTTTGTGCGTAAAGAGTTCAATGCATTTCTTGGGAAGTGCGATTGGGAAGACTGCGGGGTGGATTTTCTTATCCCTGATGTCGCGTTTCTCGTAGAAAAACTCCCAGACAGCAATCTGATGCTGCATCCACTCCTTTGCAGTCAAGCAATTGATATGATTTGGTGGACAATCGCAAGTTCTGGTGTAGTTGATATCTAGCGGTCCTGCAAGCTCTTCTCCAGACAATCGAATCACTACAATCAGGTAGAACTGGCATTTGGCCGTTTCGCCTTCAATGGATGAAAGCTAAATCAGGAGCTTCTTAGCCACTTCCACTGCACTGACTGCGTCCCTTCCAAATGCATCTGCGCCGGTTTGATCTACAACTTCCTGATTGACATCACATCCTCCTATCATGACACTGACCTTGTCACGAATGCCAGCTGCCTTCAAAGCATCGACAGTTTCTCGCATTACATCATGCGTCGTAGTGATAAGTCCACTCAAAGCTAAGATTGTGGCTCCTGTTTCCTTTAGCTTGTCAACGAACTTCTCTGGCTCTACATCCTCACCCAAGTCATAGACCTCAAATCCATTAGACTTGAGAAATGCAACAACAAGGTTCTTGCCTATATAGTGGATGTCTCCCTTGACTGTTCCAATGACGACCTTGCCCTTCTCCTCTCCTGATTGAGTTTCCAAGAGTTTTGGTTCTAGGACTTCTAATGCTTTATTGAAGATCTCTGCAGACATCACAAGCTCAACCAGAAAGTACTCGTTTTCTGAGAATCGTTTGCCCACAATATCCATTCCCTCTTTTAGGGCTTCGAGGATTTTGAGCGGATTTCTACCTTCAGCAATCTGTTTCTCAACCATCTCTTGGACTGTAGTTTCTTCTAACTCAGCCAAGGCTTCTGTGAGTTCATTCATAGACATTGCACCATTCCTATTCGATTGCCCGCCAACCTTGCATTCTTCTAGGTGCTTGAGTTATTCATTACACGCTCAGGGAAGCTCTCATGCAGCCTGCCATATATGTCTCATCATGCTGACGGCATTATAGAGGCATCCTTGCCTCAAGTGTAGTCGCCCGAGCGAAGATCTTGTCGAAGTTTTCATACCTTGCCAGCTCAAGGTAGTTTGTCTTCTTGACAATCTCTTCAATCAATGTCCTCTCTTTGGTAGACAATAGCATTCTCTTAGCACCTTCTCCAGCTGCATTACCAACGGGAATCACCCTGTCTATGCCAATTGGGGGCAGAAGTCCGATACTAAGTGCATTCAATGGATCGATGTAGTTCCCAAATGCACCTGCTAGCAAGAGCTTGTCGATGTCCGATATCGCTATCCCCGCAGATTCCATCAAGATGCTTGCTCCAGCAAGAATAGCTCCCTTTGCCAGCTGCACCTGTCTAACGTCTTTCTGCGTGAAAACAATCCGCCTTTCTGAGTTGTTCTCTACTGAATCGACGATGATGTAGGCCTTGCCCTCATCTGTATGAATTACTCTGGTTGAATCTAGCATCAGACCTCCGGGCTCAACAATGCCTGATTTTAGTAGCTGGGCTGTAGCATCTACAATAGCTGAACCACATAGGCCCTTAGGCAATACATTTCCGATGACGAAAATCTGAGGTTTCTCTTCTGGATTCGCTATTGACAGATGCTCTATTGCTCCTTCTTGGCCTCTCATACCATGTTTAATCGTTGCACCTTCAAAGGCAGATCCCGCGGCAGCAGAGCAACAGAATAATTCCCCTCGAACAGAGAGAACAATCTCGCCATTTGTTCCAATGTCAATCCCCAGTACAATTTCGTCAGTGGCATCCAATCGTTGTGACAGAATGAATCCAGCAGTATCTCCCCCTACAAATCCGGCAATATTTGGAGCAATGTATACACTTACCTTGGAATTAGACTTGATCCCCAATACCTCTCCGTTGGTATTGAGAGCATCACGCACTACTGGCTCAAAAGGGGACTTTCCCAAGGAGGTGGTGTCCAATCCTAGCATAAGGTGATGCATTGCAGGATTGCCAACAATAGACAGTCTAGTGACAGTCTCAATGTTGATGCTAGTTGATGATGTCAACTCCATAATGAGTTCATCAAGCCTACGCAGGACAATGTCCCTGAGGGTCTTCGCACCGCTTTCTTCAAGACTAGCATAAGTTATGCGGGACATAACGTCCTCACCATAGATGACTTGTGGATTGAGCGATGCCGTTTGTCCAAATTGAATTCCATTCTCCATGTTCATCAAGTATGCAACAATTGTTGTGGTTCCCAAGTCAATAGCGATGCCCATCTGACCGGCAAGACCATCGTCAATATGCCAATCCATAGGGCTCGCGGTCCCATCTATGAGTATCTTGGCTTTTGACGAATGTGGAATAACAACCCTTGCGTCAGTCAGTATTCTATGTTCACAGGCTAGCCGAACACCCCGCTCTATGTCTTCTTCTGATATGTGTTTCATGTCTTCTTGTGATGGTTCTGTGGCTGGCTCCATTGTAACGAAACACTTGCCACAGGTGCCTCTTCCAGCGCACTCGGATGAGATGTGCAGACCAAGTTTTCGTGCTGCATCCAAGACAGTTCTTGATTCCTCAACTGCAATCCGCAGCCCTGAAGGCTCGAAGATGACATGTTTCTTTGGCACAAGAATTCCTATCCTACTAGGTATCTCGGGTGTGGACGTTCCGGTCTGATACGCTCTTCTATCAAACTCCCAGATAAAGCAACATCAATCATGGCAACTGAGGGGAATACTACTGGGGCATGCTTGATTGGTCCATAAAGAACGAAATCCGCCCCTAAAGCTATAGGCATGAGATTGGACCCAACAAATGCAGGAGTCTTTGCGTCTTTTCCGAATTTCGGCACAAGACCATTCCACATTGCCACTGCATTGTGCGCTCCGCATCCAACAGGAAGACCAAACTTGTCCTTTATCATCATGAGTGCTCTACAAGCGAGTCCAAGGGTTGGAAGATCGACTACTCCTGTGTCAAACATTATGTTGTCGACTCCTACACTAGTCGCCTTGCCATATAGCTCATCAGCGAGCTCTGCTCTTTTCGTGGCTGAAGTCATCGCTACATTGGAGAATGTCAGGATGATAGCATTTCCGAGACCTACCTCTTCCATTTTAGAATAGATTGCTTCATCATCATCCGGTGTGAGAGAGTTGAGAGCAACTCTATCAAGTAGGCCTGCGTCCTTTGCAATTTCGAGACCGGCGATATTGACTTCAGCTGAGCCTGAACCATCGATTAGCAGAGGCATGTTAGTCACATCTGCTAGATATCGGAGATAATATTCCATTGCTTGAGGAGAGGATGCGACCACATCAAGGACACTTGGAAGTCCAGTTCTCTCCGATATGTCGGCAAGTTGGGTCAACATCGTTTCAGTGCCTACCTTATCGATCTTTCCACTCTTAGCGTTCTTAACGAGTCTATCTTTGGAGTAGAAAATAGAGCCTACCATCACTGTTGGAATTAGGCCTGGAGTCCCGCCTATCTTTACAGATCCTATTTCCAATGTTTTCTGTTCAACACTATAGTTGTACACATTACAGGTCTCCAATTTCACTGCATTACTCCTCTCAGTAATCCAACCTACCCATGAATCTTTGGTTGAGAACTAGTACTCATAGTAAGTGTTTAATGATGTTGTATTGATATCCGGTGAGTCTGGGAATGTGAAGCGATGTACATCGACCAACAGCTATGCAAATCAAATGAGTGCAATAGGGACTGCATAGCGGCTTGTAATCGTTTACATAGTAAGGATCCATCGCTTGTTTTCGAAGAGGGTGTTGCTTATCCCAGAATTGTCAGAGATTGCACAAACTGCCTGAGTTGTGTTAGAGCCTGCCCCTTTGGAGCGATTTCTAGCACTAGAATTGTAAAGGCTGGAAAATTGAAGGACCAGCAAGAGGCTTCTCGCAGGAAGGATTACACTCGGCCTTATCAGATAGATGATGAGCTTGAGCAGTTTCCTGAAAGAGACATGATATTCGCTCGAGTCTTCAATGATCCTGACTTCGAATACTACGGTAAGCATGCCTTCTACGGTGGAGAGGCCATGGTTTCTCGAAACATACCAGGGTATGACCGATTTGAATATGAAAGAGCAGAAGCGGGTTGGAAGTTGTATGACAACAGAGCTGCTGTAGTAGGCCATCTTCTGGGAGACGCTCAAACTGACCCCGATTTAGAAAAGCGGGTTGAGTGGGGAGCTAGGAAATTCACTGATGAAATCAGGAGAGCTGCAAGAATCTACGGAGCTTCTCTTGTTGGCATCGCTGCTTTGGACAGAAGATGGTTGTACAGTGTTAACCGGCGTGGAGAGCCATATGATGTTCCTGAACGCTTCACTCATGCAATTGTGATGGCCATTGAAATGGACTATAAAGGCATCTCGAAGTCACCTGCATTTGCAAGTGCTACAAGTACTGCAGTTGGCTATTCAATGATGGCCTTTACTGAGATTGAGCTAACGGCCTTCATTAGGAGACTTGGATATGGCGCAATCCCCTGCGGGAATGATATAGCTCTCAGCGTCCCTCTTGCTATTGATGCAGGACTGGGTCAGTATGGACGGCATGGTCTGCTAATCACAAAGGAGTTTGGCCCGAGGGTCAGAATTGCCAAAGTTCTCACAGATATGCCCTTGCTAGACGATTCTCCGGATTATGGTTTCTGTGACGCTGTAATTCGTTTCTGCGAGGTGTGCGAGAAATGTGCTCATCATTGCCCTTCGAAGTCAATTCCTGTTGGTAAAGATCGGGGTTGGTCTGGCGCCACCAAATCCAACAATCCGGGTATCAAGAAGTGGTTTGTGAATCCAGAAACCTGCTATGGCTTCTGGATTGAGAATGGGAGTGATTGCTCCAATTGCATAAGATCCTGTCCCTATAATAAGCAAGATGGACTACTTCATCGCGCTGTGCTATGGGTTATCCGTTATTTCCCATGGCTGAATCGACTGATTTTGAAATTTGATGATATCATTGGCTATGGCAAACAAAGATGCCCCTGATATATGTCAAAAATCGACACATTCTTGCCCCAAATGATTTATCGCTACAGCTGAATATCTCTTATAATACAATGTCATTTAATTTACTTCCCAAATAGGGATAAACGCGTCCATATGACTGGAGACTAGGTTCCAATGAGCAAAGGTGCGAGAAAACCATCTGGCTCTCCTGGCCTACGAGAGTTCAGAGAAATCGCAGAAGAATTTCCATTTGCAGTGTTGGAATCGAAGATGGACCTAAAACTTGTTTACATGAATGAATATGCTCAGCGCCTTCTTCGGGTCGATGACAAGAAACACATCAAGGATTTGTCCATCAAGTCATTAATCCCGTCTGATTACAAGGGCCGCTTCAAAGATGCAATTAAGGAGTTGAAGAAGAGCAATCAGTTCATTGTGCAGACAATGTCACTTCAGAGACTAGATGGAACCACAATTGATGCTGAGCTTCGACTTCAGACAATTGGCAAGGGAATAGCTCGGAGATTACGAGTCTATGCAAACGATGTCAGCATAACAGGGTCTCTCTCTCCAAGTTTCCCTTTCAACGAAGAAATCCTTAGATCAATGATTGATAACACACATGAAGGCATTGCATTAATCGGCGATGATTTCAAAGTTGAATATGTTAATGCACAACTAGCCAAACTCTTTGGCGGAATGAAAGAGGATCTCATCGGGCACGATTTTAGGAGGTTTCTAACAAAAGAAGTAGCCACTCAAATGAGTGAAAGATATACTGAACGAAGAGATGGAAAGGAGGTTCCAGAAACCTATCCCGTTCAAATCCTCTCCAAGAATCAGCTGCCCCTGATGGCTGATATCAGAGTTTCGTTGGTTAGAGCTTCCGATGGGTCCACAAAAACCCTCGTACACATCCTCGATATCACTGATAGACGTAGGGAACAGGAAGCTCTCGCGGAAACCGAGGAGCGCTATCGAGTTCTTGTTGAAACCATGAATGACGGATTGGCCATTGATGATGAAAAGAGCAGGCTTGTCTATGCCAATGAAGCATTCTGCGAAATGCTGGGCAGAACGCAGAAGGAACTGCTGGGTCAGGAGTGGGTTCAATTCGTCAAAGATCGAGGTCCAGGTTGGGTAAAAACCATGGTTGCTGAGCGGCGTTCTGGGAAAGGAGCTCGCTATGAACTTGAATGGGTACGGAAAGATGGGGAAACAGTTCCGACCATCATCTCAGCCACGCCATTATTTGGAGACGACGATATCTTCGATGGAACCTTCGCTGTTATCACAGAGATAACCGCACAAAGGGAGGCGGAGGATACAATTCAATTCTATCTGGATTTGCTTACTCATGATGTTGCGAACCAGCTTCAGGTGATCATCACAGCATCCGGCCTCCTGGATGTTGACTTACCAAGATCATATCTTGTTGACGCTCAAAACGACATCTTGGACGCCGTAGAACGGTGCAACAGACTCATTACAAAAGTAAAGCGCGCAGGAGAGTTTAGAAGACTTCCAACAACGAAAATTGAGCTTACAAGCATATTGGATGAGAAAATTAACACATTGGCACGAGTCCATGGTGCAACAGTTTTCCTTGAAGATATCGAGGCTCCTATATTCGTCAAAGCAGATACATTGCTTGGAGAGTTAATATGGAACCTTCTTGAGAATGCGGCGCGACATAATCCAAAAGAGAAGCCCCGAATCTGGGTTGGCGGCAGTAGGGAAAACGGGATGTACAAACTATCAATCTCTGATGACGGTCCTGGCATAAGCAGTGCCCGAAAGAAGACAATCTTTGACAAGCGAAAACATTCTGGCGGTGTTGGTCTGACTCTTGTGGCTCAGATGGTTCGCAAATATGGCGGGTCAATCGAAGTACAAGACCGTGTGCAGGGAAAACCGAGTCATGGTGCAAAATTCATTATCTCTTTGCATGAACTAGAGATCTAGTTCAACAAAATCCGATTTCAACTAATTAGACGCTTAATTCGGTCATAGAGCGATTCGAAGAATTCCTTCTTCCTAATGTCCTTATTTACATCAAAGAAACTGGTCTTAATGCGGTACAGCTTTCTCTTCAGATCCTGATACTTCTTTAGTCTGCCTCGATGGACATTCTTCTCAAAGACATCTGCCACAGCCTCAGGAAAGTCATCGATATACTGACACTGTTTCAGTTGAATGTGAAAAAGAGTGCTCTGAATTATTGCGTTTCTGTTGGTACTCTGACTCACCATTGCACACGTCCCCGCTTATGATGACCTAATAGTTCCTCTTAAAGGTTATAGTAACGTCCTTCGAGATTTCGAGCTATTCTGTTCTTATTCGAATAGTCTCACTAGAAAAGAGCATGTATTCTCTCGTGAATATTCACAGGTTTACAGGGGAAGTTATATCCATCATATGTAATCCAGTGTTGAGGCTGGACATTACTTATGCGAATTGCATCTATAATTGACATCAGCTTGGTAGATGTCCCAGGAATTCCCGTGACAGTCATATTCACTGGTGGCTGCAATTTCGATTGTCCCTATTGTCAGAACGCCGAAATAATACCTCATGATTCCGGAATTGAGATGTCCATTGAAGAGATAGTCCAGAAAACCACTGGAAACCTTGTGGATGGGTTCTGTGTAACGGGAGGCGAACCTACAATCCATCAAGACCTGCCCGAAATGCTCAAAGCTTTGAAATCTACAGGACTGCATGTGAATCTGAATACGCAGGGCTCAGTCCCATCTATCCTCGAGAAATGCCTTCCCTTCTTGGACTCGGTCTGGTTTGACATAAAAGCTCCTCCTGCCAACTATACGCGCATCAGTAGAACTACAGCAGATCCATGGTCCAAGGTTGTGGATTCGATGAAGCTCTTGATCTCTTCTGATGTGGAATTCTGGCCTCGTACAACCTTCACAGGAAGTCTGCTCTCATCTGCTGACATCACAGCTATCGCTCACGAGCTTGATGATTTGGGTTTCAGTGGCGAGTATGTAGTCCAAAACTATGTGGCGTCTTCAGGGGTTAGGCAATCAGAAAAGGCCTATCTGGAAGTCCCAGATATTTCCGAGCTTGAGGCTGCCACACAGGATGTTCCCGGCAGAATAGAGGTGCGACTTGAGTGGCGGTGAGCCTCAGCAAAAGGAATCCAAGAACAAACACACAGACAAGCTTTTAAGATTCAGATTTGGGTTTCAAAATAGTGGAGTGTTTATTATAGCATGTTTGGTCCTACACAGAGTATGGGCTATGACCGAGCGATTACGGTGTTTAGCCCTGAAGGCCGATTATATCAAGTCGAGTATGCAACCGAGGCTGTTCGTCATGGGCCTCTTGCTGTTGGAGTTAAGGCTACTGATGGCGTAGTCTTGGCTGGAGAGAAGCGCTCTCCCCACACTTTGGTTGATCTTGATACCCTTAAGAAAATCCTGCTCATTGATGACCACGTCGGAACTGCAATCGCTGGTCTGCATGCTGATGCTAGAAAGCTAATCGACCAGGCGCGAGTGCAAGCCCAGGTTAACCGTTTGAGCTATGATGAACCCATCTCGATTCAATCACTTGTAGTCAACATTTGTGACACTAAGCAATTACATACACAGTACGGAGGAGTCCGCCCATTCGGAGTGTCGCTCCTAGTCGGTGGTGTTGACCATGATGGTCCCCAGCTATACACTACAGATCCCTCTGGCTCTTTCTGGGGTTGGAAGGCTGCAGCTATTGGCAGAGAAGCAGATGATGTTCGTGAATTCTTCAAAGAGAGCCTCAAAGACAAGGAGGAACTCTCTCTGCCCGAAGCAACTGACCTAGCCCTTAGAGGACTTCTAAAAAGTGGCGAAATCGCAAGTCTTGAACCTGCAGAGCGACCTCGAAGGGTAGAGATTGGAAAGATCGATATCGAGGAACGAATCTTCAAGCCTCTATCATTGGAGGAGGTTGAAGCGGCTCTTGGCTCAATCAGCGCAGAGGATTGAGTGTTTTCTTGAACCTATACCCGAGCCTGTTTAATCATCCTGTCAACTATAAGGCTTGCAATATCCTTTCCAGTGACTCGAGACAATGCACTCCATGATGGTGCTGCATTTGCTTCAATGACGCATGGGCCATCAGGAGACTCCAGTATATCTACGCCAGTGTAGTCGAGCTTCAAAGTTTCTGCAGCCTTTATCGCGCACTCTTTATACTCCAGATCAAGCTCCGCAATCTTCGCACGCCCCCCTCCATGAACATTAGTTCTCCATTCATCGCTTTTCCCTTCAGGAAGATATCTGTACATTGCTCCAACCAATTGATTCCCTATCACAAACGCTCGAATATCCCGATTTGGCTTTGGTATCATTTCCTGCACATACAAGACTTGCCCCAACTGATGAATGAACTTCATCGCCCTGTAATTCAGTTCCCTGTTCTGTGCTCGGATTGATCCTAGGCCTCTTGCTCCAATTAGTGGCTTGATTACTACATCACCGACCTCATCAGCAAAATCAATTGCAGCCTCTAAATTCTCTCCAATGAAGGTTCTTGGCACTTTGATGCCAGCCTTATGAAGTGCAGTCAGTGTGGCATACTTGTCCTTGGCTCTTCTGAATGAATAAGCTGGATTCATTACATAGATTCCTGCATCCTCAAAGTGTTCAAGTAAGCTGATTCTGAACGTGATTTGGTCACCATTACCGAAACCAACAGTTCTAACCATCACACCGTCCAAGGTGGACATATCTTCATTCTCCAGGTGTGTAAACCTGTGAGGCAGTTCAGCAGCCACATCCGGGAGTCGAAATGGCCTAGGAATATGTCCCTTAGCTTTTATGGCTTCCATTAGGCTTGCAGTAGCCCAATTATTCACATTCTCATGATATACAATCCCGAATTGAGCCAAGATCATCAATCCTTTCGAGGAGGTCGTCTGGCTTGATGCGTTTTTCAATTTAAAGATGAACTATCCGCGTTTGACAAAGGCTAAGTGCTGCGGGAGAAGCCAATCTAGTATGTGTTTGCCAGGTATCACGGGCGAGCAGATGATTGCGGTTGATCACATTATGGTCAATGAACTGAAGGTTCCTATTGAGCTAATGATGGAGCAAGCCGGGCTTTGCTTAGCTAGACTTGCTGTAGCTTATTCGAGCCACAATGCTCCACGATATCATGTTGTAGTTGGTCCTGGTAACAACGGTGGTGGCGGACTAGTCGCTGCAAGGCGTCTAATCAACTGGAATCATGATGTGACAATCATTATTCCAACGGGGTATAACAGTCTTCGTGCGGTTCCTATGACTCAGCTAGAGCGGCTCCAGAGAATGGGAGTATCTCCTGAGGAAGATATGCCAAATGACCTTCCAGAAGATACGACAGTGCTTGATGCATACATAGGCTATGGCTATCAGAAGAGAAACGATGCAGTAACAGCACAGGTGTTCGCCTCACTGATAGGCCATAACCGAATCATATCGCTTGATTCCCCATCCGGATTGGATGTAACAACCGGAGTGAATGACAGTGGAATTAAGCCAATCTCTACACTCACGATTGCATTCGTTAAGACGGGACTGCTCTTAGCCCCATCACGGGATATTGGCCAGCTGTATGTTTGTGATGTCGGTGTTCCCACAGAAATATACCTCAATCGTTTGGGAATCGATTGGTCATATCCGTATGATGCGAGTGCTATTGACAGACTAAATGATGCGTTTGCCATTGATCCCTTGACCAAAGCTCATGTGTCTTCATCAAATAGCCATCATTGGTGGAATGTGTGATTCTCCTACCCCTCATAATCACAGGATGACGTCGCTATCATATCCTCATAGATGGATAAGTCCTGCAAAAACGAATTCAGCAAGAACACTGGGACAATAGGAACGCCCTCATGGAAAACAACCTCTTCCACCATCCAAGTCACCAAAACTGGTTTCAATATGTATTGTCCAGTGGTCAGCCCATTCAGTCCTTTTGCCAAACGCGAGATCATCCCACAGAGTCTTTTCGTTCTCTCCTTCTGTTTTTCTGCTGCGGTTTTCAAAGCTGATGACTTTCCAGTTCTGATGCCCCACATCTTTGCATCAATAGAAACTATGCTATTACCCCGAACGCCAATCACATCAATTTCCATTCCCCGAGTTTCAGCTGCGCCACGTTTCCTGAAACTCTCAACACATCGAAAGTTGTTCTCCACCAATATGCTTGCGACGAATCCCTCGAAGTCCTTCCATGTTAATAGGTCGACTACATCCTCAACTTCCGCTCCAATGGAAACCGCGCGAAGTGCCAAATCAATACGAAGTGCTCTCTCGATTTCCCAGGCGCCGGAGTCCAATCTTCGAGCTCTAATTGCTTTCAGAACGCCATCAAGAGTACTCTCGGCGTCTTTGATGCAATTGTCTTCCTTGGACTCCTTCAGAATCCTCAATATATCTCCGAGAAGCATCTCCCTCATGATATATCCTAGTAGCTCGCGCTAGTTTATAACCTCCATTGATGACAGACTTTCGGGATGAACATGTCTGAAACGACAGAAGGTTGGCACAGAGTTCTAGGTGCTTTCGATAATTGGATTTATTACGAGAGTTCTGAATTCGGTCCTTGGACAGGGTATTTTTCGCTTGAGAACCTGAGGGGACTTACATCGGAAGAACGTCTTGGTTGGATGAATTCGATGTACGACGAGATTATTCCTGGCAGAGTTGATAAGGCGAAAGAAACAGCTGTGGCTTTAGAAGACTTCATGCCCTATATGCCCGATCCTGATGCTCGTGAGATTGTTCAATCAATGATTGACCTGAGTGATGTGATTCAAGGGGCAATGCTTCGTATGAGCGATGTTATTCACACCATGATGGATGAATACAAGACAAGTGCACTGGAGGAGGTTGTCCCCTATTTGACCTCCCTTGCTGAGATTGAGGAGGACATTCGACATCATATGAGTCTGTATAGTCAAGGATTTGCCAAATTGGGTTCACTTGGACTCGAGATACCTGATGAAATGTCGTGACCTTCACTTTATTACTCAAAATCGCGTTACTGCAAACGCTTAAGTGCAATTGACTTGAGGCTGATTTTGACCCCCAAAACGAGGTGAAAAGCGAAATGGGTGTAGAAACGACAACCGCCGCCCATCGATGTCGGGTCGTACAGACTAGAGGTGAGTGCCAAATTCGCCAAAGAGGTGAATGTATTCTCTAGTGCCAACCAGGTATTCCAAGAGACTCACGAACCTTTCGTCAAGCCTTCTTTTGAGAGCCTCGCTGCATCATTCTTGTCTCTAGCAGATATGAGAATGAGTGAGACTCAGAAATACGTTCTGAGAGTGAGTGCCCAGCTGTTAAGGCATAATGATCTGACAGTGACGGCATTAGCAGACCAGGTATCACGCAGGGCTTCAGTTGCCTATAGCACTGTGAAATGGAATCTGCGATCCTTAATGGACTTGGGTTTGCTATCTGGCGGTGATATGGAAAACAGAGGACAGCTGGCAAAGCTTACAGCAACTGCTGTAATGTTGGCTAACTTCCTCGAAGAACAGTATTACAAGTGAGAGGCGGGATCACCTTCGAGAGTAATCCCCTCTCATTCTCTTTTTTTCCACTGCTTGCCGCGGGTTGCAACCCGGCCTCCATCGACACCGCATTACTTTAGGTGTAGATATCATCGGATTTTCTTGTTGAAGAAGCCCCATGCCATATTGATGAGGCTTCGAACCTCGTCAAGACCGTGCGCGGAGGCGAGGACAAGATCAACCGAACTGCTATCACCCGGCTTCAAATCACCTAGGTTGCACTGCAGACCGGTGGCAATGTCCTTCGGTCCCGCTTCGGGATTGTTCTTTAGGTCGCGCTTTTCTGATTCTACCTTGAGCTTCAGTGGAGATGATATCTCCCAGCCATCAGGACTCGGCTGTGAGGAAATGGCTACAGAAACCTGGCTTTCATCATAGGCAATGACGATTCCGTTCTTTTCGTCATAGGTGCCCATGTCGTCTTTGTAGCTCATTGGACCTCCTATATCGAAGTCGAAGATGCTGTAGACCTTGAGGTCTTGGACCATGCTGGAACTGACGTTCGTTGTCGTATGCCGGAGTAGCAAGACAGGTTTGTTGTAGCTCCACAAATCAAGTGTGAAGTTGACCACAGGTTCCTCGAATTCTTGAGGTGCGTGGCTCATCACTAGTCTTAGGCTACCTTTCTTCTGCTTTCGCTCCACGACAGCGATGGTGTCAGCTTCCGTCGACTCGACGACAGCTACAGTCCCATCTGCGACATAAGACGCCCAGATACCGCCTTTATAGTCAGCAGGATTCTTGAGCAGTAGTCGTTCCTTTCCGGTGGGATCTATCAGTCCGAGGCGTCTGATGTAGAAACCGATGCGACCTACGCCTCATGACGCACATTCAACAGCATAACTGATGTCGAGCCTTGGACGTCGGTTACCGGTTTCAAAGATCTCGGACATGACCGACCACGTTCCTATGCTGATTTCTCCGAGTTTCCTAGAGTTAAAAGCTCTACCATACATAAGCCGCACAACTACGCCTGGGTCACAAAGTTGATAAAGTGCACTCGGGAAACCCTTTCGAATCTCAGGTGGATTTCAATGACGACCCTCACAATCGATCAGCTTCAGAAATGGTATCGAAAGCGTCTAAGCAATATGTCCAAGGATTTCACGAAAAAGGCAGAAAAGAGCTACAGGATTGTAGAGCGGTCTTTGAAAGATATTCAGGATATATCTCGAAATCTGAAGGAACCAGGTGAAGATGATGACCCTGATTCCACAGGGATTGCTACGAGATTCGCAATGAAGATTGAAGACATTACAAATGATTTCTATGTTGGTAAGGACATAACATATGAAAGCACCGAGTCACTTCAAGAAGGGATTCGAAGCTTCATCCAAGAACTCTGGGGTGCCGGCGCTCGTTGGATTAGACGGATGGACAAGAAGCACAAGAGTACTATCAAGCAGCTAGATGTCAGCATGAAAGAACTTATGTCCGAGATGAACAAGATACAGAAGCTCCTTTACGAATTCAGCTGGCTGAAGGATTTAGAGCGTATAGGTGGTAGAATCCAGACTCTGCAAGATCTTGGCTTTAGTAAAGAGGTATACGAAGAGCAAATTCGTACAACTCGAGCAAAGATCGAAACAGCAATGACAGAATATGACTCAGCAAAGAAAGCCTATGAGGAATTCACTGAAACTTCAAATGTAGCTGATTTGCTGAACATCGACTCTGAAGCAGACCATATTGCGAGTCTATTGAGAATGAAACTGAATCCCCTCAAGAAGCAGGTGAAGAAGTTCTTTCAACATGATACTGGAGTAAGAGTAGGTTCGACAGGGCAGAAGGCATTGAACGACTACTTCGAGAACCCCTATGATGCCATCGTGGAAGAGCCAATCGGCTATCCTGGATTATTGGAGGGATTAGCCGGTTTGAGAGAGGCAATTGAGAAAGGCAAGCTTCCTATGAAGGACCGGCTGGCAAGAAGGGCTATTGAGGAGGTCCAAGCCATCAGTAGTGGATCTCTGAGTGAGCTTCAGGAGAAAGCAAAGGAACTGGAAGAGAAACGTCATGCTTTTGCTGATTCTGATGTATACACGAAGAGTGCAAAACTGCAAGAGGAATTGAATGAAGCTGAGAGGAACTTGGAGTATCATCGAAGTGACATGCTAAGGATTAGAGATGATATCAATCGTGAGATTGATCGTGCAAAGGACTTCAAGGTGAGGATTGAATCCGAGATTCTAGAGTCCTTTGAGGAAAAGGTAAAGCTTCAGATAGAGATTTCTCTTGAGCCCCTTCTCGAGAAGACCAAAACTGCATAGACTCTTGGTGATTTGATGAGAGTCCTGGTGACTTCCACTGAAGATACAGCAAGCCAGACGATTGCTAAAGCCCTCCGCGATGAGTATGAATTCGAAAGGACGGATGAACTGTTCGAGGGTAATCCGGTCTACAAGCTGGATGAATCTGCGCTACTCATCACAATAAACCAAGACATGATTCATTCAGGCTACCTAGAGGAGCATTTTCAAGCTGAGGTGTTCATCTATTGCTCTCGCCATCGAGCTGCATCAGGGAAACCTGCTCTTCTCGTTCATAGTACAGGGAATTTCGGTCCTCAAGCGGACTTTGGAGGAAGACCCAGGCAGCTATCAGTTTCAGCTCCATCCCTTGTTTCGATTGCCCTCAAGAGTCTCAACCAACAAAAGATCGAACGGAATCTGAGTGAGTTTGATGTAACATTGGAAGTCACACATCATGGTCCCACATCACTGAATACTCCTCTTCTTTTTGTGGAGCTTGGCAGCGATGAGAAGTATTGGAGCCATGAGGAAGGAGCACAGGCAGTTGCCGCATCAGTGATGAATTGTGTCAAAGAACCAATGACTGGTGATGCCTCAATTGGATTCGGCGGGACTCATTATGCCAGCAAATTCAACAAACTTGTGCTTGAGAAAGATGTCACGATTGGACATATGGCTCCAAAATACGCATTGAACGAGATTACGGAGGGTGTTGTTTCTCAGATGTTGAAACGGAGTGCTCAAGGAATAACACAAGCAATCATTGACTGGAAAGGAACTAATGCTGAGAACAAGGCTGTGCTATTTCCGATTCTGGAGGACCTCGGCATTCCTGTCGTACGAGCCAGTAAACTATAGTCGACTGTTATTACACAGTCTCAAATGCAGTACGAAAATCTAAATATGCAGGGGCTATCCTCCACACAGCGGCCACACAGGTTGGGGTGCTTTCATGCCTGGCGACAAATCCGAAGCAGCTCTTGAATCCATTGAAGAGAAAATTGACAAGGTCACAGATGAGCTCGCTTCCGTCAAGAAGGAATTGGCGGAATTATCTTCAGTGAAAGGTATCGAAAAGAAGATTGAAACAATGTCCTCCGACTTAGTTGAAGTCCGTGACTCGAAGGAGATGGAAGTTCTCTTCAAGAAGATGGATGACATCCTCGTTGGACTATCGGATCTTAGTACTGAAGTGAGCAATTCCAGCACAGCAGACGATGTTGGAAAGAAGATTGAAGAATTGGTTGGTTCTCTTGATGGTGAAGCTATCACTAAGAAGATTGATGACCTGCAGCAATACGTTGCTGGCCTTTCTGGCCTCGAGGAAACAGTTCAAGAAGTGTCGGGATCCCTCACAGAAACGAAAGAAATAGTTGGAATAATTGTCCGTCAGCTTGATGACATAGAGCGCAAGTACAACCTAGCTATTGATAAAATTGAAGAAGCACTGGAAACACTAACTAGTCTTCCTGCACCTGAATCGGCTGAATCCGCTGAGAAACCAGCGAAGAAGCCAGCCAAGAAGACGGTCAAGGAGAAAGCAGAGGAGGAAAAAGAAGAAAAGGAGGAAAAGGAGCCTCCCCCGAAGAAGGTCAGCATGTCTACTATTGAAGAGATTATGAAGGGGCTTCTGAAAGAAGTGACTCCTCAGACAGAGGCTCGCGAAATGGCTCGCGTTTTGGAAGAAACTCGTGATAAGCTGACCACAATGATCTCTGGACATACCCCTGTTCTCTTCCAGTTTGGCAAGAAGGCAAGAGAACTCAAGTCATATCCACCTACTGCGACTCTCAATGAGAATGACATAGCAAATCTGAACACAGAGATTCGCAATTGGGCCACCAAGCTTAAAGAGATGGCGAAGACAAGTTAAGCTTCTCTCTATTATCTGAAATGCTACTCAGATGTCGATTGAAAGGCATGTCACCTGCCATAAACTTATCAAACTGAAATGCGCATTCGCATTTGGAGCCTTATGTGCTGCACATGAACTGGTCGAGGTCATGCAGACTGCCTCAGGTCACTCAAAAGTCTGAACCATAATCAGAGTTGAATCGATTAATGAAGCTAAAGAAGCATGCTAATGAACTTGCGACGCGAATGGAGCTTTTAGACCTCCCTGCAGATAGTCAACTGGCCAGGGAGTTCATAGAGCTTTATGAGGAGCGATGCCGCGAATGTCAGGAGGATCGCCTCGGTTGCACCGTAAGACCAGCCTGCAACAACCGCAATTTTCTCAACATGCTGATAGAGATAGGTGTTGAGCCCGAGGACCTACCGAGCTTCTGCTACAGTCAATACTTGGAGCAGCTAAAGCGTTTCATTCTTGAGAGAAAAGGAAGAGGCATGATAGATAGGCGTCTACAGACGAAAGACTTTCTTTCGACCCTGAGAGTCAGTTCAATCAAGCATTTTGTTTCTCGATTCAAGAAAATCTGGAAAACCACCTCCGATGTCCAAGAGGATAATATCATGCTTGTTGCAGGAGATGATTTGATTTTCCATTTTGATTTTGCAAGGGGCATTGTCATTGTGAATCCTAGTCATCATGAGGTTAATTCCTTCCAAGTCTTCAGGATGTACGTGGAGCTATTGTCAAAGCATTATGGCATTAATGCATCTGTATCAGATTTGGCAATCAACTGGTGGCTTCTAACTATCGAACTTGATGGTGTGAAGCCCCCGAAAGAAGGGTCTCTGCTAGAGGAGAATACCCTCCAAAAATACGAAGATCTGCATATTGACATGGCTAACGGTTCTGGGCACATTGAGGCTGAGGTTATTTCGAATGGAGACAAATCTCCATTTGAGGTACAGGATTTGGTTTCTCTATTTGAAAGAGTTGCCAAATCCAAACGACGTAAGAAGTCGGAGTAGTCCAGACCTGGGCTGCTTCTTGAATCACTAGCGGTGGGATTCATCTTGAGTGGAAATGTAGTAGCTGAAAGCATTCCAGTATTAAAGAGAAGTTTGGGAATAACGAATATTGAAGCTAAGGCAATCCTCCCTGTGTTTGCCGGTGGCAACATGACAGCTGGCGGGGTTTCTATAGCTTCGGGAGAGCCTCTCAAAAAGGTTGAGAGTGCATTGGCCCGGTTGGAAAAGAAAGGACTCGTGACGCGAATTGAAGGCGTGGTGCCAATTTTCCGCCTGTCACCATCTATCTTCGCATTGGAGGGAACATTGTCTTCAGTGCGGGATGATTTACAGGTCAACTTGGAAGATATCCAGAAACTGTTTGACGGCCATCTCAAAGGAATTGACGAATCAGTCAATGCGGTTTCTGACCTGCACAAAAATACCATGAACGACGGGAAAGTTGCATTTCAAACGTACGAAACCGATATGGTCGCAGCTGTTCAGTCACAGGTGGACATAATCACGTCAATTGCCACTGAAGCACTCGCCGCGTTCACAAAGAGTATTGAAGAATCAATAAAGACATTCGACCTTTCTCTCGATGATGGATTAGGCACTCGGCTCTCAGCACTTCAGCTTGAGCTTGACAAGAGCCAGAAGGAGCTTGGAATCGCGGCAACTAACATCTCTAAGAGCTTCGAAAAATGGCTCACCTCAGAGGGTAAGTCTACCACCACCGCAATGAAGGCTCTGGAGAAAGAGGTGCTTTCACTAACCCAGACATTGAGTGATTCAGTTTCCAAAGCATTGAACACCTCAAAAGCTGCTCTGGATGTAACTGTCAGTGCATTAGCTGATGAAATTCTAGCAAAATCCACCGCTTCATCAGATGATGCAATTACTTCTATTGGTGAAGCCACAAGAGCACTAGACGACACTATCTCTGGCATGGACTCAGATCTTGCTGCAGCTTTCCTTGCGGCAGAGGAAACACTGCAAGGAATCACTACCAAGGGTCGTTCAGACATCGCCGAAGAATCGGAAGCAGCTAGAACTCGGATAGCAGCAGCTCTTGAAATTTGTGAAGCAGCAAAAGCAGCTATTGGGGCTTGGAGGGAAGAAGTAGCCACATTTGGTGATGTTGCGATGCAGTCTTTGCGACTTCAACTCGATAGAGTTAGCGCCACTGAGAATGATTACTTAGAAAACGTGAAGACTGCGGTGCGAGGGAATCTCGAGAAGACACAAGCTCATTTTGCGAGTGAGTATCAAACCCTAAAAGAGATGTCTATAGAGGGCATCACGCAGTTTGAAGCTCATCTAAACAGTTGCCGTACCTCGACATTGGACCTCCTGAAGAAGCAGCTGAACTCACAAGAGAAAGATCTCGATTCCACCAATCTCGAGATTAGGTCCAACGTCGATAAGTGGTCTGCAAGCACAACGAAGAATGTAGACGCCAAATTATCAAGGATTATTACCGATGTCAGCAAGATTCTGGAAACAGAAGTTTCTGAAATGGACACTCTTGTTGATTCCATTGACAGTAGACTCAAATCCGCATTCAGCACCGTGATGTCTACGTCATCAACAAAGAATGCATCCGCTCTAGCCTCAGTAAAGAAGTCAACTCATGACTTCGAATCCGAAATTGGAACACATCTTTCTGAGCTTAGTGCGGGATATGTATCAACCACACGCTCTCACATACGAGATGCCAAAGCACTTTACGAAAATCTAAATGAGAAACTTGATGAACGACTGGTTCAAAGTGTAGGCACTCTTACAAGTCAGGCCAATAAGGTACAGAGAGAGATAGACAAGGCTCTGGCGGGCCAGGTGGAGCGTATTGACCAGCATGCATTGGGAATACGAGAGGAGCTTCATGTTCATCTTGAAGATTTGGCACAGCAATTCACTAACCTCATCAAGGGATTGGAGGCAACATTCAATGGATTCCTCTCCAGCCAGACATCTGAGGCGAGAGACCTCATTGCTTCTGCACATACTGAGTTCAAGGGCGCTTTGAAAACTGAAATAGCATCGCTACAAGAAGACTCAAAGCTACTCCAAGAAGATTTCTCATCACAGTGGGGCGGGCGCATTGATGAGCTCGTGGGAGCCGCTGAGACGATCAAGAATGCTCTCGATGAATTAGCTACAAGCAAACGAACCGAAATCTCGGAGTCTATGGCGGATACGCTTCACCGAATTGAAGATGCAGTCAGGAGCACAGAGGATGCGCTCAATGAGATGGAAACTGGCACAATCCATCAATTTGGGGAGAATCTACATCAGGTTTCAAGGGAGTTCAGTGCAACTGTCACAGGTGCTCGAGACAACATAGCTGAGCGCATTTCAAACATCAAGGAATCAACTCAGGACGGCATAGCAAAGAGTACAGGGAAACTCCTTGAACTAGTAGACACCTACACAACAGGACAGCGAGAGTCGGGAAACCTTCTGCTAGCAGACACCAGCAAGAAGATGGACAACCTCGCATCTCAGCTTGTAAAATCCTCGAATTCCAATGTTCAAGCATTTCAAAACTCTCTCGCTGAGAAAGAAACCTCTCGGCTGGAATCAGCAAGGGCAATTAGGGAAGAAGCATTGACGGCAATTGAGGATAGAAGAAATGAAGTCGCTCTGGCCTTCACTGGCGCCTCAGAAACAATCGAGACCTCCTCATCCAATCTAGTATCCTCCCTTGAGCAGCTTTCCAATAAGCTTGAAGGTGAGATTACCACGCTTGGAAACAAGTTGGAGAAAGCCGCAGATACGACTGCTGCAAAGGTTCTGGAACGTGGGGAGAAGAATCTGAAGGTAGTCGAGACCAAAAGCCGTGCCCTCTTCAAGAAGACAGAATCTGAGATAAAAGGTAGGGCTGTGCAGTTTGGTGATGATGGATTGGATGTTCTTACTAAGGCGGCTGAGGCGCTATCTGACCTGCCTAATACATTGACGGATGTTATCGCAAAATCCTCATCAAACGCCATTGAGCAGACATCCAAGATAGGGAGAGAAACAAAAGCCACCATTGACACGGCACTCGCAGACTTCTCTGAATCATCCAAGTCTATCACAAGTACTTCCAAGACGCTTATTGATGGAATGGTGACGCAAGCAGCCAAGGGCCTTGATAAAGCCCTCGAGGAAGCGAAGCAGAGTTCAGTGTTGTCCAATCAATATGCATCTCGCAAGCTGGAGTCCATAGGCATTGAATTAAAGACATACGTGGGCAGCGAATCTGCACGAATAACAGAGCATGCCCAAAATGATGCAACAGTGAAGAATGCAGAAATTGCTAGTGCCTCTGCAAAGGCAATGAATGATGCAAATGAAGGCCTCTCAGATCTTCGCCAAACCCGAAATGATGCATTCAACGGCTTGAGTGAGCACGTAGACAAGATTCTGAGGCAATGGAGTGCCGAGCATAAAAAGGACATCGCCTCGCTCAAGGGAGGCCTGGATGAAACCATAGGTGCCATATCTGATCTGACCAATCAGTCTGTTGAAACAATTGAAGCTGTCAAGAGTGCTCGGGAGGAGCTGCTTTCCCTCGCAAGTGAGAACACCTGGTATCTAACTGGTACCGATGAGATTTGTGCACACATGCTTGACATGGTTTCCCGAGCTGAAAAGTCAGTGGTGCTTTCCGTATTGGACCTTGAATGTTTAGACCTGAAGAAGCTAGCCAAAGCGAAAGGACCTCGTCGAAGGATACTTGTTGTCCCTGACACCGAAGAGATGGATTCAGCATTGAGTTCCCTCGAAGGCTGGAGGATATGGCATACGAAGATACCGACAACCTTGGCTCTTATTGACAAATCGGAGGTTTTGGTTGGCGGAACCGAAGCGGCTGGTACTCCCCTAGCTCTGGTATCCCGCGATGAATCATATCTTCGTTTATATCACGACTATCTCGGTCCGGCAATGACAAGGGCGAGAAGGAGCTAAGCTAGAGTCTAATCGTATAGATAAGCGCGTCTTCATCCTCGTAGTATTGGTCCTCATGGCATAGCACGGACATGCCTACGTTGGCGTACAGCGCTTGAGCAGGCGTGTTACTCTCTCTCACTTCCAATCGACATGATGACATATTGCGTTCACGCATCATGCCAAAGGCGTAATCTAGTAGTTCTCTTCCTAGCCCTCTAAGTCTGCTTTGCTGGCGAATTGCTATATTGAGAAGGTGGCTTTCTTCTAACTGGGCGTCCTCTTCCCAGACGATGTATCCGGCCAATTCGCTATTTTCCTCAATTACATACATGAAGACGGTCTTTCCTTTTTGGGTCCGAACTCGGCCTCGCCAAGCCCCCAAAATGCGGAAGATATCATCATCCCAGGGTTTCGGGAAGCTTGTGCTTTCTATTGCGATAATATCTTGCACATCATCTCTGGTGACAACTCTAATCCGATTTCGACTCATCCTAGAAGGCCTCCATTAATACATCCGCCCATCGCTATCTGCTGATTCTTCTCCAATAGGACGTCCACATGAGGGACAGAAGGCCGAGCCACTGGGAATAGGATTGCTACAGTATTCACACAGATGCGTTATCTTCACGTATTTCTCAATCTCTTTGTAACTGCTAGCTTTTAAAAGCCAGAAGAAAAATACTATGAACATCAAGAGCATAGACACTAAAATTGGGATCATGAATGCTCCAGACACATCACCAATGAAGAAGAATGGGAAGACAAACACAAAGCCAGCTTCGGTGGTTGAACTTGTGAGAGCAATGATAAGAAATCCTATGAGCGCTAGCGCTAATCCAAGAATGATGAGTCGTTCTGACACTCGCAAAATTCATCCCACACCAAAAGGATGCTCGGTATTCTAGAGCATTCCGCGTTCCTTCAATTGCTGTACGATTACATTGTACTTTGCGTCATCCGATATCATCGAATTGACTTCCTTCTCTCTTGTATGCGAACCTGGTAGCACCTTAACAGAAACAGCACTATCCGGATATGTTTTTTCAAGGTGATGGCGTATCAAGATTCCAATTAAACCTCCCATCGGACAATGCGGAACGGTTGGCTTGAATTTGACTTGAATTCCCTCTTTTGTTATGGATATGTATTCCTCTTTGACAATAGCCATTCTGGGATCTGTTATACTGATGGGATGTTCTGGGTCTTGAACAGGTTTCAAAGCCTCGAAGACCTCTGCAACTGATGCCAACGATATCGCCTCAGTATGCAATCCCCTATTCGGGGCTTAAGAATCTATACAGCTCTTGCAGATTCTAAAGTCACACAACACATATCAATCAAGGGGCTGTCAGAAATCAGTGTTTGTTGAGTCACGCCATATACTCAACAATAACGAGGGGTGCCGGAATGTCACCTAAGAAGAAATCAACGAAGAAAAAGAAAGAGAAGTCGCGCTATCTCTTCAAAGTAACAGTAGTTGGTCCTGAGGATGGACTGTTGGAGCAGGTCCTGAGCGTCTTCAACGAACAAGTGATGTCTGTCGATGGCATTCGCATAGGAGCTGCGAAGATGGAGTGGGAGGACTCTGATGTATCCACACTCTTCATGTCTCCGAAACACTCTGCACTTGATATCCTGCTATCGCTTACATACAAGGGGGCAACTGGTGTTATCATTGTCTTGAAAGATGCTGATCCTGAAATCGAAACAATGTATAGGAACGAAATTCGTGAGAATCTAGGTGAAGGCATTCCTACAAGAGTTGTCTGTGTAGGTTCAGATATTGATGATTTCAAAAGAACCGAAATCCAAAACCTACTCGATGAACTGATGGAAGAGATTCTTGCCCTCTCAACACAAGAATAAGGTGTGAAATGTAACTACTGTATGATACAAAGCCTTTATTCCGTTCTGATAACTGAAGCAAGTAGGTGGCACATATGTCCTCAGAGGAAAGAGATGACAATTACTGGATGGGCGTCCGCGATGCACTTCGAATGGTAGATTCATTTCTGCGTTGGGCGCGAAAGCATCCAAAGGATGCCAAGACCATTGATGATTTCTTAGCTGAAGGATTGGTTGCAGCGGCAAAGCGATGCGAGTCCTGCCTAGGCAAGGAGCTGGGAATGAGGTATGGTTCAGATGATCCAGAGGTAGATGAGCCACGAGAAATCGAAGAACCAGCGCATTTCGAGGAACCAATTCCATACGTCGAGCCAGAGGTTGAAGACATTCCTGCCAATGATGAAGAGATGGTTTCTACAGAAACTGTTAGTGAACCTGATGCACCGGACGAGGTGATAGATACGCCTGAGATGCCGCCTGCTGAACCAGTCTCGATAGATGAGATTGAAGCTTCCGCAGATGCTGAGGAATCGATGTCAGCAGATGAACTTACATTTGAAGGGGTGAAACGGGATTTTCTGTCTGACTTTCCGTTAGACGAACCAAGGCCCATAGTCGACAAGGAAGATGATATGGAAGTAGCGCCCTCCACGCCGGAAGATGTCATGAGGGCTGTGTTGGCTGAAGCAGACGAAGAAGAACTGATGCCTCCGGAGGAAGAAGACTTGGAAGTCGAAACCTATGATGATGTCTTGGAGGTTCTAGATACTCCTCCAAGCACTGACGAATCACCACCAGTAGCTGCACCGAAGCGCGAATTATGGAGCCCATATGACGAGCCGCCACTTGAAGACGAGGATGAAGATGATGATTTCATCTCAACGGATGCCGAAGATGAGGAGGTATCTGAAGAGTCGGAAGCCCCTACTACAGTAAAGCCTCCGCCGCCGCCCCCGCCTCCAGAGACCGATGAAACTGAGGAAGAGCGCCGAAGGAGAGCTAGGCGTTTATTCTTTGGCACTTGATTGACCACAGACACTGCATGTTTCAGATCGAGTGATATCGAAGATATCAAAGCTCAAGGAGCTAATGTCTATTGTCATGAGCTTTTCTGCAAGATTTGGTTCTCTTTGGAGAGCCAAAAGCACTGCTTCCCTCATTTCTATTCCGGCCACCACTGAGAGCAGCTCAGGCGATACACCAATTGCAGCTACGGTTCTATCTTGATGGTCTTTCGCCTCACCCATGACGCAGTTTAGGCAACCGGTCATACCTGGAATGAAGGTGGATAGATTGGCAAAATACTCAACTGCTCCTGCAAAAACATATGGTATTCCCCTTTTCACACTGACTTCGTTGACAGCACGACGTGCCTGAAAGGAGTCTAATCCATCCAAAATGAGACTTGATCCTTTCAGGATATCCTCTGCATTTCTGTGATTAATTTGTTCCACAATGGGGATGAATTCCACCTCGGGATTGAGGAGAGCAAGATTCGCTGCAGCACACTCAGCCTTCTTCTTCCCAATATCATTAGTGTTGTAGAGATTCTGTCGCTGGATATTGGATAGCTCGACTGTGTCTGCATCAATTATGCGTACCACACCGAATCCCATTGAAGCCAAGAGTCTTAACACTGGGCTGCCAATTCCCCCGGCGCCAGCCATAGATACTACTGTGTTTGCCAGCGTTAGCTGGTCTTTCTCGCTGAAATCATGTAACTTGAGAGTTCTAGAGTACCTTTCAAGCTGGTCTGGTCTGAGGCCCATTTTCAAACAGTCCTACGGATAGACTCACTTAAAGCCTTGGACTCCAGGTCAATCCTATGGGCAGTTCAGCAGAAGTAGCAATAGCTGTAAAGAAGAATCCGCGCCAAGCTCTTGCAATCGCTCTATCAAAGCTAACGCAACCCCTACCCATTGCAGGGACTGAAACACGTGTTTTGATAAAGCCCTCAATTATGGATCCGGAAGTTCCAGGAAATACTTCTCTTGAAGTAATAAGAGCAGTTGTTGGCCTTTTTGAGAACACTACTGAGGTGCTGCTCGTAGAGAGTGATAATACATCTAGGACTGTTGAAGATGCCTACTCGAAACTCGGATACAGGGATCTTGCTACTGAGAGTGTCAAGCTGTTCAATCTTTCATATGATACACTCGAACCGATTGCTATGCCGGGTCATCACTTCTCCACAGCCCACAAAATGCCCCTAGCACTTAAGGACCCCCTTTTTCTCGTTAATGTGGCGACTCTCAAATTTCGCCCGGATGAAGGCTTGGTTTGGGGCGGGATAAAGAATCTCTTTGGTCTATTGCCAGAGGTGGAAAAGCAGCATCTTCATTCTCACCTAGCAGATGTCTTGCTTGATCTTCTGAGCGCATTTCGTCCGAATTTGACAGTCATAGACCTGTCTGAGGTTGTCGTAGGGAAGAGACGTACAGGACGAAGGATGAAAGTTGGTGGCGTAGTCGTCGGTGTAGATCCAGTTGCGGTGGACTCCTACTGTGCTGGTCTATTTGGTTTAGATCCGATGAAGGTGCCTTATCTCAAACATGCTTATGACCTAGGCCTTGGCGAGGCGCTGCTTGATCGGATCGAAGTCAGAGGCACAGAACATCAGAAGCACATCCTGTCGGAGCGAATGATTCTATAGTATCACGCCGGAAGTAATATTAGTTCTAGAAGCCAGCGCGCATTTCTCTGGACACTCATGGCTGAGTGTCGTGAAGATAAAGGTGAGGCATGACGTATGGACTGGACAAGTCATCATATGGAACGAATACCACCTTCTGGAACCCTGAAGATGTTTGAGCTGGCTACCCGATTGGAAGCCAAGGGGAAGACCGTATACCATTTCGAAGTGGGACAGCCAGATTTCCCCACACCTCCCCATATCGTGGAAGCAGCAAATACTGCTTTGAGCAAAGGTCTCACAAAATACACCTCATCTCGGGGGATTCCGCAACTACTTGATGCTATCCAGAATCATTATGCGACTCGAAGCATTGAGATCAATGGGCGCAAGGATGTGATAGTGACTCCTGGAGCAAAGATGGCTCTATTCAAAGGCTTTCTGAGCACGCTTGATGCTGGTGATGATGTGCTTCTTCTATCTCCGGCCTGGCCCACGTATCGTGTGCTAGTCCGAATGGCAGGTGGGAAACCAAGGGATGTTTCAACTTTGCCCGGATATAAACTGGATGAAGAAGCACTGAAGTGCAGTGTCAACAAGACTGTTACAGCCATCATCATTAATAGTCCTAATAATCCATCTGGAGGAGTTCTATCCAAGGACCACTTGAAGCTAATCTATGACCTTGCCACAGACTATGATTTTGTTGTATTCAGTGATGAAATTTACGAGTCGCTTGTCTATGATGGCATTAAGCAATCATCCATGCTTGAGGTGGATCCGGTTATGGAGCATACACTTGTAATTAGTGGATTCTCCAAGGCCTACAGTATGACTGGTTGGCGTCTCGGATATGCAATCGGGAATCCTGAAACAATCGGGAATATGGTGCGGATTCAACAGAACACTACTTCATGTCCTACATCATTTGTGCAATATGCGGGTGCTGTGGCATTAGAGAGTGACCAGAGTCATATCACTAAAATGCGTGAGGCTTACGAAGCTCGTCGGAACTATATGGTCGAGCGGTTTCGTCATATAGAAGATGTCGAGTGCGAGATGCCAGCAGGTGCTTTCTACGCATTCCCAGACTTCAGTGCATATGGTCTAAGCAGCAATACAATCGCTGAGTTGCTTCTCATGAAGGCGGGCGTTTCCACTGCTTCTGGTTCAGTATTTGGAAGAGCGTTTGACGGTTATCTGCGGTTCTGTTATGCCGCGTCTCAAGAAACGATAGAGCAGGGACTAGATTCTCTAGTGGCGTTTCTTCCTTCATTAAGATGATTTGTCTTTTGCCTTCCTTTAAGAGGCCAAATTGATAGTTTAGAGAGAGGTGGCTAAATCTGGAAACTAAGGTCCATTTCGAGTGTACAAAATGCGGAGCCTGCTGCAAGGAGGAGGAGCTTCTAGTGACTGTCACCGGTAACGACATAGTTCGACTATCGTTCTTCTTGAGTATCTCGGCATCCGAAACACTTCGCGCATTGGACTTCTATGTGCTACCAGAAAATGGTGGTAACCCCCCCGTTGGTATGAGAGATATACCTTCTGTGAACACTGAACAGGGAGCGGCCTATATTGCTCTCCGCCGGATGGAAAACAATGAGTGCATATTTTTGTCAGACGATCTATGCATGATTCATCAGTTTAGACCTGGAGTGTGCAGGTCCTTTCCTTTTGTATTTCAAGAGAAAGAGGGGAAAACTACGTGGGGCTTGAGCGCGGTGAAAGAGATATGTCCGGGCTTGGGTACAGGACCTGAAATTGAAATCGACGAACTTGAGGATATATCATTCGACATCTTGAGAGAATTGTCGTTATACCGGGAATTCGTATCAGAATGGAATGAAACTCAAGAAAATCCCAGTGCCTCGTTGCTGATTGAAACCATCCTTTCCGATAGCCGTTTCACGACCTAGCAAGACTTAATGCCAAAGTTAAGAACTTGCGAACTGAATGCAATGGCAAGAATACTAGTGACTGGTGGGGCTGGCTTTCTTGGTAGCCATCTCGTTGATCGTCTATTGATAGAAAACGAAGTGGTTGTGCTAGATGACCTTTCAACTGGATTCATGAATAACCTTCGGCAACACGAAGACAATGTCAAGTTCCTATTTGTGGAAGGCTCAATCACCTCCGACGATGATATTTCTAAAGTAATGAGTGGCGTTGATTTTGTCTATCATTTTGCCGCACAGCCAGACGTAAGGCTTAGCATAGCTCAACCGCTTTTGGACTTCGGAATAAATGTGCAAGGAAGTCTCCAGCTACTGGAGGCTATGAGGCTGAATGATGTCACCAAGATTGTTTTCGCATCCTCCGGAGGGACTGTATACGGTGATTCGGAAATTCTGCCTACCCCTGAATCAACCCCGCTCAAGCCCATCAGCAACTATGGAGCTGCGAAGTGTGCCGTAGAAATGTATCTTTCATCGTATTCGGAATTGTATGGGTTTGAATCTGTGAGTCTAAGACTGGCAAACATCATTGGACCTCGACTGACTCATGGCGTGATATTTGATTTCTATGAGAAACTAAAGGAGAATCCGAATCGACTCGAAGTCCTTGGAACTGGCTTGCAGGAGAAATCCTACATCTATGTGACAGATGCTATCAATGCGACTATCACATTAGCTGAGAATATGAGTTCGGGGTATACACCAGTCAACGTGGGTTCAGGAGAACGATTAAAGGTTAGAGAAATTGCTGAGCTGGTTGCTAAAGAGCTCACTGAAAAAGATGTTGAAATCCACTACACCGGATCTGAACGTGGTTGGTCAGGTGATGTTCTGCTTACTGACCTAGATGTTGGATTGTTGCGAAAAGCTGGCTGGAAGCAAGAGGTTTCCTTGAAGCAAGGAGTAAAGCTATATCTTCACTGGCTTGCGGAATCTTTTGGCACCATCAAATAATAATGATGGAAGTGCAGAATCACAGCTTGCTTAGGATTTGAAGGATATTCCCGAAGTTATGCTCAACTGTTCTACTCTTGTCTCCATAGGATGCCAGAATATCCAATCTGGAGTCTGACTCTGCTTTCTTGCAGAATGTTCTGGATCGTATCTCAGTATGGATTTGATCATTCAGATTCAGAATATCGCTGGACGTCTTGAGAATGAACTGGAGCATTTTGATTAGCATATTGAAGTCGTTTATGTCTCTTATCTGCAGTGTCTGACTGTAGAATTGATACTCTAGTCTTGCTAGGCGGACTCTCATTTCCACAATGTTTCGTAGCCAAATATCTGCTTCATCAGAGAAATCGTTCAAAAGCTCGGTCCAGGACTGCTGCTGTTCAAGGAGCTGCACTAGATACTTCCTGAGGAATTCAAAGTGATCGACGCCCTCCTCAATATCATCCTCAGTTCCTATCGGTTCCATCATCTTGTCAGTTTGGCTCGCTTTTACAGCTATCATGAGTGAGAATTTGTCAACATAGCGCTTTACTTCGTCAGTCTTCTCCTTCTTCGACATAGTGTCTGCAAATTTATCTGAGAGGGTGAGTAGGAATTTATAGAGGCATTCTGAGCATATCTCGGCACTCGCTGAAAGGTCCTTCGTCGAGAGGAACTGCAATGCATCTTCCAAGTCGTCGCCCGGAACATTCCTTCCATGGATTCTTAGAACCCATCCTTGGGAGATACAAAAAACTCTATTATCCGGATAATTGACGAAGATTGATGTATAGCATACATTTTCATCCATGGCCTCTTCTGCCTTCATGCTTTCTCTGGTCTTGTGATACGAGAAGAGCATGGGATCTATTTCGATGGCCTCAACTTCGAGGACTTTATCATCATTGACACAAAGCTTCTCATCACCGAAGACCTTGTAGCATGGGCAGCCTCTGACCAGCTTTATTTGACTCTGGCTCTGCCCATCATTCAGTCCTACAGTCACTCCATCGGGCTCCATTTACGATTTCTATCTAGCAGGTCTTTTACTTAACCTCACTTCTCAGTGACGCGCACGTTTATGAGGATTTTTGTGCCGTGCGTATCTCAATCGTATTAAGCAATTTCACAAGATTTGTGAACCAATCTTCTGTTCGATTGCGATCTTCGATTTGTTCGTCCAAGAGATCACGTATGTGTTCTGGCACATTATTGGACTCTGCCACAGAGTGTGTCGAATCTCTGATTAGTGAAATCAGTCTGACAATACGCTCTGCAACATCCACCATGAATCTCAAGAGACCGAGGGAAACCTCTTTGTCTTCTGACTCCCTCAGGGTCGAAACTTGAAAGAGGAATATTGTTTCAAATCTCGCTAGCTGTCTATAGCGACGAATTAGGTCAATGAGTTTTCTGTCACCGTTGTCTTTATTGAGATCATGCAGAATTGATGCCCAAGTTATTCTCAAGGTGAGGAGCTTGCTGATTCGACTGCTTACGAGTTCATCGATCATTTCTGGGTCTGTGGTTGTATCGCTCCCAATCAGCTCTGTAGCCATCTGAGACGTGATATTCTTCACATAGGCAGAAATTAACTCTGAACGTTCGGCTTCCGAAAGGACATCGTCAAACGTTTCTCCAAGTGTGACAAGATACTTGTAGAGGCATGAAGAGCACGCAATGCCATCACTTGCCTGTTCCGCGGTAGTTACAAATTGGAGAGCGGCAAGAATCTCAGAGGCCTTGACATCTTGTGAATTAATCCGAATTTTCTGGCCCTGGCTAATACAATGGGTATGATCAGCATCAGCATCAAGAAAAATCAGAAGGTAGCACATACTCTCATTGTCGCTCTTGAGATTAGCAAGGTCCGCGGGTGTTGTGGCTTCTCCCAGGAACATTGGATCGACTGCGATAGTGACAATTGGGACAACATCATCATTGTTCAGGCAGACCTTCTCACTGCCAAACTCCTTGAGACAAGGACATCCCTTCACAAAGCGACTATTGCCACTCAAAGGTCCCGCCATGGCGGTTGAGTCTAGTCCCATTCACATGATGCTCCTGGTCGATGTTGCAGCCAAACTCCGAGTCGCGAGGTCTAGCAGGTTCCCGCCTGCCATTGATTATATTATATGAGGCCATATCAAAGTTTGTATCTGTCTGTAAATAAATCGCGACTAGGAGTCGACATTGCATCCGAAGAAAAAGCGCTTTTCAATCAATCTCGGATGCCTAAATTGGGCTCGTATCAATTTTTCGCTGGCGCCAAATTCAAGTGTGCTTCTAACCCCAGAGCTCTCTTTTCAAGAGGTCTCGTATAGCTATACGAATAGCCTCGGATCTGTTTGGATAGAGTTTGTTGTCAACCAACTTCTCAAGACCTTCTATATACTGCTCAGGGACATGAAGCGTGATTAGCTTCATTTTTTCATCTCCTCCTCTTAGCTCCACAGCTCTCTCTTCAGAAGATCGCGAATGGCAATCCTGATTGCCTCAGAGCGATTCGGATAGAGATTACTGTCCACTAATTTCTCAAGTCCTTCAACGTATGTTTCAGGAATGTGCAAAGTTACGAGCTTCATGTGGGTATCACCTGTGTGAAACCCACGTAACACACGAATATGATTGTGAGTAATACTGGGTTTCATATATGAAACCGGATGCGCCGCTCCCTTCTTGGATGTCTAGTTTGCCTCATAGGCAGAAGGTATATCATCCATCTCTCGTACGAACATTCCAGCATTGATTTGGTCCTGGTTGTGCTTGAAGGTGGACAGACAGAAGGGCATTGATGTATTATTCAATCCAAAATCGATAGCGGTGATAGGCGCATCAGCAACTAAGGGAAAGCTGGGCAATGATGTAGTACGAAACCTGATCGAAAGCGGCTTTCAGGGAAGAATATACCCGATAAATCCCAAGGGTGGAGAGATTCTGGACCTCAAGGTGCATCGTTCTGTTTCCGAGATTGCGGGGGACGTTGATGTAGCAGTTGTAGTCATTCCTGCTAGATTTATCTTTCCAGTCATAGAGGATTGCGGCGAGAAGGGCGTCACTGCTCTAGTCATAATCACTGCGGGTTTCAAGGAGATCGGGCACGAAGGCCAAGAAGCTGAGAAGAAGATAGTTGAGATTGCAGAGAAATATGGTATGATTGTGCAAGGGCCGAATTGCTTAGGGATTATAAACACCTTCGCACCCTATAATGCATCATTTGCCGCAGGCACTCCGGTGAAAGGCAGTGTAGCTTTTGCCTCTCAATCTGGCGCCCTGATGACAGGGATTCTTGATTGGAGTCTAATGGAGAAGATTGGTTTTTCAAAATTCGTGAGTCTAGGAAATAAGGCTCAACTGGATGAAGCAGATTTCATAGAAGCCTTCGGAAGAGATCCCGACACGAATTTCTTGCTTCTTTACATCGAATCCGTGGTTGATGGCAAGAAGTTCATGGAAGTTTGCCGGAAGATTGCTCCACACAAGCCTATCTATGTTGTCAAATCCGGGATTAGCAAAGCAGGTGCTAGAGCAGCATCATCCCATACCGGCTCATTAGCGGGGAGCGATACTGCCTATTCTGTCGCCTTCAAACAATGCGGTGTGATTCGAGCAGATAGTATGTCAGAATTATTCGATGTGGCAAATGTGTTTGATGACTGCTACTTGCCAAAGGGGAATCGTGTAGCGATTGTAACTAATGCTGGTGGTCCTGGGATCCTCACGACTGATGCCGTCGAGACGAATGGTCTGCAGATGGCTCAATTCTCCCCATCCACTATTGAGAAGATGAAGAATGGATTGCCTTCTGCAGCATCAGTATACAACCCAGTGGATGCACTTGGGACTGCTCAACCAGAGGATTATGCTCTTTGTGTTGAAGCTACGCTTCAGGATGAAAATGTCGACTCTGTTCTGGTTCTGCTTACGCCGCAAGCGATGACAAAAGAAACAGAAACCGCTCAAATAATTGTTGAATCTCACAAGAAGTATCCGAACAAGCCTCTCCTAGCTGTGTTTATGGGCGGGAACTCGATGATCTATCCACGAATTGTGTTGAATGAGGGGGGTATTCCTGTCTTCGACTTTCCTGAGCGTGCTGTAAATGCCATCGCTGAACTCTATCGATATATTGTCCTGCGGGATAGCCTAAAGGATGAAACACCTCCTAGGTTTAAGGTGGATACGAAGCGTGTCAAGGAGATAGTCAAAAGCGTTCGAAATGACCGAAGAAGAGTGATGCTGGGCAGTGAAGCGCACGAGATAGCTGAATCATATGGTATTAGAGCTGCGAGAACGAAACTGGCTACAAGTGCAGAGGAAGCCAAGGCAATTGCTGTGGATATTGGTTTCCCTGTTGTCATGAAAATTGCTAGTCCAGATATCGTTCATAAGAGCGACATTGGCGGTCTAATGATTGGCATGAACTCCGAAGAAGAGGTCGAAAATGCCTTTCTTCAGATTCTTGACAATGTTAAGTCCCATGTGCCTAGAGCTGTTGTGTATGGTGTAGATGTTCAAGAACTGGCAGAAAACGGAAAAGAGCTGATTATCGGATGCTCGCGAGATATTCAGTTTGGCCCAATGATCATGTTTGGAGCTGGAGGTATCTTTGTCAACTATCTGAAGGATGTAGCATTCAGACTTGCACCGATGACCCGTAGTGATGCAGCGGATTTAATTTCTGAAACAAAAATGGGCACATTGCTTAGTGGAGTAAGGGGCGAGGAACCAAGTGACATTGATGCAGTAGTTGACACTATCTTGCGGATATCACAGCTTGTATCCGATTTCGAGGATATTGTAGAATTGGATATCAATCCTGCATTCGCCTACGAGAAGGGCAAGGGTGCCATTGCAGTGGATGTGAAGATTACTATTGGAGGAGAATGAGATGGCGAAGAATATTGTAATCAGTGGCGAAACACTGACTGGAAAGACCATGGTTGCTCT
>JBHLRP010000011.1:0-72014 GCA_048882485.1 Candidatus Thorarchaeota archaeon
TACTACGAGTAATCACACTTTCACAGCTATTGTGCAGCCCTCACCAATGGGTAAGAGAGTACTAAACACTCCTGATGTCAGAATCTTCTTGTTGAAATCATGGATTGCTCTATAGGAATCAGTCCATTCACTTTTCTCTCTTATCACTGGAAAGAGAGTGTCATCTATGAGAAAGAGTCCTCCCTTCTTCAAGACTCTTACACAATCCTCCAACATGACAGGATAGAGCCTCTTAGATGCGTCTTGAAATACAACATCGAATGATTCTGACTCAAACCCTTTGATAATCTCACTTGCATCTCCAATCCTAATATCAATGATATCATCCACATTGTAATGTTTGAATGCTTTCTTCGCTGTTGGAATTATGTTCTCGTTAATCTCCAATGCGGTGACTCTCCCGCCATGGTCTTTGACAGCAAGTGCCATTGATGTTGTTGAATACCCAACGCTCATCCCAATCTCAAGGATTTTTTTAGGTTTGGTCAATTTGAGAAGAAGCTTGAAGAGATGAGCCATCTCATCTTCAATCACAGGCTCAAATTCTTTGACACCGAGAAACTCAACATATTCGTTCACTGTGGGGCTGTATGCTTCATTATATAGCTCTGCAATATACGACAGTGCATCCCCTAGATCAAAATATACTTCGGGCATACTTGACGATTAATTATTCTGGCAATATGCCTATAGATAGTTGCAGGAAACTCCAACTCTAATGCTTGTGACTACGCGTCCAGTAATCCTTGCCTGCAATCGCTTTCTCTTCATCCATCTCTGCAAGAATTCGTACAGCTTCATTGCCGCACGCAATTACATCCTCTTCTCCTGCGACCGCAAACCTATCCTTGACACGATTAGCATAGACTGCGCACACAGCACCTGACCTGAAGCCAAAGATGTTTGCCAGGGTGAAGATAGTAGCGGCCTCCATCTCGAAGTTCGCCACATTCGCCTTCTGGAGGTCGTCAATCAGAGTTTCGCTGAAGCTTTGTGTGTAGCCATTGAATCCTGGTCGAGACTGCCCGAGATAGAAGGAATCTGTTGATGCCGATACTCCCAGGTGATACTTGAATCCTAGAGTGTCAGCCGCTTCCACGAGAGCTATGACAACTTCGTATGATGCAATAGCTGGGTATTCCGGTCTTACGTATTGCTTGCTGGTGCCTTCTAATCTGACAGCTCCAATAGAGATGATTAAATCACCAATCTCTATCTCCTCTTTTAGAGCGGCACATGAACCCACACGGATGAAGTTCTTCGCTCCCACATTCGCTAGTTCCTCAACTGCGATTGCGGTGCCTGGGCCGCCAATTCCAGTTGAACAAGCAGAGATTGGTGTGCCCTTGAATAGCCCTGTGTGGGTTACATATTGCCTGTGTGCGGCAACCTCCTGAAATGAGTCCCATTTTGAGCTGATCTTTGCCACGCGCTGGGGGTCTCCCGGAAGCAGAACTGTTTCTGCAATCTCTCCAGGCTTTACTTCAATATGATATTGCTCTCGCTCAGCGGTTTCAGGTCTACGTGCAGAAACTGTATCTCTCGGCATCGCCATCCCTTCTGGTTCATCATTACTAGGCTATTTGAGTTTCGGGCATTCCGGCATATGGTTTGCACTACCAACAAACTATTATACGTTCATAGAATATTTGCGCTTCGTTGTGGACAGGGTCTCCGAAACACCTATTACGAAAGCGAAAGGGGCCCATTCCTGTCAGAGGGCTATTCACACCCTCATGATAATCTGGAAACGGAGCGAGAAGAGATTGGTTGAAACCACCATTAGCGTAATCAAAGCCGATATTGGTTCTTTGGCTGGTCATGTTGTTGTCCCTGACTTCCTACTTGAGTTCGCACGAAAGGAGCTGAAGAGGGGTGTTGAACAAAAAATCATCAACGACTTCCATGTGACAAATGCCGGAGACGACCTTGAGTTAATCATGACACACTTCAAGGGAGAGAACAACGAAGAGGTACATCGTCTAGCCTTTGAGACCTTTCTAAAAGGTACCGAACTGGCTCGTGAGAAGAAGATCTATGCAGCCGGCCAAGACATCCTGTCAGACACATTCAGTGGTAATGTCAAGGGCATGGGACCTGGCTCTGCTGAGATGACAATTGAAGAACGAAGGTCTGAGCCATTCGCAATATTCATGGCTGACAAGACTGAGCCAGGTGCGTTCAATCTGCCTCTGTTTAAGATATTCGCCGATCCGTTCAACACTGCTGGACTCGTCATCGACCCGAACCTTCACGATGGATTCACCTTCGTGATCCAAGATATCATGAAGGAGGTCCCTTGTTTCGTTGATATGAAATGTCCTGAAGAGATGTACGACTTGCTGGCTCTCATTGGCAGCACCGGGATATTTACCATAAAGAAGATCTATCGAGCAGATGGCATGGTCTGTGCCTCGGTCAGCACAGACAAGCTTCATGCTGTTGCAGGGAAATACGTCGGAAAAGATGACCCTGTTGCCATTATCAGAGCACATTCAGGTCTGCCAGCTATGGGCGAGGTGCTGGAGGCATTCACAATTCCACATCTTGTCGCCGGATGGATGCGCGGTTCACACGCTGGCCCTCTTCTTCCAGTGGCTCTAGAGGACTCACGATGCACCAGGTTTGATGGTCCGCCTCGTGTAGTCGGGCTGGGCTTCCAGATTTCAAACGGAATGCTCGTCGGTCCAGTGGATCTCTTCGACGATGTTGCATTTGACATCACTCGCCAACGCGGAATGGAGATTGCGGACTACCTTCGTCAGCATGGCCCATTTGAATTCCACAGACTGTCATCAGATCGGATGGAGTACAGCACTCTGCCGAAGGTGCTTGACAAGTGCGGCACTCGTTTCACTGAAGAAGAGATAATTCCAACTGGCAAAGCCAAGGACACTTCTGATTCTGCAGAGTAGATGCGGGACTGCAATCCCGCAATCTCTTTGTTTCCCAATAGCTAGCCAGTTCTCTTTATGATATGGTAACCAAACTCGGGCTTGACCGGATCTGTAGTCATAGCACCTACATTGAGCGCAAAGACTGCCCTTTCAAACTCCTTCACCATCTCGCCTCGGCCAAAGCAACCAAGGTCACCGCCGCGTTTCTTTGATGAACAATCGCTGTACTCTCTGCAGAGAGCAGCGAAGTCTTCTCCCTCTCTGATTCTGCTGATTATCTCAAGTGCCTGGCTATGTTTCTTGACCAAAATATGACTGGCACATACCTTACCCCCGCCGCCCTTCTCCTTTTTGGCTTTACTCTTCTTGCCCATGGGTGACACCATGGCAAGTCACGCAGAACATCGCAATAAGCACTGCGATACTGGATGTACTATAACACAGGATTTTAGACCAATCCACTCTCACTGCAATCCAGATTTGAGGAGAGATCAGATGAAAGCCACAGTATTCAATGAACATGGACCCCCAGATGTGCTCAAGTACGTCACAGACTTTCCAAAGCCGAATGTTGGACCTGATCAGGTTATGATTGAGGTCAAGGCTGTTGCCTTGAATCACCTTGACCTATTCACCCGTGCAGGGATTCCTGGTCTGAGTCTTGAAATGCCTCACATTCTAGGAAGTGACATCTCTGGTGTCATATCTGAGAAGGGATCTGACGTTTCAGATGGTCTAGAGGTCGGTACACGGGTGGTTATCGACCCGGGTGTATCCTGCGGTGTCTGTGAGTACTGTGCATTAGGCGAAGAATCACTATGTTCCACGTACGGAATCCTTGGCGAGCATCATCCAGGAGGCTATAGAGAGTTCATGGCAATTGATGCTCACAAGGTCATACCGATTCCTACAGATAGCGAACTTAGCTTTGAAGAGGCCGCTGCAGTTCCTCTCACATTCATGACTGCATGGAGGATGCTCAAGACAAGAGCTCGTTTGAAAGCAGGTGAGGATGTATTGATAATTGGCATTGGCGGCGGAGTAGCTGTAGCTGCATTACAGATTGCCAAAGCAACTGGTGCTCGAGTTTTCGTCACCAGCTCTTCCAATGACAAACTGGATAAAGCCCGCCACCTAGGGGCTGACTTTCTGATTAACCACACAGAAACGCCAGACTATCACAGAGAAATATGGAAACTTACAGAGAGGCGAGGTGTTGATGTGGTTATCGACTCAGTTGGCGAGGCAACTTGGGCACGGAGTCTTCGCAGCCTTCGCAAAGGCGGACGACTGGTGACCTGTGGAGCTACTTCTGGCCCTAATGCAGTGACAAATGTCAATCTAGTGTTTTGGAAGCAACTAGAGATATTGGGGTCTACTATGGCCAGCAGGTCAGAACTGGAAGAAGTTCTTCAACTAGTGTGGGATAGACAGCTCAAACCCATTGTGGACCGGATTCTACCTCTCTCTTTGGCAAAAGAGGCCCATGAGATTCTGGAACGCGGAGATCAATTCGGAAAGATTGTTCTCACACCGTAGGATGCCGCCTCGAGTTTCAATAGAGAGCGAGTAATACCGTGGTGTCAATCTGGAAATGACACGCTTTCATTAGCGTGTTTGCTACTCCATTGATTGGTCAAGAATGAAAGTAGTAACGATTTGCCTCCCTGAGTCTTATGTTGATGGTCTGGACAAGCTCATTGGACAGAGCAAATACCCTAACCGTTCTGAAGTAATCAGGATTGCCATTCGAGACCTCCTCGTGGATGAGTTATGGGGCAACCGAACACCATCCAATTCTGTTCCGCTTATTGCTCAGCTTCAGGAATTGGCCTCTACACCAAAAATACCTCCTGTTGAGCCATCAGCGTAGTTGTACAGTCAAATTACCTTTTTCTGCAATTGCTGTCATTCGAGGTCTGTCGACTGAATCGGACTATGTTTGGAATACTTCGCCATTCTAAAATGTCGACCTTTGAAAGGAGACCGTGTGCAAGATGGATAGAATCAAGAAACTACTTGGTCGTGACGAAGAGAAAGAGGAGGCACAAGCTGAAGAAGCTCCAGCAGTTGATGAAGCTGCTCCAGAAGCAAAACCTGCTGAAGCTTCAGAGGAGGCTGCTGAAGCAGCTGAGCCTGAAATCGAGGTTGAGCCGGATGAGCCCTTCCCAGAAGACGAAGCCGCCACAATTCCACATCATTCGGAGATTACAGACCGACTGAAGTATATGTTTCAAGATGCTAACATCGCCGCAAATATCGAGGGCCCTGATGAGTTTACAATTGAATTCATGGCTATGGGTGAACGATTCAATTTCATCAAGGAGGCTCGAGGTGAAATCAAATTCGGAACAGGGACTGCTCCTGATGAAGATGTCTTCATTCGCATTTCAAACGATGCAGTGGCGGAACTGTTGAGTGCGCCTAATTTCGAAGATTTTAGGCAAATCTATATGAAATATTACAGAAATCCAGAGGCTGGCAAATTCGTAAAAATTGAACTTCGCAAGGACCTTGTCTGGATGAACCGTCAGGGATATGCTAGAGTTCCGCTTTTGAAGCTCCTTGTGGGGCAAGTCCGCTAGATTTCGCGATGAGCAATACAACTTATTAGCCGCTACGCCACGAAGACCCTGCCTGCGTCGCTATTGAAGCGGAAACCGGCAGGATAGTACAAAATGCCAGCGATAGATCTACCTGTTATTGCCATAAATTTCAAGACCTACCCACAAGCCACTGGAGAAAAGGCAGTATTACTCGCGCAGACTTGTGAGAAGGTGTCAAAGGAGTATGGAGTTTCAGTTGTCGTTTGCCCTCAGATACCCGACCTATATAGAGTCAGCCGGACGGTCGATATTCCAGTATTCTCACAGCATATGGATCCTGGAGACCCTGGTCGTTTCACAGGACATGTCATTGGAGAAACCCTAGTTGATGCAGGATGCGCTGGAACTCTGCTCAATCATTCAGAGAATAGAATGAGGCTTGCGGACATTGAGGATGCTGTTAGGCGTGCCGAGCACCTCAATCTCTACACCATTGTCTGTACAAACAATCCATTGGTTAGTGTTGCAGCAGCTTCGCTCAACCCAAATGCCATTGCTGTAGAGCCTCCGGAGTTGATTGGGTCCGGGATATCAGTATCCCAAGCTCAGCCTGAAGTCATTTCAGGTACTGTTGAAAGAATTCGTGCGGTAAACAAGGAAGTCATCATTCTTTGTGGAGCTGGAATTGGGACTGGCGACGATGTAAAGGCTGCAATCAAGCTTGGCTCTCAAGGCGTTCTTCTTGCTTCAGCTGTTGCCAAATCAGACAAGCCTGAAGATGTGCTGAAAGACCTGATCAAACCGATTAGAGATTAGTCCATTCCGGTTCATTTTTCACAGTAGTTCCTACCGGAGGATTCGGCGATTATAGGTGAAGGTGACACTAGAATGCGCGCACTGCCTGCTTGAAAGAGCGATAAATCAAATCACGCTAGCAACTGATGACAAAGAAACACGAATGAATGTGACTGCGGCTATGCTTGATTTTCTCAGTAAAAGCTTCAATATGGATGCGGTGCCCAGCCACATCGGCACAGATCGTGATCTCTTGGTCCAAGAGATGACAGGCAGAGACCCGTATGAAGAGCTCAAACGCGTTTCAAATGCCATAGCACTGGACATCCTACCAGAGCTGAGGCAGCTATTGGATGAATCTCCCAATTCCGAAAGTCGATTCAGGAGAGCTACACTCATCGCGGCTGCAGCCAATGCAATCGAGTTTGATGTTTCAGGTCGAGAATTCGACTTGGAAGAGCTTCGCGGAATCATCGAAAACGTGGAATCTGATCTTGCGATTGATGAGGTCGATGAATTCCTGAAACTATGCCGTGAAAAAAAGGAGGTTCTGTACCTGCTTGATAATGCGGGAGAAATTGTTTTGGATATGATTCTGATTTCTGAACTCAAGAAGCTTGGATTGAGGGTGGTTGCAGTGGTAAAGGGAGGCCCTGTTCTGAACGATGCGACAATGATTGATGCCAAAGACGTCGGTCTAGACAATTGTGCAGACGAGGTCATCCATACTGGTGCCGCTGCAATCGGAGTAAATCTTGAAAGGAACTCGAAAGAGTTCCTAGAAGTCTTTAACAGGGCAGAACTGATAGTCGCCAAGGGGATGGGCAATTTCGAGTCATTGACAGAACTGAATCCTCACTGCCCAATTGTGCATATTCTAAGAACGAAGTGTCCGCCAGTGGCTCAACACATAGGTACCGGTCTCAATCAGAATGTCATTCTTGTGAGGAAGCCTTGAAGCTTTAATTCTGCACTAGCTCTTCGTGAGAATCTTTGTCACTGGCTCTGACTTTGTATAGTCAATCTTAAGGTCAGAGAACTGTAGACTAAGCTGATGCTTCAATCGATTCATCCCTGGCTCTTCGGTGATGAATGCTCCAGCCTCGTAGACCTGCATCCCTTCCTCAGCTGCCAAAAGCCTCACTTCAGGAGACAGCTCCCCTGTGACTACTGTTGTGATGTCCTGTTTCTTTGCAGCTAGAATCTCGGGTACATCCAAGAGGCTACCGGGGAACACTAGTGTCTGGCCTACTTCTTCATCTAGATCGCCAGCAAATCTCACAGTTTCAATCCCGAGTTTCTCAGTTAGATAATCAGCGAATCGCGAATGATTCATGGGACTCTTAGGTTGACAGATTCTACCTGCGGGAACAAGATCCTCGCTATCTCCCATGACTAAGAATTCCCCCTTCTTGTTCAATTCCAAGACTTCAACAAGGGCATCAGCTATTCCATCACGGGCGCAGATCCATGCACCACCAATCATATAGCTTGAGATGTAGTTCTTCGTCAGCAGCCTGACTCTGATCAAATCAAGGCCAGAGAGTCGATCAACTGCAAAAGGAAACAATGGCCGATGCGTCACGAGCAGATTTGTTTTGTCTTGCGTGGCTTTCGCCACTACTCTTCCTGATGGATATGTAGCTATGATGACTCTATTGACAGTCGTTTTCTCCTGCTCTTTTTCTGTTTGAGGCCCTATCTCGACTCTAGAATGAAGACCTCCAAAGACAAGATGTGGTGGGGCAATCATCTCAAGATGTTTTACAATTGTCAATAGAGTAGTCACTCGAATCACCTGAATAGGTTGCTAGAAACGCAACATGTTAGTTCAGAGAAGACCCCTGTCTTATTCTTTGTCATGAGATTAGAGTCGAGGTTTCTTGTCTACTCCTCAAGTTCTTCGAGCTCATCGTCATCTAGAATATCATCATCATATGAGTAAAGATCCTCAAGTTCCTCATCAATGACCTCGAGTTCTGGCTCCTCCTCTTCCTCTTCGAGAGCTTCCAGTTCTGAGTCCTCTTTGAGAACTGCCAATACTGGTTCTTCATCGATCTCTTCCAGTTCTGGTTCATCCTCAATTACTTCTAGTTCAGGTTCTTCGTCGATGACTTCCAGCTCAGGTTTCTTCCTTCTTCTTGGCTCTTTCTTCTTGGATTTGGCCTTCTCCTTCTTCTCTGTAACAACATGAGATGAGGGCTTCTTCTTGAATGCCCAGAATTCTGAACGCGCCTTGCGATGCCTACGCATTTTTCTGAAGTCTATCTGCTGCGGATTCTGGCTCTTTCTTATTCTAATCAGGTCCCGTTTCGCAGCCTTTTCCTTGTTGACCATCAGATTCTCACCGTCGCTTCTTCAGCGTGCCCGCTGCGGCTTTTGTTATAACTGTGTCGGAGGAGCATTTCAGAAAGAGGAAGGCTTTTTGTTCCCGTATTGAATGTGGTCTACTTGGAAGAGGTAGACATTGAGATGACTCCAGCACGCAAGAAGAAAACATCCAGTATTCGTGTAACGCTAGACGAAGAAACCCTGAAAAGAATAGACGCTATGGCTGGAGAGCGGGGGCGACAGAGGTTCATCAAGGAGGCTATTTTGTGGAGACTCGACCAAGAGCTTCCTCCTGTGGTGTTTGAGCTAATTAGAGATGTAGAACAGCTTCAGGAGAGGGTTGAACATCTGGAAGGAATTCGATCTACCAGTGTCTATATTGGAGGAATGAATGAAACCGTCAGGGCTCAGGTATGTCGAGATGACCTAGACCGCAATTTAGTCGCCTACTTCCTACAACATGAGGGTGCATCCACACCAGAGCTTGCGAAGAAATTTCTCAAAGATGAAAACAAACGCAAAACAATCCACGTACGAATCCGGAAGTTGAACGATCGATCCAAAACGGTGCTTGGAACTCGGATTCTCAGATATGAAAAGGGGGAAGTAAAGGGGAAGCGTGATGCATGGTGGCTCATCGAGCCTGACCTTGTTCGAGAATGATCTGGGTGCGGTGCAGCAAATCTAAAAAGAGCAACCAATGAGGAGTCTTGGGGCCGTAGTCTAGCCTGGATAAGGCACCAGCCTCCGGAGTTGGTAATCCCCGGTTCGAATCCGGGCGGTCCCGCCATTACTATTTCTAGATTGAAATCGATTGGAGTTTAAATGCCCGGCTAAGGCACACCTGTCTGATGCGAGGTCGAAATCGATGAGCATTTTGAAAGGCGCACGTTCTCCTCCCGAAAGGGTGGTCGAACGCTTCACGCGGTATCTCAATGGCCCAATGGGCCGAACGGTCTTGGAAACTTTGGATGAGGGTGAGAGTTTCATTCTGCAGACATCTGAACATACAATGCGAGTCACTAAGAGGAGAGGCAGAGCCCACGTCGAGATGCTGTGAAAATTCCATGTATAATTGCCAAGCCTCCAGCGAAGACTCTATAAGTTGAACAAGGCCCCACGGTGAACGGGGCCGTAGTCTAGCCTGGATAAGGCACCAGCCTGCGGAGTTGGTAATCCCCGGTTCGAATCCGGGCGGTCCCGCCATTATTTCTACAAAAGATTCATCATCGGCGTGAAGCTTAAATGAGCGTGAAATTCGACAAATATACTAGTCTTGTTCTGAAAAGACAATGGTTGTAGTTGAGTTGCGTATCATGCAGTTCACCCCTCAGAGAATCGAGCGAGTCCATCGAGCCATGAAGAGCGAAGATACAGAGGCTCTTGTAGTAACAAGAAGGCAGGACGTTCGTTATCTAACGGGGTATGAGAGTCCCACCAATACTCTTCCTACCGGATGCGTCATTATAATGAATGAGCAGCCTCAGTTGGTTATGTCCAGCCTGCAGCATGAGGCACTAGGTCACAATTCCATAATGGCTCAAGTCCATCCCATAGATGACAAGCCCTTCGATGAATGGGGTCTTTATCGAAGTGCCAAGTTCTGGGATTCTGTAGTCAAGATTCTCGAGGATTCCGGAATCGAGAACGGCATAATAGGTCTACAGCAGGAACGTCTCTCAGTAAAAGAGTTCGAATATCTCAAGACAAAGATTCCAGGTGCTGGCTTCAAGGATTTATCTTCACTCCTTTGGAGGCTAAGACAGGTCAAAGATGATGCAGAGATTGAAGCAATTCGCAAGGCAGTCAAGGTGGCTGAGATTGGAATTCGGACAGCCCTTGAGATTATTGCCCCAGGCAAGACAGAGGCTGGCGCATCAATTGAGATTGAGGCGGCAATGAGGGCTGCTGGCGGTCAACTGCGAGGCATCAGAGCTGCAGTGTTATCTGGAAACCGCGGAAGATTTCCTTTCGCACAACCAACCGCCAACAGGATTGGGAAGAACGAGCCAGTGGTTATTGACGTTACAGTGAGCGAATCAGGGTATTTTGCTGAAGTTGCTAGAACATTGCATAATGGATCTCCAAAGGAATCGCAGCAAAAGGCGTATGATGCAGTATTGCGAGCCTGCAAAGCTGCTGAAGACAAAATGACAGCTGGAGCTGGAGTTTCAGATGTCTATGGACGAGTAGCCAAGAAAGTGGGGAAGAAGACTCCCATAGGCAGTTTTCTGCAACCTCTTGGGAACTCAATAGGTCTCGATCTTCGGGAGCCTCCTCTCATGGTTTCATTTAGTAGGGCATCACTAAGAGAGGGAATGGTTCTCTCTCTCCATCCCACATATTATCACGAAGGGATGGGCGCCGCAAAAATCGGTGATATGTTTCTAATCACTTCCGATGGTTATGAGAATCTGTCAACAATTTCTAGAGAGACCATGTAGTTCAGGGTGTGATTTGCCATCTCTTCAACTTCTTGAAGACTTGTGAGATTGTTTCTGCTATTTCGGACTGCTTTTCCACCTCTTCGCGTGAGAGCTCCCGTATCTGAGATGCTGGCACGCCTGAATTCAGACTCCTTGGAGGAATCACTATGTTTGCAGGAACAATACTCCCCGGTGCAAGTCTAATTCCCTCGCCTAATGTTGCCCCATCGAAAATAACGCAGCCCTCCCCTACGTTAGCACTATCTCCAATATATACGCCATGAATGACAGAGGCGCTGCCAATAACGCTGAGATTCCCAATAATAGCTGGGTTCTCTTCGGTATGTGCATGAATAACAACACTGTCCTGAATACAAGTATTCGCTCCAATTCGTACTGAAGCTTGATCGCCCCTTATCACAGCTCCTGGCCATATGCTGGCACCAGGACCAATCTCAACATCGCCCACTATTGTGGCCTGTTCACTAACGTACGCATTAGCATCAATTTTCGGATTTTTATCGGCAAATGGAAGAATTGGCAGCGTTTCCACCTCTCCAGACTGGACTCTAGACTGGGTGGTGATAAGACGAATATAAAACATCACATGACATTGGGTTGTTCGATTCATTGGGGGAGTATTTGATGGATTACCGATTCAAAATGCCAGGCTGGCCTCTTGCCAATCAATCGATTTGTCTTCTTCTTGAGGCGGCCACTTGGGTCATCGAAGTCTACAAGCTCTCCATCAAGAAACACCAATATGCAAGGTAGTCCAAAGATGTCATGCTTCGCGCCAAACTCTGGAAACTCTTGGACATTTATCTGGATGAATGAAATGTCGGGATTATCACTGTACTTCTCATCAACCTCAATCAATGTGGGCACAAGCGCCTTACAGGGTTCGCACCATGGTGCCCAACAGTCGACGAATGTAAGCCGCGATTCACATATAGCGTATTCAGCATCATCCAAGGTTACTTGACGAAGCAACAGTATCTCTCCACGCGATGCCATCAGTCAGCGGAGTCCCTATGAACTTTCTGGAATGTGTGGGAGAAAAATAGAAGAAGTAGCCCGGTAGATCCCATCGGGTCCAACCGGGAGTGCGGATTTCCTATGCTTCAGCAAGTAGTTCTTCTACAATCTGCGTGTACACTTCGGGCGGCATGACTCCTACAAGTCTATCGACTTTCCTACCTCCACCATCATCAAAAACAACACGCTTTCCCTCACTGTAGACGAACACGCTTGGTACGCCTGTGACACGATTAGTCATACTGAAATCTCTGTTCTGATCCACATCCAGCTTGACAACCTTGAACCCTCTTTCCGAATACTTCTCATCCAGCTCTTCAAGAATTGGTGATAGTGTCCTGCAAGGACCACACCAAACTGCGTGGCAGTCTAGAAATACGACCTTGTTGTCGTTCACAACCTTGTCAAGTTCGTCTTGAGTTATCTCTTCAACCATGTAACTGTCATCTCCCACAAACGGAGCGATTGTGCGTTCCTCGCGAACAACCGGTTAAAAGTCTTGTTGTGTGTCCAAAAGACCTCCTCCTGCCAAACTTTGATAAGTTCAGCTAAAGGAGGTCGCAGGAACGGTGTTTATCTTGCCTGTACTTCACTGTCCAAAATGTGGCTCAAAGCTCTACATCAAGAAGGGCGGCCACATATGGACCGTGAGATGTTCTACATGTCAGGTGGAGATTCTGGAGAATGGTCAGAAGAAGGACCTCTTTGATGCCTATGATGCCTATTCACAAGCCTTGAAGGATGGTACAATCCAACCAACTTCTAGGGCAAAGTCGAGAAAGCGGTCTAGAGCCTCTTCTACAGCAGACTCGTCTGCAGGTCTGACTAGGGCCAGACGTGCAAGAGGAATACGGGTTCAGTCTGAAGAGGAAGTTACACGATTGGTGGAAGAAGGCGGAAGTCAACTGGAACTGATTGCAGATTCTGTGCAGTCAATTCTTGGGGGCGGTCAAGATTATCTAGTAAAGTACCAGTTCATGCAGTCCTCTGATGCCGAGTATGGTAGAGATATTGAAGCCGCAAAGATACCAACAAGATTGAGAGAGCTACTTGCCAAAAAGGGAATAACACAGCTGTACAGATTTCAGGATGAAGCCTACGAGGCCATCTTTGCTGGGGAGGATGTTGTGATTGCAGCGCCAACAGCACAGGGTAAGACAGAGGCATTCATTCTGCCTATTATTCGGAAACTTTTGATAACGATCAAAGACTCTTTCATGGACCGAGGAATTAGAGCGCTACTAATCTATCCCACCAAGGCTTTAGCTCGTGACCAGTATGACAAGATTGTGGAGATGAGCAAGGCCTCTGGAGTTACCGTGGGCATCTTTGATGGTGATGTGTCCCAGAGTCAAAGAAGCAAGCTCTACGCGTCTCCGCCTGATATCCTTCTCACAAATCCTGACGTTCTTCACTATCATCTTGGATGGGCTGGCTCGCGGTTGGTTCCGCTACTGCACACAGTGAAATATGTGGTTCTAGACGAGATCCACCTATACACAGGGTCCATGGGAGCCAATGTCTACTACATCCTTAAGCGCCTTGAGCTTGAAGCTGGTGAGTTCCAAAAGGTTGGAGCTTCAGCAACGATCTCTAATCCTAAGGAGTTTGCTGACCAGCTATTCGACAACGAAGTACGCCTAATTGAGTCTGTGAGCGCGAAACGCGGCCCAATTCACTTCATGATGTTCTATCCGGGTAATCGTAGCAAATACAGCATGATTGTAGACATCGTGAGAAGACTACAGGAGGGTGGCTTCAAGACTCTGGTATTCGGGAACACTCACTCAGAGGCAGAAGTCCTAAACATGCTCATCAGAGATGTTGGAGTACGGTCAATGGTCCACAGGGCTGGCCTTACGAAGAAATACCGCAGCCAAGTCGAATCTCAGTTCAAGTCTGGTGACCTACATTGCCTGGTTTCAACTCCAACCCTCGAGCTGGGGATAGACATTGGAGACCTAGATAGTGTCGTAAGTATGATCGTGTCAATAACACGTCTGACTCAGAGAATTGGACGCGCCGGCAGAAAAGGACAAGAGAGTGTGGCAGTCCTTGCCCTTAGAGAGAATGATCCAATCTCATCCTTCTATCGGCATGAACCCGAGAAATACTTCACAGATATTGATGCCGCCTATATGGAGCCTGAGAATGAAGTGGTTGGCTTCTACCAACTCATCGCTGCGGCTATGAGCGGCAAGCTGAGTCTCTCGATGTTCCCCCGCCAGAAGAAAATCTTTGACACCTTGGTGGCGGAGGGTCTCGTGAAGATTGAGGATAGCGGCGAAGTTCGCATTGCTGATTTTGAGTCCGCGCAGAAGAAATGGAGAGGCTATAGCATTCGCGGCATTGGTGATACTGTTCAGATTAAGTCGGATAGAAAGACTCTGGGCGAGAGATCAATGCCAATGGCTGCACAGGAACTGCACCCCGGAGCAATATATCTGCACGGTGGTCGCAACTACATGTCAGTTGACTTCAAGCATACTCCAGGATTTGGAAGAGCTACGGTTGTCCCCTTTGCAGACCGAAGTGTTCACACGAAGCCGCTCTACTCTACAATGCCCAAGATTCTGGATATTGTAGAAACCAAGAAGATTCTCGGAATGAATATCATCTACTGCAAACTCGGAATGACTCAGACGGTCTATGGATATGTGAAAAAGGAAACCAGGTCCGGAAAGGTTGTTGGGAGGTCCGATCTTGCCACTCCACTCACCTACAACTACACAACCAGAGGATTTGCGTTCGGAGCGCCTGAACCTGTGAAGATGGTAAATGAGTATCTTGAGGGCAAACTCCCTGGTGCGAAGGGAATAAGGATGGGTCCCGCTGAACTCTATGGCGGATCTTTCCATGCACTGGAACATGTGGTGATTGAATCTAGCGATATGCTCACAGGAGGAAGCACAAGGGAGATTGGCGGAGTATCTATGGGTGATTCTGGTATAATATTCGTCTATGATGGAAGTCCTGGAGGAAATGGTGCATCAAAGCTCCTATTCACTCGATTAGATGAGGCATTCAAGCGCACAAAGACAATACTTGAGAAATGTGACTGCAATACGATTGATGGATGCCCTCTCTGCACCTACTCATATCAGTGCGGAAATAACAACCGACCTCTCTTTAAGCTCGGTGCCCTGGAGAGTGTGAATCTCATTCTCGGGGAAGCCAAGACGGAGGTCGACACAGAGGGTTATGCGGGATATGAACCGCTTGTATAGAACGTGAGGTGAATGAAATAACAGAGTTCTTGATTGCTAGAGGCCATGACGGACCTGCTAGATCGGGCACCTATATCATAAGCGAGATGGCAATTAGCACACCTGCACTTATTGGACCCAGCCAAGCAGAGAAAATCACTCTAAGATATCGCACCTATGATCGATCAGAACCAGTCAAAGATACTCCTATGATTGTGTCAATTCCAGGTGTCAAGGACATCGAGATGGATAGATTACACGAGTATGAATCAGTATTGCTTCCCTCGATGATAGCAGAAGATACTCTCAACTCAGAAGCAGGAAAGTTGCTCATGCATCAACAGGAGTCTTTCCTCAAGAATCAACGCATTCCGCCGTCACATGCCATTGTACGTGTACCAGGGTCACTCGATACGGAGTCTTACCTACAGAGCCTGCAGCAATTCGGTCATCTTGGGGTGAGAGCCGCAGCTTTCCGCTTCACAGGAAACCTCGGTCCAAATGACCGCAAAATGCTCATCCTGCGCAGTCAGCTTCCTCGAAATTGGCTTACACTTGCAATAGGCCGAATCGAGCCTTATTCAGTACCCTTATTGCATTACTTGGGGTTCGACATCATTGACTCCAGCCGTGCGTTTGAAGCAGCAGCACAGGGAATCCGGTTGTGGCGTATGGATTCAGAGCAGGTGAGTAATGCTGACAGCGCAAGACACTGCGCATGTCTTGCTTGCGCTCCGTATTCTGATCTCACTATCTTAGACAATTCTTCGCTAGTTGAAGTCTTGACAAAACACAATCTCTCGAGATTTCAGATGGTGCTCTCTGAGAGCGCACATGCAATGCAGTCAGGGCACTTGCGGTGGTTGGTTGAATCACTTACCCATGCATCTCCATCAATAGCCTCTATTCTAAGAAGGGTCGATGCAGAGTTGTATCCATTCTTGGAGGAGTTCACTCCCACTGTAGGAAAATCTCCAATGCCTCTCATAGGACCTGAATCATATAATGCGCCAGCAATTAGACGCTTTCGCGAGAAGGTGGCTTCTCGCTTCAAGCCCCCAGTACATAAGAGGCTAGTCTTGCTCTTGCCTTGTTCAGCGAGAAAGCCATACTCAGACTCAAAGTCACACAAGCGCTTTGCCAGAGCAATCGAGGCTGCAATCGGACCTGCGAGATTTGAAATAGCCGAAACGATTCTGACATCTCCCTTGGGAGTCATTCCTCGGGAGTTGGAAAGGATTCATCCAGTGGCACACTATGATATTCCTGTGACCGGCGACTGGGATGCAGAGGAAACTGAGATTGCCGTTCACGCTCTCATAACTCATATGGAGAAGTTCGGGGAGTCCACAGTTGTTGTGGCGCATGTCTCTGGAGGATACCTCGACATTGTGAAGAATGCTGAGGAAAGTTTCAAGCAGACACTGATCTACACTTCCTCTGATGCAAGAGCTACAAGTGGAACTTCACTTGACATGCTTGATGAAACTCTGAGAGATATGGGTGAACTCGTTCTAAGCGGTGAATATCGGCGAACGGATTTGGAAGACACGCTTCGTGCTACTGCGGACTTTCAGTTTGGTTTGGGTTCAGGTGAGCTACTCATTCCAGAGGGTGCAGGTCTGAGGGGCAAGCTGTATAGAACAGTCATCTGTCAAATTGATAAGGAACAAGTCTGTGCATACAATGCTTCTTCCGGAATGTTGTCCCTGACTCTTGCAGGAGCCCGAAGAATCGCAGATTCACAAAAAAGCTGGGTTCGCTTTGAGGGCAAGGAAGTGAAAGGCGGATCAATTTTCGCAGTTGGAGTGAGGGAGGCGGACTATGGCATTCGCCCCGGTGATGAAGTCATTGTAGTCGACAAAAATGATAACGTGGTGGCAGTCGGACGAAGTGAAATGTCTGGAAAAGAGATGTGCGATTTTGAAAAGGGAAGGGCTGTGACAGTCCGTCACAAGCTGGGGGTGACAGAAGAATGAGCAGTCTACCTGTAGGTCTCCAGGAGATTATTAGACAGGCAGCCCTAAGTGCTCGTGGCAGTTCTCTCTCGAGAATCAGAAAGAAATCTCTAACAGAACCAGCCGCAAAATGGGTGGCACAAAGCCGCATAGGATGCGAGGTGGGACATGCTCTCTCCGTTGTGTTGGCCACTCCAGGTTGTTCTCACGCTCGTAGTGATAAGGGCGGTTGCACTATGTGTAGCTATCTCCTGGATGGTACCAGCAAGACAGTATCAGCCGAGAATCTAGTCAGGCAATTTCAGGACGCCATGAACTTGCTTGAGGGGCTCAGGGGTCCAATCTCAATCAAAGTATACACAAGTGGAAGCTTCCTAGATCCGGATGAAATTCCGTTGGAGGCGAGATCTGTGATTCTGAAAACTATCGCAGAAGACGATCGCGTCCGTCAAGTTGTTCTTGAGTCGCGGCCCGAGTATGTGACTGAAAAAGCCACAGGCCTCGTTCGGGAGATTCTAGACGATAGGGAAATTGAGATGGGAATGGGCCTTGAGAGCATAGATGACGGTGTGAGGTATCTTTGCATCAATAAGGGCTTCTCGCTTGGCGAGTTTGAAACTGCACTCAAGACTGCAGCAGTCCATGACATAGGTACTCGAGCATATGTACTCATCAAGCCACCTTTTCTCACTGAAAATGATGCTTTACTAGATTCAACTCGAACCATTATTGATGCAGTGAAAATGGGGGCTACAACTGTTTCAGTGAATCCTGTGAATGTCCAGAAGCACACCCTTGTTGAGCGAATGTGGACTAGAGGTGCATATAGGCCCCCATGGCTATGGACCGTCACCGCAACCCTGAAGCAATCAAGAGTTCAGGTGCCTTCCGAAGTAAATATCGTCTGTGACCCAGTTGCTGCTGGCAAGCCTAGAGGCACTCATAACTGTGGCAGGTGTGACGACGCCTTTGTGAAAGCCATTCGTCAATTCTCATTGGACCAGAGTCCTCTACATTTCGAAGGGCTTGACTGTGGGTGTAGGTATCAATGGATGCATACTCTAGAACATGAGGACTTCGCACATCTAGTACACTCCTCCAAGTTCCGTATACCTTAGAAAACCCTTAAGAGAAACATAGCTGCGGTCCGTTCCATTCTGAAGTGACGAGGTCGTATCGATGTCTGAATATGTGACCAAAGTTTCAGTCTGGTTCAATAGTGAAGGAGCATCCCCAAGCACTGTGATCAAGAAGATGCTTGAGCTGGGGTTCATTCCTGTTCGCGGAGCCTACGATTTTGTTTATGAGCATGAGGAGAGCGACATGAGCGAGTCCGACCTCAGTGAGTCGATACTCGAAATTGCAGATGCGCTACACAAAGCACTATCCGGGTTTCGTGTCTTCTATACGCTCGACACGTTTCCAAAGGATGAAAGCGAATACATTCCTCTAGCTGACATAGACGCAGAGCTGGACGCAACTCGCAAGGAGCTAGAAGAGATGGAAAGAGAAGTAGAGTGACCTACTAGGCTGGGGGTCATGACCCCCCTGCCTAGCAGGAGGATGAGTGAGTTCTAGTCTGAGGTCACTTCTGGCTCGCGACGCTCATATTCGCCGGCGTCTTCGCCAGCCTGCACAGAAACATTGATTTTCTTCTTGTCGCCAGGATTCATTCTAGTCCATGTCCAGACTAGATTGGTGCCATCGTGGACAGGTTTCTCAATAGGTGCTTCTTCCATAGGGTCTGTGGATACATATTCGAATCCTGCAGGTATCCAGTCTGTCACCTCAACGTTCTCGACTGTCACCTCGCCCTTGTTTTCTATTACAATAACCACTATGTATTGACCCGGATCTGATCCCTTGTTGATACCTTTCTTTGTCGAGATGCTTCTCTTCTTGTAGAGAATCCCAATTTTATGACCATCCTCTGCACTCGCAGCCTCTCCAGCAAGACCCTCAGGATATGTATGTGCTTCACAATAGATGGGAGATGGATATTCCTTCTCAGGCCTGTTTCTCCAAGCCATGATAGCATAGTTGAGCTTGACTGAGTCGCCGGGCTCAACTTCGCCAACTGAGTCTTTGAGATTGAGAATCTTGAAGGTCATCTTATGTGGAACCTCGGGATTCTGATCATCGGGATCCACGGCTACTTCGAACTCGCCGCCATATTCTTCACCTCTCACCAAGATCGTAACATGTTCCGGCTTGGGGGGCATCACATCGTCAGGCAAGCTGTCTTCAATCATGAATGAGTTGAGGCGGGCCGTCCCAACATTCTTCACCTTGATTGTTACCTCCACTGGAGTCTTGTCGAAACTACTGACTTCAGGAGGGTCGAACTCCTTAGTATAGTCAATGCGTACAACAGGCAGTTCCTGAGGAATTTTCTCAACGGTTCCAAGGACTCGACTTGTGATGACTCTCATTGGAGTGTATACCATTTCTTGGGTGCATTTGGGCGGCGACTTGCTGCCAATCTCAAATTTCGAGCTCCAGTCTTGATTTGGAGCCATCTCCAGCCTAGGAGTTTCATCAATCATCTTCTGCTTCTCTCCACCATCCTCAGGTGTGAGATAGACTTCCGCTTTATCTAGCCGAACCATTAGGTCGCTTTCATTAGAGCATTCCAAGATGCACTCCCATTGGTTGGGTTCTGTTTCGGCTGTTTCGATGCCTGTTAGAAACTCCGTCAGTGCAGTCATATCAGGAGTAAGGCCAGACCTCTGCTGATCCTCCCCTCTGTACGTGACCACTATCTCGCCAGCGCTCTTGATTTCCGTGTCGTCAACATTCCCAGTAGCTGAAATGACAAGTGTCGATTCCTCTCTGGGATATACGACAAAGTCCTTCCAGATGATTGTCCCTGTTCCCTCATCGAACTCTGTGACTCCTGAGCTCGTGGAATCTACATTCACCATTGTGAGCTCGGGTGGAATGGTCTTGTTGAGGACGATGTTGTCAAGCTGCCCATCTGTTTCATTCTTTACTTTGATCGTGATTTTTACAGGATTCTCCTTTCCGTATACATATGCCCAGTGCGGTTCATCAGTTGGTACAGTGCCACAGGTATCAAATCTCTCTGTGAGAGTAAGAATTGGCTTCTTGATGTCGACTGTGTAGTCAGTTTCCCATTTCGCACCAGCATCGACCTCGCCTGCTGATAGTGATTCATCAGAGAAGCTCGTACCTCCGGCGCTTCCTTCAAGCAGCACTCGGACATTCCAGATTCGTGATCTATCTGAAACATTGTTGACGGATAGGATCCCTCTGGCCTCGGCGTTCTTAAGACCACTTCGCTCGCCGATGACCGCCTTTTCGGTTTCCTCTAAGTCGATTTCGACAGTTTTGTGTTCACTCAATTGGAACTCACCCATTTTGTTTCTAACCACCCTTCCAGGTGACTATTCTGGCTCAGATGACGTGGAACTCAATGAATGCCTGAATTCATGGCCGGCAGCCCACTGTACTTCCAGCGTCTGTCCTGGTTCCATCAGGAGAGGAGTAGTCTTTTGCCCAAACTGTTCGATGTACTTGGCGAACTTCTTGGGTTGGTCCTCCGAAGTCCATCTAACAGGGATGCCGACTTGGGGAATCGCATCAATACAAAGACTGACTGCATCCTTTACGGCAAATGCATGTTCGCCTCCCACTGGTACAATCATCACGTTTGCTTCCAGCTGCCCGAAAGGACCTCGTACCAAGCTGTCGCCGAGATATGACACCTTCATAGATGACATTTCGATATGAAGACCCAGATTCTCAATCGTTTCGCCAGTTTCCACACTCCGCTTTTGAAGGGGGAATGGTGTGACTTTTAGCCCCGGAATCTCATATGGAACCTCAGGCTTTAGAGTGTGCAGCAGCCAGGCCCTAGCACCTTTTTGCTGAGCTCTCTCAATCGTAGCTTCATTGCCAAGAATCCACGCCTTTGAGTTCACAGCGATTTCTGCAGCGTTCCCTAGTGCGTCATCCTCATAGTTTGTCACAATGATGACCCGGCAGTCAAATTCGTCCGGGACAACTGCCTCTCCGTCCCAGGTTCCTGGGTTCAGGAGCACAGTTGTTTCCTGTGTTTCCAATGCGAATGATGTCTTTCCAAAGTACGCTATCTTGAGCACTGGACCACTTCCCGTAGTTCCGCTTGGTCGCCAACTTGCCAGAATCCTTGCGGTCAAAAAATCGTAGATTCAGTTCCTTTTAAGACAATCTCCGAGGAACGGCGCAAATACTTAAATCACGCACGATATAGTTGGCTAATGGCAAATGATGTGCCTGGAGGTGTTACTTCTATTGTTGCAGCAACAGATGGTCACCGTAAGCATCCCTTTTCTACTCGCCTTCGGTTTCCTACTAGGTATGTTACTATTGATTCTTGGATATCGCGAAAGAGTAGATGTCCTAAGAAGAAATCGTCTATTGGGCTCAGGGCTCAGCATCATTGGTATAATGACTCTTCTGACTCCGCTCTCATGGTTCCTGTACCTAGCCAACAGATATGGAACTGTGATTATGACTTCAAGTGACATTGTAATCCTTGCTATGTGGGCTTTCACGGGAGGCATAATCATGGGTGTTGGTATTATCACTGCTCTGAAACGCTAATTGGCCTTCCAAACACTCGCCTGAGCCTCTGAGATTAGAGCTGAGATGTGTTCTCAGGACTCTCTCGAATCAACCGAGTGCTATGTTTTTATGACCTTGGAATGAGAAACAGATGAGGTTGACCTAGGTTTACTAACCGAATGATTGAGAGAGGGTTCCATGCTGGAGAAGATTCTCACCGACAGGTTCAGAGAGATTCTGAAACTAGTCTTCACAGACATAAGCAATCAACAAGACAGGCGCGATGCGGAGGAGTTCTCAAAAGATGAGGTTCGGATCAAGCAACAGCTTCTTGATATCGTAGACCCTTATCCTCCTGACATAATTCTTGAAGAAGACTTTCTCATAGCAGCAGTAGATGGCTCTGGCACGGACAATCTGATGCTCTTGGATGATATTAGGGTGCATCTCTTGAGTACAGCTACAACTGTGCTAGACACCAACACGCGGTCTGAGAAACTCTTTGACCCAATTGGAACAAAGGTCTTGGAGGAGCGTCTTGGAGGTCAACCACATCTTGATGTTCATTGGCATTCAGGAGTTCGAAATGATGCTCAGAGAAAGATGGCCGAAACCCTAGAATCGATTTATCCTCTCAAGGATGTGGTTGACATAATCCTGCCTTTCTTCAGAGATGATACAAAGGGTGCCATATCCTCAATCTCTGACTTCAAGGGAACTGATTATGAGAAGCATCTGCCTGAACTGAGAGAAATGGAGACCCTGATATCAAGAGCACAGATACTCACAAACCCAGTGGTCCATGATGAATTGCGAAAGGTGTCAGAGTATGCAGCGGCGAGAAACGTCTTGACTAGCAATATACGTCCAAAGTATTTGCTTCTCGATGGGGCGCTTTCAATCTTCATGCACTTTGTGAAGAAATACCCCTCAATGCCGAGTGGATTCATGCTACGCGAGCTAGCATCTCTAGCAAGAAAAGAGGGTGTTGTACTTTGTGCCGTGAGTAAGAACCACACAATTCCCTTTGCACATCGGATTGCCAAGATGGCACAAGAAGCCTTTGGAGATGGCGCCAAGTGGTTCTGCCAACTTCCGTGCAAAGACGATCCAGGAGGCGGTCTTCATATTACCGAAGACCGGACCTACATCCCTCCACGATTAGCTGTTCCCTATCTCTTCAGCTTCTCCCAAGATAATCGACCCTCTCGGATTGACTTTGATAGAGTCTGGTGGCTTGAGAATGTGTTTGTACGGGGCGATCCCGTGGCCACGAGACAGAATGAGAAGGCCCTCTTCCGTGATATTGAATTTATGTCACGTGATGCAAGGTGGTATGGATACCCTGTGCCTCTGGCACTTGCCCATGAGGTTTGCAAGCTTAGCTATGAGGATTTGAGGCTTGCTAGAGAGATATGCAAAGATGTTCGACACGAAATTGGTCTGGAAACAAGAAAAACTGAGCCATTGAGAGCAGACTATAATCTATGAGAGTGAGGTAGTAAATCATGTTGGATAGAGATAACCTCGGAGAACTCTTCGGAAAGGTAGGTATGGGCAATCAGAACATGCTTGGTATCATGGGAAACAACCGCGACATAAGCGTTGGCGAGATTTTCATGATTTATTCACAGAGAGATGGCCATGAGCGAGTCTTCTTTTTCAGAGTGCTTGGGCTGGAGAACTACCTCAGACAGGTTGATGACATGGCTAGAGTCGCTGGCACGTTGATGGTAGAGGGCGATTCGTACCTGTCCGGAATTGAAAGAAACATGCTCCTCTCGGTGGATGGAAGGATGCTGGGCTACGCTGAGGAAACAGGGGACGGTTGGAGATTCATGTCCCCTAGACGACTTCCAGACCATCTAGCGAACGTCTATCGACCAATTCCAGGCACATCGGACAAGCCTGTCAAAGAAATGCTGAGTTCACAGACAGACGGAAATGTCCGTGTTGGAGACCTACAGATTGGTGAGGCGACTCTTGATGTTCCAGTCATGATTCCCGCAAAATTCCTGCCTATGCATGTGGGAATTTTTGGATCAACAGGTGCCGGTAAGAGCAACTTGATGATGGTTCTTATCAAATCAATAATCGACTCTAATTTGGATCATCTCCACGAACATAACACCGTACATCCCAGAGTATCCGCATTCTGTATAGATCCGCATGATGAGTTCGCGAAGGGCGTAGACAAGTATGGAATCCAGAACGTGATTGAGGCAATGGACCCAACAACAAGGACTGATGTCATCGGCGACTTCTACTATCTTACGACTCACAAGAGAGCCACCCCCCGGGAGATTAAGCGATACGCGAGGGAGATTCGTGTTCTCTGGGAAGAGATTCGACCTCGAGATCTCTACTCAATAATGGAATTCACTCCTCAGATGTACTCATTCATTGATGCCCAATTCAATCGATACAGAGAGAACTGGGTGAGAGAGATTCTCGCATTGGATAAGGATCCTGAAGGCACTCCCACAGGCACAGTCAATGCCGTTCAACGTAGGCTCCGTTTTCTCGAGAGATCTCCAATCTTTGTAGAAACTGGTAGTTCTATTCTTGGTGATATCTTTGAGGCAATGGAAACAGGAAGAATCATCGTTGTCAATACCAGTCTTATGAGAGACACGGAGCAGTTCCTTCTAACGACAATTGTGACAAGAACTCTGTCAGACATGAGGCGTGCCCTCAAGAGCAGCGGTAATCTCGGAGACTTCATTCGCCAAGGCGAAATGCGTCTACCTGTGCCCTTTTTCAGAAAAGTCAAGGCGCAAGCAAAGACCTTCTATGGCGTGGGAGGAGTCGATGATGAGTCACCCGTGCATGATCCCCGCAATCTCCCAGTTATTCTCATCACTGTTGAGGAGGCACCCACGATCCTCAATCCAGAGCTAATGCGCGGCCAATCAGTATTCAAGGACATCTCGCGACAGGGACGTAAGTTCAACATGGGCCTCCTAGTGGTAAGCCAGCAAGTCAGTGTACTTGACAATGTCATCCTTAGTCAAATGAACACAGAAATCAATCTCCGGTTGGGCAATGAGCGTGAGATTCGGGCATGCATTGAGAATGCAAGTGTCAATATATCCGGATTCGAAAATGAATTCCGTGTAATGTCACGGGGTGAAGCAATTATGACGGCTTCATATAGAGAAATGCCATTGCCGGTTAAGATCCCGCTCTTTGACAAGGTCTTTGAACGTGACAGAGATAGGTACAGAGGGAAGAGCTCAAAGAAGACAGAAAAACGGGTTCTATGAGGAGTGAAAGATGGCTGTACGCATTGCGCACATCTCCGATACACATCTTGGCGCCCGACCCCGTCAAGGTGTTAGACACAATGTCTGGGGAGAGGAGATGCGGAGCCAGCTACTTGAGAATGATTTCTACGAACGATTTGCTGAGATATTTGAACGCATTTCTCTAACAGAGCCGTCCGTAGACTTGGTCATTCACTCCGGAGACCTCTACAATTCTCCTTGGGAGAACAACCCATCACAACCTCCAGTTGTTGCGCAAGAAACTGCCATACGAGTTCTGAAGGATTTCATAAACAGAACCAACATTCCGGTCCTAATCATCGAAGGAAACCATGGGCTTTATCGTTCATTAGATGTATCGCTTCTCGATTCTCTCAAAATGGCAGTTCCTGGGCTTGATGTAGCAACTCAGGTTGATTTGAAACGAGCATTTCGTTTATGGGAGCCGCTCAGGTTCTCTTACGAGAAGTTGGATGTCTACTGCTTTCCATTCATTGACTATGCCGTTCTTAATTCCATGGCACTTCTGAGCGACTTCAACGATTGGATTTCCACAAAGCAAATTCCCAGTCCAAAAAGAGTATCAATTGGTGTTGCTCATGGTATGGAAATTGATAGGTCTCTCCACAAACCCATCTTAGAGATGGGCTATGACTACATTGCCTTGGGTCACGACCATCATATGCACAAGCACGCGGAGAACGCATGGTATGCAGGGGCTCCTGAACGCTGGAGATATGATGAGATTCGCCATGAGAAGGGCTACCTCCTAGTAGATTTGGAACTTGACACGCCTCCAAAGATTACTCCTGTTCATCTCGAATTCATAAGATCAGTGCAAAGTGACAAGCTCGAAATTGAACTCGACGATACCGAAGAAACCATCATCGGAAAAACTGAAGAATGGTTCGAGAAGAATGGGTTGAAGAGATCATGGGAGCCATCAACAGCTGGGCGTGTAAGGCTACTCTTTGAGGGTATGTCCCCTCGAGTTAGCGGGTTTGAGCTTACAATGGCGTTAGAGGCCCTCAGAGCTAGGGTCCTTGCTTCTGAATCAGAATATAACATAGCTCAGCTTGTATGGAACATTCGTCAGACAGAAGCAGAGCACAGTCCTTCAGCATATCCCGAAATTGAATCTGAGTTCCTCATAGAGAATCCTGAAGGCGACTTTCGCGCTTATTTGGAAACCCTTGAAATCGATGAGAGATACGACGAAAGGAAATTGACGAAGATTGCTGTTGAGGCTTTGAGAATCTCAGTCACATGTCCAGACGAGAGTCTGAGATTGGAGCATCTTACGGAGGGTGAGGAATGAGACTCATACGCTTGGAGCTTCAGAACTTCAAGCCATTCAGAAAGCTCACTCTTCCCGCTGAGGACGAGGAATTGCCAAAAGGTCTCATTATCGTTCGAGGCCCTAACTCGACAGGAAAGTCTTCAATCTTCGAAGCTATCCTCTGGGCTCTTTGGGGTTCAGGAGCAGTTGAGCCAGCGAATGATGAGTTGATTAATTTTGCCTCTTCATTCTGTGATGTAAGGCTGGAGTTTGATATTGCAGGCACCAAGTATGAGATTAATCGTTCTTACGACCCCGCGAAGGGCATGTCCGTCGTTCTTTCAGAGAAAAAGAATGGCAATTGGAAGCGAATCGCAGACAAGAACCAGACAGTGAGTAGAAGCATGGAGGATATACTCAACCTAGAACATCAACAGGCACTTCAAACACTTCTTGTCCGCCAAGGCGAAGTTGCTCTAATTGCCAACGCCACTCCCACCGTTCTTAGAGAATTGCTTGAGAAGGTCTATAATATCGAGCTATTGGGTGAGATGAAGAAGCAGCTCGCGAATCTAGAGGCGAACCTAAAGACCAACATTGATGTTCTGGAGAAGGAGTACAGGCCTCCTGAACATATTCGTGAACAGATTGCCAATGTCAAGAAGCGTATTGTACATGATGAACGTGAGCTCAAGAAGATTACAAAAGAGAGTCGCAAAGCAGAGGAGCTCCTAAAAACCCTGCCAGACCCCAAGGACCTGAAAAGAGCCGCTGAATTACTTGAAGATATCAGAATAAAGGAGGGAGAACACAAAAGGGTCCTAAAGTTGAGAGAGAGAGAGCTACAAATGGCTGGGATTGCTGATTCAAATCCGGAGATCATTCGTGCAAGATTGGAATTCTTGAAGAAGGAAAGCGCAAAACTGGATTTAGACAGGGATACAATAATGGAGAAGTCGCATCGCATAGAGAGAGAGATTGGAGAGCATAAGGCCCTGCTAGGAGATGTCGAAGAGAAGATTACAGGTCTGACAAAGGTGGATGAAGGCGGTCTATGTCCGATATGTCAAAAACCTCTTTCTGCGCACGAATGCAATAGAATTGTTTCTGAGTATAAGTCTACAGCAGAGAGCCATAAGATGAGAATTGATGCTCTATCCCAGGAACGAGATGCAATCCCTGATGAATTGAAGGAAATAGATGATAGACTTAGAACCATTCCTCGTGCAATTGATGCGGCATCCCGCCTAGCAGATCAGCAGAGAGAAGCTGATGCTATCGCCTCTGAGGCAGGGGCGTTGGCAAACACGCTCGGTTCAGTTCTCAGAAAGATGAATGTGGAAAGCGTTAAGATGCTACTCAAGAAGCATAAGGTCAATGACATTTTGCATCTGCAGAGCAATATAATCAGGCTCAAAGAAACGCTCATTGCGAACAAGACAAGCATTGAGTCTGCATCAAAGAGAATAGAGCGGGGCAAAGAAGAGGTCAAAGAGCTTGAAGAAAAGCAGGTAAAGATGAAGGAGTTGGGTGCCCAAATCCAGTCAATCGAGGAACTCAAAGAACATACCACATATGTCCGGAGGAAGCTTGTTAGCGGATTTATAGCAGACTACATTTTTCAGAAACGACTGATTGGAATCATCAGAAAAGCGACCAATGTGTATGTAGATGCGTTCACCAATGGTCAATACACATCGATTGATCTAGAGCCAACTCCAGCAAAGGGGCGTGCAGGACCCGGCCTTCTTCTCAGGATATGGGATGAACGTGACAAGGCAAAGAAGAGAAGCTCCCAGCTTAGCTTTGGTGACAGAACTGCCATTAGTCTAGGTCTTCGACTTGGTATCAGCAGGACAATGAGCAGCATTAGACCTTTGAAGGAAAGCCCTGCTGTGGCTCCGCGTGTCCGAAGTGTGCTTCTTGATGAACCGCTTGGTGGTCTGGATAGGGGCCGGAGAATATCTGTTGTCAAGAACCTAGTGAATGATCAGAGCTTCGAACAAATCTTTCTCATAACTCATACTGATGTTGGAGGATGGGAGGGTGTTCCGGTCATAGAAGTGAGCAAGAGTGGTTCTGGCAGTGATGCTTTACTGGTCCTCTCTCCTGATGTATGATTTGTCTGCTATGTAGATAAGGACAAATATAAGGGAAATAATCTGAGAGCCATTCGCAATGTTATCAGGAGACATTAGACGACGAGCCCTGAGATTCCTGCTTGAGTATGGGATTCTCATAGTTATCTTGGCTGTTGGTCTTTATGTCTGGGTTACGATATTTCAGGCTGCTGTGGTAGATTATTTGGACTCAGACCATTGGGTCTCCAGACATGTCTGGCTTGGACCTGGCGTGAATCCCGGAGAGTTCGATTTCTTTGGGATAACCCTCTACTACCAGTTTGAGGGATACAGTGACTATTCCTTTTATTACGTCCATTGGGGCCATAACATGCTAAATGGGGTCCTGCCGTATAGTGGTGACTTTGGCCAAATTGTTATCGACGGCGTTTCAAATAGGAATGGGGCATACATGTTTCCTCCCTTGACAGTGATTCTATATGCTATCGGAATCATGATTCCTGTCACTGAGTGGGGGATTGGCCTACTATTGGCTGCCTTTGGGTACCTGACGGTTTTTCCAGTCTACGGTCTTGGAAAGGAACTATCAGGTAACAGACATGTGGGTGAAGCAGCAGCGTTCACCTATATTCTTGCTCCGAATGTTCTCTATCATACAACTTTTCTCTGGATGAATCCCTCTCCGTTCATTTTCTTCTTTTTCTTTGGATTCTACATGCTAGTGATTGGAAAGCGACATCTTGGCACTCTTCTTATAGTAACAGCCGCACTATTCAAACAGACTGCTTGGCTACTTGGAATACCTTTGGTTGTACATCTCTTAATGAAAGCGCAACCAGTCAAATCAAAGGAAGAAGAGACGCCCTCCAAAACAACCTCGACATCATCGAGCGCGAATGGGACTTCATCTGATATACCCAAGCCGCGACTTCTTGATAGCATCATTGACATTTTTAGAGAATATTTCGACCTTCGAGAGTTTGCAGTGAGTGTGCTACTAGTTCTCGGATATGCAGGGGCGATAATGTATCCCTTTTTCGTGGCAAATCCCAATCTCTGGAACTTTCTGAGGCTGGCGATGGGCGGGTTCCAGATGGAATCCTTCACTGAGGTCCCAGGCTATAGTTCCCCTATGCGGCTACAGGTTCTCTTTGTGATTGCAGGACTTCCGGCTCTTGCAGAGATTGTGGACTTCATTGTCTACTCAGGTGGACTCCTGATTATGGGAGTCTTGATCTTTTGGGGCTTAATGATGCTGGAGAACAAATATGAAGGGAAGAGGCATGTGTATCTACGACGTATTCTCTTCTTCACCTTGCTTATGATGCTCTGGGTGAATATAGCTGGTCCCAGGGGAGTCTTCAAGTACTACTTTACGATGTTTGCTCCATTCTTCTCTATCTTCTCATCTGGTACGATGTGCATGAGTACGGAGGAGAATGTAAAGTTCTCCACATCAATGCTCTGGTTGCCATTCTTGTTCAGCCTCATGATTCTCATTCCTGTTAGAGCCATTTACCTTGTCTATGTCATCGCTATTTTCATTGGATATCTGATGGCAAAGAGAATAGGCCGCGTATGGTATCTTGCTACATTTCCTGTTCGATTCGTGAAAAGAAAGATCTCCCCTCGGCTCTACCCATTGAAAGCGCGTCTGAGCCGGCCTAAAAAGAGGATTCTTGACTACGCTTATGGAGATCAGGATATTGGCGCAGTTACTGAGGGGTAAATCATGAGTGGTCTGGCTATGGCAAGGGATTCTGTAAAAGAGAATCTCAGAAGGCATCGTCTGTTTATCATTGTGCTTCTATTGGCTGCAGTTGTCTGGATCTGGGTCTTTTCTCAAGCAGCAATACAATTTGTCACTAGCACAACATGGCCTCGAGCAGTATGGAATGGCTATGGTAGAATCGATCTCTTTGGCTTCCCCATCAGATTTGCATACGAGGGCTGGGCTGACCATGATTATTTCTATCATAGCTGGGCTAATCAGTTCCTAAGTGGTCTTATGCCTTATACGCCAGAATTCGATCACTTAATTCAGAATGAGGCAAATTACAATGTCCCGTACTTCTTCCCTCCGCTCTACCTTTATGTCTGTGTTCTTGGCAAAGTGCTTCAACCAGACTTGGGGATTGGGTTTGTTCTCTCCTTGTTTGGATTCATGACCGCATTTCCTGCCTACGGTATTTCCAACTATCTCTCTGGGAACAGGAATGTTGGAGCTGTCGCAGCAGCGACCTATCTGCTAAGCCCAATAGTGCTTTATCACACTGCTTTCGAGTGGCTCAACCCTGCTCCCTTCGTTTTCTTTGCAATGCTATCCTTCTATCTCCTGATGCAAAATAGAAGACTCTCAGGAGTCCTTGCTATGACCACATCGGCGCTTTTCAAGCAGACAGCATTCTTCTTCGCGCTCCCTCTCATTGCATTCATGTTGAAACGTGCCCCGGAACCTGCTTCTGATGTTGAAGAAAACACAAATGATGAGGGGAAGTCAAAACGCCCAAAGAGTGACAATCTGGACTTACGGGGATTTGCGATTATGGCACTAGCTGTGTGTACCTATGCAGCAATTCTATCATTGCCATATCTGCTTGACCCACTCAACTATGGAAATGCAATCTTCTCACGAGCAGGGGCAACTTATCTGGATGACCTCACATCTCCTCCCCCAATGAACTATCCTATAACCCTTGCAGTTCTCTTCATCATTATTGGAGCGCCTGAGTGGCTGTCTGAACTCATTAATCAGATGACATACTACTCAATCGGGATTGCCATCCCTGTTATACTATTGCTGGTCTTGATGCTGATGGAGGTAAAGGATGACAGGGACCTTCAATCATACTGGCGGAGGATGCTTTTCATGACCTTGCTCTTGATGCTTTGTGTCCACATATTCTCGCCGCGTGGAATTTACAAGTACTACACTGTTGTTCTCGTGCCTTTCTTCTCAATTCTATCAACATCCAGTCTATGCCAGAGGTCCTCCGAGAGAGTAAATGTATCCTTACCCATGTTGTTTGTGCCAATGATATGCGGATTTGTGATAATGGTGCCCTCAAGAGCTGTCTATATGCTTTACCTCATACTCATTCTTGCTGGATATGTCGTACACCGGTCATTCTCGGAAGTATATGAATTGGTTGCAGAACCTGCAAGGAAATTGCTTCGTAGGATAAATATTTCGGCACGAAAACGCTTTGCTACTCAATAAGCTTCTCTAATTCCTGCCTTTTCTTCTCCAGATTCTCACTCAACCGTGCAAGACGTGTATCAAGTTTCTCAACCTGCTCAGTATAGGTGTCCTTGGGCATTGCACCAGAGGCGTGTCTCTCCTCTATATGATCCCTTAGCTGCTGTACAGATTTGATTTCCTTCTCTAATGCCTTTGCATCAGCTTCCATCTCTGCAGCCTGACTCTCTTCATCCGTTTGAAATTGCCTAGATGGAATCATTACTCCAAGCTGTGACTGAGTCTTTTCAGCGAAATCTTGGAATTGGTCTCGAAGCATCTCAATGTTCTTCTCTACACTAGTCATCTTCTTGTCCAGTTTGCTGATGTCCTTCTGCAGGTCAAAGACTGCATTGACTAACCTACGCATTGTCTTCTCCATCTCAGCGCTGGCCTGCGCAGACACCTTTACCTGCTTCTCTTCTTTTTCTTGTTGGGCTTCTAAAACCTTGCTTGGCTTGGCAGTTCTTACCTCTCCGCTCAACCATTTGATTGCATTCACCGCAAAGGCCTTGTTGCCCTGATGTTTTATGCCACCGCCTTTTCTGAACACCTCATAACTACCAACGCAAAGCACGCGTCCCTTTCCTGACTCTGCAATTGCAATGACTGGCTTATTCGGAGGATCAGCAGTATCGGATGTACTGGCTATTGTTGTCGCCTTAGCCGTGACATTAAGAGTGCAGCCAGACGGTATGAGGATGTCTTGCACATCTTCAGTCACAGGGTGCGAAAGGATATTGGTAATGATAGGCATTGTTGGAAGGCCCGCGTTGTTTCTCTCATCACGCACTGCCGTGTTTTCAAAACTGACTCCAAATCCTTTTGAAACCTGACTCAGGTTGTTCATCAAGCCCCGGTCGCCTCCCGACAGCGAGAGCAGCAATAGACCACCTCCATTCTTCACATACCGCTTCAGAACATCAATCTCGGCTGGTCTCAGTTTTGAGCTATTTGGACAACCAAACACCAAGACATCAGCTTTCTCAAGGTTCTTTGCGAGTATCATGAACTCAGTGTAAGGCTCAACATCGAAGTCATTGTCCTGCAAGAGCTTGGCGAGTTCTGAATATGTTGTATCGAGCCTACCCCGTTCATTTTGGGTCTGGTCAAAGAGAACGAGCTTCCTTCTTCCGCTCAATAGTGTGTCCTCCTGTCTAGAGGTTGTGCGACGGAATGTGATGATAATAGAGAACTAATGAGAGTTGTGTAGGTGTCATCAGCATACCTTCTCCGCTTCGGAAGACTGAAATCTCACATGGGAATGCAGATAGATGGAAAACGAGTCGGAGGTTGAAGAATGTCAGATGACTGTCTGTTCTGCAAAATAGTGAATGGTGAGATTTCCTCCTCAATTATCTTTGAAGATGATATATCGATGGCTTTCATGGATATATTTCCCGTCAATAGGGGTCATTGTCTTTTGATTCCCAAACAACACTATGTTAACCTCCTCGATATAGACCTAGGTGTTCTTGGTGAAGTGAGTAAACGGCTTGCACTACTCACAAGGAAAGTATACAACAGCATAGAGCCAGCGGGGATACTGAATGCAATCACTAATGGCAAGGGTGCTGGCCAAGAGGTATTCCACATCCATTTTCATGTTATACCCCGAGAGCCTGGCGATGGCTTCGCAACAAGAATGGTACCAGGCACTAATCGCGAGATGGCACCTCGAGAGGAGTTGGATGAGTTAGCTAAGCTAATCAGGGAAACCGAGCCTCAAATTGGAGAGATCACTTAATATCCATCAGGTTGAGTCCAGTTATCGCATCCTCAGCTCGACGTAGGTCTGCGTCGGTTTCAAAAATCACAAGCTCAATGGTGACTGACACCTCACAACCCTCCATCAGATGACCGCCCCAACATCTCCCATTTTCGTCTGAGACAACCAGATGAGTATGAACCACAATACTATCGTCCTCAAGACGGGAAATGTTGCCTATCCCAGATACTACCTCAAGATCGCGCTCAATCAGGAAGACCTTGTATTCTCCTGCCTCTCTATCAAAGTACCCAAGCTTCGCCCTTGCTACAGCACCAATTAGTGTAATCTGCCCTGATTTCACATTGTGTTCTGACGCAACACGCTCAATTGTCTTTAGAATGTCATCGCCCGGATCCATCCTTGAGATGATGACTCCTTTAAGAGTCGTTTCTATTGACCGAACCATGCAAGATTTCGACTTATTCCTTCTAATGAAGGGTTCGCTCTGAGTGTTCTTTGGAAGCGCTTATCAGGAGTAACTAGCCCAGATATTGTGAGTGGAACTGGTGAAAGACAAGAGGCCTACTGATGACCAACAGGCATCGCTCGAGGACTTCTTTGCAGCTGATATTGAAGAAGATGAGCCTGAAATAGTAGAGCCGCCGCAAGATGAACCTCGTAACTCCCTTCCTGACCATCATATAGATGAGTCTGAAGTAGCTGAAGATGATGACCTAGGGACGGAGGATGAGGAGCTTCCGCCAGATGATACTGTTGAAGTGGTGACTGAAATCAAGGTGGGCGAAAGAGAAACTCCAATCAACTTGCCGCCTTCATACCTTCTCTCTGTAGACTATGCTGGCACTCAGAGAAAGGCATTTGCTCGATTATATAATCCAGATGATAGGAGAATCTATTTCTGGTTTGACAACACCGGGCACCAACCCTATTGTTACACTGACTATCCTCCTGCAGAGGCAAAACGGATGATTGGTCGTCATCAGGGATTTGTACGGTCCGAACGTGTCGAACTCACCGACCTTCTACGTGATGAGCAAGTGAAGATGACCAAGATAATTGCCAGTGACCCTCTCTCAATAGGCGGGTCTGCCGGTGCAATAAGGGAGCGCTTAGTAGATCGTTCTGGCCCAACAAATGTAAGTCATGCTTGGGAGGCTAATATCCGCTATCGCAACTGCTACACGTATGACACCAATATTGTTTCGGGTCTGCCATATCGGATAGAGGATGGCAATCTTATTCCGAGTACTCCAAAACTAGACAAGAGGATGCTCGAGGAATTCAAGAGCACGTTTGAAGATGATAAGGAACTTGAGAAGATAATCACCGAGTATGCCCCCATGTTCTTCACCGAAGTTCCTGACATTCGAAGGATTGCTTTAGACATAGAAGTGTATACACCAGTGAAGAATAGGATACCTGATGCTCGAACCGCTCCATATCCTGTAACAGCTATTGGACTGTCAGATAACGAGGGATATGATAAGTGCTTCATACTGAAGCGGCCGAAGATAAAGGAGGGCACAAAAGGACCGGATTATCCAAAAGAGATGGAAATTGCTTACTATGAAGACGAGAAAGAGATGCTTATCGAGGCCTTCAGAATCATTGATGCATACCCTATTGTGCTCACATTTGTTGGTGACGCGTTTGACTTCCAGTATCTGCATAACCGTGCACAAAAACTAGGAATCAACATGAGCAAGCACTGCCCAATCTATCTTGCAAGAGATTTAGCGCTCTTGCAAAGAGGTATTCACGTAGACCTATATCGTTTCTTGAAAAACCCGTCAATCCGACTCTATGCGCTTTCTGGAGCATATGAACAATTCAACCTCGAGTCTATTGCCAAGGGGCTCCTAGGTGTTGGCAAGCTTGATTTAAGTGACGATATTTCCGCGCTCGATTACTTCGAATTAGCTCATTATTGCTGGCGAGATGCCAACTTGACTCTTCGCCTAACTACCTTTGATGACAATCTCCTTCTGAGGTTGATAGTGCTACTGATGCGTGTATCCAGGCTATCAATGGAGGACGTCACCAGGCTATACATCTCATCTTGGATTCAATCATTGTTTAGGCAAGAGCATCGTTCAAAGAACTACATCATTCCACGTAGGATTGACATAGACAGTGTGAAGTCTGTCGAGGCTCAGACTGAAGCAATGATCAAAGACAAGAGCTTCAAGGGTGCCATTGTGATCGAGCCTGTAGCAGGAGTCCACTTCAACGCTACCGTGCTCGACTTTGCGAGCCTATATCCAACCATCATGAAACAACACAACATTAGCTACGAAACCATTGACTGTCCTCATGAGTCTTGTCGAAGTAATCCGAAAAACCGGGTTCCCGAAACAGACCACTGGGTGTGCACTGAACGAAAGGGAATGATTAGCCAGACTATCGGATTCTTCAGAGACACGCGTGTGAAGTGGTTTAAACCCAAGAGTAAAGACAAAACTCTGAGAGAGCAGACACGAGCCTGGTATGGAGTTGTTGAGAAAGCACTCAAGGTATTTGTCAATGCCGCATACGGTGTCACTGGCGCTCAGCATTTTGAGCTCTTCTGTATGCCTGCAGCGGAGAGTACTACTGCCTATGGCCGTAATGCAATCATTGAGACCAAGAAGAAGGCGGAGGAAATGGGAATCCGTGTTCTTTATGGCGACACCGATTCGGTCTTCCTTGATAATCCGAATGAGGAGCAGCAAAAGGAGCTAGTCAAGTGGTCGACAAAAGCTCTGGGTATTGACCTAGAGGTCGAGAAGACATACAAGTACGTCGCACTGTCGGATAGGAAGAAGAACTACATTGGAGTCTATGAGTCAGGCTACGTTGAAGTGAAGGGATTAAGTGGAAAGAAGAGAAACACCCCCGACTTCGTTCAAGATGCATTCCGTGAGATGCTTGATGCATTGAGCAAGGTAGACAATTTGGAAGGCTTTAAGGCTGCTAAGGAAGAGATTCGAGAAATTGTCAACTGTGTCATAGATCGCCTCGAAGGAAAAGCAGATCCATATTCACCTGAAGAGCTAGCCTTCCGGGTTCAGATTACGAAACGAATTGGGGACTATGGGCTTTCGAAGCCTCAACATGTCCGAGCAGCAGAGATGCTGCAGAGTGCGGGTTTTGATGTACCGCCGGGAACAATTGTGGAATATATCAAAATCAAGGGCGGTGATGGGCTTCTCCCTGTCCAGTTGGCAGGTGAAAAGAGCTATTGGCTTGACAAGGATAAATACATTGACACGCTGAAAAGTGTCTTTGGCCAAGTTTTAGACTCGGTTGGAATCAACTTCGAGGAATTGCTCGGATTTACAACACTTGACCAGTTCTTCTGAAAACTTAAAGGGTGGGAGTCTAATCGAAGAAACTCTTAAAGCATACACAAGCAACAAACGCTAAAGGGAATCTGCAGACTGACCAACGCTAGCGGAGTTATAAAAATGCTAAACTTCAGGGAATTCTTCATGCAGAAGCTCCTCATCCTTTTGAGGCCATCCGACATCGACATGTCTGCGAAGGACTTTGTTTCTACTTACGCCTCCTACATGGACTCTATCGGCATAGTTGGCAAAGGCCCAACAGGCCACGTCATTTACCCAAGCAGAACCGCTCCAGTCGATGCGGAACATACCCAGCTTTTCGAGGACCTTGTGAGCTTGACAAGTACCCTGGATATTCACACTGTCGCTGGCATGGACTTCTATACAGATGCATGGTTTGCCAAGGACCCGAAGTATCATACGGTGTCTCCACGAGGCGAACCAATGCCACACCAGATCTGTCCCAACAGAGAGGAATTCTGGCAATATGGTGCTGAAATAGTAGGTGAGCTTGCAACCTATCCAATCGACGAAATCTTGCTCTTTGGTGCCGGTTTCATTCGCGACCACTTCTGTTTTTGTGAACGCTGCAGGAATGATTTTGCACCAATGGTGGACCAAGAACCCGCTCGCCTCACTTACGACTATATCATTGAGAATGCTGACTACCATGCGAAATGGCACGAATGGCGCTCAAGCAAGGTGAGTGAGGGTCTGAAGTATCTACAGGAGGCTGCTCGTGATGCAGATGACAAAGTCGGGAGAGAGAGTCCGCTCAGAATCTCTGTTGAGGTACTGCTTGATCCCGAAACCGGTTTCTCTGAGGGCGGCAAGGGTCAGTATGGGTATGATTACTCAAGTATCCTCGAAATCACCGGCAATGTTCTGATCAATATGTATCCTTGGAGTCCAATTCTCCCCACAAAAGGCTCGAGTGAATACGACGAATTGATTGAATCACTTTACTACACAAGCGAGTTCCAGCGTCGAGGTGGAACTGCATCACTTTTCCGTTGGGGCGTGACTACTATTGATCAATTGCGCGAGCTAAAAGAGATTGGAAAGGATGCCAACATAGACCGTATGGTGACGACCTTCAGTTATCCAAGTGATTATTCCACTCGACGCGAAAGTGCAATTGGGAGCTACTAGTCTTTCTTTTATTGAGGCACACCACACCATGGACATACCTTTGTGCCAGCTCTGAATGTTCTGCCACAAGAGAAGCAAAATGTTCTATCTTCTCTACTCTCTGAACCATCGCTGAATGGACTAAGTTCTCCTTGAGAAAACAGTGAACCAACGCTTTTGTCAGGAGAACGAATGCGGCATGTTGATCCCTCAGTTTCGCAAGCATCTCCAAAGAGATTGCTCAGATCAGCATAGGAGTCGGACCTTTCTGGCTCCCCATAGGATGGTGCAGTTTCAATTGGCGTAGATGTTTCATGCCGACTCCACGAACTCTCTTCTCGCTCCGGATAGCTTCTTGGCTCCAAGGATCGATCTATTGTGTCGAAATCTCTGCGATATTCGTCCCCACCATACCCTCTATCCACAGCAGGTCTGTTTGCCAGGGTTGAACCATAGCCATCATAGTCACTGCCAGAGCCTCTGTGACCTCGTGCAGACTCAATGAATCTGATGTGTGAATCGCTTTTCAATCGCTCGTATTCGTCTGGTGTAAGCCCAAGCATCTCGAGTGCTCTGTCTCTCTCTGCACATCTCTTTGACATCGGACAGCAGAAAGAAAGACTTGCATGACACAAAGACGCCATTGCTCTGTCTTGCCGCGATTTGAAGATAGGAGTTATCCTGCGCCTACCTAGAACGAGTGAGTCTCCACTCGCACGAAGTTCTGCATAACCACTCTGTGCAAGCGCCTCTACTATCTCTCTGGCTGGATAAGCTCTCCCCTCGATCACAACATGTCCTTCAGTCTTATCTAATCGCACTGGGCGTTCAGCGTTTCTGCCGTCTTCACGGCTAGGATATCTCGTGATAGCCACCTCTAGAAATTATGACTAAATGTCATGTCCTAATGCTCTCTGTGCAATACAGGTGTATGTATTATCTGGGTCTGATACGCGATGGTTATATACCAGCATGGAGTCCCTACGGTTTACCTATTCTTGTGGAGGAAAACTAGGAATGGGCTGCAAAGCCGAAGGTGCTGCACAGGGATTCACTGTGCTAGGCGGTATTGTACTTGTAGTGATTGCAATCCAGATGATCAACAGCGGCATCAATGCCCTTGGTGGAGATGGTTTGATTGATGTGATCGTAGGCATTGTGCTAATCCTAATGGTCGCACTCTCCTATGATGCATGTGGTCTTATTCTTTGGAAGATGCGTCGAAACGGAGCCTATCTAACAGTATTCGGCTTGTTCTCGATTTTCATCGTACTGCGTCACTTCAGTTTCGAGCCAATTTTATGGTTGATGAACTCGGGAACATTGGCGGGATTCATGATTTTGATTGCAGGAATGCTTCTTCTCATTAGATCATAATAATAGAAGTGAACAAGAAAGCACTAGCTGGAGAAGGAGGGCCTATTGGTCCTCCTACCAAAACAGCAAGGGGACAACAAAGGAAAACGCTGTCAATCGAATTGAAAAAGCAATCAAGGAATCGGCTCTGACGGTCTGGTCCAAAAAGAAAGAAGACTCATCTCCTGACTTCTAGAGTCGGAGATGAGCATCCTATGTCTAGAGAAGCCAGAGAATTGCACCCAGAATGACTAGAATACCACCCAGGTCGCTAGTGAACAGAATCATCAGAATTCCCATGATTAGGACTACGATGAATTTGTTCGTTTTTCCAAAGTCGAGTGCACTGATTTTTAGGAATCCACTGTTCACCAAAGCTATCAGTGAAAAGAGGATCGCTAGAATACCCATTATCAAGGGGTCAAGAAAGCCTGCAAGCAGGTTAACGAATCCAAATGGACTCCCTATAACCTTAAGGATTCCCTGGATTAGACCAACAAGTGCACCTAGGAGTACCAGAAGGTCTCCAATCTTCTTTAGATCTGCCATTGAAATTATCTCCTCTATCTGCCTCTCCACAATTCATTTAGACGCTCAGTTCCTTTGGATGAATGGTACTTTATCATGGTGCTCGCTGTGGGTGCATGCCCAAAATTCACCCAACATCACATCACTCCAAATGATTAGGGATATTTCAGCTCGAATTCTTTCTTCTATTTAATCTAACCGGATGATGGGCTCTCATAGACTGCAACAAATCATACGTTTTATCTGAGCATAAATGGCAATGCAATACTACCGCCATGCTCGCTATTGAGTAGACAGAGGTCCGAATATTCTATGAGGAATGAGAAGAGAGTCTTATCACTTGCCAAGAAACTGATTGCTGCTAACTCTGAGAACCCCCCCGGAAGGGAGAGAGAAGTGGCAGAGGTTCTTCTCTCACATTTTGAGCCTTATGGGATTCATCGCACTCAGGTCGGTTCTGATGATAGACCTAACCTCGTCTTCTCAACGCACGATGGTGAAATGGGATCGCTTGTCCTTCATGGGCATATGGATACAGTTCCTGCTGGCCCTAGAGAGAAGTGGGAACATGATCCTTTTGGTTGTGAGGTAGTCGATGGACGCCTGTATGGTAGAGGCGCAGCTGATATGAAGGGGCCTTTGGCAGCTTTAGCTGAAGCTATGATTCTATACAAAAAGGCAAATCACAAGGAGCCGCTTCTTTTACTCGCTACATCCAACGAAGAGAATGGCCTTCTTGGGGCGGAAGAGGTTGCGAACTCAGGAATCATGCGGGGCGTTAAATATGGAGTATGCGCAGAACCGACAAGCCTGCAGCTCTTTTTGGGAGTGAAAGGAGTTGTATGGGTAAAAGTCACTGCAACAGGAAAAACAGGCCACAGTTCTCGTCCTGACACAGGCAATAATGCCATCGATTTATGCATCCAAGCAATTCATGTATTGACGCATGGAGATTATCCATGTGAACCCGATGCGCTATTGGGAGAATATACAATGAATGTGGGGAAGATAGAGGGCGGTACACAGCAGGGAGTCATTCCTGAATCCTGTGAAGCTCTAATTGACATGCGGATAGTAAAAGGCCAGACACCCGAGTCAATCATGGATCTAATGAGGCGCCACCTAGATGATGCAGGCATCGGGCAGTACATCTCGATTGAGAATTACAATAGTTCCTACACCACAATAACTCCCTTTGATTCCAAGATTGTGAAGTTCGCCACCAGAGCCATTGAGGATTTGACGGGATCGCAACCCACACTAGGTGTAGCTACATATGGGAGCGATGCGTCGGTGCTTCAAAACCGAATTGGAATTTCTAACATAATTTATGGTCCTGGCTCGATCGCTCAAGCCCATCAACCCAATGAGTACATAGAGATTGATGAGCTTTTGAAGTCAATAGATGTGTATCTTCATATTGCACGTGCATTTATTGAGCAATAGCGGAATCCACAAATTAGATAATGGGGTGATACGCCCAGCGCTCTTGTCCCATCACGGAAGTGACATACGATGGATGAGAAGCATATTGGAATTCTCAAAGAACTTGGTTTCGAAGATATCGATTCAGCTAAAATGACAAATGACTATTGGAAGCAGAGAGGCGCAGATGCTCTGGCTATCACAACTCAGGACAGAGATGTATATGGCTGCCTTGATCACACTGTTGGTGATGGCGTACTAATCTATGATATTGAAGGTACGGAGTACCTGGATATAACCGGAGGAGTTGCTGTCCGTGCTTTTGGCTTAAGGTACAAACCCTATCTAGAATTCCAGAATCGCATAGTGGATGTTGTGCATGAATTTCCTGGAATGGATTTTGATGCGATTCCTCAGACGCTTCTTGCCGAGAAGCTAGCCAAGATTACACCTGGGGACCATAAGAAGCGGGTTGCATTCACCACGTCCGGAGGACGTGCTGTAGAGGGATGTATGAAATCGGCTATGGACCTGTCAGGGAAGCGAAGATTTGTCACTTTCAGGCCAGCTTTTCATGGCCGAACAGGGTACGCTCTCGCTCTGACTTCAACAAACTCCAAACACAAGTCGGGTTTCCCGCAAGGAGTTGATGTAATTCGAGTTTTCTATCCCTACTGTTACCGATGTCCGTATGGTCAGAATGTAGAGGACTGCAATCTTGAGTGTGTGGAGGCTCTTCGCTATGCTCTCCAAGTCGAAGGTGATGATATTGCGGCAACTGTCATGGAGCCAATTGCGGGAGAAGGAGGATTGATAGTTCCGCCAGCCAAGGCTGTCAAAGGCATCTATGAGGTCACTAAGGAGTTTGGCGCATATTTCATGTCCGACGAGGTCCAAGCCGGAATGGGCCGTACAGGAAAGTGGTGTGCAGTAGAAAATCATGGAGTGGTTCCTGATTTCATCTCCATGGCAAAGGCCCTAGGCGGTGGCTATCCTATGGGTGCATCCATTGGCCCAGTTCCAATGTACACTAGCGGTGCAAGACATTCTGAAACTTTCTCTGCTGAGCCTAAGATGTCCTTGTTATCCCTCTGGATATTGAAGCATATAGAAGACGGCGACTATTTGAGGAAGAACGCAGAGAAAGGTGCATACCTCTTGAAGCAGCTCAAGGAGCTTGTAGATAAACATGAAGTTGCTGGCGATGCCCGTGGAATTGGGCTAATGGTTGGAATTGAGTTTGTGAAGGACAAGAAGTCAAAGGAGAAGGCCCCCAAACTCCGTGATAAGCTTCTCAAGAACTTGGTCCAGAAACAGAAGCTATGGGTGTTGGGCTGTGGACAAAACGTCATACGGATCACACCTAGTTATGTGATTACCAAGGAAAATATCGATGATGCTGTAGAGCGACTTGATAAGGCAATTACCGAGGAGAGCTAATCCGCAAAAATTGCGCTGGCAGCGGCAACCTTATCATTTGATTCTAGGTTTACTGTAGTGTGACCTATAGATAGCTGGGAAATGAAACGAATGGATACACCTTCAAGCCAATCACAACCACAAAACATCACAGCTGGCCACGATGGCGTGTTGGAGATTGAGGGTGACATCGATCCTGATTTCTCAATCCCGGATGACGCTAGGATTCTGATTATCAGCCAAGACCAAACCTTTCTGACGCATGGTATTCACAAATTTCCAGCGAAATTCTTCCCCGAACTTCCGAGATATCTGATTAAGCGATATTCGGAGCCAGGTCAGATTGTGCTCGATCCAATGTGTGGCAGCGGGACCGTTGTTTTGGAGGCTATTCTGTCTGAGAGAACTGGAGTTGGCATCGATATTGATCCTATGGCGCGTCTCATAACAAAAGTAAAGACAACTCCAATTGAACATGATATTCTGCACTCTGCTGCAAATAACCTGATGCAACTAGTCCATCAGCGGAATACATCAGGTTATATCACTCCATCCATTCCCCAATTCAATTACAGAGATACATGGTTCAAAGACTTCGTGCTACGAGAACTTGCTATCATTCGTGAATCAATTATTGATCTGAAGTTATCCAAGGGGAGCAACCCTCGGGATTTCATGAGAGTTGTTTTTTCATCCATAATTCGCGATGTGTCAAATGCTGATCCTCACTGCACTCGAACTGTCATCAGAAAGAATTTAGAAAAGAAGATATCGCCAGGTGAGGTCATTACTAGGTTTGCCAATGCGCTTTCAAAGCAAATCCGCGCCATGCATGATTTCTCAGAAGTGTGCAAGTCCATGAATGTTGGCGATGTACAGATTCCTGACGGCATAGCCACACAGACTGGCCTTGGAGATGATTCTATTGATTTGGCTGTGACCTCGCCGCCCTACATTAACGCAGTTGATTATCCTCGCACTCACCAGCTTGAGATGTATTGGCTGGACCTAGTGGAGGATGGCCCTCTCTCGAATATGAAGCGGAAGTATATTGGCACTGAAACTGTCTACAAGGATGAATATTCGCAGTTAAAGGTTTCAGGATTCGAATCACTGGATCCACTTCTTGAGAGAATCTTCAATAGGGACCCGCGTCGGTCTTTCATTATCTTCAAGTTCTTTGAGGATATGAAAGAACAGCTCAAAGAAACCTTCCGTGTCCTCCATCCTGGGAGTCACTACTGTGTGGCTATTGGCAATAATGTTATCCGAGGCAATTTAGTTGAGTCACACAGGATACTGGAGGAGATTGCTACTTCTGATGATGTGGGATTTATGATTGAGAAGACGTTCTTTTCAGGTGTAATCCGCCATTTCATCAAAATTCCGCGAAAAGAGCGAATGGCTGGAGAATGGATTTTGGTTTTGAGGAAGCCCTAGGATTGCTCTACTTGTCAACTGGCCACATGAATTGCCGGATACCTTCGATAATCTCATTCATCACTCCTAGGGAATCCGACACTCCTCCTGGCACCTCCATACTATGATTTGCATCATCAACAACCACAAGATTTCCTGCTGTGGCACTCTTGACCTGATTAAGGATGTCTTTATCGTAATGGGAATCGGATGTGCCTATGATGAATATGGAATTAGGGTGGTACTTGGTGATCTGCATCACTAGATGTGGCATCTTAATGAGCGGCGTATGCCATATCACTTTGCAATTCCTAGTTTCTGAGAATGTATCTAGAAGGTGACCAATAGCAAGTGTACCAAGGGACTTCCCAACAAGAACTCTGACTTCAGCATCTATCTGATCTATAGCTGCCTTGTAAGCCTCCTCAACATCACTGTAGAGCCACCTTTGTCTGTCCTCCCATTCTAGACTATTGAAATCCTGATTATTCCAATAGGCATAATCAACACTGAGCACACTAACTCGATTCTCGAGCAATAGGCTAATTGTGTAGTGAAGTAGTGGGCCTTGCGACGTATAGCCTCTACCAGGGAAGACTAGAGCAATTTTATCGCCAAATCCTTTAAGTTTGAGATAGGTATTTGGTATCTGCTTTCCATCGTATCCTGTGATCTCGATGCTCTCAAACGAATACATGAGATGTAGCTGTTCTCTCTTGTACATAAGAACTGTGGAGGTTCCCCCGAAGACGATGGAATACGAATCCTTATTTGTCAAAATCACAGGAGAACTTCAGCACAATCAGGAGGTATGATAGAACATGGTGACTACTTTAAGGTGGGATCGTGTTTGCACAGCGCTCATTCTTAGCTCTACCTCCGTCTGCGAAGTTCTTGTACGTGCTGCTTAAGAACAGGCGCCGGATGACCCGGCAAGACCTGATCAGCAACACCTTCTTGCCTCCCAGGACAGTGAACTATGGCCTCAGTCGGTTGAAGGACCTAGGTCTTATCCAGGAGCATGAACATGGAACGGACAAGCGGATGGCGGTCTATGAGCTAATTTCGGCGCCGATGTGAGCTAGTATGTAAAAGGAACGATATCTCTGAGGCTTGCTCGGAGATGTCGTTTCGGATTTCTTGAACTGCTTTCCGACACTTGTGCCAAAAGCCTCATAATGAAATCATGGAGGATTCTGTTCTGGAATACTGAGGCGATATCAGATGGACTTCTACAGCGATGCAGGTGTCGAGCCGATAGGCGAAGAAATCCGTACTCACTTCTGCACTGAGATCACAGCAGAGATCGCAGATGCGGAAGTCATCGTTATGGGCTGGGTTCATATTCTGCGTGATAAGGGGAAGATAAAGTTCCTTGTCCTTCGAGATGAACAAGGCCAGTGCCAAGTCACTATTCCTCAGGCGAAGGTTTCTGAGGAAGTCTTTGAGGTCTCTGGACAACTAAAACCAGAGTATGCAGTGGCTGTGACAGGCAAAGTTGTAGCCGCCAAGCAAGTCGCTTCAGGTGCTGAGATTATTCCCACTAAGATTCGAATCATCAATACAGCTCAACGTCTGCCAATCGATGTTGTAGAGGGGAAGGTGGATATTGATCTGGATACGCGCCTCAACCACAGAATTCTCGATCTTCGGAAGCCTTCAATCAACGCTATCTTTCGGATTCAACACTCATTGGTGCGATTTGCACGTGAATATCTTGAGTCAAATGGGTTTGTAGAGATTCACACTCCAAAAATTGTAGCCGAAGCCACAGAGGGAGGAGCAAACCTGTTCGAGATCAAATACTTCGATAAGAAGGCATACCTGGCTCAGAGTCCACAGTTCTATAAACAGCTGATGCTGCTGGCTGGATTCGGAAGGGTCTTTGAAATCGCTCCAGTGTTTCGAGCTGAGAAACACAACACAAGACGCCATGTGAATGAGTATACGTCGTTCGACTTTGAGATGGCATGGATAACCGATGTGGATGATGTCATGAAGATGGAAGAGAGGATGCTCAATCATTCCTTCAAGAAGACCTCCAAGGCTGCAGCAGACGAATTAGAACTTCTTGATATCGAGCTGGTTGTACCAAAGTTGCCCTTCAAGAGAATCAAATATGCTGAAGCGATTGACCTTCTCAACAGTGAAGGAAAAGAGATGGCAGTCACTGATGACATTGACCCAGAGGCTGAGCGCCTGCTAGGAAAGATATTCCCCGAGAAATTTGGGACTGATATGGTTTTCTTGACGCATTATCCATTGGAGCTTAGGCCTGCATACACAATGCCGAGTATGACGGATGAGGGGATGACTGAGAGTTTCGACCTGACATACAAAGGCATGGAGATTACAACGGGAGGTCAGCGAATTCATATCTATGACCTTTTGGTTGAGCGATTCAGGGCCAAAGGCTTCAATCCTGACGCTTTTGCTTTCTACCTAGACCCATTCAAGTATGGTGCACCCCCACATGGAGGATTGGGCCTCGGTGTTGAACGACTCACTATGCAGCTGCTGGGGATTGAAAATGTTCGCGAGGCTACTCTTCTTCCTCGAGACCGAGACCGAATCACGCCTTGATTGACAGAATACATTCTTGATGTCCGGTGATTAAAAGAATCATCCTTTACATGCAGCTACTTGCGTCAATTCAAAGCTATAAATTCTGTATTCAAGCCCGCGGATGACAAGGTGAAATTGCTAATGCAAACAAGATTGAAGATATCATTGGGCGGAACTTTGGTTCTGTTGTCGATTTTCTTTGGCGTAGCTGCATCGGAGATAATTGCATACCTCAATACAACTACATCATCAATGCTGGGACTACCTACCATAATTGCATTCTTCTTGGGCATAGCATTGGTATGTGGATTCATTGGATTCTATCTCTTATCGGAGATGGCAGTGAGCAAGCAGAGCTGAGGTCCCACGAATTAATTCAGAGGGCAGTGTGCCCTCCCTATTCTCCCTCAAATATACCTGATAATACTCTCTCTTATAGTAGCAGTAGACCATTCTCAACCAATAGTCCATTCTGGACTAAACACTTGAGTGAAGGTTTCTGCGATGCAAGAACGTCTCCAATCTGAACTCTTCGCCTCAATAGCAACCCTTGACCAGCTGAAGAAGATGTTCGACATGGGCATAGTCGACATCAGATCCTATCAGAGGGAGTCTGAAGCACTGGCCAGTGAGGTAAAGGCGAATATTGCAGACCTGAAGCGCATCGGTCTAGATTTCGGCACCTTCATTCAGACTGAACGTGTTGCAGAACGATTCCCTGATGCTATTATGCTGCTTGACATTTCCCGACGTGAAAATAGATACCGTGGCGACGGCATGACAATGGATGAATATTATGACCACATTGGCCTCGCGATTCTTGATGTGGCAACTGTACATGCATCCAAGGGACTCATGGGACTGGCTGAACTGATTGTTGAAGTTGTGAAGCGCATGCCTGAGCTAAAGGCAATAAGCTATAGTGATGTAATTGAGGCTGTCAACCGTGTAGCTGAGCACGGGCTAATCCCTGGAATTCGGACTCTGCGCGGTGGCGTGAAAGTTGTCGAGCTCCGCCCGCTTGAGCTCCGGAGGGACCAAGCGGATGTGGTGAACCTCGCTGCATCAAAAGGCTATGTTTCCGTTGAAGAAGTAATGATGCTTATGAAATGGTCTGAGGATCATGCAAGGCAAGTCCTATCCAGTCTAGTAGACGCCGGTATGGCAGTGGCAGACATTCGATTCTCAACCGGGGGCAGATACTACTTCCCAGGTCTACGTGCTAGGGACTCCAGCGATGGTGGACCTATCTCACGGCGATAGGTTAAACGACAATCTTGATTGCCCCTTTCTTCTTATCCACCCAATCTGCAAGTCCTTTCTCTACCATTATTAGGAGTATCTGATGAAGGTCCTTCTCTGGCAGTCTAGCGAAGCTATACTCCTCTTCCTGAATGACTATTGATTTGACATCTAGTCTAACCTTTCCTGACTTCAAAGCCCATTCATAGATAATGTCCGCCCATTCCTCAAGGAATCTCCAGTAGACTCGCAATTGTCTTCGGTTTCTATCCAACCATTCTGCAATTTCTTTCTCAACAAGCACATTGCCAATTAACTTGAAAGAATCAATCTTATTCGTAATATCGTTGAAGGGGGGCTCCTTGATGAAGGCGGTCACGGATAGGACATGAACATCATGAGCTTCCATCCATCTAAGAACGAAATCAGACCACTCTTCAGCCCACATGTTTCTGTCTTCTTCTCGAGGAGGTATACCATACATCCACTCCGTCTGTGTAAGATCTCCCCAGGGAGGCATGATGACAACTTCTTCCGTTTCGACTAAAACCTCCTCGGCTTCTACAGTTTCTTCGACAGCAGTGTCTGTTTCCACTTGCGTAATAACAACTTCTGGCTTGTGGATTTCCTCTGCTTCTTCAATCTCTTCGACAGGAATTACTTCATCTACAGTGGGTTCTGCTGTTGAGGTTTCTGACGTAGTCTCTTCCTTCTCCTTCTCCCTACGTCTTTCTCTGACACCCACTCCCTAGGAACCCTCCGCCCAATCGATATACCTCTTAACATCCTCTGGAGAAGTTGCTGGCCTTATGTTCTCAATCGCCTGCAGGAAATCCTCTCTGGATACAGGTCGAATATTAATGATCTTTTCTTCATCATCCATTCTTCCAGTACGCTGTAGGTCCCTTATTGGCTCCATGGCTGCTTCTCTACAGACGACACTTATATCGCGTCCACTATAGCCCTCACTGAGGTCCGCAAGCTCCTCATAGTTGACTTCGGGAGCGACTTCTATCTCTTCCATGTGGATCTCGAAGATTCGCTTTCTAGCTGGCTTATCTGGGAGGGGCACGTGAATCTTCTTCTCAAACCTTGACCGAAGAGCGAAATCCAATTCCCATGGTAGATTTGTTGCACCAATAACTGTGACCCTATCTTCAAGATCACTGGCGAGTCCCTGCAGCTCTGTTAGAAGCTGAGTCTTGAGTCTTCTTTCTCCTCCAACATCATCACCTGACCTAGAAACTCCGACAGAATCCAGCTCGTCCATGAAGACTATGGCAGGCTGATTTCGTCTGGCCAACGTGAAGAGATTCATGACTAGTTTCTCAGACTCACCAAGCCACTTGCTCACAATGTTGCCTGCTGAAACGTTGAAGAAAGTGGCATTCACCTCGGATGCCACTGCTTTTGCGATCAATGTCTTTCCACATCCCGCAGGACCGTAGAACAATATTCCTCTCCAAGGCTGACGAGACTTCCCTTTGAAGAGCTCTGGATGCTTCATTGGCGCAATAATCGCATCATGAATTGCCTGCTTGGCATTCTCCAAGCCTGCAACGTCGCTCATCTTGACCTTAGGTTTCTCAGTGATGATTGTGTCAGCTATCATCTCCTGCAGTCTTCGGGTATCTTCATCAACCTCAGCTTCAGAAGCTGTTGCTTCCGTAGACTTTTCCGCTGTTGGCTCTGCTTCAGCAGGAGAAAACACTGGCGGCGTTGTCAAACCATCTGGAGGGCCTCTCGCCTTCTTCTTTATTCCAGAGATATAGCGGACTCTGTCAACACACTCTTGTGCCCTGTCAAGGTAATGTTTCTGGACTGAGGGCAGAGATGCTGCATTTGACAGTTTGATCAGAATTTTGCTTGCTTTCAGATAGTACTGAGCAGCTTCCTTCTTCATTCCTCTCTGGTCAAGCTCTATGGCCTTGTCAAGTAGGTTTTTCAAGCCCTGGTCTAATCTATCAGACATCCCTGTTCAGGTCTAACTGGAACCCGTGATGATAATAAGTTCTGTGTGACTATCACTATATGCCGCTAATACTGGGATTGATAGATACTGTACACCAGCTCTACGAAGGTTTAAACGCTGAACATTCATCCTAGTGTTGTAGGGCGAAATCCCTAGCTAAGTGGTGAGACTTTTGGATTCACTCAGAAAGGCATTCAGATGGGGTCGGAAAAAACCCGACATTGGAGAGGTTTCCAGCCAACTCAGAATTCTAACGAAACAACTTGCCCGTGAGAGAAACAAGTTGGAGAAGGAAGAACGTGATACAAGGGCGCGAGCTATCAAGGCTCGCCAAGCTGGACAAATGGATGCCTTCAAGACCTATGCAACTGAGATGGTACGTTTCAGAAGATATGCGCTCTCTACAGACAAGGCACGGCTTCAGATTCTCAAAATCCTTACCCATCTCAATCGTGCACAGACATCGGCAAGAACAGGCCGCGCACTCGAGGAGGTGGCAAAGATCCTCGGAATGCTTGGCGATACAAGTGACACCCGCAGGCTTGTTGAGAATGTTGATGAGATTACTCGTCGACTAGACGAATTCGAGATTGAGAGCGCTATATCTGCAGAGGCGCTTGATGCAAGCATGGAAGTCAGTTCAGATGATTTAGCTGCAGCTATGCAGGAGATAGATGTGGAAGTCGGATTAGCTGATGCAGCATCCGTGGCAGCTAGGCCTGCGTCTGAATCGGAAACTCTTGAGAAAGACATTAAGGATTTGGAGCGTGAACTGGGCATCTAGTTACCATCTGTACCCATGACCATGCCTTGTTGCACGCTCGATTTCACGATTGGTCTGATATGAGTCGCGCATGAGACCCCGATATCTTCTGATGAAGTCTTCAGGGACCAAGTGTCCGTTTCTCATTAGATGTAGAGTTTCGTTAATCGCATTTTGAATCTCTAGTGCGTTTCTCCTGAGATATTCCATATCAGATTCGGCAGTTGTATACGAAGGGTCTCGATAGTACCCTCGTCCATAGTCCGTGCGTCCAAGAGTGTCCTCAAGATGCTCCTTGAACGCTTTAGGATGGTCATAAGGATTCTCAATTCGCCCATATCTTGATGGAGCTGGTCGTGGCTGATAGAATTCAGTTCTCCTAGGATATCCTCGCTGTACTTCTGAGGCATTTCCAGTTGCGGAGAGCAATGAGTATACCAATCCCTCTATCTTGAGTCTGACATCGCTAATGTTGAGGTTCTTCTGCTCGATTTTTCGAACTCTCTGAAGATCACTCTGCATATACTTCTCAAACTTCCTCGCAATCTCAAAATAATCTGGCATGACCTTTTTTGTTTCCTCGCTGCAGGAGATCTTCAAATCGCCCTGTTTTAGTCGCAATACAATTCTCTTGCGAAGTCGACCATCTTCTTCGATATCTTTCAAATACATCAGTGGAAACTGGAATACAATCTCAGTCTTCTTGCGTAATCTTCCTGTCTCAGCTACTAGGAATAGCCTCTTGTTTGTGATGAAGAGTGTGCCGTAGGCTTTGTCATTTTTCAAGAAGTTGCTACCTACAACCTTGATGTCCGGCAGAGCAGCTACAGGCAATTCATTAACAGATAGCTCGCCATGTTCATAGAACTCTGCGAATTCCTGCCTATGATAGCTCAGACCATCAAGTTGCGCCATTACTTCCTGCAGTCTTGGTCTGACCTCATGAAGGCTATCATCGACATGTTGCTTGTAGTACGTGCCGAGCTCTGATACTCTATTTCTGACACCTTCAATGAAGGGGAACTGAGCAGGAGTCCACTTGCTATAGTCAATGAGGCCTTTTGTTTCAGCAGCGATTTGCTTTGCTACTATCTCAGCTTGATTTCCAATTCGGCTCTTGATTGCAGGCATCTCATCCTGCACTGACTCGACTTTTTCCTCTATCCAATGATAATGTAGGAAGTTAGCCATCCTGAGAGATACAAGCGTTCTTTTGGCATTATCAAGCTTGGTCATGAACTCTCGCAATTTGGTATGGCCGTACTGAATGCTCATGATGGCTTGCCTAAGCTCTTGAGCCAGAGTTCGTCGTTTCTCTTCCAATAGGATTATGCGACTTGAGTGGCATCGAGGACAAATGTCAGCTGTGCGTCTACCTGTGTCAATGTTCTCAGATTCACACTCAGGACAGCTTTCTATCTCTTCGCCCTGTAACGTTGTCAATGTTGCGTGACACTCACGGCACATGTGATACTCTTTGGTTCTTGAGTCAAGGCACTCTGAGCATAGCACAGTCCCACAATCTTCACACAAGTGACTGGCTCTGTTTCTTTGACAGACAGGACAGCGATGAGATGAGGAGTCTAGTGTCAAGTGTATACCTCCTGCAGACTATGAAGTAACACGAGGAATCTAAGAATAACCCGTGTATCACTCGGGTATTAGTTACATAGAGTTTTACCCGTTCAGTTTGACCAGTCCATATCAGTTATAATAGATTGAACATCTGCAAAAACCTGTCAGGAGATGCTTATGGAAGACATAGCTCAGGCTGCAATTGAGGCGGCTATCAATACTGGAGCAACATTTGCTGATGTGCGAATAGAGAACACAGTCACCACGATCATTGAAATGACTGATGGCGTTACAAAAAGGTCCATGGCCTCACGGCTGAAGGGAGCTGGGATTCGAGCATTCATTGATGGCGCTTGGGCCTTTGCTCAGACAACTGACCTTACCACCAAGGGTATGCGTGAAACAGGTGAATCAGTGGCAAAGCTAGCGTTGGCCACTAGGGCCAAAGTCAATGAGAAGTTTGAGATGGATGGGCCTACCTTCAATGATAGGGTTAGAGTCAAGCTTAAGAAGCCCTTCAAGGACATTCCGGTTGAGGACAAGATTGAGTATATCAAGAGAATTGATGAGCAGCCTCGTGCCTTTGACAAAAGGATTGTCAACACACGCTCTATATATGGTGACCTCTGGACTGAGCTATATGTCGCAAATTCCTTGGGGACAACCGTGAGCGAGGAAAATACTCTTCCTAGAGTAATCTCTGTTTCAACTGCCAAAGATGGTGCTAACAGGCAACGAGCGTTCAAGTCCTACGGGGTCAAGGGCGGTTTTGAAATGATGGAGCTAGAACGGCCGCAGACCATCGGTGAAGAATCTGCAAAGACGGCAATCGATCTACTCTCATCCGTAGCTGCAAAGGGAGGCACGTACGATGTCATCATGGACCCCGTCCTAAATGGCGTAATGGTCCATGAGGCATTTGGTCATGCCTGCGAAGCAGACAACTGGCCAGCTCACACAACAGTTCTCGAGGATAAGGTTGGAGAATGTGTGGGCCCTGATCACCTTAATCTGAGCGACGACCCTACTATGCGCGGAGAGCGGGGGTCGTTTGAATATGACTGGGAGGGCACAAAGACGAAGAAGAGACCCCTTGTCAAGGATGGCGTTCTCACCGAGCTTCTGCATACTCTTGAAACCGCAGTCCGTCTCGACATGCAACCAAATGGGGCTGCAAGAGCACAGTCATTCATGTATCCCCCGTTGGCCAGGATGTCAAACACCATCATGGAGCCAGGTGACTGGGACATCAACGAGCTGATTTCAGACACAAAGGAAGGTGTCTTGCTCTGTAGCTTCAACTATGGATATACAGATCCCTCAAAAGGACAATTCATGTTCCAAGCCAGTCATGGCTATCTAATTGAGAATGGAGATCTTGGCCAAATGGTCCGCGATGTTTCTCTTGCTGGGCAGATTCTTGATGTATTGGCCAAGATAGATGCAGTCGGCAATGACTTCCACATGGATGCAGGGACTTGCGGGAAGAACGGGCAGATGGTGCCTGACATGAGTGGAGGCCCTCATGCCAGAATTCGTAGTATTCCTGTAGGAGGGATGTAGAGTGAAGGAAACGCTTCTAGATATAGCAGAAAAGGCAGCTAAGAAGGCTGAATCATTTGGTGCCGACCAGGTGGAAGTTTACTCGTCGTCATCCCGCACCTTCTCCATTGATGTAGAGAACAATTCAATCAAGAGTGCCTCAGAGCAACGAGACACGGGCTGCGGAATTCGATCAGTTGTTGGACAAAAGGTGGGGTTCGCTTATGCTACAACTGTTTTGGAACCTGACCTTCTGGAGGCTGCTGAGATGTCTGTTAGACTCGCCAAAGCCTCTGTTCCTGACCCGGACTTTGTGAGCCTTCCATCATTCGATGGCAGCTATCCTGACGTAAAAGGACTCTACGATCCCGAAATAGTCGCATTGGATTCCGAGCAAGTCGCTGAAATAATCATACGCGGAGTTGACGCCACTCGTTCCAGACTAGAGGGCATGAATGTTGCAGTTGAAGCTAAAATGAGTTCATCAACTGGCACCAAGGTTATTGTCAATTCGCTTGGAATCAAGGGGTCCGGCGAAACGACATCAGTATGGATGTATACAGAGCCTATCATCAAAGAAGACGGTGATCAAACGTCCAGCTATGAGGTCCAGCTTTCTCGTAGCCTCAAAGGGATCGACCCCGAGTGGATAGGCAAGACGTCTGCAGAGAATGCATTAAGCAATCTCGGCGCTAAGGTTATTGAGGGTGGTGAAATGCCCGTCGTTCTTGCTCCATTTGCCGTTGGTACCATCTTAGGGGGAGGGTTCGCTGGAGCTGTGAACGCTGAAGAAGTCCAATATGGCCGCTCATACATTGCAGATGCATTGGGCGAAGAGGTATCGACTCCACAGCTTCGAGTTATTGATGATGGCCTTATGAAATCCGGTGTGGCGTCTAGGTCATTTGATGCTGAAGGCCATCCATCTCAACGTACTGAGATTCTTGATGATGGCGTCCTAAAGAGCCTCTTGCACAACTCCTATACTGCCAACAAGGATGGCGTCGATAGCACTGGAAATGCCAGTCGAGCAGGATATGCAGGAGTGCCTTCGATATCCTCGTCAAACTTTGTAATTGCACCCGGAAAAGGTACACTGGATGACCTCATCGAAGACGTTGGCAAGGGAGTTCTATGCCGCTTCACTGGGGACCGGCCAAACATGACAACCGGTGACCTCAGTGCAATGATTATGGAAGGATCATATTTCGAGAATGGAGAGATTCAGCATCCTGTCCAAAACACACTCATTGGGATAAACATGCGTGATTTGTTGAAACGTATTGAGATGGTAGCTGCAGATACTAGAGTTGCGTTCTCGATTATAAGTCCCTCAATAGTCATAAGCTCTGCACAGGTCACCTCTGGTTGATTACATTCGTTCGACAACAGGGATTCCAAGAATCCCCAGGCAGTTCACCATCGTAGTCTTGAATGCCTTCACTAGCTCGAGCCTGGCATTTCTGAAATCTGGCTCTGCTTTAAGCACTGGGCAAGAATCATAGAATCTGCTGAAAAGAGTTGCCAACTCATAGCAGTATGCAGCAATTCTGTTGGAACTAAATCCTGTTCCCCAGGTTTCTTTCTTCAGACTTCTCACCACTTCAAGAATCATATCTGGGAAGCGTGAGATGGCTTTGACGAGCGCAAACTCCGCCTCCTCTACCAACAGTTTTGGATCGGCTTTTGAAGCATCTACTTCATCTGCTCTCTCTAATATTCTCTGCGCTCTTGCAATAGAGTATTGCAGATATGGAGCTGCATCTCCGTTGAAGTCTAATGCATCGTCCCATCTAAAGGTGATTTTTCTGTCCGGTGACGATTTCAGCAGCAAGTATCGAACAGAACCTGTTCCTACCTTAGCAGCCACATCATTTTTGAAATCCTCAGACTCCTCAGGATTTCGTTTTTCAACCTCCTTTCTGGCTAGAGCCTCTGCCTTGTCGAGTACCTCGTCGCATGAATATCCTATCCACGTGCCCTCCCTGCCTGAGAAGTCCTCATCTTCAAGTCCAACAAACTCGTAGGCGATATGATGTGAGTTACTACTCTGATCATTATATCCTAGGAGTCTAAGCACCGTGTAGACCAATCGTTGCGGCTGAGATTGTTCTGATCCAATTATGTTAAAGACAAGATCCACAGTACCAAGGTCTCTCTCGGTTCCATCTACAGCAGTTCTATACACGGTTTCGCCGTTTGGCTGATACTCAAACTCTTTGTATAGGAATGGGTCTTCTATTATCCCGAACTTCCACATCTGTGTGGCTACATCTGCGCCAGTGTAAGTCCTAGTTCCATCTGATCTGAAGAGGACCTTCAATGGATCCTTCATGTCCTTGAACTCTTCAATTGTCCTGAGGTCAGCTACTACACATCCTGCCTTCTCACCGCTTTCAGGGATGAAGATGTTCTCAGTTTCTAGCATCATCTTACGAGCTTGATCCAACAATCCACTGTGAGCAATTGTACTCTCCCATATCTGGTAATCATGAAAGATTCCTAGTCGATATGCAGTCTGACACTGTGCTCTCACGCATTCAGTGACCATCTCTTCGCTGACTCGAGCCGCTTCGCTCTCCAGGCTCTCGAGGTCACGAGCAACCGCCCGAATCTCGCCTTCTACTTTCTTGTCCTTCTCAAAAGCTTCATGCACACCAACATATAGGTGCCCTAGAAAGTGATCATATTTCTCATCTCTAGGGGAGGGTTTGTCCTTCATCAGCTTCCAAACGAGCTGGGCAATCTGCAATCCGAGGTTATTGATATAGTCAGTTCTAATCACGTCATAGCCTGCTGCCTCAAGGACATTGCCCAAGGTGTCCCCAAGAACAGCATTTCTGGTATGGCCAATGTGCCACGGTTTGGATGGATTCACCGCGGGGTACTCCATCAGAGCTCGATTGCCCTGAAATTCGTCAGACTTGCCATAGTTCTCATCTGATCGTTCAACTGTTCTGATGACAACATCAGCAAGATGCCCTCTTGACAGAAAGAGATTGATGTATGGCCCCTTTGTGTCCACTCTATCTATCAGGGGCTCCTCCTTGACGGCACTATCTAGCTTCTTCGATATTTCTGCAGCAATCTTCGCTGGATTCTCTTTTCTTTGCTTTGCAAGGCGAAAAGATATGGTAGTTGCAATATCTCCTAGCTTGGCGTCTGGAGGAATCTCAAGGTTCTCGTGAGCTGTCACAAGAGAGACAGACGCAGACTCAGCTAGAATTCTTGCGGCTACGTTCATTACATGACTCCATGGATTATCTGTCGTCTTGTCAGTCGTCACAGCTGGGTTCCTCTTTGGGTGTGTCATAGATGCCCGGTGTTGACTCATAAACTAAGCGCTACTTCACAATTGTTTCACGCTGAATGATGATTCGCCATTGAATGTTTTAGCGCCCGGGCCGGTCTTTAATTTATTCAATTATACAACTAAACATCAGCGAAAACGTGCAAAGAGTTTATAATGATTTAATATCTGCGCATAGGTGTTCTCTCTGAGAATACCCGCGTCCCTCAAACGTGCTCCTTCACCGCCATGATTGGGGCACACAGCACAGGTATCAACAATTACTCTGACGGCAACCCTACTCCCCCGATAGGGTTTGCATGGAGATGATTGCACTGGCCAGCAAACACGCGAAGACCAAGAAATCCGGAGAAAGCAAAGCTGGTGCGGCTAGATACGTCTGTTCTACGTGCACTTCTGATGAAGTCTATATTGATAGTGCGAGGGGAGAGGTAACCTGTTCTAATTGTGGACTAGTTCTTTCTGATAGATCCATTGATATGGGTCCAGAATGGCGTGCATTCACTGCAGATGAGCAGAATGCGCGTCAACGCGTTGGCGGACCAACAGACTGGAGTAAGTTCGATCAAGGGCTCACCACGATAATTGGTCGCCAGAACGTGGACGCTTCAGGAAGGAAATTGACTTCTACCAGACGAGCTCAAATACATAGACTACGCAAATGGCAAATACGCACCAAAGTGCACTCTTCTGACAAACGTAACCTTGCGGTTGCTATGACAGAACTTCATAGAATCAGCTCTCAGTTGAGCATCCCCTATTCGATAAGAGAGACCTCAGCAGTGATTTACCGAAAAGCTCTGCGTAAGCGTCTTACGAGAGGGCGTACGATCTTGGGGATGATTGCAGCCTCATTATACCTTGCATGCAGGGTGCACCAAGTTCCTAGACCTCTGGAGGAAGTCTGTGATCAGATACACATCACTAGAAAGGAACTCAGTCTGTGTGTCAGACTGATTCTAAGGTATCTGAATCTCAAGATTCCTCACAGCAATCCTGTGGAGTTTGTGCATCGATTTGGAACTGAGTTGGGACTTGAAGGCGACGCCAAGAAGAAAGCTATAGACATTCTTGAGATGGCCCGAGAGGAACGACTCACAATTGGCAAAGATCCAAAGGGAATGGCAGCTGCAGCGATTTACGTTGCAAGTATTCTCACGGGTCAACGCCGGACCCAACTTGAAATCGCTCGCACTGCGCGAGTGACTGAAGTAACGGTTCGAAACAGATACAAGGAAATGGTCGAGAAGCTGGGGATTTCCACAACCTAACGGAGAACGCAGTCAAAGAGTTGGAAGGCAGAGGAATGGACAGGGTCCAACACCCTGTCCTTTTGTTCTTTTTCTTGTATTATTCACGTCCGACATAGTCTTATTTCTAAGATCTACCAATGGCTTCCTAGGAGCTTGGACGACAATGTCCAACAAGAGATCGGTTCAAGGCATATGGCTGATTGAGCGTGGTAGCGGCAGAAATCTCGTTAGTAGAGCCTATGCCAATATCGAAATCGACATGGACTTGATTGCTCCTTTTCTTTCGGCAACTCACACCTTCATAGACAAAGCAGCACAAGAGAGTCTCAAGACTATTGATACAGACACAAATCGCTACATCTGGGAGGCGAATGATTATCTTCTCTTTGTAATGGTTGTTTCCAAAAGCGCTCGAGTCAGCCATATGCGCTTCATCCTTGAATATGCTATGAACGAATTCATGAAGAATCAGATACCCCCTGACAAAGACATTGAAATGATGCTGAAACAATGGCATGGACGACCTGGCCAGTTTAGGAAATTCGGGACTTTCATTGATGAACTCGTAAGTCAATACGAGGTTACAGACGAAAGCCTTGTAGCCGGAAAATCGATGGACTGCCTTGCTGTCTACAGTCATCTTTTCAAAGCTCTCATGAAGGTCAAGACTGACTCTGATACACGGAAGAAGCTTGTGAGGCGAATCAGAAAGTCGATAAAGCCTATCAAGGAATTCTACAGTTTTCTCGATGTGGTTGCTGTCGATTCTGGTGGTATTGATGTCCTGAGTATTGATGTTAATATCGCTCCCTATAAGGAACTTAGAGTCGCATTGGAAGAGATATTGAAAATGCTGAGTCAAGTAGTTCAGGAAACCGTTTCCAAAAGAGTCTACCAGACAATGTTATTCAAGCACGCAATGCCATATGTGAAGTCAGACGTAGAGCGTCTTCAAACATATGCAATCCTCGATGATGTGATTCGACATCTATTCTAGGCTTTACCCAACATCACGACATTCCGTTCCACAATCTGCCCTCTCTTTCTTTCAGGCAAAGTGCTGCGTTCAGGAATTACCTGAAGCTGTTTGTGTTTCGGTGCTGCCTCTGCAAATGCATCTTTAGCAAGGAGCTTGAAGACCACGAATCCGGTACCTTCCGTCATAGGTGCAAGATCTATGGAAACCTGCTTCTCAGTTGTGTTCACAACAGGCAGGGTCATTGCGATTCTTCCTCCCGGTCTGAGACAGGACTCAAGACTCTGGAGCACCTCACGATATAGCACCGTGAGCTCCTCCATACTGCTTGCCGCATCTTCATAGGAAGGAGGTTCTGAGTACGTAGGACCTAGATGTGGCTCAAACGCCACAGCATCTACTTGCCCATCAATGAGCTTAGCCGCATTGCGTGCATCGCCTTTGATGAGCTTGAAATCCAACCATTCTCCAAGGCCCGACCCCAGCCATTTAAGATTCTGGCCTGCTCCCTGAACCATTGACTGCTCGATATCAATGCCCACGCATTTCATGCCAAGCATTGCTGCTTCCATGAGCAGTGTTCCAGTCCCGCAGAATGGATCAAGCACAGTGTCTCCGGGTCTTGCACCGGATAACGTGAGGAGAGTTCTGCAGATTTTGGGACTAGTGCTAATCTCTGCTGACATGAAGGGCCTAGTTTCGTCTCTGTACCTCTGGAGTGTTGAGTCATAGACTGCTACTGTCTTGGCAATATATAGTGTATCCTCCATTAGAAGAGCGAGCAACTCGGCGTTTGGGGGACTCAAAAGGCTGTGTCGACCTATGCTCTGAGGCCAAAGTGCTACATTTGGTCGACGTGCATCTCTCTTATCGGGTCCATCATAGATGTAGTATACAGCTTTCTTCGCACCAAGTTCCAGAATGCGTTTCTTGGTCCACTCATCGAGTCCAAGAGTGAATTTTCTAAGGTCGATAGTAGTCTGTTTTCCCAACATTGGGTATGTGCTGACTCCAAATTTGACCTTGCCTCCCTTCAACTTGTTCCAGATGCGGTTAGTCCACGGAGCCTCTTGAAACGCTATTCGTGCCTGTTTGTCTACTTTCCCTCTTGCTGGAAAGGCACCATCCACAAGTGACCTGTCATATGCAGACACAACTCGGCCAACTTTGAAGCAACCACCAAGTGCACTCTGAATCTCGACCAACTGTTCGTCATCCAGTTTTTCCTCAATCTCCACAATAGCTGCTGTCCTCGAGTAATCCTTCACGCCATCAGCAAGACCTCTATCTCGAATATAGACGACTAGCTCAGCAAGGCTAAGCAGCCAATTTTTACCAAGGACAAATGCATAATCAGTCATCGATGAATTACTCCAGAGCTTCATAGAGATGTTTTGTATACAGAGCGCCTTCGAGAGAATTGGGCGTTTCCGATATGAAGGTGGGGGTATAGCCCACTTCCTTCACTATCTGCATTAGTGGGAGAATATCAGGGCCCCACTCTCCGCCCAGCGGTCTATGCGACTTCTCTCCTCTCTTTGTGTGGGTGATTCCGCTTACGTGGAAGTGCATGTTATCAACAAAACGATTTCCTAGCTGGTCCTCGAATCTACCAATTATCTCAAGGTAGCTTTCCATATCGTTGATTCGGCCCAAGCTCCGCGCATACAGATGTGCCCAATCGATTGCGGGAAGACAACCATCCACATCTTGGCATAATCCAATCAGCTCATCGACGGAGCCAAATGCACCCTTCTTGCCTGCAGTTTCGACCATGAGAATAGCTCCATCTCCTAGGTGTCCCGCTTTCTCCCAGACCTCTTCCACCGCATCCCTGACAACAGCATAGGCTTCTTGCTGGGAAAGCCCGCTATATCCCCCAGGATGAAAGACGATTCTCTTTACATGCATGAGAGGTGCGAATTGAAGTGCCTTCGCTAGCCTACCCTTTGATCTTTCTCGGACGTCTTGCTGCTTGGACAGCAGACTGACGTAATATGCTGCATGCATGCTCATCGAGGTTCCCGACTCTTTGGCAAGGTGGCCAATCATCTCAGCTTTTTCTGGACCCATACGTAGACCGTAAACAGCTGCATATTCCAGCGCGTTGAGGTTGACCTCGTTCAAGAGAGAGAAAACGCGTGACACACTTCCCTTGGCAGCAGAAGGATAGCCTGCTGGTCCGAATCTGATATCTGCCAGGAACGTCATTCCTCCACTCTTATGGATCCAAGGTGATGAGCTACCACAGTCGCTTTGAGAGTTTCCTCATATGAGTGATTGGGTCTAGATTGGACTCAGCGGAAGTCTTTAATCCCGAGTCCTCCCCGACCTTTGAGAGGGAGGATAAAAATGACGGAAGCTCCTAATGAATCAGAACCGCCATCCTCAAATCAGAAGATTGACCCAGTTGCATTCCTTTCAATCATTCGGCCGCAGAACTGCTTCATAGGATCGCTTACAGTAATTGCTGGCTTCCTAATGAGCTACAGGCAAGACCCTATTCTTAATTTGCTTAATACTCTCTCTATTCTTGCATTTGCATATATCACATACTTCACAATTGCTGCTGGATCCAATGTTGTCAATGATATCTACGACATCGAAATTGACAAGATTAATCGTCCGCATCGTGCTCTCCCCAGCGGTAAGATGACCATAAGGCAGGCATGGATTTACGTTGCAGTTCTAAGTGCAGTTGGGCTGATCTTTGGTTTCCTGACTGGTCCATGGAGTACCTTGATTGTATTGGTCTTTATTGCCATAGGATACGCATATGCTGCGAAAGTCAAGACCTGGGGTCTTGCTGGCAATTTCATGGTTGCATTTTCATTTGCGTTTGGTGTATTATACGGGTCTTTCGTCTATGCAGAGCAGACCATGAGCTATATGATTCCCATTCCCTCGTGGCTTTTCTTCCTTACTGCGTTCATGATTCTTCAAGCACGGGAAACAATCAAGGGCGCTGAGGATGTTGAAGGTGACCGAGTCAGGGACGTACGAACAATCGCTAGAGTATATGGATACAACGCAGCAGCTGGAGTTGCTGCGTTTCTCAACCTCATTGGTGTGGCGTGCTATTCCCTAGTCTGGATTCTAAACTTCGCTAGTTGGGAACTCTGGCCTCTTCTCGGACTTGGCTCTGCTATTGTATTGGGTGCTGCTATTGCACCACTGACAGGCCCTGATGACAAGAAACGCCTCTTGATAGGAAGCACACTCGATAAGATTGGTGCTCTTGTGGGCCTGATCGCCTTTGTCATCATTCCCTTGTATGGCCTACCCATCTAGTGAACTTGCCAGAAGGTCCAAATCAGGACTATAATACAAGCTAGGGACACAAGTGTTGCCCACCTTGTGGAAGTGTCATGTGCCTCCCTTATACCAAATATCAGCAGGAATCCTGTCCAGAAGAACGCTCCTACTGTCATTAGGTCTATGATTTCCCAACTAGGCGACATGAATATCGCGTCAACAATCCCCCCGTACTGTGAAGCCAGATTTACATCAAAGGCTGGTAGAGTCGTCATAATGACAAAGATTGCAGCTATTCGAATGAGCACGACAGGAAGCATGCTATAGCCAACGATTGCCACTGACTTTCGCTTGTTTCCAGTACCTCCAGTAATTCTGAAGGCTAAGTGAGCGAAGGCTCCACCGATAATTAGGTAGAACATACCAAGCATCATGTAGGGAACAATGGTGGCCACTGCAGCGAGGATGACCTGGGGCGCGAATTGACTGCTCAATATACTCACGTCAGCAGTCTGCCCTGAAGTCACGTTGACTGTGACTGTGACTGTGAACTTGGATGATATTGCCAAGAAGAATCCAAATAAGACCAGAGCATTGGCAATTATGACCAACATAGGTCCAGCGGCGTCTGGCCTTCTTCCGATATCCCGGTAAGCCGCAGCAGGACGTCGAATTACTCCCCATAGCCTGTCCTTGATACCCATCTCCCTTACATCTGGTGCATCAGGTCTCTTGAGCATGGGTAGAATTCTCTCAAGGGTTTCCTCAGCAATCTCCTCATTGCATACTGGGCAAATAGTAGCATCAGCTGGGACAGGACTGTCACAGAACTCGCATCGCCGCATTGTGAATCATCCTATGGTGGCTGGTCTGACTATTCTACGGACCACCGCATATAGCGGTTTCTAGGGTTCCCTCCGTGCCACGAGTTCACCTGCAGGGACTTACCACATGCCAAACCGCTCGAATATGGGGCTGAGATGAACGGTTGCGTACGGAATCAAGCTGTCCCAAAGACTCTGCGAGAGATTCAGGATTAAGGCATATGTAAAAATAAACTCAGCCGTCCATACAGGTCCGTATAGAATTGGCACCATGACCAGATTTGCCGGGACCATTATGAGCAGTCTGACAAGAGTTGCAATGGCCATTGAACCAGTGAAAAGCACAGGATTAGCTAGACTTATTCCTCCATGGTCTTGCCCCCGAAATCTTACTAGAAGCCAAGGGATGACAATCATGGGCAGAGTGGCCAATAGTTTGAACACGGGTCCAATACCTGAAGGATCATAGAAGAATAGGCCCATAGTTCCAGCAAGCATACTGAAAATGCCGACCTCGATTCCACACACAAGGAATGTTATGATCCAGAAGAATGAAACGGGGTCGAAAAGCGCGATCTCCCATCCAGGAATTCTAGGAATCACGGAGGCAATGGGAGTCACGGCCAATGAGAGAGATGTCATGATCCCTGCCAATGCTACTTTCTTGGCGTCTTTACTAGTTGATGAAACTTCAGAGAGCCGCCAATCATCCTCATCATGTGCTCGCTCGGGAGAAGCCATTGCGGCATCAACCTCCTTCCCTGATGGGTCTTGCATGAGGTCTTGCGTACTTGAAGCCTTAATAAGTCTACTCACTTGGCGTAAGTTACTCAATCTTGAGTAGATTCGGCTGTGAACTCATCTAGCTGTGACTGTCTCTCTTCAACGGGAGTTTTTCGTATAGCCCTCTCAAACTTGGGCCTGCTGAGCATCTGGAGTAGCTTCCTGGTGGGTCTCAACCAGTCCGGGTTTATTCTCCACTCCGCCCAATCGATTCCTGAAGATAGTGATGTTCGACTCAGAATAAGTTTTGAGCTGACTAGATCATTCATACCTTTCAGTATTGTGCCAATTGTGACTGCCCCAACAATCGCCCTCTCCTGCCTTGCAGCCCTCAGCAGGTCAGCGGTGGTGACCCAAGTGCCATCCTCAATCAGTACTCTCAACACCTTGGACCTCACAGCATCTGACTCTATGATTCCCTTTAGTGGAGCCAAATTGATAGGTTGGAGATGTCTTGACTCTGGCTCATTGCTTCTCCATGGGTCCGAATTTCGATCTTCTTTCAGTGTCCTGAAGTCCATTGCTCGTCAGCTCTAGAAAATATGTCGAATCTGTGTCTTTTGAACCGAAGTATTATACTGAAACGAACCGCCTGTGCGCGTCATTGCACAACCCTTATGTATACATGTGTTCTCATTTCTCGTTGAAAATGGGGACTGAATCGCATGAGTTCCAAAGCGCCTCTCGCGGACCTTTTTAGTAAGAGCTTCGAAAAGCCGTCAGATCTTCTATGCTGTGCTTTCGGATTGAGGGACACAGAGATAGATGTATACTTCTCTTTAATCACGGGTCCAAAGACTGTCAAAGAGATTGCAGCACGGATTGATAGAGATCGTAGTACTGTTCAACGAGTGCTGACCAACCTCAAGGATAAGGGTCTGGTGGAGATGAATGAGGAAACCTTTGAGCGTGGGGGGTTCTATCATGTGTACAGGGCGATTTCTACAGAGTCAGTGAGGGGAGAGATTCTTGCTCGACTTGACCGATGGTACGAGGAGACCAGAAGATTCTTGTTGGAACCATGGGGCAACCAGCTTACCTGAGCCATGGTGTCTTGAGGTATAGCGATATGGGCACGATTCCTCTACAAAAGAACACGGCAGCCTTGACGACTCTTGCCATGCTATCAGCTTTGGGCATTGTGGTTCGCATGTTTGTGCGAATTCCAGTGATACCTGGCCTACTTGATTTAACGCCTGGATTCCTGTTCTCAGAACTTGGGGGAGTCATTGGTGGTTTGCCGGGCGGGGCATTGGTCGGTGCAATAGTAGGTCTTGGAGGTGCAATATCTGGAGGAGAGCCGCCGCTGCTGCCCATGATTGGCAATATCTGCTTGGGGATAGGAACTGGATATGCAATTCATGTCAAGGCAGATAGAAACAGTCCACTCTATATTGCAATGGTCATCATCGGAGGGGGAATTATCGGAGGCTTCATCCCTAGCATGACCATTTTCGCAGCATTTACCGAATCAATAGAACTCACGATTCTCTATGCTGCAATTGATATGCTTCAGGCGTTTCTATGGGCATTTGTTGCGTTGTTGTTGGAGAGGACTGTGATCAGGCCGACTATTGGTCAATATCTATATCCGGTTTATGAATTCCAGGAGATTAACCAGTAAGAAGGAGAGGAAATGTCGGAACGCACGTTTACAATAGATATTGGGACGGACCTCTTTGGGGCAAATGAAGAGGCAGCATCTCACAACGCCGAGTTATTCAAACAGAATGGAATTCAATCTATTGATATCATGGGGTCAGTTGGTACTGGCAAGACTCAGCTCATTGAAGCCCTCTGTGAGAGGCTAAGCTACAAGTACCGCATTCTGATGGTCGCTGGTGACCTTGCAACGACAATTGATGCGGATCGCGTAGCCTCGCATGGAGTTGATACAGTTCAGATAAACACGGGAACCGCGTGCCACCTGGATGCAAGAATGCTCCGAGTCGCTTTAAATGACATCGATCTGTCCAAGTATGAGCTCATATTCATAGAGAATGTTGGAAACCTAATCTGTCCTGCAGGATATTCGTTGGGAGTAGACAAGAAGATAGTCGTTGTGAGTGTGACTGAGGGTCCCTATATGGTAAGGAAACATCCGCTCACAATAAAACGGGCTGATTTGGTTGTCATCAACAAGGTTGATCTTGCCGAAGCTATAGGTTTTGATGTAGATGCCCTCGAAAATGATGTAAGGGAGGTTGACGCAAATATACCGGTCCTAAGGGTCAGTTCAGTGACTGGTGAGGGAATAAATGCCCTAGTAGAAGCCCTAGGTTTCTAAGAGGCGGCCTCGGTTTCAAGTAATTCTAGGAGGGCTTTTCTAACACCCTCAATGTGCCCTGCGCCCAGGACTGCCACAATTCTGCCCTCTACATCTTTCATGATGCTTCTAAGCGCATTTGCCACATAGAAATCTCTCTGATGTATTAAGGCATCAGCAAGGTTGGGATATTCTGAATTAAAATCCTTCATCAGATTCTCAATTGCCCCTTCCTCCTTTAGCATTCCCAAGATATCCGTGGCATCACCCTCTTGAAAGTCCTTTTGCGCATCAGGCACCACTCCCATCAGGCGATAAATCTCGTCCAAGGGTACTCTAGCTATAGCTTGCATCGTGACATGGATTGGTCTGTCTACAAGAGCTATCTTTGCACCAATCCTTCGGCCCTCCTCGATGGCTACAAGCATCTCTTCTCCTACGTTGGACCCAGTCATCTCGCCAAGGCTCTTCTCAAGTGTTGCCATGTGTTGTATCAAATCTTGCGCGGCATTGCCTGATGATGTGGGCTCCCAATTTGTCATTGTCTTGTCAGGATCCATAAGTTGCTGGTATCTCTGATGGTCCAACTCAACAGCAACGACATCAGGTTGAACATCTTTAACTGTCTCTCTCGCACGTTCAACACTTTCTTTATCGGTATGAATTACTGCCACAAAGACCACTCGGTCGACTTCATTGCTCAAATGAATTCACTTGCCACGCTCAGGAGATACGGGTCTTTTCACTGTTTTGAACGCAACATAATTGTGCGTATTTGCGAATGGCAAAATAGTACACGTTAACCTACATTTCTCTGTGCTTTTCGTTCTCAATAGAGGACTTGGAATAGCCAGAAGACTTTTCTCACGCAGAGCGTTTACTGCAGACAGTCATCAACACCACGGGGGCACACCAGGTTGAAGGCGGAACTAAACCAAACATTTGCAAAACTAATGAATCCACGAATGAATGCTGGACTCGTCATGCTTCACACTCTTCTGGCTCCCTTGCAGGGGGATCCAGTCGAACCAAGTGCTGTACGAGAGAATGTGGATAAGATTGTAAAGGAGCGAGAGGTTTCCAAGCAATCCATCTCCAATGTTGCTGGACGACTGGAAGCATCTAATATCATAGAGCGGACTAGGGGTTATTCGGTCAACTATGGGTATCTCATATCCATGTTACTGCATAAGATGATAGAGATGTCAAAGCGTATGAATGATTTAGAGGAAGAGATTCTGAACCTAAAGGATCTATTAAGCCCTCCAGCCTAGTCTGCAGGTATAGTTGTGGAAACTTCATTCAAGTCGTTGAAGAATGCGTTCAAAGCCCCTGTAGTGATGTGAGGCATAACAACTAGCCTCAATGAGGGCGGCAATGGGGATGCTGCCATCCGCCATCCCCGTTTTTCCATCTTCATAATTATCGTTTCGAGAGGCACCTCTCGACTCTCAATTCCAAGAATGTTCATCACCGGCTCAATTGCGAGCTCCAATAGGGGGTTGTTTTCAACTCTCTCCCTTCCTAGATTAGTCTGTGCCATGCAACCTCTCACTATCTCTCTGTACCCAGAGCGGCCAAGATGCTTCATTATCGCCCATGTGGCCAGGATTGACGCTGCGGGTCGAGTTCCCAACAAGGACGATTGCTTGGAACTAGCGCCTGGCAAATATGGTGTCTTTTTGGTGATTGCCTTGAGATGGCGACCTGATCTGAAGATTAGGCAACCTGCAGGTATTGGCGCAAGGCCCATCTTGTGAGGATCAACGCTGACGCTAGTAACTCCATTTACCTCAAAGTCATGGGAATAATCTCCCAGTCCGAGGTCGTTTAAGAAAGGAATCACAAAGCCGCCAAATGCAGCATCGATGTGAAGAGGGATTCGATGTTCGGCGGCGACTCCACCTATCTCATCAATCGGATCTATCTGCCCAAGATATGTTGTGCCGGCAGTTGCAATAATGCCTATTGTGTTCTTTGAAATCTTCTTCTCAATACTTCGACTGATTGCCTTGAACTGCTTGTCTACTCCGGTCTTGATGAGACTGATACCAAGAATCCAGGCCGCCTTATCGATGGAAGAGTGCACTGTTTTTGGCGCGATGACCTCCGGCCTTTTGACTCTCTTCTTGGTTTCACGCATTGCTAGCATCGCAAGAATGTTGGATTCTGTCCCCCCCGATGTTGTCGTTCCATGCGGTCTTTCAAGACGCAAGAGATCTGCGATCATCTCAATGACTTCTTGTTCAATCCTTGCAGAGCCCTTGAATGTATGGAGTCTACCTGCATTTCGCTCCATAGTTCTGAGAAACACATCAGTTCCAAGTTGATGAGGGATAGTGGACATTGAAGCAATCGGATGACCAGAAAAGTACGTGACATCCCCTTCAAGAAGCGAGTCCAGCCTTTCAACAACGGTATCCTTGTCTAATCCATGCTCTTCCAGAATCATCTGTGCTCCTCCTGTGTGGATTTCAATTGTCCTGCAAGACCATAACAGTTGCGATGTCTATGTCGACAGCCTTTTGACATCCTGCTATTATCTCACGTTTGATGTCGCCAGAAGAGCTATTGTTTCTCGACTCCCACGCTGCAGGACGTATACTATCTGCATATGATAACGGCTCAACCGAGGTTGAGGTCTCTCTAGACCTTGGAGTAACGACCAGTCGAATCAGACTTGCTAATCAACTATGGAATAGAGATCAGCTCGAGAAGATATCTCAGGATGAAGAGTCAGTCTATTTCGTGAATGACAAAGGTGTATTCAAAGCGGCATTAAGTGGCAAGCACTTCTACAAACTGATGCCTGTTGCCAGGAACCAAGCACCTGCACTACTGATTGATGGCATTCTAATGCATCGAGTTAAAGAGACCACACCCATGGAGGATGCCTCTATGAAGGCCGAACTCTGTGCCCGAAAGGGCATAGACATGCTGGAGATCTGTACAGGTCTTGGTTACGCAAGTATTGCGTGTCTCCAGAAGGGTGTCCGTAGCATTGTCACAATTGAGAAAGATGAGAATGTTCTGGAGCTTGCCAGCCTGAACCCTTGGTCCCGTAGACTCTTCACAGATGACAGAATCACAGTCATCAATGCAGATGCATCTCTGGAAATTGAGAAGATTGACGAAGAATCTTTCCACGCAGTGATGCATGACCCTCCCCGTTTCTCTTTGGCTCCTGAGCTTTATACAAAAGAATTCTACAGCCATTTGTATAGGGTGCTGCGACACAAAGGCAAACTCCTCCATTATGTGGGATCCCCCGGATCTAGGCATCGGAAAATAGACCTTCAGAAGGGGATCATGAAGCGCCTTCGTGATGCTGGATTTAACACTGTCTCACGGAAAGAGGAGGTCCTGGGTGTCCTGGCCTTCAAGAGCTAAATTGCGAACTCGCTCTCATCAAAATTAGAGCTATGAGAAATGAAATTACAAGGCCAAATCCTATCATGATTGCAATCCACTTCAAAGCTGTTACAGCACTAGCGATTTGAATGACTAGCTGAGACAGATTTGGATATGCGAGAACTTGTGATGCAACAAGGACATTTTCGATATAGTCCAATAAGCCTCCAAGTAGACCCACGACACTCAAATTCCCCAAGCCTCTTCTTTCTGGGGGAAGTTTCCTCAAAAGCATCGCGATTCCAAATGCAATTGCAAATGAATAAGTGAGTGGGAACAGGAAGTCAAGAGAATGCACCAGAAGCCAGGTCTGTAATCCCTCAAATCCAAGTGTATTGAACACGTCCAAGATTTCATTGTAAGAATAGATGAATCTAGTATCAGGCATTGTGACATCTCCATAGATGTCATAAACCAGAGATTGAGTGGCCATTCCCATTACTGTCACCACAACTGCGCTTGATATTATGGCCAGTATGAGATTACGCACAGTCGAATGATTGTCAATGAATGCAGCAACCCTTTCCAATTCTGAGCCTCCATCCTAAGAGGACTGCTTTCTCTATATTGAGCTTTATGAATATGCAAGAATTCTTCATCGTAAACATTTTTCTCAAGGGCAAGTGCCCCTTGCAGAAATGCTATAGTCGAAACTCAATTTAGAAACATCTACATGACTCATCTTGTTATAACAAACTATGGGATAGTATGCCATGCTGTCAGGTGCTGATAACAGTGGACCAACACGATAGGACCATTTTCGCAAAACTATGCAATGATTGCAGAGTGAGCTACGAAAGCTTGGCAAGAGAAACAGGACTAAGCCCCAATGCTGTTAAGAACAGAGTGAGTAACCTCATCGAGAACGGCTTTGTTTCGCAGTTTAAGGTGATTCTGAATCATAAGATGATGGATGCTGACACTTTCCAAGCAGTCGTAATCACAGATGGCACTGAGAACATAGAGGATTTTGTGAACAGCATCGGGGAAAGTCCTATGGTGGGTCATATCAGCACAGTGGCTAGTGTGAATGGCGGAGCATACCTAGTGTGGGGGCAATATTCCAGGATTGAGATGCTGTCAGATCTAGGTGGATTTCTCAGGAGTCTCAAGGAGGTTGAGGACGTCGAGCTTCATCCACTACGAAGGTTAAATCCATTGGACACGCCTGCCAAAATACGCATCCCAAAACTACATCGCAGAGTACTCCGTGTTCTTGTGAAGGACCCCCGGATGCCGATGAGTGACATCGCACAGGAGACAGGGTTATCTCCAAAAACAGTTCGAAGAGCACTTCGTGAAATAAACGAGGCCGGCTTTGTCAAGTTTGTCGTTCGCCCCGATCTAGCAGCAGGAGGCTTGGTGAATCTCAACATTCGTATTGCATGGGATGAGAAGCGGTATTCCATTGAGGACCTAGTGAAATGGCTTATGGAGGAGTATCCAATCGAGTTCTGGGACCCGTGGGTTTCTGCTCTTGAACCTATTGTCTTTGCAGAGTTCATGGTAGAGGACCTTCATGACGCTGAGTTGATCTCAAAACGCGTCAGAGAGCTGCCTCATGTTAAATCGAGTACAACTCTTGTGTCATATTCAAGCACAAAATTCCCCTATCTAGCTGAGACAATACTGAGAGAAATGGTTGAAGTAGAATAATGAATTGGGCCTGTCGTTTTTCGGGAATGATACTCCCATCATGTCCCAATTTCTGTTGCTGCATCTGCGGATTTTAAGAACATATAGACACTGAAGCTACCAATTTCTGCAGGTGCACCTGACCGGCATTTGATATTCAATTTGCGCTCGTTATATATGAAGCAAGATGTTCTCTCCACGAAGAAGAAAGACAAAGGTAACTGAGGAAAAGACAGTTCGTTCCCATCATGCGGAAATCTACAATATCAAGAAATCCCAGCTGAAGGCGTATCCCTCGAGGTTCGATAGATAAGTCAAGTGGACCTGATGACAATCCCTACTATCATGTCCCCCTACCTTATGCTCTATTTTCGATACCAGGATGAGTAGTTGGAGAGAAAGCTCACCTGAGCTTGGTGTTTCATCATCAGCTCATCAATCTCCTTCTGTCCACTTCTTATGTAATACAATGATCTACGGATAAGCCAATTAGAATCTAGCCTCGCAGACTCACGGGAAACCTAAAAAGCTAAAATCGTGGAGCGTGTCATCGCTGGCCACAACAGCAATGGCCCGAGTGGTGTAATGGCAGCATAGGGGATTGTGGCTTTGATTTTCTAGGTAGATATATGTGTATTCACATTGCGACCTGCGGTTTCAGGGAGAAATGAGTCGT
>JBHLRP010000012.1:0-71487 GCA_048882485.1 Candidatus Thorarchaeota archaeon
AACAGGTGGGGCAATCTGGGAGAACAATCTGTCCAAAGCTGTACATTGCACTTGGGATTTCAGGGGCGATTCAGCATCTGGCCGGCTGTGGGAGTGCGGAGATCGTGGTAGCCATCAATAAAGACCCTGAAGCTCCGATATTCGAGGTTGCAGACTTTGGGATTGTTGGTGACCTCTTCGAGGTTGTTCCTGCTATCATAGAGGAGGTTAAGCACCTAAGAGCTGAGAGATAGACATTTCTGGCGACCAAGTAGGCATAGGCCCCCCATCATCATTTTGGACTTTAATCATACAAAACCCTATCTGCGCATTTACTCCAATTTTACTCAGAACATCACAATTCCACTATGGCAATGGGGAGTTTAGACTTGGCTGATGAATTCATAGACTCCACGCAGACAGATGATGAACTGAATTCTGATCAAGTGCGCGAGATTGTCAATGATGTGTATCAGCGAGGGGGCCTTACTCCGCCATATGTAATTGACTTCAGTCAAAGAGATGAATCAGAAACCGAAGTCAAAATCATTCTCAAGAACGAGTGTCTACACGTTGTTGCGTCAAATGAACCAGAATTGAAACGAGCAATTGGCCGATACCTCACAGAAAGTACCTGGCCAAGGAGCGACTGGCTTTTGACAACAAGAGCCGGACTATACACTGCAGTCTGCTGTTTTCTTATGATTACATTGGCAGCTTTTGCAGCAAGTGTTTCATACTTACTTCCTGAGATGGGTTATGGAGTAACCGTTTCAGCATCCTTCGTCATAGCAATTGTTGCGCTATGGTCGAGTCGCCAGATGGCCATCAAGAGATATGACCTACGTCGAGATTTCACGAATCAAATGGTTGAATTGGGCTGTATGACAGAGTACGATGCGCACGACTACGAGGATACTAGTTCCTTCGCTGTACATGCAGGGTTCCTTCTCATTGCCCTCGGAGCAGTACTGGCTCTTGGATTAGCTATGCCATTTGATCTGGAGGCGATGTGGATAATCCTCGTGGAGTTCGTGCTATTGCTTGTGGCGGCCCTAATCGTACTGTTCAAGTCAGCATTCAAATCAATTGATACAAATGTCTGCTACGAGGAAGTCGATTCTGAAGGCGAAGCCGACCATGAGGCTATTGAGGATGAGGAAGACAACTTTGAGAATTCTGAGTATTTACAAGCTGCATATACAGACATCATAGAGCGAATGAGTCTATGGGATTCCCTCAATGAAAAACACGAAGATGAGATTCAAGAAATCAATGCAAGATACTCAAAAACGCAGTATGCTCAATGTCGAGGTGTCTATGATTACGTAGAGGAGGGTGTTCTCTTCATCGATGCGCTCGATATTAGCGAGGAAGCAGCAAAGCGGTTTGGGGCAGCTGTACTAGCCACAGGCTCGCTCCACTTCTATAGGAAGTTGAATTTCACTAGAAGGGCTATTCATGGCGTTGCCTTCTTCTTTGGCTTGGTCATGCTAATGGTGATACTGTTAGGCGGTTTCATGATATCGATGGAGTTTGGGATTGTTTCACTTGTGGGCACGAGCATCGTCTTCTCAAAGCTCTGGCATACTGGCTGGAAGCAAAATGAGCAGGTTAGAAGAGACCTTCCGTTAGCACTCCAAGAAACTCGAGTCTTCAAAGACTATGAGCTCGAATTCTATCGCAATCATATGTTTTCGACAACATCTCGATTCGATTTTGGGTTCATAATTGGATTCCATTTGGTATTGATATTCATTGGGTACCTTGTTCTGATTTGGAGCTAGCACGGTTCAAACCATGCCCAAAATATCCCCGGAGCGCTATTTTCATCGCTCATAGATACATTTATTATAGTTAAGAACGACGAAAAGGCGCCCAAACTCCTGAAAACCGGCGCGAAACCCGTGTTTTGGGAGGGTTGCCTAGGATAGCCTTAAATGCAACTAGGGCTCATTTTACGCACACACTCGCCTTAGGGGTGTTGGAGAAAAATGGCTAAGAAGAAATACCCAACCTTCTTTGTAAAGAGCGCCGTAAAGGCCTTTGCAAAAGACAAGAACATGATGGTGGGCAGCGATGCCTATGAAGCCATCAATAATGCAATCGGTGACATGCTCACCGCCGCAGCTAGGCGCTGCATGGACAACAAGCGAAAGACTCTCAAGGCCTACGACCTGTAGACTTTGAAGTGGTAGCTTAGATCTGGGGGGCAACCTAGGTTGCCCCACCAGGTTTCTTCTTTTGATAGAATTTCTCCTCATGCGACCCTACGCCAAACTGTAAACGTAGAACAGAAAATTTAAATGTAATATAACCGAAGAAGAAAATGTAATAATGTACAGTTGGCGTGTTTGATAATGACTGAAGAAATTGACGAAATGAAACGCGAACTTGAAGAGATTCGTAGAATAAAAGAAGAAATGAAGCGAGAGCTGCAGGAGGCCAAGCGAGAGCGTCTAGAGGCATCAAAACGAGAGAAGCTCAAGCATCCAAAGCCGCCCAAACCTCCAAAGCCCGCCAAAGCCCCAAAAGCTCCAAGAGCGCCACGCCGTGCTTCCATTGTGGACCTTAGAGGACTCACTGACAGTCTTGAGGATATGATGGTTGGTCTAGAAGACTCCATACGGGAGTCGGTGAGGGGGCTAGAAGAGTTCGGAAGGGAATTCTCTGGACCCTATCTGCGTGCCAGAAAAAGCAAGAAAAGCAGGAAGAAGAGTGACCGCGACATTGAAACAATCCCTCCTGAGCGAGTTGCCAAGATTGTCAGTCCGTTGGGGAGTGAGGAGCGTCTGAGAATACTGGATTTCCTGAAAGAGGGGGGACGCACCTTCAACGATCTTGAGATACATACCGGAAAGACTGGAAGCTCGCTCACACACCATCTCACTCCTTTGCTGGAAGCTGGGTACGTGATCAAGGGTGAAGTCCGTGGAACCTATTATGTGACAGTGGAAGGTCGACTGGCCTACCGTCTAGCACAATGGTTGACTAGCAAGGTTGAACGTCAACAAGAGAGGACAGTAAACGGCAATGGTGAAGGTCCACTGAGAGTGGTTGTTGACACAGAAGACGACGGGTTCACTGTGAGACTGAATGACGAGATTGGCGGTGACGTCGATGATGTAGAAGACGAGCTTCATGATCATGTTCAGGACGAGATTGACAAGTATCACGACAAGATGAACGAGTACCAAGATCAGCTAGATGATATTCAGGACAAGATGGATGAGATTGAGGAGCAAGAAGAGGAGGAAGATTGGTAATGAAGAATCTGAAGTCTGAGGGTGCGGTGATGATTACTGAGGGTTCATATGAGCTAATCTCGATGGACAAAGCATTGTTGACCCTAACTGAGGGTGTTGCATGGGTCTACGTGGTCAACAATGGCGACAGAGTAGGCATAGCTTTTGCCGGTCCCAGTCGACTTGCAGTCGATGCAATAGCGGAAACAGATGCGGGAGCCGTGGGAAAATCAGTAGTGACTCGGCTTGAAGGACTGCAACTCTATTTGGGCGAAACGCGAATTGAGAGGCTATCTGGAGAAGCGTCTGCTTCAGATTTAGCTGCTCTTGGATACGATGGTCCTGATGATTTTCTGAGTGGGGTTGATTCACTCATCAAGGATAAAGTGAATGGCGACTCCAAGGTAAATATTGAGAACCAAGAATCCAAGGTCCTAATCGGCGCAGGGGAAGACAAGAAATCGATTGTGCTCGTGGTGGGGGATAGAAAGAATGACCTTGTGTTTACGTATGGAAAGAACGTGTTTGCGGTTGGTGATAATGAAATGGTTTCTGTAGACAAGTCTGGTGTGAGAATCAAGGGAAAGCATAGCAAGACACTGTCCATAACAGAAGATGGAATCAGTGGACTTGAAGGTCTAGAGAACTTGGGCGAAACAATCGCCGAAGCAGTGAGTACTGCTATGAGCGGTCTTGCTAGCATCAAGCCCTTCAAATCGATAAAGGCTGTTCGATCAATCCCTCACGCTTGGGACAATGTAGACGACTTCGATTGGGATGATTAGTACTATCTCCATTGCGATATTCAAAGGTCCTCGCCCTTCTTTGCGGGGGCCGCTCACATCTCTTTCTTGTGGACTCAGAACTTGACTTCTGCTGAATATTGCATTGCTCTTGGGCGGAGTTGCAATTCGTAGAGGGAGAAGTACGTTCCTTTCTTCGACATTAGTTCGGAATGGGTTCCCGTTTCTACGATTTTCCCATCTTCAATAACCACAATTCTATCAGCATTGACTATTGTGGAAAGACGATGAGCGATGACAATAGAGGTTCTTCCACGAAGCAAGGTCTTCATGCCTTTCTGAATAGCATATTCAGTGTATACGTCAATTGAGCTCGTAGCCTCATCCAAGACTAGGACTTTTGGATTGGCCAGAAGTGCTCGTGCGAAACTCACCAACTGACGCTCCCCCTCAGAGAGTCTACTGCCCCTTTCACCAACTTCTGTGTCAAAGCCCTCCTCTAGATTCTCAATCAGCCTCCCTGCACCAATTGTATCAGTTGCTTCGATTATTTTCTCGTCGGTTGCCTCCGGACTTCCATATCGGATATTGTCCTTTACAGTTCCCATGAACAGGAAAGGATCCTGAAGCACGAGTCCAATCCTTCCTCGGAGTGACTCCTGAGTCACATCCCGAATATCAATGCCATCAATCTCGATGGCACCCTTCCAAATCTCGTAGAATCTGTTGAGAAGGCTGACCACTGTTGTCTTTCCAGCCCCAGTGTCACCTACGATTGCAATGGTTTCGCCTGGCTGTATCTCCAAGTTGAAGTTCTCAAGCACCGGGACGTCTTCAAGATAGCCAAAGTCGACATCTCTGAAAATGATATGTCCTTTCAGTTCAGGCAATTCTATTGCTCCGGGACTGTCCACGATGGTTGGCTGAGAGTCCAGAACTGTGAACACACGCTCCGCACCAGCGAAGGCACTCTGCACAGAGGTATAGAAATTGGCAATCATCAGAATTGGACGGAAGAACCTGTCACTAAATTGAATGAATAACACAACGGTGCCCAGCGTTATTGTTCCTGCGATTAAACGGTATCCACCTAGAAGAATGATAAGAAAGACTCCTAACCCGCCAATGAATCTGATAATCGGAAAGAAAGCAGCCATCGCCTTACCGGCATCGACATTGGATTGATAGTCTGATCTATTCAATTCGGCAAACTTCGTGACACTTCGGCTTTCCCTTGCAAAGCTCTTCGTCACCTTTGCTCCAGAGATACTCTCTGCAAGATTGGAGGTAACACTAGATATCGTCTTGCGTGTTCTTCTATATGCATCTCTCAGTCTCTTCCGAAAGTATATCGTGGTAATCAGTAGGATGGGAACAACTGCAAGAGATGCAATAGCCAGCTCGGTGTCTACAGTGAATATGACTCCACCAATAACAAACACGATGAAAATCTGAGCAAATGTGCTGATTAGGCCTCCACTCAGAAGCTCACTCATTCTGTCCACATCGTTGATGAGGCGAGAGATGATTCGACCGGATGACGACTTATCATAGAAGTCCTGGGACATTCTCTGCAGGTGTTGATACAAATCCTGTCTCATCTTGAAGATGGCCTTCTGTCCCATGAGCGACATGAGATATTCGAATCCATATGTACTAAGCCAGACTGCCAACTGCAGTGCAACATAGAACCCTGCGGTGAGAAGAAGAGCGTTGAGGTTGCCGCTTGGAAAATCGACATCTATTGTGTGCTGAAGTACGAATGGCAACCAAGTGCTAAGTGCAATGCTCAGGGCCACAAGTATTGACACTGCAATAAACATCCCACGATAGACAAGTAGATACTTGACCATTCTTGTAAGCAAGGTTCCATCTGAGTATGCATAGGTCCTTTCCTCATCGTCTGCGACCATATGCCCACTCATTCATTGATTCCCCCTGTGGTGCCTTCTAATGTGGGTGAAATGGCCGCCATCTCAGCCAAAGTCCCATGGATGTTCGCGTAGAACCCTCCAAGTGCGAGCAGATCTTCATGTGACCCCATCTCTACTATGTGGCCTCTCTCCATCATCACAATCAGGTCTGCATTTCTAATAGTGCTAAGCCTATGCGTAATGATGAAGGTTGTACGTCCAACCATGAGATTCTCCAGCGCCTGTTGTATCATCATCTCTGTCTTCGCATCGACTGAGCTTGTCGAATCATCCAGAATCAGTATTCTGGGGTTTGCGAGTAACGCTCTGGCAATGGCTATCCTCTGTTTCTGCCCTCCTGAAAGAGTTACACCCCGTTCTCCAATCTCTGTTTCATACCCCTCTTCCAGTGTCATGACGAAGTCATGAATCATGGCGGCCTTGGCAGCTGTTTCAACCTCCTCAAGGGTAGCTTCAGGCCTACCGAAAGATATGTTCTCACGGATGCTTGCAGAAAAGAGAAACGGATCCTGATGTACCATTCCTATGGATTTCCTGAGCTGGTCAATCCTCATTTCACGGACATCAATTCCATCAACTTGAACTCTGCCTGGGGGCTTTACAGGAAACGTCTCTCCTTCAATCTCCACTGAGTCTTCTACGATTCTATAGGTCTGTTCTCCAATCTTCACAGTGCCCTTATGACCTGCCAGATAGGAGCGGCCTTGAAAACTCACAGTTCCATGATCATCTACATCATAGAACCTTGGAATCAGATTGATTAGACTGGTCTTCCCTGAACCGGTTCCTCCAAGCAGGGCAATCACTTGACCCGGTTTGACATGGAGGTTTACATCACGAAGGATGTAGTTGCCTCCACGATAGCTGAAGAAGACATCATCAAAGTCCACTTGCCCAGCAATCTCATCGATTTTTACAGGGGTTTCTGGATTCATGATTTCATCGCGATGGTCTAGAATGTAGAATGTCCGCTCACCTGCAGCAGACGCTCTCTGAAACATTCCCACACCCCATGATAGGAATCTTGCTGGGAGGATTAGCATGCCAACCAAGGACAGGAACCCAACAAAGACACCATAGGATAGGTCTCCTAGGATGAAAGAATACCCTCCTAGATAGATGAGAACACCCGTTGTCACTCCAAAGACAGTAGGCAGAAGCGGCCGATAAAAAGACAAAAGTCGTAGCGCCTCAACCCGAAGCTCGAGAAAGCCTCTGTTTTCCTTCTCAACTCTCTCAAATTCTCTATCGCTAGCAGCATATGATTGAACAACTTTCATCCCGACTATGTTTTCAGTTAGGACTGAGCTGAGAACGCCATATTGGCTTCGTGCCTCATAGAAAACAGGTCTCACCTTCTTGGAGAACACAGCTATGAAGATTGCAGTGAACGGGATTAGAAGAAACATGAACATAGTCAGTTGTGTATCGAGGGACCACATGACCAAGTATGTTCCTACCAGCGTGGCGATGCCGATGAAAATGACACGGTATCCCCAGAACAGAAACTCACGCATTGTTGTCACATCTGTCGTGACTCTGGCAAGCAGTTGTCCCGTTTCGTTCTCGTCATAGAATGCAAGGTCTTTCTCCATCAGGGAGTCATAAAGTTCCTCTCTTAGGTCATAGATGACATGTTGTGCCATTAGTGCAGCCACATATCGCCCGACCATGTCAAACAACATGTAACATGCAGTGAGGGAAACATAGAGCACGGCGAGCGCGACCAGTTCATTCCCACTAATTGATGGCACAGGTATCAGTGAATCGATTATCTGGACGAGAACAAGCGGGGATATGACGTTGAATATGGTCCCGACTCCGGCTGCAGCAAGAAAGCCGAAGAAGTGGCCACGATGCTTTAGGGCGTACCCTGTGAGTCGTGAAACATATCCCATTTCCTGTGCCCGTTCGATTCCAGTTTCAGGACCATGATAAGAGTTGCGCTAGGAAAGACAATCATCTATCTCTTAATGATGCTATTTGCAGTTCTCAGCCAGCTTTCTGCCAAGTTCTTTGCAAGCCTCAATACCAGTATCATCTGGATAGTCCTTCATTCTCAACGGGCTATCAACAAGCGCTCCTCCAAGTGATTCAAGCTGCTGTCCAATTACCCCCGGCGCTTCCCCACTCCAGCCATAGGACCCAAATGCCGCAACCGGTTTTCCATCAAGTGGTTGCAGTTCAGAGAGGATTTGGCGAACCTTTGGTAAAGGTCTTTTCATCCTAGTGGATGCACCTACCGCCAATGCACATGCATCTCCCAATTCCTTGAAACCTGTTGCGTTGATTAGATCGCAATCTGCGCCTGAAGATTTCACACCTTCGCAGATGGCATCAGCCATTGCTTTTGTTCGGCCTCTAGTGCTCTCATAGACGACAACAATACGCATCATCAATCATCTCTGGGAGAATCAGAACACAACAAAAGGCTTCTGAACCGGCAACATCAATGAACCTAGGTGTGTCTTCATATATGGGACTGGTCTGTTTTCTATGAGTGATACTGTGTCAATTGGTTCTGAAAATCGGCGGAAAGTCAATGCTGTCTGCAAGCTGCTAATTCGGGAATATGGCGACATCATTGTCGAACGCGTATTGGATCCTCTTGAGGAATTGGTCTATGCTATTCTGTCTCAGAACACTACCGATGTCAATTCAGAACGCGCTTTCAGCTCGCTACGGGCCTCATATGCCACTTGGGAAGAAGTCCTAGAAGCACCACACAGCGAGCTCGCTCAAGTCATAAGATCTTCTGGCCCATTTAGAGTCAAGGCAGAGAGGATTCAGTCAACCCTCGCAGAAATAAAGAAGCGAGTTGGATCGCTTGATCTTTCATTGCTCAAGGACATGGAAACCTCTGAAGCAATGCATTGGCTAACATCTCTACACGGAGTGGGGCCCAAGACAGCTGCTATTGTCCTATTGTTTTGCTTCGAAAAACCAGTTCTGCCGGTGGACACCCATGTATGGAGAGTGTCGAAAAGACTGGGATTAGTACCCAGCAATGCTACAAGAGTGAAAGCACAAGATATGCTGCAAGATATCATTCCATTGTCCTGCCTCTATTCAATGAATCACAATCTTGTGAGGCATGGCAGGGAAGTCTGTATTGCTAGAACGCCACGATGCACAGATTGCTTTCTGCAGAAACACTGTAGATATTTCGTAACCCTACATTGATATCTGAAGACTACTTCCCTTCATTATCCAGAAAGCATGGAGCACCATCATATCAACACCTTAAAATGCGACCGAATTTCATCGCCCGCGCATTGAGCAGGAACCAGAATCGGAGTGAAACTAAAACTTGCAGGAAGCCATAGCATCTGAGATACTGTTCTTGATTGGAGCAGCTATAGTCTTCTCATTCGGCGGAGCAGTGATTATGAGGAAGCTGGGTATTCCCCAGACTCTTGGTTTCATGCTTGTTGGAATTGCGCTGGGTATTTTCGGAATTGCAACTGAAGAATTGGTACATAGTCTTAGACTAATTGTTTCTCTGGCGCTGGGACTGATAGGTTATAACATTGGACACGAACTGAGAAGTGATGAGTTAGAGGGACGTATCCGCAAGCTTGCGGTTATCGTGATATTTGAAGCAACAGCTGCATTTCTTCTTGTGGCCATTGTTACTTACATCGTCGTTCAGCAATGGCATGTTGCCTTGTTACTCGGTGCTCTCGCAAGTGCAACTGCCCCTGCTGCAACGGCTGATGTTGTGTGGGAACACGAATCAGAAGGCGAACTCTCGTCATCTCTTATGTTTGTACTGGCAGCTGATGATATTGCCGCGGTCATTCTTGTAAACTCCGCCATGTCCTACGCGCTCTGGATATTCATCCCAGATACAACGACACTGTTGGAGGTCATTCTTGTCCCTCTTGTCGAGATTGGTGTTGCCGCTGCATTGGGCGCTGTATTCGCTTTTGTGTTTCTAAGGTTCGTGAATAGAGAACGAGATCGAGGAAAACTCCTTGAACTTGAACTAGGACTAGTCATCTTCCTGATTGGACTATCGCTTGTCCTCGGAGTCAGCGAGATTTTCTCCTGTATTGTTTTCGGCTTCCTTGTCGGCAAATACATCGACCCTGACAAGGAGCCAGTCCCTGTGCTCGTTGAGAGAATTATGTCGCCTATTGTTATGATATTCTTCGTTCTAGTTGGAGCTAGGATGGCTCACTTGCTCTCAGTTCAGGCAACATTGGCATTGATAGTAACAACCGCGATACTATATCTTGCAGGCCGTACGATAGCCAAATACTTTGGCGCCCGAATTGGAGCAATAATTGTGGGTGAAAGCGAAAAAATACGGAAATATCTCGGTTCCAGTCTGTTCTGCCAAGCTGGTGTTGCCCTTGGCCTCTCATTCCTTGTCGAGGAAACCTTCGTTTCTCTTGGCGGAGAGGCTGCTTCTATTGGTGCATTGATACTAGGAGTAGTTGCGGTTTCGACCATAGTTCTTGAAGCTGTCGGTCCTATTGCTGTGAAGCATAGTCTCAGGCAAGCCGGTGAGCTCCCAGAAGGTGAAGAATATCTTGAGCCTCATGAGATCACTACGATTGCCAGATGTGGTGTAGACTTCATCAATTGCAAGCAGATTGAGCAGCTGTGCAAAGATTGCCCTCAATGCGAAGAAATGGCTGATGAGGATGAATTGCCAGAGGAGCCCTCAGACTCCACCGGAGAGGGCTGGTTTGCGGACTAGTTATCAGGACGAAAAGAAGTCCAACTGAACTATGTCTGAACGAAATTGTATTCGAGATGAGTCCTGGCACATACTCTGTAGAGTTGTGAAGCAGGAAGGAACTTGTGGAGCAGGTCACAAAATCGGTGATGAGATATTATTCACAGGGGATGAAGTCAAAGGGAAACTTTGTTTCAGCGCCTTATACTCAATGGTCCCGAAAGTCTACGCAATGATGTACAACGCACGTTTTCCATGGCTGAAAGACCAATGTGTGGCGACTCATGCGTGTCCGGATGGATTCAATCCTGTCATGTTCGAGCTAATTAGAAAGGAACCAGAATAACGAATTATGCCCTACAATTCATCCATTGGTGTCTCATCGTATTCTTCTTGAGAGTCATCTCTCAATGGAGCGAAAGCCCCTTTCATGTCTTCAAGGACTGCATCAGGATCGGGCCTATTACTCATAATTGTGATAGACCTTCCGTACCACCCGCAATCAAGACAGTAGAAGGCAGGCTGGAAGCTCCCGATGTATCCCAAATCATAGTACGATGTCAAATCAACTAATCTTGGACTCTTGCAGTTGGGACATATAGGAATGTCTGCGGATATTCCTCGACGTTTAAACTCGTCAAGAGCTTCTCTGACCGCTTTCATCCTCTTCAGCTCTTCAAGTTCCTTTCTCGAAAGCTGACCAGATTCCTGCCTTTCCATGGAGTGAGCCTCAAGTTAATGCCGATTGATTCGCTTTTACACATTATGTTGGATGCGCTGATGTACTATCACCAGAATATGGTATATGCTAAAACGCCCAAAGCAAATGTGGCAATCCAGAGGATGAGGATTAGTATCATCAATGGTCTTGTACGTTTTAGTAGTTTCAGTGGCATATCCCTTCTCACGACAAACACAGCAGACACAATGATACTCAGTGCTACTGCAATGAGACCGAGTGTGTCATGAAGAATCTGATGCCAGCTATTAGCAAAATCATCAAAGTAGCCGAATGATGCCAAGTTGATAGCTTGAGGTATCATCCACAAGCCGACAATCAATGAGTTGACCAAGACAATCGAATATATCGCCCTATGATGGACTCTGATGTCCAGCCTACGTGCCCCATAAAGCCACCCAATAAGAAGCACTATGATCATCAGAACCTCTATTATCAATGCACTTGTTGCGACTACATACGGGTCTATTTGCATCAGATTATTCACCGCCCTTTGATACTATTTTGCTGACACTACCGCTGATAGTGAATGTGCTGGATTCAAGATTGGTTTCCTTACCTTCGTGTGCTGCAACGATTGCTGAGGCTATCATTCCCCAGGGGCAAAATCTTACGTGGAGGCTTCGATACGCATCGGAGTCATGGATTCTGGAAAACTCACACTTGTTTGCAGCAACAGTAATGCCATCTTTACCAACGCTCACTCGCGCATATTTAACAAAGCCATGCTCCTTCAGGAACTGGGCATAAGACTGAAGCTTCTCCTGCAATGGAATATTGGGATCCATCAGTTCCATTGGCAGGTATGCTGACAGAATGTCAGCAACTCTTGTGAACATGTAATTCTTGATGGCTGACTCACCGAGTATCTTGATGAAGACGCTTTCATACCCAAAGATAGCCGCTCTGAGTTTCCATATGTCCTCCATAATTAGCTGGTGGGCTGAACCCTGTGCCCGTGCATCATCGACTTTCCGTTTGAAGTCCTTCAGAAACCTATCGAGCTCGCTTACAAGCTCATTGGCGTTGCTTCTCTCTGAGAATATCTCAGGAAGGAATTCTCTTACATAGTAGACCATCCTAGGCAAAACATGTTCCTCGAGCACATTGGGCCCAATCAGTTCCGTTCCAACTGCTTCATAAGAGTCCAGAATGCCCATGTAAAGGAAAACCGCATCAAGGGCACCAGCACCCTTGCCCATGAATAGATCCTTCGACATTGTTGCATCCGCCATTGATCAGCTGATTACATCACCAGTGAAATGGCACTAAAAACAGTTCCCTTCAGAGGGAATCATAAGTGTTGCAGAACTTCTAACGTCATCTTATCAGAGCTAGTCCTTCTTAACCTAAGCTCTTTCACCGGTTTGCCCTTTGTGATGACCTCGAAGCCCTCGAAGCTTCTCCGCGTCACCGACTTGAAGAAACCATCAAGATTGTTTGCTAGTGTAGATACAAATACTGTGCTTACAGAGGGAAGCCTAGAACCTTCTTCCTGAATCATGGTGCCATCATTTTTGAATACTGCTCTGCTTAGCACAGTTGGAGACGGACTCAAGGCAGCCAACGAACTGGTGGAAGCATGATAACAGACATTCGCAGCCGCATTCAAGACATCTTCTTTGGATGTTTTCATCGCGCCGCTAGTAACACTGAGGAGGTTTCCACTCCAGCAAGATGCAACAACATAGCCTGATGTGTGAATTGTGAAGTAGTTGTAACTCTCAGCGACTTCAAGTTTTGAGAGTGTTCTAAGTAATGTTGAGTGTGCCAGTAGAAACTCTCTGACCTGGTCTTCTCTGAAGAGCGGCTTTGGTCTAGCGAATTGAGCAACAACTTCTTTGCTCTCTGAGTCGAGAAGAAATGCAAGAGAAATATCGGTTCTACTTGCTAGTACTTCGTTTATGTATGCATCTAGATACTCAGTACCAAAGAGTTGGGCTGAGAGATTCCCAATGCGATTTCTAAATTCCTCCTTCAGTTCCGGCTCAAGCTGAATTCCCGTTCTGGGGATGTCAAACTCTTCTATAATCTCCTGAGCTCTCTCTAACGCCTCTCTAGCAACGCGTTCAGATGCGCGTCTATCGAAAACCCCTACTGTGACTAGGCCCGATTCGGGATTAGAAACGAATAAGATGTACTCTGTTTCTGTCGAGAGCGAATCGACAACTTCTGCTCTAGTTTCTCTGCTGAAGTCCCGTATTGCACTCATGAAACCGGATGAAAGCAGCGCCTGATCGCTCTCACTTGCGGTCTGGTCTTCGCTGTAGTGAAGAAGCAAGATGCCGCTATCAATGACAAATACTTCCTTCAGCATGGGCACAGGCCTCTCCGATTCACCTCTTGCTCTAGGGCACCAACAGATAAATCAGCTGGGGTCATAGGCTTCCATGATGACCTTGGAAGTTGTAGAACTAATGCACAGCATGGCGCAACGGACTCGGGTTTGGCGTGAACGTGCCATCAAGGGCTATCAAAAATTCGGCAGTGATGACTTGGGATACCGTCCAGATTCAGGTATGTCATCTTTTGGGTGGCTATTGGCTCACCAGGCGGCAGTGTATGATTATTCTCTCAATGTGCTGATCAAGGGTGGGTCTCCCAAGAATCCTGATTTGTTCAAAATGCACACTCCTGGAACAGATGGGGATTGGACAGGGGTCTCTTTGAAGGACATTGAGGACTACTACACCTCGAGCGAGGAGGACCTCCTGGCATATGTGAGGGATGCTAACGATGAACAGCTGGTTTTAGTGCCTGAGCATGACATGCCGGCACCATTCAGAGGAATGCGTGTCATTGATCTAATAGCTAACACATTCGCTCATTTGGGCCATCACAACGGACATCTAAACACGATTGTGCAAGAATTGGCGAAAAAGACCATGAAATGACTTCTTAAGGAATGTCAGCAAGACCAGGTTGGGTTGAACCAATGAGCCGCGCCGACAGCTTTGGCAAACGCATCGACGTGGTTCTTGTCATATTATCAATCATAATTCTCTCTGCAGCGCTCTGGATTTGGATTATCGCTCTTCCAATTTCTCGGGAAACAGTGATCCTAGCTACCACGATTGCCTTAGTGATATCACTCATCCTTGTTCTCAATGCCGCAGTACTTGTTGTGCTCAGACTCCAACGTCGAGTATCTCAACTAGAAGATGCAATTGCTACCATGCCTGAGGATGCAGAACCAGCTTCGGAAGACCCAGTAGTTGTGGTGACCCTCTCCAACACAGAACGACGGATAATCAATAGACTGGAGGAAAACGATGGTTTCATGGCTCAGGATGAGCTGAGGCGAGTTACCGGTCTCAGTAAATCCACCCTCAGTGTAGCCCTCTCCGGTCTTGAGAGAAAGTCGTTAGTGACTCGAGAAGCAAGTGGAAGAACTAAGATTGTCCGCCTGAGTAGAAAAGTTGCACGTTGACCCTTAACACTCTTGGAACGATTCAGAGCCCTATCAAGCCTGTTTTGCTGTTTTAGGGGCAAATAACCGTGGAATTGCAATCCCTATTGAACAGTTCACTGAAAACCTCTATTATTACTTGGGATTACTTTTGACCTAGCAATCTTTGAGGCACAGCACAATGAGCGCCACAATGAAACTACTTGCCACGGGAGCCCTTCTCAGCATTTTCCTTGTTGGAGTTCTCCCTGTAGCGACAACAGCTTTCCCCTTTGGACCAACACAGATCGTAGCACCATTCGAGGAGATGCTGCCTGGAGTATATGTTGCATATGAATGGTGGAACGATAGTGGTCAAGATTGGGGAGAGGAGCTTTATCCTACATATCCAGCTGAACCGGGCCAGACTGAACCCGGTGATACAGGTTCTATTGTATGGAATGAAACTTACCCTGAACCTTTTCCCCCATATATGCCGTACATCTACGTTGAGGACGTTGACAACAATGTGTACTGGATTCAGGAGGACTATATCTATGACTACTCCTATAACTGGTCATTCTCTAACCTCCTTGTTGTAGTGGTCCTTGATCCGGATGCATCTTACATGTCTTGGCTGTCGGGAGTCAGATGGTTCGTTGAGCCCACAGCAACTGACATATGGGGATTGATGTGGTATCCAGAGCCTGAGGCACTGACGGGAGATGAGGTGTTCATTTATTCTACTTTCTATCTCTCAGAGTATAACTCGAGCTACTTCTATAGTGCTAACTATACTTGGTTTGATGACAACATGAATCCCGTTGACGCAAATGATATCATTCCAAACCTTAAGGAAGAATATTCCTGGGCTGCTTGGATGAATGAATCATATGAGTACGACTATGAGGATTCTTTCACAGGCTATGGCTTTGACATCAGTGAGATGTTTAATGACGGCGAAACATCACAGTGGATGGATCACTACTTCTCGGGTCTTTCTGCATTCAACGATACGAATGGGAACGGAATCATGGACATAGTATATGATCCAATTGAGGTGGACTATGACGAGGATGGCATTGTCGATTGGGTCTATTATGAGATGAATGAGACCGCATCTGAGCTAGTCTATGATTTCTACGCGGACTCAGCTGAACTCGGCAATGTCATTCTTCCCGAACTCAATGACGATAACCAGATCGAATGGAGTGCCGAGGTCGTCGATATAAAGGGCAATCTCTTGACTGCATATCCATACCCTGATCCAATCTGGTGTTTCTGCGGGTCTGAGGATGCGCCACCAGAAGATTTCGTGGAGCCAATAGCCGTTCCTACAGCTGTCGACCGATTGGAGATGGTCTACCGTTTTGAGGTGACAGATGAAGCTGCAGTTCTAAAGGTTGACCAGCACTTTGGAGACTTTACAAATCCGGAAACCGGAATCATTTTGCCTGAGGTGCAGGGTCTCAGTCTGGCAGCAAAGTATTGGAGTTCCTTCTCTAGCTACACGATTAGTGGAGCACTCTATGATGGAACTGATCTTTCTGCTAGCATGCCAGAGACCGAAGTAGCACCTGAAGGTACAATCAGATTCGAGGAGGAAGTCGCGGGAGAAACCAACACTCGTACCACCGTGGAATTCGGAGGGACTTACCTCTGGGGTAAGGACGGCGGAACTTACGATGTAGGAACCGCAATCATCCCTACGTATTTCTACATTCTACCCTTCATGGAGCAAGGCGCCCCAGCACCAGACCTTGCTTTTGGAGCCGATATGTGGTATGCGCAGACCTACTACTATGCATCCTGCTATGCTGAGTGGGACGGGCACGCCATCACGCACGACCCAATCTTCAAAGTATTTCCATTCTCATCGCCAGGCCCAATCAGCACTCTCATCGGGCTGATCACGAACTCAGCAATCCTGATTGGCACAGTGGGAGTTGTAGCCATCGCGGTGATCTGCGTACGCGTCAACAATGAACGGAAGTCTTTCTAGGAGCGGGGAATCCCCGCTCCGCCTCTATTTTTGATCACTTGAGCTTGGCTATGCATGAGTCAGCATAGATCTTTGCTTCGATAATATTGCCTGGATTTCTATGAGAAACCTCAATGGTCAATGCTTTGTCATAGCCTTCCGCATGAAGAATCTGGACTGCTCTAGGAAGGTCGATCTCTCCACATCCCGGAACCAGATATTTCCGATTGCGATTCTCATCCACAAGACTGCCGTCACTATCTCGAAAATGAATATTGAAAATCAAGTCCTTGTAATCCTTCACTATCTGGTTGATGTCAGTCTTATTGACATGCACAAATTCCAGATCGATGGTGGCGCCCAAAGGTCGTCCATCATTATTCGCAATGAGGTCTAATATGAATCGGTCTACATCAGGCAGATATGGCACATTCTCAATAGTCAGCCTACAGTCCGACTCCTCGGCAAGATGTAGCAGTCTGTCAAGTCTAACTTTCCACTCATTGCTCTCATCCATCATCACTCTGTCCGGTGGATGAAAGACAGCAACCTTGATTCCCAGTTCTTGAATAAAGGCGAAGACTACATCTGTGGATTTCTTGAAATCATCGTCATCAAAGGCAACCAGGAACTTGGGCAGATGTATCGAATATGGATTGAGACCATAGTCCTCTATTGCATGCCGGAATGTCCTTCTGAGCCATTCAGGCCTATCATCCATCCAGACTTCAATATTCTCATATCCCGCATCCTTTATTCTCGCGAGAGTATGTAATAGGCCCTGTAGGAGCTTCTCATTGGTGGATGCTGAGCGCATTCCTCCAAGGACCGAGCAGGATACGAACACTTCATTCACCGTACACAAATGTCTACAATTCTCCAGCGCTAATTAGATTAGAGTTGTAGGAACTGACTGTTTCTTATCTAGAAACTAGACCCCATTATGCCGACATAGAACTCTTATATGGTTAATTATCGTTAATCCATACAATAGGGCTACGCAGCTGCATAGACAATTCTTTTGACTATCAGTCGCCTGCATTTGGGAGGAAAGATATTGAGTGAATATGAAGCACTGGGCCAAACGCTATCCGATCTTCTTGACAGATATCGCGACCCTATGGGTAATGTGAACTATTTGGCACTGCTAGGGGACAAGGATATCGTGAAACATGCCGAGAATCTAGCTGACTTTGACTTCGACTCCCTCAAGAGCAGAGAAGAGCGGCTGGCATTCTGGATCAACTCATACAACGCGCTGTCAATCTACGGAGTCGTCAAGAAGATTAAGTCTGACCCGGGGTTCATTAAGAAAGGAATAGGCAACTGGTTTGGAAGAGTTCGATTCTTTGCTCTACAGAAGTTCGATGTGGGAGGGAAATCCTTCACACTCCGTGCGATTGAGAACATGATGCGCAAGGAGTTTCAAGAACCTAGAATCCATTTCGCGTTGAACTGCTCCACACTTGGATGCCCAGTTCTCAAGGACGGACTTTATAGTGCGGAGAACATTGAAAACGAGTTAGAAGAAGCAGCAAGGCTCTATATTCGTAGCAGCCGTGGAAGCAGGATCGACAAGGACAAGAAGGAACTACATTTGAGTTTGATATTCAAATGGTATCGGGATGATTTCAAAGCAACAGGCAAGTCAGTGATTCAATATGTTGCAGATTACCTTCCATCTGACGATGCTGAGTATCTTCTTAACAACGAGAAGGTTATCAAAACGCGTTTCATAGAGTATGATTGGTCACTGAATAATTCAGACGGTTAGGAGTTGGTGATTTGCGCAGGCAACTTAGTGATAGATTGTTTGGCCTCAAGAGAATAGGGAAGTACTTGACCGACTCTGAACTGAGGCAAGCATATTCCGAGTTCAAGGAGTCTGAGAACACAGCATTCCGCCTCATCCTCAACGCAATTCTATCAGAGGGTTGGCTAGTGCCTCTATCACAACCACTTCTCGCTGCCGAGCTAGGACGTGAACTAGGCTATACCAATCTAGGACTTCTCAAAGAGTTGCTGTCCCTATTAGTGAGTCGCGGAGTTGTAAATGAGGAAAACGGGCTCTACTCCATAAATCAAGTGAAGACGGAGCCAATCAGACCAGAAGATGTTGGGACGTTGATGACCAACTTCTATTATGACTGCGCAAGTTTTCTCCCGGATGCCTTGAGAGGAAAGACCGTACCCCTCGCCAGGGTTCCTCGAGTCGTACTTGAGTCCGTATTTAGCAGCAAACTAACCGAGATAGGTCGGGGAGTATTACTGCGGTCTTTCTCCTCGAAGAAGACTAGGGAGGTCGGTGTGGCTGCCTTCGCAGATGTGGGTCTCCCGTTTGCGATACGGCAGGTTAACGAGCTTCTCAGCCCAGATACTATCCATGTCTTCATCAGTGACTTCAGATGGCTGCCATCGTTTGCATCAGTTCTTCGCCTTTTGTCAGAAGAGGATTTCACAGACAAAGTCCAGCCTCATCTCTATGGACTCGATGTCGATGCAAATCTCGATCTATTCTACGGAGAGGAGTTTTTCGCATGGATGCCAGACAGACTAGACGAGAATATTGAGCGAATCTCCGCTATGGTGAAACCCGGTAGTCGAGTAATTACAAACGACCCCACTTACATCCAAGAGGAGCCGCATTCAAGTGCCGCATACATCCTCATGAAGACAATTGACGGCTACCCCCAGCCTCTTGAGCGGACTAAACTGAGTAATGTCTTTGAGCAACATTCCCTGCGGGTGCAGACTATTGGTGACAACTGGGTGATTGCTGAAAAGGAGGTATCTGTCAAATGAGTGGAAGCAACACCGTTAGAGAGCTGTTTGTGATTCATTCAGGAGGTATTCCGATTAATCATGTTGGAACAGGAACTGTTGAAGTGGATGATGCACTCCTTGGAGGTCTACTAGCTGCACTAAGCGAGGTTGGACTGACCTTAGGTCTGTCTGAGGATGGTGCTCTTGAAGCAATCGATTTTCGAGGATATCATCTTGTATATGCCCGAACAGTGAATGCTCTGATAGTTCTACTGACTAGCGATGAGCCTGTGGACTTCTACAACAGAAGCCGTAGTGAGCTTGAAGCAATAGGGAGGGACCTTGAGTCGCGCGGATTGCTTGAAGACCCTAGCATTCGTACGCCTGACAAGATCGCAGAGATAACGCACGCAATCACACGAAATGCACGAGGAATCTTTGCCAGGCAAAATGACGTTTTTATCTGGAATGAAGACCACACATTCCAACTCGCTGAGAGTGCCAATGAGAGATGGAGCGGTGAACATCTGTTTCGCAACTACCTCATGCTCTCTCCTCTTAGCAAAGCGTTAACGATCCCGGTTGCAGACCTGAGACGCATATGTCAGCGTTTGACAAATCTTAGGAAACCTTCTGAGCTTGTGAACGACCCAGAGCTGAGTGTCAAAGACCCACAAGTGATAGAGGACACCTTAAGGTTCATGCACCTCTATGGCCTTGTCCATTGCTACGGAACAAGCATTGTAGAGTGAGGAGCAGACCGCATGAATGCTATTGGGGAAACAGATGCACCTCAAGACAGAATTAGATCAATCTATAGTAGTACAGCCCAATATTATCGAATGCTTCTCAAGGCTTATCGCATTCTAGGCGTCGACCTTGAGAAATGGCGTACTCGTGCAATATCAAGACTGCCCGATCTGCGCCATCCAAGGATTCTTGATGTGGGAGTTGGCACTGGAGATAACCTGCTCCATTTTATCGCTAAATTCCCCGACTATACTGAAATTGTAGGCGTTGATTACACGAGGCGGATGCTCCTCAGAGCTCAGAAGCGAGTCAGGGAAAATGTGTGGAAAAATGTGCATCTTGTTGAATGTGATGCACGGGAGATGCGAAACTGCATTCATGGCGAATTTGACCTAATCATCTCCACATATTCCCTTTCCATAATCCCAGACTCTCCTCGCGTGCTAGATGAGATCAGCGAGCTTGTTTCAAGCGATGGGTACATCCTACTTCTTGACTGTCAGAAGTTCAAGGGTCTTCTTCGATTATTCAACCCGCTAGCAATATTCCTGTCGACTAAACTCGGAGGGAATTCGGAAACCTACTCTGTTCCAGTCAGCGAGATTGCATCTAAGATGTTCCATCCAGTCAGACGTAAACTCCTATACTCTGGGCTATTCTACGAGGATCTATACAAATCCAAACGGTGACAAGTCAAACTACTCATACTCTCTTGAATACAAAGACGTCATAACTCAGGTTTTTTGAAATGACTTGCTTCTCAATCAATTCGAGAACTCTCAAGATGTCATCTCGTCTTTCAATAAGATACCTGTCATCATCGGATAGAGTAGCCCCGCCCAGATTGACTCTGTTCCGAACCTTTGTTATCATATCGTGAAGCAAATCTCCGTGTAGAGTGGAGTCTTTCAGCTTGAAACCTGAATCTTCAAAGAGTTCGACATAGCCACTGTAAGGTAGTGCGTCAGCCACACATGCCACTCTTCCTAGTAGCCCTTTCAACTCACCATCCAGATAATCGCGATTTGAGAGAGTCACGTCTGAGATTCCTAGGATCCCTCCATTCTGTACAATTCTTGACACTTCGGTTGCTGCAGACTCCTTGTCATAGAAGGTGCAAATCGCGCACTCGCTGATTACATGAGTGAACTCTCCTTTCTCAAAAGGGAGGTTGCTTGCAAGTCCTGTGCTGAATGAAACCCTATCTGCTACTCTCAGGTCGTGCGCCTTTCTTTTCGCCTTCTCAATCAAATCAGTACCAATGTCCAATCCGGTTATGGCGCAGCCAAAACGCTGAGCAAGAAAGACTGCGGTTGCTCCATCTCCGCATGCAAGGTCAAGAACATGGGAGCCATGATCAATGCCCATTCTGTCCGCGAGAAGAGAGGTGAGCGCAAGTCCTCCTGGGTGAAAGACCCCATCGAGAAGCCTCGCAACCAAAGGATGGCTGTAGAAATCGGCGCAACATTCGCCAAAAACTGCCTCATCAGACCCCTGACCGTCCAAGATCAACTCCTCCGCTGATTATGAATGAGGTTGTGGTTGCAGAACGGTATTAACTTACCATCCGGTCGAATGACATGTATGCAGCATTTCTGTGCTCTCTCTAGCTGGTATGTGTTTGTATCCATGAAGGAATGGACGCTAATGGATTTCACTGATTTCTTGAGGACTTCAGGAAGGCTCATTCCACATGCTTTGCAGAAGGCTTCCAGATTAGATTCAGATCCGGGGACAGCACGAGTCGAGAACAGCTTCTCAAATGCATCATTGAATAGTATCTTCTCACTCACTAAGGTGCGATTCTCTGCATAGTTCATGTATTTGTCCACATCGACCAAATCTGTCAGCGGCGTTAGAGCTCCATCCTCCACCAATAGGTAATTGATTGCTGTACAGTGTGGATGAGGACAGGGAATTGGTCGGAAGTCGGAAACTTCAATGCGCTTCTCTGTTTGCTCCTCTATTAATTCAAGAATCTCAGGGACCGTCAATGTTTGAAGTTGATGAGAAGTCTTGATACGGCCTGTCAATGACACTGGCTGAAAGCTCACACCAAATACCTTTGGCTGAGCTAATGCATAATCTATGAGTTCTCCTATCTCATTGTCATTGAGACCTTTCGCAAGAGTTGGGACTAGCACAGTTGTCATGCCCATTTTTTCGCATACTTCAACAGCGAGCTTCTTGGCTTCTGTCAAATCCCTTCCTCGCATTTCTATTGACACTTCAGGTCTAAACGTGTCGAACTGCAGGTATATGACAGGGTTAGTCGGAGCCAACTCTGCTACGAAATCCTCCTCCAAGAGTTTCAATCCATTTGTAGAAATAGCGACATCATCTATTCCAAGGCTCTTGGCATATCTCACAATCTCAACTAGATCCGGGTGGAGTGTTGGTTCCCCTCCACTAAGTTGCAAAATCTCTGGTTCTGTTTCGCAGGAAACATACTGATTGATCATGTCCGAAACCTGAGTGAAGCGCAGATGATCTCCATATGGGGCTTCAGCAAAACACACATTGCATTTCAGGTTGCATTGTCCCGTTATCTCGATTATGCCGATGCATGTGTGCTGCTTGTGGCTTGGACAGATACCACAGTCATTTGGGCATCCCTGATTTCTTTTGCTGGTCCATTTGAAAGGTCTAGCACCTGCTCGATTATAGCTTGCTGACCATCTCCAGTATTCCACATCTGAAGAAACCATTATCCTTGAAGTTCCATGTTCAGGACAAATCTTCTCGACAAAGACGTGACCATCATTGATGACTTCGACTGCCTTGACCAACTGTCCACACTCAGGGCAAATCCCCATCATCTTGAAAGTCCTCAGCACGTCAGAGTATTATATCTAGACTGAGGAATTCAAATATTTGTAGGTATATGCGGATTACCTTCTCTGCGACTTTATCCCCCTGATTTCTTCTTTTCTTGCTGCTACCTCATCCAGTCGAGATAGATGACGATGAATGTTAGTATACCAAGGACTATCTTGAGTGTATTTAGGAAGTTACCCAGCTCAGGTACGCCGCCCATCATAAGCGGGAAGAAGGGCACCATTCCCATAAGGAACAAGATTAGTCCGAGCGTCAATAGCCAAATCTTACTGTTGACTTTGGATACATCACTTTCAAGAAATGCCACAAAGATGAGAATTAATGCAACAATCATCTTGACTACACTAAATGGGATGGGCGGAATCAGTGCCATTATCTCAGGCACAAAAGCGATTGCCCCGAAGATGATCAGAGTGATTGCACTTATCCACAGCCACAAACGAGAGTCTACTAATTTCATATTATCCCCGTATAACGATAGTTAATTGATTGTATATATATCTTGCCAGAGCGATAATGCAGGTACTCATTCCTTCTACCATTTCGTATATATCTAGGTATATCCAAGACCACTTTGCTAGCACAAATAGGTGAGAGAATATGGCTACTAACGAAGAAATGTTGGAGGAGCTAAGAGAGATACGTAAACTCTTGACCCCACCTGAGCCTAAGCCGCCTCCGGATGGCTTCCTGAATGAGTTCACAACTTTTCTCTCGAAGTATAAAGTTCTTGGACTTGCTGTGGCGTTCATCTTGGGTATCTACTTGGGATTGCTTGTCCAGGCACTAGTTGATGATTTGATAATGCCCATCATTACAATCTTCATCCCAGATGTTTCATGGGAAGAGCTTGTCTTCGGTCCTTTCCGATATGGTCATTTCGTTGGCCAGATGATTACGTTTGTCATCATTGCATTTGTTGTGTTTCTGCTGGTGAAGTTTGCTGCAAAGATTGGAATTGAGTAGTAGGAATCGCTTCTCACCCATCACTTTACTCCAAGGATGGGTGAGACCGTTCCTTTTTGAGGCACAGGTGTGTTACCTATAGCGGGATAACAAGATGTCAAAACGATACAAAATCATAGCTAAGATCTCCGAGCTCCGCAGTGAGCCCTCTGGGAACCCTTGCAGCATGTACCAGCTTGGGGCCCAGTTTGACCTGTCTAAGCCAGAAGAGCAATCAAAAGTCTGTAGATGGGCGTATAACTCGATGCTGCCTTTCATAGCAGTGCTAGAGTTTGGGGGCGTTCTACCTTGGGAGCCAGATCCTGAACGTGCCTTTGTGGCATGTCCTGACCCCCATAATGTGGTCGTCTTTGAATTGATTCGCAAGGAAGAAGTATAGAGAGTCGTCTATTCCTCGTTTTCCTCCTCATTCTCCTTGCCGAGAAGACTCTCTACATCTTCCAAGAATTTCTCCTCATCAGATTTCTCCCCATCAGACTTCTCAGACGCCGGCTCGTCTATTCTCACTACTTTCATAGTTGGCGGCTCAACAATTTCAGACTCTGAATCTGTTTCCACTGGATCAGGTTCAACTTCCAACATCCTTGGTTCTTCTGCAGGAGGAGGTGAAGCTGCAGCTCTAGCCTCATCAATCGACGCAAAGGCAAGATTTCCCATTTCGATTGCATCCATGATGATTGTATAGACACGTGCCTCTTCGAGACCACATGAAGTCATTTCTTTGGCTAGTTCCTCGAGGTCAAAGCCGTCCTCATCGTCAATCCGATGGATGCGTTCTTCTAAACACTTGGTCTTTCGTGGGAATGACTTGCCCTCTGAAACTGTGTAGTCCCGAAGAAGACGTCCATCCATGATGTCATCAAAGAAAGCATCAAACTGCGCCTCTGTTTCGGGTTCAAGAACTGTCAATGGAACTTCAGGATACATATGATCAAAGACGAATCCTATGGCTTCCGCAAACTCCACCATTCTTAGCTCCTGACCTTTTGAGGGAGGTGCTAGAGATATGAAGGCGCACAGTAGATTTTCAGTAGCAACAGTCCTTATGATATCTGAGATTGGTGTCACAACCCAATTCTCTTGGCTAACGTTGAACTCATTCCTAAAAGTGCTAATAGCGCTCACAAAGCCTGACAAGAGTAGCTCATCAAGTCCTTCCTTCAACATCTTTGAGTAGATGGGAATTCCTGTGTTCTTATGTAGCACAATGACACCGAGGAGACTCTTGACATCATCGAATCGGCGCTTGACCACCATCGCCTCAATGTAGCGTTTCCGTTGCCTTCTAGTATACGCTCTCCGCCCTGCGACACCGATGGCTACAACTCCCATGATTGCGATAAAGGGCGAGTATCGGGTGATGGTCCTATTCAATGCCTCAATCTCACTAAGGAGCGGCTCAAGTTGGGCTTCATAGTAATCTGCATCAATTTCATAGTTCTCAATAGCGACATAGATTCTCACATATGTGGTGGACTCGTAGCTGGGCATCTGGAATGATGCTGAGTATAGGCCTGGTTCTGTTTCGCTCATAGGCCGTATCTCCCCGGGTCCTGTTTCACTAATGAGCTGGTATTCAACAGTTGCACCAGTAACAGGATCCCCTGTGATGGATTCAATAAGCCAAAGACTCAGCGTGTTCTGTGATACTTCGACTGCGCTCAGTCCCTGGAATATATCAATCTCTATGGCTACAGGAAGCACTTCCAGCTCAAACTCGATGAACCCAATGACATGATCTGTCTTGTTTGCTGTGAAGAAAACCTGCCACTTGCCAATTGATTCCGCTTCGAATCCAAGGAGGTATAGATCCCCTATTAGTGACACCGAACATGTCAGACCTTCTGCGGGCAATGTGGAAACTGTCAAGTCTGCGGAACTCACATTTTGCCCAGTATCAGTTCTGACGTAGAGAAGTGTGAGGTTGTATTCATCAGTGAAATAGATTGAGTCTGATTCCAGTTCCTCAACAATTCTCAGCTCGGTTGGGATTGATCTTACAACAAGAGTGAAACCTACTGTTGAATTCAGGTAATTGGCCAGTGTGGCACGAATGGCAAACTCATAAGTCCCGATGACTGAGGGTGTTAGTGTGATTGTGTATTGTCCACCAGAACCCTCGACAACTACATGAGCTAATCCAGATGGAGGATGCAGTACCAGTATAGTCGCCCCTATCAGTCCATTTAATGCATCATCTCTGAATGTGACTTGAACATCGTGACTCTGATCAACTGAAATGGTCGCCCCAGAGGTGTCGAGCGTCAGAATGGAGGGTATCTCCCGCACGGTGAGTCCAAAGGATGCAAACTGTGTGTCATAGTCTGTAAGATTCGCTCTGAGTAGAATGGTGAAAATCCCCGCTAATGATGCAGTGATATCAATTGAGTAAATTCCTGACCCTTCATCGACCGCGGTTGCGATTCCCAGTCCGGCAGCAGGGACCACATCAATGACAGAAACACTTGCCCCAACTAATCCGAAACCGGTTGTATTAGTGAACTGAACGACTAGCCTGTAAGTGTCACCAAAATAGGCGAAGTCAGCAGTCCCATTGAGCCTAATCAGGTTGGATCCGAACCCTCTCACGATTACACTATAGCCTAGAGTGGAATTGAGATAGTTTGTCTTGCTAGCCTTGAAGGCCATCTGATAGGTCCCAGGTGTTAGAGCAGTGATAGTCACATTGTAGAGGCCGCCAGACAATTCTGAAATCTCGAAGGATAGACCCGCAGGTGGAATCAGCACACTAACTGATGCTCCAACTATTCCTGTAGAACTCTCGTCTCTGAATGATAGCTCTATCGATTGACTATCGCCCACAGACAACGTAGTGCCTGAACTGTCTGCGGTAAGCACGGTGGGAATCTCATTCACCGTAATTGTGAATGCTGTGGTTTGGGAAACATGATCTGTCATGTTCGCGTTGATGAATATTGTATAGGTTTGAGCCGCTGACGACGTGAGTACGATTGAGTAGTAGCCGCTCCCTTCATCGAAGAACAATCCAGCAGTCAGGCCCGAGGAGGGATTTATTCCTATCACGCTGACATTTGCGCCAGCAAGGCCATATCCGGTACTATTGCGGTACTGAACAACCAATCTATAGGGCACTCCTAATTGTGATACATCAGAGGTGCCGTTCATAGGAACCAGGACCGTGGCAAACCCTCTCACGATTATAGTATAGCCTAGGGTTGAATTGAGGTAGTTTGTCTTACTTGCCTTAAGAGCTATCTGATATGTTCCAGGTGCAAGTGGAGTGATAGTAACATTGTATAGACCGCCAGATAGCTCCGATATCTGGAAGGATAATCCTGCAGGTGGGTTTAGCACACTGATAGTAGCTCCGGGTATGCCTGTAGCGCTCTCATCCCTAAATGACAGTTCCACTGATTGGCGATCCCCGACAGACAACGTAGTGCCTGAACTGTCTGCGGTAAGCACGGTGGGAATCTCATTCACCGTAATTGTGAACACTGCGATACGGGAAACATGATCTGTCATGTTCGCGTTGATGAATATTGTATAGGTTTGAGCCGCTGACGACGTGAATACGATTGAGTAGTAGCCATTTCCTTCGTCGGTGGAGAGTCCGGCATTCAAGCCTGAAGCCGGATTTATGCTTGTCACACTGATATTTGCTCCGGCAAGACCATATCCTGTACTATTTCGGTACTGAACAACCAGTCTATAGGGCTCTCCCATTTGTGATACATCAGAGGTGCCGTTCAATGAAATTAAGACAGTGCCAACCTCTCCAACTATGAGGGTGAATGAGTCCGAATTGCTATAGTGGAAAGCCTTGGATGCTGTGATGATTACTGTATATGTACCTGATTTCGAGCTTGTGATATTAATTGAATAGTCTCCAGATCCAGTAGCACTTTGTCCGAGAAGCTGGAGGCCTCCCTGTGGACCTGTATAGTTCATCTGGATTGTGGCTCCATCGACCCCCACACTAGACTCTAGTTCATAGCGCATCTCCACAGAGAATTCCTGATGTAGACCCACTTCAGTAGGCAGTGGCCCGACCGAGGTCAATTGGAAATTGGTTCGAAGTGTTGATACTACTGTGAATTGACAGGTCGCATCATCGTAGTATGGCCTGGAGGCATTTACTACCACAACAAATTGACCAGCGCCAACAAGATTCGTATCAAAGTCGGTTTGCCACCAATTGTACACCGGATTGGCAAAGAAGTTTACAATCGTAATTGACCAGTTTCCTACCACCTGTGCAGACGCGTCAAGTATGAAATCGGATGTATCATCATCCACATAGTACAGCATATTAGTGATTAGCAAACCTGTATCGGCTTCCACCAAGGTTTCCCGAGGAGTAAGGCTTGCAGTGTGATACATATCGAAGACTGCATAATCATAAGCAACCTCTGTGCCATTTGACCATAATGCAGTGACTTCCCATTGGCCCACAGAAGTGTTTGCGCCTCCCAATGTCCAATGAGAGCTGTTCACAATTCCATTAGACATGGTGCTGATTGAATCATACGCCCATTGAGTGGAGTTGGGGAGTATCCATGTGATATTAACAGGACTTCCATCTGTCGGATTTCCTGCACCCGTGCCAATCTCAACCTGGACCCTAGTGGTGTTCCCTGGCTTGAACAAAGAAATCTCAGACCATTGTCCTGTGCTCCAGTCTTGAACTTGAATTGATACATTCTGAGCATAATTGAGCGCCTGAAGATTAATCTCCCACCATCCACTTCTACCGGTTTCGCTGTTTGGTATATGGATGCGCCCAGGTGAAACACTACACAAACTCGTGATATCATTAGTTAGTGGGTCCAGGATGGTCACATTCTCCCAATCGGCGGGATATAACAAGTCTACTGTGGTTCCGTCATACTCCGTTGATCCTGTCATATATGTGAAGAGCGACAAATCTGAACTCTGCCCTGCGGTTACTGAGTATTGAACACCTTCTTCTGATAGGTCAGTGGTCCATGAAGAGTTGATATATCTGTGAAAAAGTGAAGTGACGGTGTAGGAAAAGATGACACTGGTATTCGAGGTCACCTCCACCTGCAAAGGATTTGTAGTCCAAAAGCTTGGATTGGAAATTGACGCTGCTCCTCCATTTGAAATCGGAGAAGAGAATGAACCGGCATGGAATGTCAGTTCGACCTCCTCTGGAGTAGGGGCTGCAATGCTTGTGAATACAATGTTATCTAGTTGCAGTGTGACATTTTGCATGTTATCCAGGCCATCGTATTCTCTAAGGGGATCGTCGTCATAATCCGTATCATTGTCAACTATTACATTCCCGGGGAAATACACTCCCAGAGAAATCGCGAAATCACTCCATCCTGGATCAATTGGATCGAACACATGTGATATATGATACCATCCGTCGTGTGAATCCAGTAATTGCATTGGAGAATACCATCCTTCAAGGTATGATTCGCTAGCCTTCTCCAATTGCCAAAAGACTCCAATATCGTTCAATGAATCGTTGTCTTGTGGATCAAGGGGTCCCGTAGCATAACGATAATCGAATTCCAACCTGAAATCAGAAACAGATGGTAAATTGTAAATCACCTGACTAAATCCAATCTCTCCGGGAAAATGCTTGTAGGTTTGGCCATAGGGAGGATGATTACCCCACTCCGCTACGTCTTTACATTCGATATATTTCCCGGTAGAATTGTAGGAGACGAGCTGTGTGGATGACCCGCCACCACCCAGAGTATAGTTAGTCCACGGATCGGTTCCAGTATCGAATGTACCATTGATTCCATATAGCCTCTGAAGGTTCCAGACATCGATGCTAGTTGAATTCATAAACCAGCCATTTGCGTCATCAATAGCGATATCGCTTTGTGTATTTGAACCGGTATCAGTTCTCCCTCTCTTTCCTTCAGTTGTTTGATACCCTGATTGCCTAATTCTAATGGGATTGAGTACTCCTTCATTAGGAGTTGCCGAAATCGTGAACGCATCGCTTCGTTCCAAGCTCTCTGACTGGTCCGTTCTCGTGAGGCCTTGTTGAGCTTCATTTGACGGTGAAACGATCAGAGAATCACTTCTTGCCTTTGACATTATACTATTATTCGCAGTCCCAAGAAAGCCTATCAATAGTATCACAAGAAGTCCGATGACTGCATGCTTGCCTTTCCTCATCACGTTCGCCTCGAGAGAGTGGAGATTAGCGTGCTAACCTTTGACTCTGTGCACGGCCGCGATTACTTCGCTCTTGATATCGGGACCAACCGTGCGTTCACAAAGTCTTCCAGCTCTCTCGCTCGCTCTGAAATTATATTATCATACTTAGCATGGACCTTTTCCAAAATTTGGTAGCTGACGACGTAATTTTCCTCTTTGCTTTCAAACTCCCAGCGGCCCACGACCTCGCCATTGATCCATATAGTTGGTCGAATTTCACCTGATGCATTTGTGGCCCCAGTCACCTTCACATCGGAAGGCGGAGGACGGCACTCTGGCGGCCAATAATGCTCCCTCAGCTTTGGGAAGACATAGGATTGCATCTTCTCACTGAGATACCACGAACGCTCAATGGACGCCTTAGGCAAATGGTCCTCGTAGGGGAGCAGCCATACGACTGGCTCTGTTGGAGCTTCAAACGAGGCAGCAAACTCAAGGTCGTTTGGGGTCATCATCTTATTTGGTCCTTCCACATCTACCTCTACAACTTCATCCTCGAGGGCTTCAACTGCAGCCTTGGCTCGTGTTTTTGGTATTGAGAGCCACCATGAAATGTCATCTACTGACACTGGCCCAAATCTGTCAACGTATCTATGAATCATCTGATTGAGTGCATTGTCCTCAGACACATCTTCCAATCTGAACCCTTTGATCCATTTCTCCAGAAGCGCGTAGGCTGTCGTGGAACTACGCGCATGACTGGCAGTAGCTCGGACCACCCTGCCAGAGGTTGCAGCTAGATGAAATAGGGGGCGAATCTGTTTTGCATATTGGGGTACTAATCTCTTAATCTCCCGCATTGTCTTTGGGCCGTCTTTCAGAGTGGCGAGGACGACTTCCATCAATGAATTGATTTCACTGTCGCTGAGTTGTTTGATGTCTGGATGCTGCCGCATCTTCTTGTAGAATGCAGATTTGGTGGCAAGTATCACCAGCGAGAGATTGTCAGTGTGAACAACATGGACTGTTGTTCTGAAAGCATTGAGCCTTAACAGACGGTCACCACTATTCAAAGACCTGAATATGGCCTCCGCATCATAATCTCCTATTCTTGCCCAGACAGAGAGATATGGGGTCCAATAATCTGTAGAGTGTAAGCCCAATTGAGTTTTGGCAACTTCATAGAAGTCCGGGCGCTCCCTGTCAAATGCATGCTGTTTTCTCAAGTGATTTAGACGGACCTGTTGCACAGACAATTGCTTCAAGGGAAGACCCCCTCTGTCTCATGCCACCATTTCTGTATATGAATCAGACTATGAAAGACTGCAAAATAAGAGATTGATTGACGATAAAATCCTCTATCCATATGGCCTATAGTGCCCGTTTACGGCGTTTCTAGTCGTAAACGGGTCTACTTTGACCTCGATGTATAGGTTCTACCTTGTAGCACCGATGATTAGGAGTAGGACGCCTAATACTATCAGGATCAACATAATCTCTGTGAAGACATATCCTGCAAGCTCGATCGAGTAGAGATTGAGCATAGTGAATAGGTCAGTAATCATTGGATAACTGAACCCAATTAGTTGAAAGATTATTGGTAGAAGCCCGAATATTATCAGGATCAATCCAAGAAGTGCCATTCCTTTGCCCATAAGATTCATCTCCATATGGATACCCAGTATTTGCATCGCGGCTATAAATAGATATGTAGGCTTTCAAGGTCCGCCAGTATACATATCTCAGCTATACATCTTCCATTATTCAAAGCCTGAAATTTTGATTGAACTCTGGGGGTCTGAATAGCTTCTTACCTCCATAATTCTGGCTCCAAATCCTCCAACAACACCGCTCAGAAACCAGATCTGATAGATTAGGGAAACATAAGTCAAGTTTGCCAAAGGACTCCAGCCAAGATCTGCTCCCAGACTGCTCCAGACGAGCATGTCCACAGCTGATGTAAGAACCATGAAAATGACTCCTGCTGACATTCCCTTGACCAACGCGCATATTTGGAATCTGAGACTGCATCCACCACCGACTAGATTCCGAAAGGTTATTGGGATTATGGCAAGTGGGACTCCGATGAGGTAAACGGACCAATAGTGGGCTTCCCCCACAAGTATTGTAACAATCAGAAGGGATGCATACACAGCAATCCAGTATTTTGGAATCCATAGCCAAGACTTGATCTCTTCGAATGCTTCCACTATATTTCACTTAGTCTACGGATTTGAAATTCCCTTAATCATATCTTTGGTGTAGCAAACAAAAAAGAGCAAAACAACAACGTCAAAAGGAGCTTTGCCATACACAGGGTGACCCAATCCACGGTTCGAAAGGAGAGTCCTTTCATCCGGAATCAGAAGGAGGAAGATTTCGGAATGGTGATAATAATGCGCCTTTTTGTTGTCAGGACCGTCTTTGAACCGTGGACGGTCACGCAAATATCATGGGCATATTCCTAAAAAAGGAGGAATATCTGCGCATTTTCTCTTCTTTGTCATCAAAAACACACTATTTGAAGAGATTAAGAAGGGTCTTGATGTGATCAATGATCAATAGTCCTGGAGGCGCCTTCTCTGCCTTCCCTTCTCTCTCCCAAGTTATCAGAATTGGAGTCATCTGAGCCCTGCGTGCAGCCTCAACATCCAGTTCTATGAAGTCTCCTATGAATACGCATCTCATGGGGTTAATGCTCATGTGTCTTGATATCTTCAGTAGCATATAGGGTGACGGTTTCTTATAGCCTGGAACCATTGAGTGTTCCACTGCTTCAAAGAGGTCAAAGATGGAGTCTCGCTTCAGAATTCCCGAAGGGTCCTCCCAGCGATTTGAGGCCAATCCCAGCTTGTATCCCCTTGTATGAAGATTCTCTAAGACTTCTTTACAACCTGGAATGAGAGTGGATTGCCAGGGTATCACTGTCGCTTCCCATCTCTCAGTTATCTCATTGGCTAACCTATCGAGTTCGGTGGACACTCCAAGGGAACTCAGCATTCTCCTTCCGTACTCCACCCAAAGGTCATGGGAAGGATTCCATCTTGAATGAACTCCCTCTGAAATCATGTATTCATTCATCCAAGTCCTGGCAGTTAGAAACGCCTGTTCCAGCTTTTGATCCGAACAAGATGCCAATTCATCAAGTCCGAGCTCTTGGAGCCATATGCGTGTCAGATTGGATACCCAGATATCAGAACGATAGAGTGTGTCATCAAGGTCAAAGATGATCCCTTTGACCATATCGAGAGATGTCATTACATGGGAGTCCGAAAGAAACCACCTAATCAACATTCTCCAAAATAGGAGGGAATCCAAGGGCACTGCATATGCTGAGAGACAACTCTTTTTGTGGACTTCTGTAGTCGAGAGGCATCAGATTTCCATACGGTGAGTATCTTGGACCTCATAGACAAAGGCATTCTGGGTCATTTACTGGAGAATTGCAGAATCACCTACGAGGAACTCTCTCGAAATCACGGGATCTCAGCTAATGCAGTCAAAAAGAGGGTCCAAAAAATGGAGGAGTCGGGTGTCATTCAGCGCTATTCAATCCGACTATCACTTGCAATGCTCGATGCCCAGTTTCTCTTTGGTTTGCTTCAGACTGATGGGTCTCAGGATGAGGAGGCTTTCGTGAACAAAATTGGCGAGAGTCCATCCATAGTTGCAGCAGCTGCATATAGTGATGGCCATTACGCGCTCCTTGCAGAGTACGTCAACACCGTCGAGCTGATGGAGTTGGGTTCGCATCTGAGAACACTTGAGGGAGTTGAGGATGTCGAGCTTCATACGCTGGTGACAGCCAGAGGAACAAAGACCGAACTGACCACAAACCATCTCAAGGTCCTATACTATCTTCGAGATAATCCCAGGATGAGTATTGTCGATCTTGCTCGGGAATCAGGCATGACCGCAAGACGCGTGAGGCGCCTTGTTACCGAGCTTGTTGAAGGCGAGAGCGTCATATTCACTGCTAATCTCGAACTTGGAGAAGCCGGGAGCATACCCTTTCTAGCAAGAGTGGCATGGAACGAGCGGATTGCGGATTACAATGCTGTCATTGGATGGCTCCTGAGTAGTTATCCTGATTCACTCTGGGAGTGGTACATCTCCGTTTCAGAGCCAGCTATCTTCTGTCTCTTCACAGCTGAGGACTTGAATGAGATGAACTCCAAGGCGAGGGAGATACGTCAGCAGGACTTCGTCGATCGTGTGAAGGTGATAGTTGCGTCGTATCATGATGGATTCGGAGGTCCAAGAAGTCGTCGATTGAATGAGATGATTCAAGAGGTCGTTAAGGAGTAGCTCCTATTCATCCCTTTCACTTTGCGATAGAGTTTCGAATTCATCCAGGTCATCACTATCACCGTAGATTTCCTCGTAGACTGACATACTGGTGTTCTCTTTGTACTGAGGACGCACAAGCAACCTGAGTCCTCCAGCAATTCTAGAGAGGTTACCACTCTTCCATAGGCGGAGGATGAGCCAAGCCCCTAGGACCCATAAGTAGACAAATCGATAGCATACGAACACAATCCACGAGAAGAGCAATGGAACCAGGTGATGTTTTTCAAAGCCGGATGGCTCTCGATCGAGTTCGAGATTTCGGTAGTCGTAGAGCACTGAGATAAAAGGTGCAAGCGCGAGCAGATAGAACTTGTAGGCTCCACGAGGATAGAAGAGCTGAACGCACATCACTGCAACAAATCCCCATGTAAGCGCCTGGATGACAAGCTCCTGAACCCGTCTTACGTGGTTCTCTTCACTGGTGAATCGAGGTTTAAAGGTGGCAAATGTCCCATATACTACAATCCCGCATATTATCAGGAACACATAGTTGGCCAGTAGAAAAGCAATAGCATCTGTGAACCATGTAGGCATCCCGAGCCACAGGAAGAACGTGTTGAGATGCACTGTCATCCATAGATCTGGAATAAATGTACGGAGCGTTTCATAGCGTCCCGAATTCCAAAGAAGCACCTGATTTAGGTACAGCTCTGGACTCACAATGAGGAAAGGTACTGAAACAAGAAAGACAATACCTGCGTAGATTGCAATATGCTTGATGAATCCGCGCACATGCTCGAGAATCCTTCTTCCTGACCGTTTCTTCAGCAAGACAAAGGAGAGGATTGGGAAGAATACCACTGCCAACTGCTTGTATAGGGTGGCCACAGCTATTGCTGCAATTGACAGCTCTTCTTTCTCAGACAACGCCAGAAAGAACGAAGCCATTGTGAAGAAGACATAAGGCGTCGGATTCAGCCACATGAGACTGCCATAGAACAGAGTAAATGGGTTGAGGAGAAATAACATCATTGCATAGATTGGATACCTCTCATCATTTGTCAGTGAATCCGCAATTCTATATACAAAATAACCTGTTCCAACGTTGAAGAGGAAGAGCGGTACACCTGGCAACCAAGAGGGAACGCTACCAAGGATTGATACCGTATAAATCCATAGAGGCGGGTAGAGATAGATTGCAAGGTCGCTCGAGTATGCCCAGGCTCCCTCTCTAAGCGACGGCACCCATGAGAGGTAGAAGAACTGATAGTCGTTATACAACTCAACATGAATCAATTCCTCGAAGATATCAGGAAGCCCAAGGCTGTAGGATGCGAGGGTGAATGTGCGAATGAAGAAAAGCACCAGGTTGATGCTTGTTCCAATCACAAAGTATCTCTTCCATCCATCTAGAATCCAACCCGCCCCGACTAAAGCAATGAACAGCCCCAAGAATCCCAGCGTGAATGATTGATAGAATCCAGAAGGAAGAATGACATAGTAGTAGGTCCATGAAACTGAATTCTGACCATAGTTGAAGAACACAATATACAGGTCTAGCTCTGTCGTGAGTGAGGTTTCATAGCTTGTTCTTTCTCCGCTCCCAAACTCAAGGAGGACTTCCACATCTTGAATTGGGGTGCCTGACATATACCTCTCATATTCTGTTTCTGTTAGCAAGAATCCAGTGGTGTTCTCAGCTATGTTTTGCTCTGGTGGTAGCATCTCTATTCCAAATTCGTAGTACGCATCACCAAGCTTCAAGGAGATATGATCAACATCACTGCTTGAGCCCTCAACTATCACATTGAATCCACTTCGAGTTGTCCCAGGCGCTGAGAAATGCAATGCGAACCCAGCTACAGCAATGACCATGCCCAATACAATGATACCTCTTTGGAATGTCCTCCTATCCATGAATTCACCTAAAGAACCCGTTAGCTACTGAGTCAAATAAGAGGCTTAGGGTGCATTTCTTCAACCATTGCGTTGGTGGGGCTCCTTATCTTTGCATAATTGTCTGTGAGAAGTTTGATTGCTGCTTCTATCTCATGTTCTCCTCATGGTACACATTGGGCCTGTAAGTCCTAGGCCATTCGGGTGCATTATCTAGGATTGCTTCTATCTCATCAAGCGTTGTGTTGGAGAGGGTGACATCAGATGCCTTTGTATTCTCAGCAATCTGTCCTAGTTTTGTCGCACCCACCAACACCGCAGAGATTTCCTTTCGTCTGAGTATCCAAGCTAGTGCCAGCTGAGTCATTGAGATGTCCATCGACTCCGCGATTGCGGTCATCTTGATGATCTTCTGTTGAACTTCTTTAGTCAAATACTTGAGAAAACCATCCATCTGCTTTCCGCGGCTATCATCCGGGATTCCGTCATTGTATTTACCAGTGAGAATTCCCTGATACAACGGGCTGAAAACTGTGAATCCCATGCCATGACTCTTCGCTACTGGCATAATCTCGAGCTCGATATGTCTAAAGAGCATGTTGTACAACGGCTGTTCCACAATTGGTCGCTGAAGCCCATGTTCCTTTGCAATGGCGTTGGCACGCTCCAATTGAGCTGCTGTCCATGCTGATGTCCCCCAATATCGGACCTTCCCTGCGTGAATAAGATCATCCATAGTTTCTATAGTTTCTCTGATTGGAGTTGTTGTATCAAACCTGTGTAGGAAGTAGATGTCTAGGTGGTCTGTGCCCAGACGCTCTAGCGTTCCATCGATAGCATTCATGATGTTTTTACGACTGTTCCCCCAGTCGGTGACCATATCACTGGTTGGCCAGAAGACCTTGCTCGAAATCACCAAGTTCCTTCTGTCAATGTTCTCTTCAACCAACCACTCTCCAATCACTGATTCTGCTTTCCCATCTGCATACGCCTCAGCTGTATCAATGAAGTTGATTCCGTGTTCAAGAGCTGTATCCATGCAGTCCTTGGCGATTTGCTTCTCCACACTTCCACCATAAGTCAGCCATGAGCCAAGAGACACCTCACTAATCTTCAGGCCACTCTTGCCTACCCTTCGGTAATTCAAATTATCCTCTCCAGGTCTATCGATATTACTTAACTATCTTAAAGTTATTGATGAGGGAAGTCTATTCCACTATCGAGGACTCTCTTGGCGGCTCCCACAGCTCCATCCGATTGCCCTCGGGGTCAATAAACCATCCAAATCTGCCCTCATTGTGTTCCTCTATGTGGTCGTCTACTTTTGCTCCCTTATCTCTCAGCTTGCTTAGTATTGCATCTAGGTCATCAACCACGAAGTTGATCATGAAATGCTGGTCCTCTGACCCAAAGTATTTCGTATCCTCTTGAAATGGTCCCCATAGTGTATACGCATTTGGATTCAACTCCGCTTGCTTGGGCCATCTGAAGTAGATATACCCCTCTTTGTCGGGCTTAAATCCAAGATGCTCTTCATACCATGCTTGGAGCTTCTTGGGGTTCTTTGCCCTAAAGAATGCGCCACCAATACCTATCGCCTTGCCCAAAGAAAATCACCGAGTGGTTATGGTGCACTCGCCTTATATGTCGGGTGAACTTTGCAAAGTTGAGGTGGCCCAGATGACTGATTCAAAAAAGGTATTCAAAGCGTTCAAAGAAGCTGATAAGCCACTCAGAGCTGGCGATGTTGCTGAAATCACTGGAATTGACAAGCCGGAGGTTTCTAAGATTATCAAGTCGCTACAAAAAGAAGGAAAGTTGATCTCGCCAAAACGGTGCTACTATGCGCCCTCCTGAGAGTGATTAGGGTGACATGTTACTTCAGGCACATGAGTCCCATCTTTGAGAAGATTGGCATCGAAGTCACCAAGGAAAACAAGCGCGAGATCGATAAGGTAATTCATGACATGGTGGGTGTCGATTATAAGAACTGCTCCGCATCCTGGAAAGAAGTCAAGAAGCGACTTGCAGAAGACGAAGAGGGATTCATGAATGACCTGCAAGGCAGGCTTTCCTGAATATTCAAAGCCGCCCAAAAACCTAAGAATCACTTTCATGAATGCCTAGATGGGCTTTAGTCATGAGGGTGCTTTGAATGACTGATGAGAATCGAAACTCTACTTTTTGGCTTAAGAAGGGTGAATCCTTTGTTCGTGACTCCGATTACAAATCTGCTGAAGACGCGTTTCGCAAAGCTGTCGAACTTGATCCAAATTCCACTTCTGGTTGGCATCATCTATCAGGTCTTCTCATTGAACGTGGAGATTTAGAAGAGGCAGAGAGCGCATCAAGGAACGCCATCAGTGCTAGTCCTGACTATATCGAAGCATGGTGCAGACTGAGTGAGCTTCTCCAAGAAAAAGAGGACATTGAGGGTTCAGAGAATATCATCAGAAAAGCCCTCACACTTGATCCCGAAAACGTGAATGCATGGATACAGCTTGCAATAATCCATCAGCAGAAAGGAAGTCTGGCAGACAGCAAGTTAGCCCTACAGGAGGCAATCAAGCTAGGGTCGGAATCACATGAAACATGGCTTAGGATTGGCAAAGCCCTTGTAGACATGGAGCGGTTTGATGAAGCGGAAGAGTCGATGAAAAAGGCCATCGAACGAAATCGAGAGAGTGCTGAAGCTTGGTCGGAATATGGCCGTCTGTTGGCGAAAACGGACCGTTTTGAAAATGCTCTTGACGCACTAAGACAATCGATTTCCCTTGACAGTCAAAATGGCAGAACATGGTATAGATTAGGTTCAGTATTGCTTAGTCTTGGTCGTACCAAGGAATCAGAGAATGCTTTTCGCGAAGCCACAAACAAGGCTCCCAAGAATCCAGAGTCTTGGTGCAACCTAGGTGCGGCTCTGATAAGGATGGACAAGCTTGAGGAGGGTGAAACATCATTGAGGCAAGCTCTGGAATTGCGGCCTGATTACTCATTGGCATGGAGCAACCTTGCTGCCCTCCTGCGAATGGAAGGCAAATTGGATGATGCAGAAGTTGCTTTGCGAAAGACACTCGAAATTGATCCTTCCATGACTAAAAGCTGGGTGGCTCTTGGGGAAGTATTGCGGGACCTCGGCAAGACAGAAGAAGCCACGAAAGTTGTGCATAAAGCTGCAGAGCTTCAAGAAACTAGTGCCGTCATGTGGATGGAGCTTGGGATGCTATTGAGAGAACTCGGGACATTGGAGGAGTCCGCGGAAGCATACCAAAAGGCAACTATGTACGATCCAACACTCATGGATGCTTGGCGAAATCTTGCTGCCGTCATGAAGGAATTGGGTCAGACAAAGGAAGCCCATGAAGCTGCCCAGACAGTTGTTCGTCTTGAACCCCATGATGCGGGTGGCTGGGCCGAGTTGGGCCATGTCCTGACCGAGATGGGAGCACCTAGGGAGGCTGAAAAGGCATTTCGAACATCTATAAAGCAAAGAGAAGACAACTCCGACTCTTGGTATGGTCTTGGAAAGTCCTTGGTTCTATTAGACCAACGCGAGGATGCAGAGTATGCCTTTCTAACAGCTCTTCGTTATGACAAGGAGAACGAGAAAGCGAGGTCTGAACTAAAGACCTTACTTGAGAATCAAGGGCGATGAATCCGGTACAGTGATATCCCGCTTCGCAAATCTTGCCTCGTGCTTAATATGACAGATGCAACACCAGTCTTCTTTGACGAGGATGCTGATATCTCACTCCTGGATGGCGTCATAGCAATCATAGGATACGGAAACCAAGGGAGGGCTCAGGCACAAAACCTCAGGGACTCGGGCATGGAAGTAGTTGTGGGCAATATCCGTGATGACTACTGGGAGACCGCAATATCAGATGGGTTCGAAGTCTTTGAGATCCAGGAAGCAGTCAAACGAGCACGTTTCATCATGCTTCTCATTCCAGATGAAGCACAACCAAGTATCTTCGAGGCTGAGATTCTTCCTGAAATGACTCCCGACAAGATTCTATGTTTTGCTTCGGGCTATAATGTCACCTTTGAACGAATCACACTGCCTACTGAGAATGATGTCATTCTGGTTGCGCCACGCATGATTGGAGCTGGAGTTAGGAACGCCTTTGAGAATGACAAGGGTTTCTATGTCTTCATTAGCGTTCATAGGGACATTTCCGGAAAAGCACGGCAGTACGCCCTAGCCCTCTCTAAAGCTATTGGTGCTACAAAGCCAGGTGGGGCTATTCTCGAAGTCAGCTTTAAGCAGGAAACCGAGCTTGACCTATTCAATGAGCAATGCTTTGGTCCTGCTTTTGGGCAAGTCCTTACGACTGCAGTGGATGTTGCAGTTGAAGCTGGATATCCTCCTGAGGCTGTGCTCGTAGAGCTTTACATGTCTGGCGAACTGGCATATACAATGGAAAAGATAGCTAAGATGGGCACTCTGAAGCAGCTGGAACTTCACTCTCCAACGAGTCAGTATGGGAGTATGTCTAGAGGAATCCGCTACGCTAATCCCGAACTGCGTGAACAGATGCAGAAGTCACTTGGAGAGATACAAGACGGGTCCTTCGCTGAAGAATTTGCTAAAGAATATGAGTTCGACCTAGAGATTCTAGACGATATGAAAGAAATGGCACAGGACGTACCTATTGTAGTTCTGGACAAAGAGGTCAGAGAGCGACTTCGGTTCAGAAGCGACAAATGAAGACATAGTGATAGTTCTCTGCGTTTTGGTAAGACTTGATAGGCATGATACTCTATCAAAGCTACTTACATTGTGGTGAATGCCATGGTGGACGAAATCAAAATACTGAGGTCTGGAACGACATTACGTGATCCTGAGGCTTGGCAATACCAGTACGAGAATGAGGCGCATCGCAATTGGGAGCAGTTGCTTGGAACTTTCAGTCTTGCTACAGTGACGTTGGTTAAGACTGATGGATTAAACATCCTAATCGACACTGGATGGGAACCAACGGAAACAGAAGCAAATCGTCTCATCCTAGAACTGAAATATTACGAGCTCAGGCCCAAAGACATCAATGAGATATTCATCACTCACTGGCACGGAGACCACTTTCTCAACATTCCCCTGTTCCCTCAAGCGCGGGTCGTTTACGCCGGATGTTCACCTCAGGATATCGCAGACAGAATGGCCACTATGTCTGCAGATAACGAAACCATGCGACTCAAAGAGGGGGACGACTGGCATTCTGGGCTATCCATCATTGATACAGCAGGTCATTCTGATCACGATCACTCGGTTCTAATCAATCACAAGAAGAGAGTGTTTGTTGCAGCAGGGGACTCAATCGTTTCCAAGATGTATTATCACACTGGAACGTTCTTCCCAAATCAACGAATGGAGAAGCATATCATTGAGCTAAAGGCCTCTTTTCAAAGAATAATCGACATAGCTGATTTCATCATTCCCGGACACGATGGGCCATTCTACAACTACAAGAAGGGATAGGCGCAGAAACTACGGATACTTTCTGTTTGTGTGAAGCCAGTCGACTGCAAAATCTACTATCGCCCTCATCGAGAGAAGTCGACTCTCTGCTTGGCCAATCTTGTTTGGCTGATATCCAATTGACTCTTCAAAAGCCTGGCCAATCTGCTTGAAATCTTCAAAGTAGTATTGGATTTCCGTCCAAGCTCTCCATTCACGTCTTCCATCTTCGATCAATGCAGCTCCTTGAAGCTCTGTAGGATGATTGGGCAGTGCAGCCTTGAATTCAGCGAGGTGGAGCGCAGTGTTCGAATCATAATCTGCACCGATGAGTAAGATCTTTGCATGAAGGTCATACAACTTGCCCCAAGGAGTATCTTCTCCGAATGTTGTGTCCAGTCTATGAGTCTTCACGACTTCCTCAGCATGCTTCCCCCATGCCGCAACGGATGCCTGAGGATGCATGCTACGAAAGACCCCAGGGAATCCGCGAAACACCTCTGGTACTATTCCTACTGTATCAGCGGGTGTGATTGATGATTGATATGCTGGCATCTCATTGCGAATGATTGGCCACCATTCTTCAGGTACTGGTGGAGCCACCCAATGAGAAGGTTCACTATTCCCAGACGAGTGCGTTGGCATGGCGATGGTGCCTTCATCTGTGACCACTTCCATCAGAGCGTTGATGACTGTCACTGGCCCTCCAACTACCCACCCCATCCTGCTCAGGGAGCTATGAACGACAACCGCATCTCCTGAGTTAAGGCCCATTCGAGTCAAATCTTGGGCAATATGATCCTTTGTGATGGGTCTTGGTGTTTCATCAACCACAATTTTCTGTTTCTCCCTTCGTGCCATCTCTTCACCAATTGCGGTGAATCAATGGTTTCCTATAAGTTTCATCGAAACCGGAGCTTAATCCGAGGAATCTGCCTTCTTAAAGTCCAACGATAGTGAGTTTATACAATATCTAAGTCCTGTTGGATTGGGACCATCATCGAATACATGTCCTAAATGGCCTCCGCAATTCTTACAGACCACCTCAGTCCTCCTCATTCCATAGCTATTGTCTGGCTTGAGGTCCACACTCTCCCCAGAGAGTTTCTCCCAAAAGCTGGGCCATCCACTCCTTGATTCAAACTTTGTGTCTGATGAGAATAGTTCGTTTCCGCATGCAGCGCAGACATAGACACCGTCTTCTTTGTGATACACATATTTCCCACTGAACGGGGGTTCCGTTCCACACTGTCTGAGGACTTTGAACTGCTCGGGACTGAGAGTCAGTTTCCATTCTTCTTCTGATTTCTCTACCATTTCTACCATCATAACGATTGTGAAAATTAGTAAAAAACCTCTTCGAAAGCGGACTTTATTCTGCTATTCAGGGACCCATGTGTACCCGATCTGTGTCCAGATTTCCTCGAAATTATAGCTATGATATAGCCTCATTGCTGGTTCATTTGACGTATCACAGTTTAGACTCATTGTTTCTCTCCCTTCTTGGAGAAGTCTGTCCCTCACGGCTGTCAACATCACCTTGGCATACCCCCTCCGCTTGAAGTCAGGATGGACTCCAAGTTCCCAAATGTGACCGTTATTTTCGCCATGCGTCTGTTTGACCAGGGCAAAGCCTACTACCTGTTCATTATTCATCAGAGCTATGGATGCTCGATCATCATAGTCATCCGTATCGAACATCTCTTCGAAGTGTGCTCGATTCTGTTCCTCTGTTCTTGCGAAGAAGCTCCGGTCCTGACCGCTCTGAAAAGAAGCATACCAGCAGGCATAGAGGTTCTTCATTGGCGCATCGTGAAGGGGGACAATATCTACCACAGAAGATGAAACTGGAATAGTTTCTAAGTCTGATAATGTTGCTCGAAGATGAGTCACCTCTTCAAAAAGTGTCATCCCCATCTCTTCATACATTCTAGGTAGAGAAGAGCCTTCTCTCATGAAATGAACATTCACTCTTGCAACGTTTACTGATTCAGCATATTCCTTGACCCTCTGAATCATGTTTGAGCCCAATTTGGCAGAACTCATTTCTTGGTATACAAGAGGGTGTCCACCTAGAAACCACGGGTTCATCTCAATCGTGTCTTCATCATCAAAATGAATCACAATGAGACCGATGAGCTTCCCTTGTTGTGTTGCCAACAGCACAGAATCTTCTGAGTCTTCGAAGTTTCGCAGAAAGACCTGCTTTACACTTTCCACATCCACATCGTCAATCCACTCTCCCTTGGATGTCTTCACATCGAGTATTAGCTGGCTGATTTCATCTATGTCGATTCTATCGATGCCTGAAAATTCGAACTCTAGCATTTAAGCACCCTCGAACAAGGAAGTCGACCAAGCCACATAGAGTGCTAAATGCTTAGCGATACAATCTACGGAGTGGCCTTGGCAATCTTCGACGCCTCCTTCTGTGACTTCTAGCAATCATTCGCATCCATCGTGCGCTTTCAGCGCTTGGAACCCAAGCCGGTGCCAGTGTAGCCTCGATTCCAATGTCATTTGAACGAGGTTTTTCCCTATGTTTCTTCCGTCTTCTTTTGGATTTTCGCCCCCTTCCTCTCTCGAGCCCTCTTTTGCTTCTGCGCTTTTCTACTTTGAGAATCAGTAACAGCACCTAGCAATATGCTTATTCTTTGTAAGTTGTTCCGATAATTGAATCCCCAGGTGAAACTGACATGTCAAAAGAAGCAATCCAGGACTACTGGCCGTACGAAGGCACACTCTGCTATGGGTGTGGGAAGAACAATGAACACGGCCTTCAACTGAAGAGCTACTGGGAAGATGAAGAAACTGTTGCAGTATGGGAGCCTAAAGCACATCACCTGGCTTTTCCCGGCATTCTCAATGGTGGCATCATAGCTACAATCATTGACTGTCATGGGACAGGGACTGCAAATGCCATGGCGCACAAGGCTGAAGGAAATGGTGAGAATCATTTCATGTATGTGACATCAGGACTGTCGGTTCGGTTTCTACGACCAACACCGATTGACAGGCCTGTGACACTCAGAGCACGAGTTGCAAAGATAGATGGGCCAAAGATCACCGTTTCATGCTCGCTATATTCTGGGGAGGACAAGTGTGCAACTGGAGAGGTATACACTGTGCGTGTAAGTCAAGATACATTCCTTGGCTAAACGTACTCTGCAATACCACGAGTCAAGACGGGAATCCCTTTCGAATCCTTGGTTTCAAAGTGAACAACACGTCCCTCTGGTTCAGCTTCATATATTGCCGTGGTCAATTCCTGCCCCATGAAGACAGGTTTCGAGAAACGTACCTTCATGACCTTTAAACGAGATGGGTTTCCGTTCAGCAGTTCATCTACTATTGCCTGTGATGCAATGGCCATCGTGCAAAGTCCCTGAAGTATGGACTTTGGGAGACCTGCGAGTCTTGCAACCTCATCACTAGTGTGAATTGGATTGTGATCGCCAGAGGCTTCTGCATATCTTATGCCTTGGTCATATGTTACAAACACCTTCTGCTCAGCAATCTTCTTTCCTCTGTCATGAACCTCAACGGGTTTCGCTTTCTTAGGTTCGCTTTTCCTTTCTCCTCTAAGCATCAAGCGATATTGCATCTTTACCACAATCTCGTCTTGGCGCTTGCAGAGAATCTCCAACTCAAGCATCTCATTCACTCCCAGCTTCTTCATTTCCACAATTCTAGCTGATGAATAGATCTCATCCCCGGGGCGAATGACGCTATTCCAGGTCATCTCTTGTTCAGCATGGACCACCCTCAAAATATCAAGACCCATTGCCTCTCCCTCTTCCACGAGCTGTTCAAGGAGAGGCGGAATGAATACGACTGAGTATATTGGTGGTGCAATCAATTCTGATTCGTTTTGTTCCTCCACGTATAGCGAATTCCTCTCATTAGTGGCAAGAGCATAATGACGGATACTGTCTGCATCGACACGCATAGGGCCGGCACTGTACATAGTCCCGATGTATTCTTGATTCAAACCGGAATTTTCTTCAGAAATTGGAACCAACTCCCAACAACAGCATTCATCTATATCTGCAGACTCATATAAGGGTCTGGCCGTCGCGACACTATACACGACAAAGATAATTGAAGGGGTACTTCGAAATCGAGTATCCTTCTAGGATGGTAGAACTCTATGGGTCTTGGCGATAGCATGGGATTGAGAAGCATCTCTAGGCATGTTATTGTTTCGCTGCTTCTCATATTCATGGCATCAATACAGGCCATCGTCTACTATTCCGTGTATCGGCTGCGAGACCCTCCGGAATATAATGATGTATTCATTATGTTCACAATTTCTGGAGTCATCTTCTTTCTGATTCTGATATTCGAAAGATCAATAGAGAAGCGTTCTGCTCGAATCCCCCTTCAATTGGGATGGGCCTTCTTCTTCTATACCGCAGTCCATTCAGGTCTCATCAATCTTGTTGACCTATCCTATCCATACGGTTCGGATATTCTTGACACATTGACACAGTTCTATCAGGACAACCTCACTCTGTTCCTGGGAGCTGGAGTCGTCATCTCAGTCATTGGGATATACAATTGGGTTGTAGATGTTGCCGAGAGAGAAAGGAGGTTCCAGACTCTGGTTGCAGCTATGCCGGTCGGAGTCGCAATGTTAGATGCAGAAGGCAGAGTCACTATACACAATCAAGGCCTGTCTCAGATACTTCAGATAGACGGGAGTCAGCTACAAGGTGCGATGATGTCAGACCTTCTGCTAACGGATGTTCAATCAATCTTGGAGGACAATGGCACCAGCTCAGATGCTCCCTTGGAAGTTGATGTGACTCTGGAGCAGGATGATGGATCAAAGACATACCTGGCCGTGTCTTTTGTAAGTAGTCGAGAACGGGATGGTCGCATCACTGGTCACATAGTTGTGGTTTCAGATGTTACTATGCGGCGAAGAACTGCTGAAGAGCGTGAGCAACAGAGGCGAGTAATAGACCTCTATGCATCACTAATGAGCCACGACATAGGCAATGATCTTCAAGCTGTACTTGGCTATGTCGAAAGCTCTCTGCTGCTGTTCAAAAAGGATAAGGCAAAAGCAACTGAAATGCTTGAATCAGCACAGGCTGCAGCTCTTCGAATGACCAATCTGATCAAGACCTTCAAGAGTGATGTTACACCCTCGAGCATTGATATTGTGCCAATGCTCAAGGAAGTCGCCAGTCAAGCAGAACAAGTGAGCATGGGACTGAAAGTTCAGGTGCATGTCGAGTCTGGTGCAATTCATCTAAGGAGTCCTGCAGGGTCATTGCTTCCCATTGCAATGGACAATCTCCTTCGTAATGCGTCAGAACATGCGGGAAGTGATGCAGAAGTCAACATTCGTGTTCTGGTCGAGAACGAGAACCTAGTGATAGTCGTTGCTGATAATGGACCGGGCATTCCTGAAGCAGTGCGTAGGACACTTTTCATTAGAAGTGATCCGCATGGAGAAAAGGGTCTAGGTCTATATCTGACCAAACAAATCATAATTGCATGCGGGGGCACCATCGAGCTCGATAGTACGGAAGCTGGGGCTACATTTCGAATCACACTCCCCCTCTCTGAATAGGTCTTTCATCTGACAGTGCGTGTGAAACGCGTCTATTTTGCCATTTCAGAAAATTCATAAAATTAACAATAGTAAATATCACTACTCTTGAGGGATATTCATTGACAATGAACCGAGATGAAATGACAGCTAAAATGATGGAGAAGGTAGTTGAAGAAACTGGAAAGACAGTTGATCAATGGGTAAAGACTGTTCAGTCGAGGAAGCTCGTAAAACATGGTCAGATTCGAGCCTTCTTGAAAGACGAACATGGACTCACATATGGGTATGCAAACACACTAGCTCATGTCATTCGAGACATCACAGAAGGCAGACAGACCGATGAAGAGTTGGTGGAGGCTCAATACGCAGGAGCAAAATCAAACCTGAAACCAATCTATGAGAGCATCCGGAACGCTGTAGAGAAGTTCGGGACTGACGTTGAAATCGCACCTAAGAAAGGCTATGTCAGTCTGAGAAGAAAGAAACAATTTGCGATTGTCCAGCCCTCAACAAAGACCAGGATGGATCTTGGGATAATCCTGAAGGATGAGAAACCAACAGCCCGCTTGGAAGAGGCTGGCAGCTGGAACTCCATGTGCAGCCACAGAGTCAGACTAACAGATGAAAAGGAAGTTGATGCTGAGTTGCTTGCGTGGCTAAAGCAAGCCTATGAGGCCGCAGTTTGAGTGAGTACTTACCCCAGTCTCTCTAGGACTGCATCCTGAGCCTCTTTCATGGCTTCATCTTGCGTACGACTTAGACTGGCTGCCTGCGCTTTGATCTCATTGAAGAGGTCTTCCCTGGATGAGATAGCTGCTTCTACCAAGGCAGCAGCAGCCTCAGATCGGCTCTTGAATATGCCAAGTGAAACAAGTGAGTCGAGCGTCGCAACGACCCTCTTGTTCATCCGAGCGACAACAGGAACATCTCTCTCTTCCTCCCCAAAACCGTCCGCGGCCAATTTACTCAACAGCTTCTCACGTAAGCCGGGGCGTGCTATGGTTGGTGTCTCTTCATTCTTCTTTGCCATTTTTCTCAATCCATGTTTCTATGCCGATACGAGCTATATAAACTTCCGTATCGCGTATACGACTTACGTTCAGATGCCACTTCAGTGACATCTACCTTGTGAACTGGTCCCTTGGTCCTGTCCGCGCAGCAATCTTGTCTATCTCATCCTCGGGACTCGCATCCTTCTCCAGAGCCTTGGTATCTACAAGATTTATACCTCTAGATCTGGCCTCAGAGAACTTGGAGTATGTCCAATCGATGAGATATATCTCCCCAATCAGGGTAATGATCGCGAATCCTGGGAGAGTCAAGGCAGGCAATGCAAGAAGGGCCAGCGATGCGGCTAGGCCTCCAATAGACCTTGCATATATGCGCGCAGCTTCAAAGGAGCTAGTCTTGGTCCCAAGCCGCTGAGCGGTCTCATTGCGTGTTTCTATTTTATGCTCCTCAAGTCCTCCAAAACCGAGTGGGACCCTCTCGGATTCTATACTTTTTTCCATGACAATCACCTACTTCAATCCACGACACATGTTTTATGTATCGCGTATCGCGTATATGGTATGAACAATACTTGCATATATATCTTGTCTCCACCCATCAGTGATTCGAAAGATGATAACAGACCGATTGGAAGAATTAGACAGCATCTTACATGATGCTTGACTCTGCGCTCGCAGCGATATTCTTCAAGTTGTCATCACACAGGCCATCGACTGGTTACAATTCATCTTGATTCTATCTGATCAGAAACGATTTCCTTGGTCAAGTCTATGGAAATGGGAGCATGACGCAGCATGTCAGCAGCGGAAAATGGTCCATTTCATGAAAAGCAATGAGAAATGCCTCCCCTTCCCCAAATCAGAGTCAATTATCATGTCATGATGAATCTCATGATAACGACATTAAGGAGTCCTATTCCTGCCTATCCAGCTACTGCACTGTATAGAATGTGGGCTGTGGACCCCAAGGAGTTTGAGAATGCCTCCTGTTGCGTGGGAATGTCTGTGAATCCGATTGCAAAGTAATCGAATCTTGAATTGTTCATGATCCCCTCAGGGCCTGAGTCTCTCAATCGCGCTAGGAATACAACCGCTTTGGCAAGAGCTGTTGCTTTGCCGATTGGCTCACTCTCTTTTTCGTAGAGGCTTACCACGAGCTTTTGAATAAATCCGAGTCGTGCCCAGAATGCCCTAATACCGCGATGGAGCTTGAACGCAACGACTTCTCCTTCAGAGTTGAGGATGATTGCTCCGCATGCGTGTTGAGGAAGGCCCATTATGATGGCTTTGCGGGTAGACCGCGTAATTCGAGAGATGTCTTTGTCATGGCCGTTATTCCTAATGATTGGAACGATTGCTATTCCTGGGTGTACTATGGGTTCTGCTATGCTAAGCACTGATCCTCTAAGAATCTCGTTCGCTATGGTCCGAATACCTTCAGTCCCGCTCAATCATCATCACCTTGTTATTCGCGTATTGCGTATAGTAATTACGTATTACGTAATACAAACTTGCATATAAATTTTGCCCAATCCCGGTGAGCGATGGAGAGCCATCCTTTTCTGGACTGAGTCCGTAATGTAGGCGGTTCGTTCGCATCCAAGGAAGGTAGTGTTATGGTCACGGTCATTGTACTCATTCAAGTAAGACCTGGAAAAGCGGCAGAAGTCTGTTCTGCTGCTGAGAACATCGAAGAGGTCCAGAAGGCCTACATGGTAACTGGCCCGTATGATGTCATCGCCATCGCGGAGCTACCAGAGCGTTCAGGATTCAGACGCCTCGTCGATAAATTCCATGAGTCAGATGAAGTCACCAGAACAGAGACCTGTATGAGCATCTAATCCTGTCATCTGACTTGATACTATCTATGCAGGCACGATTAGATATACACCACCGCATGACGAAATCTGCTCGTAGACCATATGCGTACTTTTCCCCCATGACATCAGCTTGATCTCGTCAGCAGCCCAATAGAATTCTGTGTCATCCCACACGTCTATCAATTCCTTCCGTGCATTCGCTCTAGCGGCAAAAGATGGATACGACGTGTCACCGATAATTATTCTCCCGTTATCTCGAAGCAGCTCATTCAGAATTCTTTCAATGACCTTGAGTTTCGTTTCCAGATTGAAATGATGGAAGACGTATGCTGAGACTATCCTATCAAATCCAGTCTTTATTTCTGAAGGCCATTCAGCGAGGATGTCGGCCTGCATTAGATGGGCAGAGGGCATTTTTCTCCTTGCCTCTTCTAGCATATTTCCGGAGAAGTCAATGCCCCACACCTCACAGTCCGTGCCGATGAATCGTTCTGCAAGGTTTCCGGTCCCTATTCCCATATCTAGAATCCTCATGCCCGGTTGCGGATCTGCTAGCTCGACAATCCTATCCAAAAGCTTGTCATAGCCTTCAAATGGAAAGCTGTTTGCCCAGTCTTCAACAAACCAGTCATAGTCAGCGGCCCATCGATCGAAGAATTCTGGATTTCTCTCTGGAGTCATTGAGTCACTATTTCCTAGATGTCGATATAGATTTTGCACAATCTGCGAATTCTGGTGCAGGAGCAATTCAAGAACCCGAATAGCATTACTCATTGGGATCCTGGAAGAGGGACCTAAAGTGCAATAGCTCTGCCAAGCTCCCTCCCTATTTTAACGAACCTATCTTCAACTCCTACATCCAAGGGGCCTTCACGTCCCTCAACTATGGCAGATGCGCGTGGCGCAAGAATCTTAATCTTCAATCTCTTCATCGAACCTTCGATTCTTCGAGCCGCACTGTTTTCAAGTACTAGCCAACTCTTACTGTTCATTCGAGAAATATTCCTCGTATCAAAAGCGAATCCAGTGCGTCCCCTCAAATTAAGGGACTTGAGTCTTTGGAGGAAGTCTTTCATTTCTTTGGAAGTACGAATTATGTGTGTTGGCCCACCAATGGCAATAAAATCGTAGCCGGGAATCTCTATGAAATCAACCTCATTAATACTCAGGCAGTCTGTTTCAATATCACCTTCTCTAATGCCCTCGGCAAGGCTCATGGCAACAGCTCTCGTGTTTCCATAGAGAGAATGATACAATACAAGCGCTTTCTTCATTGCACAGGTCTCCTGAAAAGTCCAATGAGAATACCTAGGACTACACCGACTCCAATACCGGCTCCCATACCCATGAACATGGCTATGTCAAATCCTCCAAGCATCCCCACAAGGAGTCCCCCTGCAGTACCAATGAAGACGCCACTGGCAATTACTCTACCGTTTTTCAATTTCCAAGCTATTAGAATCCCTAGTAACGAAACTACAGAAAGAATTCCTGTACTGATTGGAACAAAGGAACAGTGAGAAACATATCCCAGAAGGTTAGGCCTGCTTGCACCCCATTCAAGCATCTCGGTAGGTATCACTGTCCAAAGAGCGGCAGCTGCGGATCCTACAACGGCAGCAATAATGAACGCCCAGATTAGGGCCATTCCGATAATCCTTACAAATCCCACAACTTTGGAAGTGGTGGCGCTTTTTTGATTGCTGATTACTTCTAATTCCTGTAATTCACTCTGCATCGTAATGCTTCAATCCTTGATCTATTATGTTGAATAAGACCGAGAGATACTCTCTGGTCTGTTCCTCTGGTTGGTCCCCTGTCTTTCCACGCATCACAAGCTCTCTGATTGCAAGTCCCAAGGTACTCAGGGCATAGACTACGGCAAAGGGATCCGCCTTTCTCTGGACTCCAGAATTCTCCATGGTCTGAGTCACGACATCAATCATAAGCTTCTCAATAGCCATCTGATGCTGTCGAAGCTCGGTTTCGCTTTCCGTCAAGGGCTGCTTTGCATTTTCTTTCCTGACAATTACGTTGAATGCGACACTCAGTTGACCTGAGTCCATAATCACCGCATGGTCTGGATATTGGTCTACAAAGGCAAGATAGGCATCTCCTAAGGAGCGCAGCTCATATGTTGTTTCAGGACGTGAGAGAATTCCTTTCATGATTCTGTGCATGTGTTCAAAGGCTCTTGATGCTACTGCCATGTAGAGGTCGTCTTTTGAGTCGAAGTAGTTGTAGATTGTAGCTTTGGTGTATCCTGCCTCAAGTGCAATCTTGTCCACCATTGTGCGTTCATATCCCTGGCGGATGAAGAAATCTTCAGCAACATCGATTATTGCATTTCGACGCAACAATCGTTCGCGCTCCAATCTCTTTTGCTTGGTGCTATCAATCCTGTCTTGTCGACTCATGCGAACCACCAGATTTTACTCAAGTATAATCTATTTTACATGAGTATATTAAGTTAACCATAGACGTAATCGATGTAGTAATGGGGTAGAAGATGACAAAAACGAGCTAGCATTCAGCTATCCTGAACTTGTCATTAGCTGTTCGTTCTATGAATCCTTCTTCGATAAGTTGTTCAAGGGTTTCCTTGGGAGAACCGATGCCAATGCCTTCTTGACCTAGCGCTTCTAGAAGCTCTTGAAGACTGAGAGAGTTGGCACAGGTAAGATGTCTGACAATCGCACCGCGCACTTGCCGATTAGATCCTACGAACTTGGGCTGACTCGATGTTGGAGGTATACCAGTTGCATTTGAGGTCAGAATCTCGGATCCATAGTCCATAAGGGCATTATGCCAATCACTGGAACGACCCTTGAGCAGCAACCGATTTGCAGCCGTCTGTAATTGGCGTTCAGACATCTCTTCAGTCGCAAAACCACTAGCGATCAACACTCTGCGAATGTTGGTGTCAATGGCGGCTAAATCCTCATTAAAAGCAAAAATCAGAATCGACCGTGATGTGTAAGGCCCTATACCCTTGAGCCCACACAATTCCTCTGCAGTCCTAGGGAAAGATCCCCTGTTTACAATCTCTCTTGCAGCTTCTCTCAGCCATATAGCCCTTCGATTGTAGCCAAGTCCGCTCCATACCTGCAACAATCTTTTGGTTTCCGCTCCTGCAAGGCTCTCTATGTTTGGGAATGCTTCTAGGAACTCGAGATACTTTGGAATCACACGACTGACCTGCGTCTGCTGGAGCATGACTTCTGACACTAGTACATTGTAGGGGGTAGGGTCCTCTCTCCACGGGAGCGCTCGAGCGTTCTTTTCCCACCAAGTCATTATCTTGTTTTGGAATTCTTCTATTGATGTACTGTCAATTTCACTGACCAATATAACACTCACTTCCCCTTCTTGTTGATGCTTGAGATATATGATTTATTGACTGGCAAAGAATCAAAGATGAAGTTAGGCAAGCGTTGTCCCTAATAATAGTTGGAATCATTGCAATAATGTAGCTATCTCATGTTCTTGAACCAACGCAGTGTTTCTTCAGCCTCTTCCTCACCTTCAAAGAGGTCCAACTGCCGATAGATCTCTACAGCAAACTCAGCATAGGCCTGACCACGGGCAGTGATGATGTTTCCATCAACGACTACATCCTCATCTATGAGCGTACAGTCTGTGAAGACCTTCAGGGCATATTCCTCATCGTGCCCATGAGTGATTCTCTTGTCCTTGAGTATGCCTGCATTTGCCAGAAACTCGGGTCCTCCACAGATAGCCGCAATAGGCTTTCCTCGTCTATGAATCTCCTGAAGGAGATTGTTTACATCCTCGCGTTCCTTATACGCTCCAGGTTCACCGCCAGGAATGATTAGAAGGTCAACATCATCTGGATCAATGTCTTTCACCGTCAAATCAGCCACTGCTTTGAGCTTCTCATTACTTGGCACAACTCTTTCATCTACGGTAAACGAGCGAATCTCTGATTTTTCCTTGAGGAGAAGTAGGGACAACATTATTTCGAACTGCACGAAGCCGTCGTATAGGAGGACATAGCTCTTCATTTCTGTTCGGACTGAGCATAAAATGCTCGAAAATAAAGGAATTCTTGAAAGCAAGATTCGGAGAAAGACCACTTGAACTGGCACTCATCAAGTATTTTAGATTCAATTTCATTCCTCCCGTATCGATGACTTGCTATTTCAAGAACTCAAGAATGACAGAGTTGTTCTCAGAGCTGGGCGTTAAAGTAACAAATGAAAACATGAAGGAAATTGACGAGAGGCTTCATGAATACTTGAGTGTTGACTACAAGAACTGCGCTGCAACTTGGAAGATGATTAGAAAGCGGCTAAAGGAAGATGGAGAAGGCTTCAAGCAACGACTTCGAGGAGTCCTAGGGTCATTCACTTAATCATGAATCATGCTGGTGTTCTCATTAGAAGAAGACTATTCTCTGAGAATCGCACGACATTGACTTTTATACACTCAAAACGAATTCTCACAGTTATCGCTGCTCCAAAACCTGTGTTCCTTTAGATGACACCTGGTGATTGCAATGAAACTCAAGAAGTCCTTCTCCTTCCTCTTTCTACTAGTTCTAGCTAGTCCCATATTTATCGCCAGCCCATTAATTGTCACCAACGGTGATACAGGCATTCTTCAGTTGTCCCCATCGCAGACCTCTGTGACTGCCGCTGGATTGTCATTAGATCCAGTATCCATTCTTGTCTATACTGAGTTTGCTGACCAGGCTCCTGGCGAAGAACTTGAGAACACCATGACAGCAATCAACAACACCTATGGCACCAATTATGCATACTCAAATCTCATCAACTACACCTTCCTCGATACGGAGCTACCAGGCAATGATGTGCTGCTTATCCCTGAGCAAGAAAATGCAGATACTGCCACGATGAAGACCGTTGGCCAAGCATGGGCTTCTACACTCACAGACTTTGTGAACAATGGAGGCGTCGTGGTGCTCCTTGACTTCGGCAATGTTTCCGCGCCGGGACTTGGTCTACATATCTACAACGAGTCTGGCCTCATGCAGATTGGGTCGGTCATAGATCAATATCCTGGAGGGACTCTTGGAACCATGCATCGACACACTTTCGGTGATGCTCTATGCAGACGCATCGATTATCAGCCAGAGCCGCGAAACAACACGATGGCGGTCGATATCACAGAAGGAACTGTAGCGGTCGATATCTATCAATATCCCGGTGACCTTCATGATCCAATAGTGGTCCATAAGACCATGAACCGCGGCCATGTCGTGTTCATAGGGTTCGACCTCTCAGACCCTGATACAAATTACGAGAATATAGTAGGCAATGCCATACGGCTCCCCAATCATGTGGTGTTTGATGCATCACAACAAACAGAGTACAGATGGGAGTTCCCGCCACCAAACCCTGATGGCTATCAAGGAGCCGCCTTTGTGGATGATTTAGTAGAGGCAGGTTTTGCCGTTTCACGGATGGACACATTCGATTCAGGATTCTTCATCGCAAGTGATGTGGTCATCTGCACTCTCCCATACCAATACATTGACGATTATGATGCTACCGAGATTGCTGCGCTTGATGCTTATGTAGCCAATGGTGGCTCGATATTCATCCAGTCAGATGTGAGTACATTTGGAGACGATGTTGCGGCACTTGCCAACAACTTCGGCTATTACTTTGCTCGGGACAGCTTATTGGACACAGATGACCTCATGCGATATTGGCAGGAGAGTCAGATCTATTACACTGGTGATAACCTTCTATCACATCCTATAACGACCAACGTCCAGCGGGTTGAATTCTATGCAAGTGATGGCTTTTCAGCGTTGCCAGCAAATGCAGAGCCAATAATAGTTTCAGACTGGGATGTAACGACTTGCTGGGGAGAGGGTGGCTGGTGGGATAACTGGCTAGGAGCAGATGGCATCACAACTATGGCTGTTTCAAGGTATGGTTCTGGAAGAGTATGTGTAGCTCTTGATGGAAACTTCATGGATGGCATTGATGATACTGATGCTGATGCTGTTGAGAATTACTTTGACAGTGACAATGATGTTCTCCTTCTGAATACTGTACACTGGCTGGCTGGAATTGAGGCTGCAAATGATGCTCCTCTACTGACCGATTTGACTCACACTCCTTCTGTCCCCGTAGATGGAAATCCAGTTACGGTCTTTGTCAATGCAACTGATGCCGATGGGCTGGTCAACATCACTTGTCATTATCGTGATAACCTTGGTATCTGGCAGAATGTGTCAATGACTCCTGAGGGCGGTGACCAATACTCAGCGTTTATTGGGAACTTCAATGTCAGTCAAGAGAAGGACTACTACGTTCGAGCATTCGACAGTTCAACAGACATGATGGAGTCAGTTTCTGAAGTTGTGTACCTCAATGGAATCAATTACTTCCCAGATACACCATTGCTATATGATCCCGGAACAACCGATAATGATGGCGTCTTCCTCCTCAACTGGTCTGCATCTGTTGATGCTGACGGCTATATTGACCACTACGAGATTCAGGTGAGCAACCACAGTCAGTTCGCTACTACTCTGGATATAATCACCGCATATACTGATGACTACTTGATGACTGTGTTTGAGAATGACACCTATTACTTCAGAGTACGTGCAGTGGATAATGAGGGAGCTGTAGGCTTCTGGTGCTTCCAACAATGGATCAATGTAGCCATCATACAAGGTCCAATTGTATCTACACCAGTCCTTTCACCTTCAGAACCTAAGCATGGGGACTCGGTGACGCTGAGTGTGGATGCGACAGACCAGGATGGTGTCAAGAATGTCACCTGTTACTATAGTGTCAACGCCGGACCCTGGCAGAACGTGAGTATGACGAATCAGACTGGTGCCACTTACAATTGCAGTCTTGGTACGTATTTCGTTGATGATGTTGTCGAATATTACATCAAAGCCTTCGACAACTCCACAAGCTACAATCCCACAACCACGAGCACCTATTCATTTGAGATATTGAATCAGCCACCCACGGAGCCTGCTCTCTATGATCCAGGAACGACAATACCGGTGTCAAACCTGCAAGTGAACTGGACTGATGGATACGACCTTGAAGGCGGGATAGACCACTACGAGCTTCAGATGAGTTCCTCCATTGATTTCAGTGTGATACTAGATCAGTGGTCTGTAATCACGACAGACCATTTAGTCACAGGGCTGCCGGATGGAACCTACTACTTCAGAGTGAAGACAGTCGATGACCGAGGAGCTGGCAGTCCATGGAGTAACAACGAATCCGTCTTCGTCGACATGAGTGGGCCCTCAATAGCGGGCCTCATGCATTCACCAGTCAGTCCACTACATGGTGAAGCAGTGACTGTGAACGTAAGTTTAACTGACCCCAGCAGCATCAAGAATGTGACTTGTTTCTACAGAGTTAATGCTGGATTATGGCTGAATAAGAGCATGACAATCGTGACCGGGGACATGTATAGTTGCGATCTTGGTATTTTCTTCGTTGATGATGTTGTAGAATATTATATCGAAACTTTTGACAATACAACAGCATATCACATGGCCAACACAACAGTTCAGATGTTCGAGATTGTCAATCAGCCTCCTTCTGATCCCACACTTGCCGATCCTGGTTCTGTAAGCTACGTTTCGTACGTATACGTCACTTGGACACCGAGTAGTGACTTAGAGGGCGCGATAGATCATTACCATCTCCAGATTAGCAGGTTCGATGACTTTTCAGTAGTCCTAGCCGAATGGAATGAAACCACAACGAATTTCAACATCACAGGACTGGGTTCTGGAGTCTACTTTGTCAGAGTAAGAGCATTCGACTACCACAATGCATCTAGTCAATGGAGCAATGTGGAGTCCATTGAGGTAATCCTCATAGCCCCACCACCAACTACAACATCTACCACCACCACTCCAACCACAACGGTACCTCCCAATCCATTTGACACTGACATTCTGAGCCTAGTTCTTCTAGTGTTCTCAGGGGGCTTCGTAATCATTATTGTAATGGTGGTGGCGAACTACTTCAGACAGCGTTCCTCCAGAAGATACCAATGGTGACCTTCTAGCGCTTCCACTTCAGGTCCTTTACAATGAAATCCGCAATGGAATTGAGTAGCCTGCCTAGCTTGGCTCCTTTCTTGGTGAGAATGTGAATTATCTCTTTGCCTTCTTTCTCAATTGTGATGAGTTCATTCTTCAACAGAAACTTTCTCGCCGCGGCAACTCTTGCGCCATTGAGGGCAGGTAATGTCTTGGTCTTCAATCCTGCTTTGATAATCTCATCAGCTCTCGACTTGCCTTTCAGTCGTGCAAGCAGAAGAATAACAGTGAGCTCATACTCGCCTCTCAGAAGCTTCACAAAGGGACTTACTTTGGCCATATTTTGTCAATCCTCTTCTTCTATGGAAAAGATGCTAGCTCGGAGGTATGTTTTGGATTAAAGAGTTCGTAGTCTTCCTCTCTTGATGCAAAGACTCTTTTCTCGAAATCCAATCTCTCAATTTCTGGAGAGAGTGAAATGATGAATGAAACTCTTAGAGTGCTTGATGATCGGAGGTCTCTCCGAGGCTACGACCAACGACCTATCTCTCAGGAACACAAGGAGCGGATCATCCACAGCGCCTTCCGTGCTCCAACTGCAGGAAACATGATGCACTACTCCATCATAGAGGTAGCTGACCAAAAGAAGAAAGTACAGCTCGTCAAGACCTGTGACAATCAACCTTTCATTGCTAGGGCGCCTCTGGTTCTTCTATTCCTCGCTGACATGCAGAGGTGGTATGACTTCTTCGCCTATTCCTCTGTGCCTGAATACTGCATGGAGAATGAAGTGGACTATGTGACCCCTCAAGAGTCTGACCTTTTGCTAGCTTGCTGTGATGCTTTGATAGCCGCTCAGAATGCCGTCATTGCGGCGGAGTCTCTGGGGATTGGCTCATGCTATATCGGTGACATCATGGAGAACATAGAGGTTCATAGAGAGATGTTTGACCTTCCAAATTGGGTCTTTCCGATAGCACTTCTCTGTTTTGGGTATCCGCTTGAAGGTAGAAAAGAAAGGGAGAAGACAAGGCGATATCCTGAACGCTTTGTCTACTTCAAAGATATCTACAGACGAGTAGATGGATCCGAGTTCGAAAATTCACTTTTGGACCATTTTGGTCATCCAAGGAATTTCTACAAAAACGCAAAGAACTTGGGACAGGGAATCTACTTGAGAAAGACGGGATCTGACTTTGCAGCTGAAATGCGTCGTTCCGTGAAGGTTGCGATAAAGGACTGGATTGAATGACATGCGGTCAGACTAACCTTAAATTCCCCTTTTGAACAGCCCTGTCGGATTGAGAATGAAGCTCATTATCACTACTGGAATACGTTCAGATGAATCATTTGTAGAGTCGCATCGATGGACCATAGAGGCATCAGAAGACGCTGTAATCTCAGCAGTATTGGAGCAGGTCAAACATGAATGTGTTCCTTCTATTCCCGCGCTCAACCATGATTGGGTCAAGCCCCATCTCTACTTGACGCTAGCTGAATCCTTTGAGCGGCTGGAATTGAATAGGACGATTAAGGAATATGCGCTTTCAGACTGCAGCATCTTACATTTGATGAGCGCTGTCCGCTAATCTCCCTCCTCCTCCATCGCTTCATCATCGATGGCATCAATGGGGGCGGTGTAGACTCCGGGATCTATACCTGCTAATACTGAGAGGATGTACCTGCTGAGAGGATTGGTAAGGATCTCCAATACATCATCAATGTGTTCGCCTGATTCATTATTGCTCATCAGACATTTCCTCCAAGTGATGCGCTTTCCTTCTCGCGCGAACGACAAGCGCAATGGTCAGCACCGCTGAACCAATAGCGGAGGTTATCAGCCCAATCCATTCCAAGGTGAATAGATGAAGAACCCCTGAATACGGTAGCAGGAATCCAAGCGCTAGGCTCACGAAGGAACCGATGGCAAAGAGGGTGATGATGAAGAAGTTATTCCTGTTTGGTGACCTGATGAAGAACCAATTGGATGAGAGGAATAGCAATGCTGAGAAACCGACCCTGAATCTCCTGATTATTCCCACCATTTTCGCACCAGATACTAGGAACACGATTGTACCTCCAACAGCCGCTATTGCAGACATGAAGAATACAAGTCCGCCACCATAGCTCGTCAGCAAAGGAACGATGCTGAGTATAGTGAGCATTATTCCAATCATAAAGCCCATCTGACTCATGAAAAGCTCAAGCTCCTTTGTGGGACTCATCGACATGACTGCGGAGAGAACGCCGTATTGATCAATCTTGGCATCCTTGGCAACTTGGTCTACAAGTATCAGAGCTCTCTTGCCAAGGTCCGTGATTTTGTAACTGCCGTTGGTCTTCTCAATCAATCCGACTTCGTTGAGTTCCTTGAGATGATAGTTGAATTTCCCACTCATGAGAGATGGGTCGAGATCTAACACTTGCATTATCTCTGTGTAAGTAGCACTGCCCTTCTCAGAAATCTGTCTCATGATTGTTCTACGCGTTGAACTGGACAGAGCTTTCAACACGTCTTCAGATTCGGTGGTCATTTGTCATTACCATGAATTACTTGGAATTCTAGATTAATAACCGATTTTCACTAACTTTTTTGACAAGACCAAAACCGGTTTGTCAAATTCTCTTGACAAAAAAGTTCTAGCGATTTGAGTCTGTTGATAACCGCGGGCTAAGTATGCCTCGGACATTTGCCTCTACTTGGCAATGTTTTTACCCGAGTCCTTTGATGGAGCAGATGCCATGAAAAGCCATACGAAATACCTTACCTTCAATGTACCAGCAAGAATGGACTTTGTTCACATTACTCGTCAGGTGCAAGAGGAAGTTGTAGCAAGCGGAGTCCAAGAGGGACTGTGCCTCGTCAATGCCATGCATATCACAGCTAGTGTCTTCATCAATGACAATGAGAGTGGATTGCATGACGACTATAAGCGTTGGCTGGAAGAGCTAGCACCTCATGAGCCGATTAGTCGCTACAAACACAACCGTACAGGTGAGGATAACGGAGACGCTCATCACAAACGTCAGATCATGGGCCGGGAAGTAGTAGTAGCTATCACAAATGGGAAACTCGATCTTGGACCTTGGGAGGCTATCTTCTACGGAGAGTTTGATGGTCGCAGGTCCAAGCGAGTTCTGGTCAAGATTATAGGCAAGTGAAGTCTTACATACATATCTCGGAGGCATTAGGACTGCCAGACAAAGGGAATAAGCGAGAAACAGGATTGGAGCATAAGAAGGAAAAAGCCAGACTGAAAGCTAAGAGAGTAAGAGAGAGCAGGATTATCGCGAGGCGGAGGGGAGAGAGGTCGCTATCTCCTGGAGTCAAAGTGATAGGCAGTAGAATACTTGATGGAGAACCCGAAGATGCTGATAGAGAAGTTGCAGAGAATCAGTTGCAGCAAGAAGTCACTGAATATCTTCTGAAACGAGGGGGCTTTGAAATCACTGAAGAGGTCCTACTCGATACTCTGTCAAAAAGACGTGATAGTGATGATATCATGGATGTACGAATTGCTAGAGTTGCAGGTTTCCATGACAGATGGGGGCTGGACCGCAAGTTCACCCGTGAATCTCCTCATGCTCACCGATTTGAGGATGGTGTTATATTCGAACGCAGCCTAACCAGTTATGGGGGCTACCAAAGCCGGACATACTATGTTGTCGAAGGATCTCAATTTCGTGCATTTGCTCAGCACAATTTCAGGAAAGGCGAATACGAGAAATAGTTCAGGAGGATTTCACCAAATCCTCCTGAGGGTGCGTTGCTAGTTAACGAGAATTAGCAGTTCTCAGGCCGCTACTTTTTTGGCTTCGGCTTTGCTTTTGGTTTCTGGTTCTTGTCTTTGGCCATCAATTTCACCTCGCATGACCATGTAGGTCGCTCATGCCTCGGACAGCCATTGGACCTTCTCTTAATAGAGTCCGGTTTCGTGAGTTGTCTGTACAAAAAGAACCTCGCCCTTATTTTCCTCTCTAAAGGGATATAAACTTATTCAGACAAAATTAAAGAAACTATAGCGCTTTAAATATGATTTAAAGATGTTATAATCCTTCTTCATTTCAGTTCAATAAAAAGTCGAACCAAGGCTATAGGATAGGGGTCGCCTTTAGGCACAAACAAGGATTTAGGTCACGCTGCATCATCGTATTTCCATTGATATGGAACAGCTAGAGGGTAAATCATGAGTGAGCTGAATTCAGAATTGGGGCCAAGACTAAAGGAGTTCATAACAAGGATTTGTGAAGATATTGGGCCGCGTCTTGGGACCAGTGAAGAAGAGCGAGAAGCCGGAATGCGAATAGAAGAGGAATACAAGGAATACTGTGCCGCTACATTTCAGGACGAGTTCATCTGTCATCCTGCGGCATTTCTTGATGTTGTTCGGGTTTCTGTAGCCATTTACATGATTGGACTGCTGTTCTACTTTGCACTACCGGCTATAACTGCGGTTCTAGGAGCGCTCACATTGGTTCTATTCGTAGCAGAGATGCTGTGCCTCAAAGAAGTAGTCGACCCGCTTTTTCCCAAACGGACTGGAGCCAATGTGTACGGGAAGATTCCTCCCACTGGGCCCACTAGGCAGATAGCACTCGTTTCAGGACATCATGATTCTGCCTACGAGTTCCCTATGCATGAGCGACTTGGAAGACGATTCTCCACCTTTATTCTCCTGACTCTTGGACTGGGACTCATTACTGTCATCCTGAGTGTTGTAAGGCTAGTCATCCTAGGTTTCTTCCCAGCTTGGCTCTTCCTCTTTGAATGGTTGACCCTCATTCCCATCATCAGTGCATTTCCAATGCTGTCCTTCGCATTCCGCCTTCGGTCGAACAATGTAGTTCTTGGGGCCAATGACAATCTCTCAGGAGTGGCAGTCACTCTGGGCGTCGGGGAGTGGCTAAAAAGCAACCCGCTTCAGCATACAGAGGTTTGGCTGGTATCCTTCGCCTGTGAGGAGAACATGCGAGGGTCGAAGCGTTTTGCTGAAACACATAAAGAGGAACTTCAGGAGGCATATCTCCTGAACTTCGATGGCGTTGGTGCTGGTTCTCTGTATGTCTTGAAAGCTGAGCCAATGTATCTGACAACCCTGACATCAGATCTATGTGATTTTGTTCTTGATGCGGCGAAGGGAGCTGGCCTTGAGGTCGCTTCTGGAGTGCCCTCCTTCGGCGGCACTGATGCATCCAACTTCATCAAGGCTGGCCTTCGAGCAACATCAGTGGTCGGCATATCAGAGGCAGGGTTCCTTGAGAACTGGCACACACTTGATGACACTCCAGACAACATAGATGAATCTGTTCTCGTTGATGCTGTGAAGCTAGCAACAGCAGTTCTGAAGAGAATCGATGGAACTTAGATCATGTGGAGTCAAGTCGGGCTGTACTTGAACAAGATCTCGCTCCCGTCCAACTTCATAGCCTCTACAACAGCTTTGCCCTCAACCTTCGTGACTATGAGTATCTCTTCCTCGAATCTGAGTGTGAATTTCTCCCCCTCCGCCATGGTCATTATGACTCCTCGCCCCTGAGGACTATTGAAGTACTCCCCATATGCTCTGGCAATTCGGATTAGTGCGAGGTCTCTCTCCTCTTCCTCCTCAAGGAGGAAAAACCTCCCGTATGCTCTACCAATCCGGAGCCTCTTTACATCTGAAACATCATCTCTTGGATGGGACACACTCTGACCTCCCGGCATATTACGCACATAATATGCTATCTGCCTATTAAATCCAGTTGAGACCTAATCAATATGCCTGTCTGAGTCTACGATGTTTCTATTTTCAAAATATGCGGCTGGTAAATGGACCATGTGAGTCATTTTCCGAAAACATTGCAAAAATCCGGAAAATTGGGCCTGATTAATAAGTGGTTATCACATACTGCGAAGAGCGTTGCGAGGGAGAATTGACACATCGACACCGCATTTGCCCTGAACAACTCAATCGATAACGGTATACCTTGATAGCTTTCATCGCACCATCGGAGAGAGAGATATGCTTAGGAAGCATAAGGTATGCCTAATCGGTCTATCATTCGCGTTTTTCATTCTTCTGTTGTCAACTGCAACATTGGGGGCCAACACACCGGTCACTAGTTTTTCAGAAACCAAGCTACCTCAACCCGAAGCTGCAAATTCCCTTGCACAGCTACCCCCTCCCCCCGGCATGGTCTCATACTGGGAGTTTAATGAAGGCGGTGGGATGCTTGCTTCTGATAGCATTGGATTTAATGATGGAACTCTCAGGGATGGCGGAATGTGGGTCCCAGGAATAGCTGGGACTGGATTGGACCTTGCACCGCGTGCCTTTGTGGAGTGCGGAGGTGATCCATCGCTTTCTATCCAGACACTACTCACTATAGAAGCATGGGTGATGCTCCCTGACACACAGGGTATTCGAACAATTGTGCAGAATGGGAATGATATAATGAACAAGATGTACCATTTTGCAATTGAGGATGGATTCCTATACTTCGACCGATACGATGGGTCTTCAAGTCCTGCCAATGTATTGCGATCTTTCATGCGATTGAATCCGGGCGGGTGGCATCATGTTGTAGTGCTTATGGATGAGGGCATGCATGAAGTCAAATTCTACCTAGATGGAGCAATGGAGCCTCATGGCTTTAACGACCCATATCTTGGCCTGACATACTCCCGATTCACAATTGGATATGGACAAGACCCAATGACTAGCCACTCACCAACCTTCTTCAACGGCCTGATAGATGAAGTGGCTGTATACAATGAGCTTCTCTCAGATGATGTAATTCAACAGCACTATCAGAATGGACAGCTTGGACTAGGCTATCTGGATGGAGGGATTCAGGAGCCAGATCTTGAGGCTGTGGATGACAGCTTTACAGCTCATGAGGATGTCATGCTTTCCGTGGCCGCTCCTGGCGTTCTACTGAATGACATTGGTGATGGACTAACAGCTGTTCTTGAATCAGGACCTTCATCAGGCACTCTATCTTTCTACGGTGACGGCTCCTTCCAATACATGTCATTTCCAGACTCCAACGGCGTTGACACCTTCACTTACAGTGTGACCGATGGATTCACTGTTAGCAACATCGCTACTGTCACCATTACCGTCAATCCAGTCAATGATGCACCAGTGGGAGTCGATGATAGTTATGCCATTGATGAGGACACGCCGCTGGACTTGGTTGCGCCTGGCATTTTGGAAAATGATTCTGATATTGACGGCGACTCTCTCATAGCCGTTCTAGTAGATGCGCCTCTCCATGGCTCAGTTGTTCTCAATGCAGACGGGTCTCTGAATTATATCCCAGTTGCAGACTGGTATGGCACAGACTACTTCGCCTATCAGGCGTTCGATGGGACAGATTATAGCGGCATCGTGACTGTTACAATAGAAGTCATTGCTGTTGGCGATGCGCCAAGAGCTCAAGATGACTTCTATATTACCGATGAGAATGTTCCGCTAATCATTGACGCGTTATCAGGTGTTCTTGTAAATGATACTGATCCTGATGATGATGTACTAGCTTCTCAGATTGTAACATATCCGTCGCATGGATTATTGGATTTCAATGTGGATGGTTCATTTACCTATACGCCGAATCCGGACTGGTATGGGGTAGACACGTTTGTCTACCAAGTAATGGATGGGATGTTGTTGGATACGGCGACGGTCACTATCACTGTGATTCCAGCCAACAAGCCTCCCGTAGCAGTTGATGATTTCTACACCACAAATGAGGACTTTGTCCTCAATATTGATGCGATAGACGGTGTTCTTGCTAATGATACTGATGAAAATGGGGATGCGCTCATTGCAGTGCTAGTGTCTGGATCTTCACATGGATTACTTGTGTTGAATCCAGATGGCTCATTCGCATATACTCCTGATCCCGACTGGTACGGGGTGGACTCATTCGACTATGAGGTATCGGATGGAGAACTGATAGACATTGGAACAGTCATGATCACGGTGAATTCGATTAATGATTATCCTGTAGCTTTGGATGACACGTATGTCGTGGATGAGGACGGCGTTCTAGTTGTCGACTCCGCAGCAGGGGTCCTTGCTAATGATTATGATGTTGATGGAGACGCTCTTGAGGCATACTGGACAGAATTGCCCACAAATGGGGATTTGCATTTCAATCTGGATGGCAGTTTCACCTACACTCCAAATCCCGACTTTTGGGGGGTTGACTCCTTTGCATACCTTGTCTATGACGGAATTGATGCAAGTGAATTTGCAACAGTCACCATAACTGTCAACGCAGTGCAGGATGCGCCAGTGGCTGTGGATGACTTCTATTCCATGGATGAAGACACTGAGCTATCCACATATGGTGCTGGGATAGCGGGAGTACTGACGAATGACTATGATGCAGATGGAGACCCTCTAGAGGCAGTACTGGTGGATTATCCCGTATACGGCACTCTTTCCTTTGACCCGGACGGGAACTTTCTGTATGTTCCTGAAGCAAACTTCTATGGTATAGACTCATTCACATACTATCTCTCTGATGGAGTTTTCACAAGCAATACAGTCATAGTGACAATCACAGTGAACTCAGTGAACGATTATCCTGTAGCTGTTGATGACATATATGCTGTGGATGAGGATGGTGTTCTTATTGTCGATTCCGCAGCAGGGGTCCTTGCTAATGATTATGATGTTGATGGAGACGCACTCGAGGCATACTGGACAGAATTGCCCACAAATGGGGATTTGCATTTCAATCTGGATGGCAGTTTCACCTACACTCCAAATCCGAACTTCTGGGGCACTGACTTCTTCACATACCTTGTCTATGACGGAATCGATGCAAGCGAATTTGCCACAGTCACCATAACTGTCAATGCAGTAAATGATGCACCAATAGCTGATGACGATGACTATTCAACCAACGAAGATACTCCTCTGATTGTTCCATATCCGGGAGTCCTCAACGGCGACATCGATGTGGAGAACGACCCTCTTACTACCGCCCTCATAACAGGACCAGTTCATGGCGTGCTCATTTTGAACTCGGATGGCTCATTCGACTATATCCCAGATGCCAACTTCTTTGGAACTGACACCTTTACATATGTCGCCTCTGATGGTGCACTCGAGAGTAATGTCGCGACAGTGACTATTGAGGTAGTTCCAATCAATGATGCACCAGTGGCTTCTGATGACTTCTATACTACAGACGAGGACACTCTGCTGTCCACCTATGGCGCTGGGCTTGAGGGAGTACTAGGGAATGACTATGATGTAGATGGGGACCTCCTCGAGGTTTACCTCGTGCAAGACGCCACATACGGATATCTTGCTTTAGACTGGGAGGGGAATTTCGAATACATGCCTTATCCGGACTTTTTTGGCATTGACACGTTCACGTACTATGTCTATGATGGCTCTGATTCCAGCAGCGCAGTCATGGTGGCCATCGAGGTTCTTCCAATAAACGATGCTCCTGTTGCGCATGAAGACGAGTACCAAATGGATGAGGATGGGGTGTTGAGCATTCCCACCCCTGGTCTTCTCATCAACGACTATGATGTGGATGGTGATTTCATCATCGTGGATGACTGGAGTGATCCAACTCATGGTATCCTGTGGGTCTATGAAGATGGGTCATTCGAGTTCATACCAGATCCGGACTGGAATGGAGTTGTGACTTTCGAGTACTGGGTATTTGACGGACTCGCTCACAGCAATGTTGTCACCGTGACCATTTTTGTTAATCCAGTGAACGATGCGCCAGTGGCTGTTGATGATTTCTATTCCACGGACGAGGACACTGAATTATCCACTTATGGTGCTGGCATTGCGGCAATATTGGTGAATGACTACGATGCAGATGGGGACCCACTAGAGGTATACATCTTGGATTACCCTGCGGGCACCCTGATTTCAGACATACACGGTGACTTCCTGTACATACCCAACCCGGACTTCTGGGGCACTGACCTATTCACATACTATCTCTCTGATGGTGTTCTCGATAGCAATATTGCTACGGTGACCATCATTGTGAACTCAGTGAACGACGCCCCTGTTGCGCATGAAGACGAGTACCAAATGGATGAGGATGGGGTGTTGAGCATTCCCACCCCTGGTCTTCTCATCAACGACTATGATGTGGATGGTGATTTCATCATCGTGGATGACTGGAGTGATCCAACTCATGGTATCCTGTGGGTCTATGAAGATGGGTCATTCGAGTTCATACCAGATCCGGACTGGAATGGAGTTGTGACTTTCGAGTACTGGGTATTTGATGGACTCCTCCATAGCAATGTTGTCACAGTCACGATCTATGTGTTACCAGTTGATGACCCACCTGTGGCAGTGGACGACTACGTCACAACCGACGAGGACACTCCCATCACTATTGATGTCCTGGCCAATGATTATGACATAGAGGGCGATTCATTCGACCTGATTGGCTATGGTTGGAACTCCGCAGAGCCTCGTGGAGAATTGACCCTTGTAGACGTTGGTGGTATACCGATGATACGGTACACACCAGACTCGAACTGGCATGGCTCAGCGTGGTTCACCTACAACATTGGTACGACGGGATCAAGTCAAACAGACTTGGCGTATGTGTACATTACAGTAAACTCAGTTGAGGACGCTCCAGTGGCAGTGGATGATGCTTATCCTATTGACGAAGACGGTGTTTTACAGGTTGATGCTGCATCAGGAGTCTTGGCTAATGACTATGATGGCGATGGAGATTCACTGACATTGCAGCTGATTTCTAATCCTTCTCACGGTTCTCTTTTGCTGAATCCTGATGGCTCTTTCACTTACACGCCGGACCCCAATTGGAATGGCATGGACTTATTCATCTATGAAATATCCGATGGAGATCAGACTGATACCGCCACAGTTGCCATCACAGTGAGTCCAGTTGATGACCCGCCTGTGGCGGTGGACGACTATGTCACGACCGACGAGGACACTCCCATCACTATTGATGTCCTGGCCAATGATTATGACATAGAGGGCGATTCATTCGACCTGATTGGCTATGGTTGGAACTCCGCAGAGCCTCGTGGAGAATTGACCCTTGTAGACGTTGGTGGTATACCGATGATACGGTACACACCAGACTCGAACTGGCATGGCTCAGCATGGTTTACCTACAACATTGGTACGACGGGATCAACTGAAACAGACTTAGCGTACGTGTACATCACAGTGAATCCGGTAAATGACCCTCCGGTCGCTGTAGATGACTATGCCACTACGGACGAGGACACGCCTATGAGCATCAGCGTGCTAGCAAATGATTGGGACTTAGACAGTGACTCTATATCCATAGTGTCAGTGACACAGCCATTGCATGGAATGACAGTGGATAATGGTGATGGTACAGTGACATACCATCCAGACCTGAATTACTATGGCGCTGATTCTTTCACCTATACCATAACAGATAGCAACGGGGGCACTGACACAGGAACAGTGGGCATCACAGTGGTTCCTGTGAATGACTTTCCCGTTGGAGTTGATGATGAATATACAATCGATGAGGACACGCCGCTAATTTTGTATGCACCTGGCCTATTGGCGAATGACTATGATGTAGATGGAGACACGATAACACTCGTCGTGGTCACTGTTCCAAGCCATGGTTCAGGCTCAATTGGTGCTGATGGATCGTTTTCCTACACTCCTGATGCTGATTGGTATGGCACTGATGGCATGACCTATCAGGTGTTTGATGGGACAGACTACAGTGGTATTGTGACCGTCACCATTACAGTCGACCCTGTGAATGATGCCCCCGTAGGAGTCGATGATGAATACACCATTGACGAGGATGGGTCGCTGAGTGTCCCCGCACCGGGTGTCCTAGCTAACGACTATGATGTGGACGGTGACTCTCTCAGTACGATTCTTGTGAGCCCTCCATATGGGTCAAGTTCCTTTAGTGCAAATGGAGCTCTCAACTACAATCCGCCTGCAAACTGGCATGGTGTCACCACCTTGACCTACAAGGTGTTTGATGGTACTGACTACAGTGGCATTGTGACAGTGACGATAACAGTGAACTCAGTGAACGACGCCCCCGTGGGTGTTAATGATGAATACACAATCGATGAAGACACCTCCTTGCACTTAGTTGCACCCGGCTTATTGGCGAATGACTATGATGTGGATGGAGATGCAATAACACTCGTTGTGGTCACGGTTCCTAGCCATGGTTCGGGCTCAATTGGTGCTGATGGATCGTTTTCCTACACTCCTGATGCTGATTGGTATGGCACTGATGGCATGACATACAAGGTGTTTGATGGGACAGACTACAGTGGCATTGTGACTGTCACCATTATAGTCAACCCGGTGAACGATGTACCAGTAGCCGTAGATGATTACGTTGTCACATATGAGGACATGCCAATTCTCATCGACTTCATGGGGAACGATTATGATGTGGACGACTCATTTGGTTGGGACTACGTGGCATGGGTGTCCACAGAGATTAATGGCGAATTGGAGATAGTCTATGGCCACGAAGTGGAGCCCGGCGTGTTTCGCGACGTCCTAAGGTATACGCCAAATCCTGACTGGTATGGTTCGATTTCTACGATTAATTACCGAATCTCGGATACATTTGGTGCGCAGTCTTCCATTGCTAGGATATACATTACTGTGAACCCCGTGAATGATGCTCCTGTTGCGGTGGATGACTACATTACAACAGATGAAGACACGTCGGTCATCATTGACTTTATGGGGAATGACTACGATGTGGATAATAGCTTCACTTTCGATTATGCATCATGGAGCACATCCGGGATTCATGGCGAGTTGGAATTTCTCCCAGACTATGAGATTGAGCCTGGTATTTTCATATATGCTATCTGTTATACGCCTGACCCAGACTGGCATGGCACAGCTTCTGCTATAACCTATGGAATCAAAGACTCGGGCGGGCTAACTTCCACCGCTCAGATATTCATCACTGTAAACTCAGTCAATGATCCACCAGTTGCTGTAGATGACTATGTGGTGACAGATGAGGACACCTCGGTCATCATAGATTTCATGGCGAACGATTATGACATCGATAGCAGTTTTGATTGGTATTCGATAACACGGTACCTCTCTGAGCTCCATGGCACTGCGGACATTCTCCACAATTACGAAGTGGAACCTGGAGTATTCCGAACAGTGATCTCGTACACTCCAGACCCCAACTGGCATGGGTCGACATCAGCACTATGGTATACTATCTGGGACTCAGTCGCTGTTTCTGAAACAGCATATATCCACATCACTGTGAA
>JBHLRP010000013.1:0-71014 GCA_048882485.1 Candidatus Thorarchaeota archaeon
CTCCACTCTAGTATCTTCTTTCCCCAATACATGCGCATATAGCCATGCATCTTTCCGGTTTTCATCATCTCGATTTGGGCTGCATTCCAATATGGATCATGAGTTTCAGCGGACTCGAATTCCGTAAGTGAATAGATGTATTCACGGGGATCAGTGGAATGCTCTTTTAGTGTGGTCATAGCCCAATTGGGTAGACATCTAACTGAGTCATAGTCCTTGTTATAATAGACAAAATTCATACTTAGCTCACGACGGACCACCAGCTCCTCAAGAAAGAGTCCGGCTCCAATACTTTCTGTTTCCAAGACCTGCAAGGCAATCTCAAGAGGCGATATTTGACCAAAGTGGAGATATGGACTCATGGAGGAAAGATAGTTCTCAGAAGGGTCATTGCGCAAGTCACCAAATTGGTCTAGTTTCTCGGAGATGAACTTGCTTAGAGATTTCTTCGCCTCTCGTGCACCACCTTTGATCCAGTTCACCGCTTTTACAGATTTGTCGATCTCAAGCTCATCAAGTACTCTTCTTCCATTCTTCAGCTGAATTGAGGGAATCTCATCCTTTAGCGAAAAAGCAGGGTCAGACTTCACGAGAGGTTTTAGGAATCTTTCCAAGTGTTTACGTATTTTTGGGCGAAATGTCCCAGCAGAGTATTCCTCCTTGGGAGAAGCAGTTTCAACAGGAACAACTACATTGGATTCCACTTGGATGACAGGACATCTAACTGATTTCGCTACCTTACTACGCCACTCTCTTTGAAGCCGTTGGTAATCACGGTCAACAATCATCAGGGCGCAGTCTTCAGCTAGGTTAATCGCGCACATACTTGGATTTTCTTGACGGATAATTAGCGGCAAATTCCTCTCATTAAGTTCAGATTCCACTTGAATTAGACCTTCGAGAAGGAATTGATAACTCCGTTCATTAGCTCCCGGATATTTGCCTGTTAGCCCGAAACATACTATGATTGGCAATTCATACCTATTTGCCAGGCCAATTGCATACTCTAGAGCATGATTGCTATCAGATCTCTGAGATGCCTGCATCCAATACAGTACGTATTTTCCCTTTTGTATTGAATTGGAGTTTAGCTGAATAATGCGTTCCTTGTCAATCATGTTGAATGGGTTCATGAGTAAAGACTTATTAGCATTATTAACAATAGTTAATAAAGTTCTATTGTCAAACATTTGGAGCACTAGGATTGTGTGGGACATGCAATTTCCAAGCGTAAGTGGAAATGATCTTCTTAGAAACAAGGTTTCATTGCCTGATGACTTGAGTTCGGGACTAAATGTCCTGGTAGTGGCTTTCCAACAGTGGCATCAGGGACTAGTCAACTCTTGGGTACCTCTTCTTGACCACATGGTGGAAAAGTATCAAGATTTTGATTACTATGAACTGCCAACTATCAGGAAGATGAACTGGTTAAGTCGTAGCATAATAGACAACGGAATGCGGGCAGGAATTCCATCAAGAAACACACGAAGGAGAACCATAACGCTCTATATTGACAAGGAACCCTTTAGGAAAAAGCTCCGCATCCCAGATGAGAGCGACATCCATCTATTCTTGGTTTCAAATGATGGCGAAGTCTTATGGACTGGATCGGGTGCCATCTCAGAGGATAGAGCAGATTCACTGACTTCTGCAATAGAAAAAGCTAGAGCAGATTATCAGAATAAAATCACATGACCGGAGAAGATTCAGCTATCTGGACAAGCCTTTGAATGAGCTTTTTAGTAACGTATTTTCTAAGCGGTAGTAGCCCGTACCAAGCAACCAATCCAGCCAGTCCATAGGGACGATAATGAATGTCTGCATTGAGGGAACAACCTTTGGGATCTCTGTCCCTCATTGTGAGTGTGAGTGTCATGAAAGCTGGTATCTTTAACCTTGACATCAGTGAGAGTCGACTAGTAGGAGAGAATTCGACAATCTCCCAGCAGTCTACTGAAGAACCTGCTTTTAACCGAGAGAATGGAGCTATGTTTTCCACCATGCCGTTTCCTCGAAGAAGAACATCAATGTATCCGCGAATTGGCCATATCCAGCTTCCGTAATTCCAGCCCTTTGTACCAATAATAGAATTGAGCGCATTCCAGACCTTATCACTTGAAGCAAGTGATTCCATTCTCTGATTCATACCAAATGAGGTGCCTCCTGCCCACTGAGGATCCCCCTTCTGAACTTGTTCAGGAATAGAAGCCAGTTTAGGATGTCCTTCTCTTTCGGATAATGCATGATGTCTTCTCTGACCTATTGCTAGACGAATAGCCTCACGGACAGTCAGTAGCTTCTGAGGAACTAATGAACGAACATCATCATTTTGAACGACGGCTTCATTCCGCAACCCTTCAATGAGTGGCCTTGTGAGAGGAGTTGGAAGAGGAGTCACTAAGGAAAGCCAATAGGAACTCAGATGCGGGGTTAGTATCGGTATGGGGACAATGAATCGTCGCACCAGACTTGCTTCTTCTGCATAGATACGCATCAGATCTTGATAGGAGAGGACATCGGGTCCACCAATATCCAAGACTCGATTGGCAGTCTCTTCAATCGCAAGACAATCAATGAGATATCCGACAACATTGCTAACAGCAATTGGTTGACTCTTTGTGCGAACCCATCTAGGCGTCACCATAGCTGGCAATCTATCAACAAGATACCGCATTATCTCGAATGATGCACTTCCTGCTCCAATTATCATAGCCGCACGAAGAGTAGTTGCTGGAACTGAACAGTCATGCAAAATGCGACTGACTTCCATTCGGGATGCAAGATGCTTGCTGAGTCCGCTCTCAACCTCACCCAGCCCACTCAGGTAGATTATTCGTTTTAATTCAGCCTGCTCCGCAGCTTTGACCATGTTTTCTGCTGCTGTTCTATCAAGGTTTACAAAATCCCCCTTACCGTACATAGAATGCACCAGATAGAATGCTGCAAAACATCCCTGTGTTGCACTGATCAATGACTCAACATCAAACACATCTGCTTTAACTGGAGTAAGATTCGGATGGGATGACCAAGATTTCATTTTGATTTTGGTAGAATCTCTGTATCCTGCATTGACCCGAAATCCCTTGCGTAGTAATGCACTCACTAGCCGGGTCCCAATGTAGCCAGTTGATCCGACTACTAGTACTCTTCTCAAATCAGTCATTTCTAAACGAAGAGCGGCATATAGGACATATGTATGATTGGGTATTTCATTTCAGAAAGCAAAAGTCGCATTTCCAAACCATGATTCTGACGCTGTGAATGCGTCCTCGATTGCAGAGGATTGCCTAGGAATTTGCAGATTCATAGTGCAACTTTTATGAAGTCTGAGAACAGATAGAATTTAGTCCCCCTCAATGATAGATGGGAATTGCAAAGGAAATGCAGAGCATATGCTACAGTTCATTGAGCTTACCCATTTGGCAGCGGCATTCGTGTCTGGATTGTATATTGCTACATCTCCCTGTATCTTCCCGCTTTTGCCGCTGTTTCTTATTAGAAGTCTTGGATCTGCAGATGATAGGTCAAGGAGTGTAATTGTGACTATCGCGCTCACAGCAGGCATTCTAAGCTCGCTTGCCATTTACTTTGCAATATCTGGAATTATTGGACTGTACATACTCCAGAATTATACGCTTCTCCAAGCTCTTCTTGGCGGAATCGTGATATTCCTTGGAATTGTAACTGTTTCATCCACTCTCAAAGAGAAGCTACGATTGAACTCACTTAGCATTGGAAGGCAGCCAGAAAAACCCACCGGACTTTCTGGAGTCTTTATTGTGGGATTTAGTTATTCTCTACTGGCAGCGCCATGCTCAGGACCTGTAATCATTAGTTTGTTTGCACTATTTGGAGGGCAGCCAGAAGTTTCGGTTCAATTAGTTATGTTCATTCTATTGTCCATAGCTGTAATGATACCGTATTTCGCGATAGCATTCGCGACTGGAGAGGCCAGGACTAGGATAGCAATGCAGATCGCAAATTCAGCAAGAACCCTTGAGTATTTGGTCGGCGGTCTACTCATTATCATAGGTATTATCTTGATGTATCCATGGCTCAGTTCCTACATATCGAGGGTAATTTAGATGGTGAATTAAAATGAAACTGATATCTGACCGACTTGTGCAATTATTGGACAGGTTACTTGCGGGAGTGGTGGTAATAGACAAGGACAACAAGATAGTTCTGTTTAACGAACTCGCGGGAGAGATGCTAAATCAAGAACCGAAAAGCAGAATCGGGACATCGATTCTCCGATGTCACCCTGAAAGAGCTGAGTCGGGAGTTCTCAAGATGATTGACCAGATGAAAACTGGTGAGCTCAAGGAGTATGAGGGATGGGTCAACTTCGCTGGTAGAGTGCTTTACGAATACATCTATCCCTTACATGATGAAAGCGGAAACTACATCGGTGCTGTTGGGGAGATGCATGACGCATCGGAAAAGGCTGAGTTTCTAAAGGCCAAGGGTGAATTTGATATGCCGGAGATGCATGGATTGGGTGAGAGTTCACCCCGAAATCCTAGTCCATAGAGATAGACTACGAAATAATTGATAGGGAGAAGGAAACGGAGCGGTACTCCGAGTCCTCTCCAGAATGTTCTGTATCAATCTCTCCAGTCGAATGAGTCAATGCCGCCCCATTTGCTCCTACCAATTGCCGCTCCAATAGCACCCATGAGGATTATGGATAGTATTACAACTGCAAAGTTCTGGTAGTCGTTAAATCCTGAAGCGAAGAAATAGAACCAGACAATGAGTAGAACTAGCCACACAAAGCCTATGCCTGGACCCACCCATCTAGGAACAGGTCCCATGTCCGCATCAGTCACTGAAATGCCAACAGCCACTATGTATACGACTAGTGTTACGACTAGACCAACTGTGACGTTGAAATAAAGTTCATAGCCTCCGGAATAGAACCAAAGCCAGATGATCAGGAATGCAAAGTACGCATAGAGAGTGACTAGACCCAACACTGCGCGGCCTCTGAAAGCCATGAATGCCTCTCGAGGAACCTGTGTCATCCAGGGACCTCCTGTCAGTGCGATCAAGGCCGCAACTGATAGAATCATGACCGCGAAATTCTGGTAACCACTGTAAAATGCGGCATAGAAAGGCCACCAGAGCACTATAAAGATCAACCAGCCAATTCCAACTGTGATGGAGAGCCTTATCCTCCATGCTGAGGGAGCCCACATTATAGCGTTGACCCAACCAATGAATAGGAAAGAAGCTCCTAGTACTGCAACATTCTCCCAGAATGTGTATCCTGTTCCAGCAAAGAAGAATAACCAAATCATTGCAAAGGCAACCCAAACAACAAAAGAAGCTGCCGATGCATTTCCCTTCCTCTTTGTTCCTGACCAGCCGGAACGTCCCCTCCGAACGTCTGGGGGAGGTGCACTTTCCTCTTCTTCAGGAGCCTCAATCGGCTCCTCTTCATTATCATTCGAATACTCCAAGTTTAGTCCTCCACATAATGTGAAACGAATCGATTGATTTGTGGGAGTTTAATATAGTTAATAAACCTGTGCACTGACGCGGCCTTTTCTGAAAGGGCTAAACTAAACACCTTAAAGCAGTTATTGGAATTCACAGCTATTCCCTAAGGGGTCATGAATATGAGAGAGGTTGATGATAACTCAAAGAACGTAGCGATATGCAGGCAGTTCTGTGGACCATGTCCTACGTTCCAGTCCAATGATCTGAGAAAAATCCCTCCCAATATGCTATTCTGTGCTAGAGGAGCCTCCGAGAAACAGGAGGAGGAGATGAAGGACAAGGGTTGCTTCTGTCCAGGATGCGGCATTTACAAGAACTATGAGCTATCAGGCGGTTGGTTCTGTATGTTTGGCAAGGAAGGAGGAAAGTAATCGATACTGTATATATCCATTTGATAGGCTCGGTCCAAATATGACTGGGCTCATAAAACTAGTTCTCACAGATTTTGAACACTGTATGGCAATCCTTAAGATACGACCATGATTGGCGCTGCAGAAGCGAGCTGAGAAATGATGGCCTATTGCGTGATGGTCCAGGGACCATGTAGAGGCAAGATGTGCGATTTCTGGGCCAGAGTGAAGCTCAGAAAGAGGGCTACCGAAGAGATCGCTCAAGATATGTATCTCAGCATTTGCCAGTGCGATAATCCGGGACACACGAAACTTGATGATAGAATTGTCGAGTATTGGACTGTATTCGGTGTGAAGAATATTGGGCGACTCTGTGAAGAGGAGCCGGACCTTTGCTCTAAAATGAAGCAAATAGAGTACCAAGTTGGAATATTGATGTCCTAGGAATCAAGGAAACAACGATGCAATTTCATGCATGGTTGTTGGCTATTTGTGAAAAGAAACGGAGGCCAGTGGGTGGCAGGAATTATCCCGCTGCCCAACTGGCGTTTTAATCAAATACTAATTTATCAGCGAATCCAGAATGAGGCCATGAAAATATCATGGTCCGTAGACCGAATCGCTGTGCTCGGATCGCCGCTCCAGAGGAAGAATGGGAAGTCTGTATTGAAGTGGACAAATCTTGCAAAGAGGAAGTTTCTGTGCAGGGATGGTGTGATCAGAATGTGATCAAGGACACCGGACAAACCACGATAGATGTAGGAATATCGGCTTCTCCTATTGACCTCGAATACAAGGTCCGTAAGACCACCATCAATTAGTGTTGTTATTGGAGCCTCGTTCTCGTATGAGTTAAGATCCCCAATCACTATGACCTTCGCCTTACAGTTAGCATCTTGTATTTCATCAACCAGATTACCGACCCATGCTGCTTGCTCAATCCGTCGGGGCTCAGTGTCAGCGTAGGTTGGTGCATATGTCGACTTCGACTTGAAGTGGTTGATGATAAGCCACAGATCAGTTCCCCCTCCATGTCGTCCTCGATACCATTTGCCATGCGTCTTGAGATGAACGACTAATGGAGGTCGAGAGAAGAGGGCATTATATCCCTCAGGGCATGGGAAGTTGGGATCTGTCCCGGGCCCGTAGCCATCATCCAAGTCGGTGCATGTCTGACGCGCCTCAGCGCTCACAATCGTCACACGGTTCTTAAGATAGAGCAAACCAACATCAACGGCCCGGTCATAGGGTCCTTCGATGAGTACTGCTCCATACTTGCCTTGGATAGGCTTTGTCTTCGTCAGCCTCTCAAGTATCTCGATATTCTCCACTTCCTGCACTGCAATGAGATCAGGCATTCGAAGCATCTTTTTGATTGCCAGAGCATGCTTTGTGAGCTGTAGTTCGACATATTCAGGACTGTAAACGGTATCAGCCTTGTCTGGGTCATCGAACTCATCAAAGAGATTATACATATTGTAGGTGGCTACAGTGAGCCCAAATGTCAGCCCACGGGGCCACACACAATCACTTTCAGCCCACCAGTCATTGACTATCTCTGGCGGAAAATCAACACTGGGCTGGATTTTATACTCATCGTATGTATAATCAAGTGGACCGTATAAGTTCTTGACTAGTGTGCCTGTTCGAACATTGACTACCAACCCGCCGGAATCATCTGCAAAGATAATCTCTCCTGTGCCTACCGGGTCATTCTCAAATACTCGAGTAATGCCTGAGTCTGCGACTACCCCTGCAAACTCACCGTAGGAATCAGTACCAGCAACTACCCTCAGTTCTGGCACACAGACAAGCATTCCCTCTAATGATTCATAGTATACATCAGAGGCATAGTCGTCGACAGGCGGATTTAGCTCAACTGGTTCAGGAAGTGGATAGCCAGTGTCTTCTATGATGACGTATGGTTTATACATCTGGGTCATGCCATAGTATTCACTGACCTTTCCTTGTAGTTTCACATAGTCGCCAACATTCACATCGTAGTCATATTTGTACACAAAGATTCCATCAGAGGTGGCTGGATTTCCATCGCCCACTGGGTCCTGAACGAAGAATCCTCTCTTGGCCTCATCTTGGTAATCAGCTGTTACAACACCCCATGTATCAATATACATTGAAGAGGGGATTGTAGGGGTAAAGCCATCACCTTGAATCTCTGGGATTGTATAATCTGGATTATCATAGGCCTGTACCATCCCTGGTGAAAGGCCCATCATAATCACAAAGAAAGTTAGAATGCAAAGCGTCGTTAATCGACGTTTCTTTGTGCTAGCCAATTTTAGTCTCTCTCCCTTTTAGCAAAGCTAAGACTGATTTCAAGTCTTGGCAGTGTGAACTTGAAACGATAGGTGACTCATCCGGCTATTGTTTGTTGTGGTTTCAATGCGCTATACTTCGAAGGGATTGACTGCATAAAGAAGTGCTCTTGCCATTTTCGAATTTCGTTATGAAATTCTGGACCATTGCATCAAGAGCGCGTTTGCCTAGCTCAGAGTATGTCCAGACTACGCCTCAGGAACCGCAATCATGTTTTCACGATTAAGGAGCCATTTGGAATCTAATGCGCGCTTTACGGCCTGCATCTCTTCAATCCCCTTTTCTCCATACATTGCAACTAAGAAAGCGCGCTTCAGTTTCCCGATCCCGTGTTCAGCTGCAACTGTCCCTCCAAGCTCAACTGCTCGCTTGGCGAAGGTCATGTAGTTGTCCATTCCTTGGTGGACCTCTTCATTGTTGCGTGGGAGCATGTTGACGTGGAGATGGTTGTCCCCGATATGTCCGAATATGACGTACTCCATACCTTGGGCCTCGAGGGTTTCTCTGTAGAACTTGAGGTAGTCACGAAGGGCTTCATCAGGCACTGCCATATCGGTACCAATCTTATGTACCTCGTGATACTCTGCCTTTCTCATGGCAATTGTTGCATTGACAGTTTCTGGAACAAAGTGGCGCACTGTCTTCATCTTGGCGAGCTCAGACCGATCCATACCAGCCCAACTGGACTCAGATGAGGTGTTGTGCTTGTTCAAGATCTCCTCCAAGCCCATCACCATGGTTTCCATGGTTTCATCGGTATAGGAGAACTCGAAGAACACTATTGCCTTGGTGTCATCACCCATAGCTGGAATTGTGATTCCTGATGCGGCAGCCTTCTCCTTAATCATCTTCAGTGCATTAGGACCGAAGTACTCTAGGAAGTTCATAGGAACAGGGGAGTCTGGTGCACGAATGTCATATACGAAACCAACAGCATCTTCCTCGCTCTTGAAATAAGCCATAACTGTCATGATTTCCTCGGGCATCTTGTTCAGACCAAGCTCTACCTCAGTTATGACACCCAAGATACCCTCTGATCCAATAAAGAGATCAATGAGGTCCATATTGGGTTTGGCAAACAGACCAGCGGCATTTTTGGTTTCAGGCATCTTATAGGATGGAATCTGCACACCGACTGCACTGCCGTCACTGAGGATTATCTCGAACTTGCCATCCTTGGCAAAGACCTTGCCGCGTTCGATGTCTAGGATATCTCCATTCATCAAGACAACCTGAATCCTGCACACCCAATCACGCACAGCGCCGAACTTTAGAGTCCTGGCTCCAGAGGCGTTGCAGGCTACAATTCCTCCCAGCCATGCACTCATCTCAGTGGGATCAACAGGGAAAGTAAAGCTGTCAGATTCGTCTAGAAACTGCTCAAGGGCTTTTTGTTGATCAGGAGTCCCCTTTCCCTTAATTGCGTCAAGACTTTTGGAGTTCACAGCTGACACCAAGTCCTCTAGAAGGACGCCGGCCTGACCAGCGATTGAATAGAGCTCGTCTTCAGCTGAATAGTCCATATAGAGTAGCTTTGTCATCTTCTCAAGATTCAGGGCTATACCGCCAAGTGGGACTGCTCCACCAGTGAGACCTGTACGACCGCCTTGTATGGTGACAGGAGTGTCGTTCTCAAAAGCCTCCCTCATGATTGAAGCAATCTGATTCACTGATGTAGGAAAATAAATTCGCTCTGCTGCTCCATCAAAGGAGTGACTCTCATCGTCTAGGTAGAGAGCATAGGTATCGGTTATCTCCGCCTGATCTGTGACAGCTTTCATGTTGGAAAGGTCAGCACCGCCAAGCGCCTGTGCTTTGATTTGATTTGCCATTGATGCGATTCCTCTAGCAACTGATTGAGTTGGGCTGAACAAATAGTCAATATCAAGCATTTGGTATGAAAACTGAATGAATCTCTAAGGAACATTAATGAGTAGGACAAGGGTCCTATCCTCTGCAATATTCTATTTTCAGTGATATGACAATCTGGTGAAAGGCAATAATGGCGAGAATTGGATTCGAGATAGTCGCGGTGTTGATAATCGCAGCAATGAGCCTCCTCGCATTCGTCTTGGCCATTGCCTTCAATCAACTAGGTATTGCGGTTGTTGTGGTATTTGTTGGTACATATGCCCTCATTAGTTCTGAGAAGCTGAACCGGACAGGCATGTCACTGCTAGGCATGGCTATAATTGGGGCGGTGTTCTGGGCCTCACATCTGATTCTTGGAAACGAACAACCCTTGGTCTTCCTTGATCTTGTTCATAACATAGAATGGGACACGGTACTCTTTGTCACATCAATGATGATCATCGTTGCAGTGGCAGGTGGGTCTGGAATGTTCCAGTACCTTGCGCTGACACTAGCTAGGCCAAGTGGAGGAATTCATAAGAGTCTCTACACCATCTTTCTCCTCTTCGTATTCTTTATCTCTCTCTTTTTGGATAATGTATCTACTACATTGGTAATGGCACCTCTCACGATACAGGTGTGTAGGGCACTGGAAATCGACTTCAAGCCGTTCCTAGTCAGCGAAGCAATTGTCTGCAATATTGGATCTATCCCCTCTATCGTGGGTGCTGTTCCAAACATAGTAATTGCTGAGGCAACAGAATTAGATGCGGGTCTACTTTTCATTACCTTCATGCCCTTGTCCTTCTTACTCCTGTTAGTCACATGGTTCCTATTGGGCCGTTATTACAGCTCGTCTTTTGGAGAAACCGATTTTGATAGAGCGGACTTCCTGTTTGACATAGACCCATCAATGATGATTAAATCCAGAACTGATTTCTGGGCATCTGCGATAGCTTTTGGTTTCCTCGTCACGGGATTTGCACTTGGTCCATCGCTATCAATAAAGCCAGTCATGGTAGCGCTCCTTGTTGCAGCAGCACTATTGATATTGGCTCATGACAGGGCAGTTGAGTTCCTTGCCGAAGTGGGCTGGGATACCGTATTCTTCTTGGTTGGCCTCTTTGGCTTGGTAGGAGCATTATCCTTGACAGGTCTCATCGATGCACTTGGTGACGCATTAGGAAGCATCATAGGGGACAACTCACTACTAGCCATTGTATTCATGATTTGGGTGCCAGCGACTCTTTCAGCATTTCTAGACAATCTACCGGTTTCTGCAGTACTTGCCCCGATTGCATTACAGCTAGCGCCAGTCAGCTCAATACTTCCTCTGACGCTTGTCTTCGCAGTAGGTGTTGGGGGCAATGTGTTCACTCCTCTTGGATCACCATCTAATATGGTGGCAATTGGATTCTCAGAGAGAGAACATGATCCAATTTCATACAGAGATTTTGCAATTGCTGGAACAATTGCAGGTATGGCTCATTTGATTATTGGCACCATTTACCTTCTGCTGGTCGAATTCATCGAAATGGCAATCATAACAATTGGAGGAATAGCCCTATCAATCATTGGTTTCGTATTCATTCTCCTTCCTTATGTTCGGGTCAACCAAGACATGCCGATAGGGAGTAGGGGAAACTAAATAGTGTATCAGCTCCCCATACTCACTCAGTGACATGCCGAAAGTGTCGTCAATGCTACCTCTACAACAGATAGGGTTATTTGGCAGCTGCGATGGCGACTGTGCTAAAGACGAGAGGTGAGATTGTTTGGTTGCAGAGATTATAGTGATAGTGTTTGTAATCACATACCTCGCCATTTCGTCTGAGAAAGTGAATAGAACTGCTACTGCACTGCTTGGCATGGGTGTTGTAGGAATCGTTCTCTGGGCTACTGGCACAGCAGGGTTCGACGAAGTAGCAGATCTTATCGAATGGACAACCATTCTATTTGTGACTGCTATGTTCATCATAGTCACAATAGCAGCATCTTCAGGCATGTTTCAGTACCTAGCGTTGGAACTCACGAGGCGTACAGAGGGTGTAACGAAACGCCTTTTCATATCGCTGCTTGCCTTTGTATTTGTCATTTCTCTATTCTTCGACACCACATCTACGATGCTCATAATGGGACCTCTCACAATAGAGATATGCAAGGCGCTTGAGATTGATTTCAGACCTTTCTTAATATCAGAAGCCGTCACCTGTAATTTTGCATCTGTCCCTTCAATCGTAGGAGCAGTTCCAAATCTGCTCGTGGCCGAAAAAGCAGATGTTGACCCAGGTGTTCTTTTTGAGTTATTGATGCCGCTCTCTGTGATTCTCTTTTTAGTATCAGTCCCACTCCTTCTTCGATTCTTCAATGAACAGCTCAAGCCGTCTGAGGAGTATCTTGTATCCCAAATGATGCTCATCAACCCCCAGTACATGATACGTTCGAGATCAGATTTTTACCTCTCGATAGTCGCCATGATTATCCTTGTACTCGGATTCACTCTTGGCCCCGCCACAGGTCTACAGCCAGCAGTAATTGCGATAACTGTAGCTGCTGGACTCCTTATACTCGCACGTGAATGGGTCGATGAGATTTTGAAACGTGTCAACTGGGGTACTATCTTCTTCCTAATAGGACTGTTCGGGCTTATTGCTGCACTCCAATTGATTGGCATAATAGCAGCAATAGGAGAGGCCATTGATGCTCTAATTCAGGGTAATGTGCTGCTTGGAATAGTCTTCATGGTTTGGGTACCAGCACTTCTATCCGCAGTCATTGACAACATTCCAGTTTCGGCCGTTCTAGCACCTATTGCCGCACAATTTACAGTAATCAGTCCTCTTCTGGCCATCGCGCTCATATTTGCAGTTAATGTCGGTGGGTTTCTCCTTCCAATCGGCGCGCCAGCTAACATCTTGGCATTGGCATTGTCTGAGAAAGAACACAAACCGATTAAGATGATTGAATTCGCCAAGATTGCCACTCCTCTCGGCTTCTTGATGCTCGCTATTGGAACCGGATGGCTCTTGCTGCTTGGAGTTTTTGTATAGAAAGAAGGCGGCGCCCCGCCCCCGTCGTGTGCCGCCGGGAGGACAGAACTCAACGGAGACTGGACACCGGGCTGTTAGTATGTGCAAAGGCTATTAGCAATATGGGTTGTGACATGCGCAGCGGAGAAAGAGAAATCAATGCCAAAGCGAACTCGATGCCCCCATTGTGACCGACTGTTCAATCGGGATGTGCTTGACTCTCACATCCAAAAATGCAGAACTCGAAGCAGGAAGAGCATCGAAGAAGCAAGAACTAGAAAGAAGAATCTGGTACTTGACGGGAACAACATTGCATATCATCTCGCACCAGCTGGCAAGCCAAGAGTTGCTAATCTTGTCCTAGCAAGACACAGTCTGGTCACCTCTGGTTACAGACCAGTTATTGTCATATCAGCCGCACTAATCCACAAGGTCGACAAGCCCGACAGACTCCGCGAGATGATTGACTTTGGATATATTGTTGAGGCTCCAAGAGGGAAGAATGACGACCTCATCATCATTCAGACTGCACAGCGATCAGATGCAGATATTGTGAGCAACGACAGATTCCTCGACTGGCAGGAGAGGTTCCCTTGGATCTCCGATCGTCTGAGAAGATATCGGATGACTCCTTCAGGCCTGATTCTGACATGACAGGATGACCTTCAGCAAAACCGTTAAAATCATTCAGAGAATGCCACACTGAAACACACCTGTGGACTGGTGAACATATTATGCGTGCCCACGAATTGAGAGCGCTTTACTTGAAGTTTTTCCAAGAAAGAAAACATGCAATAATAGGCTCTGCTTCCCTGATGCCTGAAAATGATCCTACTGCGCTCTATGTTATGGCAGGCATGCATCCACTCATGCCATTCCTGCTGGGTCAGCCCCATCCTGAAGGGAAACGCTTGGCTAACGTCCAGAAGTGTATTCGAACCATAGACATTGACGAGGTTGGCGACACAACACATCTCACATTCTTCGAGATGCTAGGAAACTGGAGCCTCAATGACTACTGGAAAAAGGAAGCGATAACATGGAGCTACGAGTTCCTCACATCCAAGAAGTGGCTGGGATTTACCCCTGAGAAGCTTTCAGTCACGGTGTTTGAAGGTGATGATGATGCACCAATGGATAATGAAGCAGTTGAGATATGGCGCTCTGTAGGCATTCCAGACGAGCGCATCTATTACCTTCCGAAGGAGGACAACTGGTGGGGTCCCCCTGGCAAGGTGGGTCCGTGTGGACCATGCACGGAGATGTTCATTGAGGTAGATGAGATTCCAAAGTGTGGCCCTGATTGCAAGCCGGGGTGTCACTGCGGACACTTCGTGGAGGTCTGGAACGATGTCTTCATGGAATACAACCTGAAAGAAGATGGCGGCTACGAGAGATTGGAGCAGAGGAATATTGACACTGGCATGGGAGTCGAGAGAACTGTAGCCATGTTACAAGGAGTTCCATCTGTCTTCGATATCGAGCTCTTCATTCCACTCATTGAGAAGATTAGGATTCTCTCAGGTAAAGATGTGATGTCTGAGGAAGAAGACCGGCTCGCAAAGATAATAGCTGACCACGTTAAGTCAGCTGTCATGATCATGGCGGATGATGCTCAGATTGCCCCCTCAAATGTAGAGCACGGATATATCGTACGGAGGCTCTTGAGAAAGGCGATTCTCAGCGCAGACAAACTTGGCATTGGGAAGGGATTCATGGAGGCACTGGCGGACATCACCATCGGGATGTACAAGGACGTCTATGAAGAAGTTGAAAGGAATCGCGACTTCATCAAGAAGAATTTGGAGGGTGAAGAGGCTAAATTCCGCAAGACCTTGCGGAAAGCACTTGGGAAGTTTGATAGAATGTTCCAAGAGAATGGGACGATTACAGGGAAGGACGCATTTCTTCTATTCACTAGCTTTGGGCTTCCTCTTGAGATGACGAGGGATTTGGCTGAGGAAAAGGGCATACAGATTGACCTTGATGAGTTTCGGAAGGAGTTTGAACATCACAGAGACATATCAAGAACTGCCACTGAGGGGAAGTTCAAGGGCGGCCTTGCAGACCATGGTGAAGAACATACCAAGCTCCATACAGCGACTCATCTGTTGCAGGCAGCACTGAGAAAAGTCCTTGGCGAAAAAGTGCAGCAGAGCGGTAGCAACATCACAAAGGAGCGTCTTCGATTTGACTTTACGTTCGATCGCAAGCTTACGCCAGAAGAGGTACAGGAAGTAGAGGAACTGGTCAATGGTATCATCAAAGACGACCTAGAAGTGACAAGGGAGTTCATGCCCTACGATGAGGCAATAGCCCAGGGCGCGATGGCATTCTTTAAGGAAACATATGGAGACACAGTTTCTGTGTATTCAGTGGGCGATTTTAGCATGGAACTCTGCGGTGGACCCCACGTCGAACGAACTGGCATACTAGGCTATTTCAAAATTACCAAGCAAAAGAAGATTGGTGCGGGAATCATGCGGATACGTGCAATTCTTGAGCCTGCTGATGCATCCTAGGGACTGAAAGAGTGAGAAATATCAGCACAGCTTTAAGCGCAATGCCCATATTGCCTCGTTACGATATAAGCAACAGAAAGGGATTTTTGAGTCCCTTTGTACTCCCAAGAGGGAGCGCATTATTCGAACTGAGTGAAAGAAAATGGGAACGTTTTCGAAGATTTTTGGTCTCGGGGATAAAGACCTCCAGAAGCAGGCTGATGAGCTTCTCCTGAAACTAAGCAAAGCATTGCAATCAGCTAGTGCAAAACTGCATGTCTGTACCGATGACTGGGAGGATGGCAAGATGAAGCATCTTGACGAGTTGCAAGATGAAATAATCACCCTTGAGAGAGAAGCAGATGCAGTCAAGGAGGAGTTTTATGAGAAGATATTCTCTAAGCGAGCCTATCTCCCTCAGCAGACCCAGGAACGATATCAACTAGTCCAGCACATGGACAGCGTAGTGGATGCCGCTGAGGAGGCGGTCAGGATGATGCTTGTGGGAAGAGACTACAAGCCACCTGAGGAACTAACAGATATTGCTGAAAAGAGCTGGATCTGTACAGACCTCCTACAAGACGCAGTCAAATATCTGTTCACAGATTTCAAGAGGGCTGTGGACTTTACTATCAAAATCGACAGAGTCAGGGAGGAAGCAAGAGACCTTCATTTCAAACTGCTCGAGAACCTGTTCAATGACAAGAAGTACACAGCAAAGCAAGTCAGCCTTTTTCGTGCAGTATCAGAGAGGCTCATTCTTGTAGCTGTGAGAGCTGAGGATACAGGCGATTTCATTCGCACTATAGTGCTGAAGTACTCATAATCAGGGAGGACCTCAGGAATTGGAGCCAGTCCTACTAGGCGTATTGCTCGTCATCAGCTTTCTTGTTGCGTTTGCCATTGGAAGCAATGACGAGGCAATGGCACCAGCTGTTGGGGCAAGAGTCTTCACACTTAATGCAGCTGTTGCCATTGGCGGACTAATAACCGTGTTGGGGGCAGTTACTATGGGCGGCAATGTTTCTGAGAAAGTTGGCTCTGACTTAGTAGGGGGCCTAACGCTTTCCACTGAAATGGTATTTGCCATTCTAATATCAATGGCAATTTGGCTATTGATAGCATCTGCAACCAAAGGGCTTCCAATTAGTACGACACAATGCATAGTGGGGTCTGTGATTGGTGTGGCTGTATTCGCTCCCGTGATGGGATTTATTGGATGGGGTGCTGAGGCGATAGACTGGTTTGTTGTACTGGAGGTATTTGCAGGCTGGATAATTTCGCCAGTAATTGGCTTCCTAATCGCTGCAGCAGTCTTTGCGATGGTAAGACGCATCCAGAAGCGAGCAGAAGGATTCTCTGAATTCGAGCGACAGGAGAGGATTGCTTCCTACGGTCTAGCAGCTTTTTTGATATGGACATCCTTAAGTAGAGGAGGGAATGATGTAGCCAATGCTATAGCTCCCATTGTAGTGCTTCCTGATTTCCAAGGCACGGTCGATTTTGGAATTATCGTCCTACCCACTGTGATGTTACCACTTCTCATTGGTGGTCTTGGAATGGCTCTAGGACTGATTATTGTTGGGAGAAAGGTGATTAGAACACTTGCAACTGAAGTTGTGACTCTTTCTCCTTCTTCAGCGCTTGCTGCGAGTGTGTCTGTGGCTCTGATAATGTTCGTTGGAACTCTTCTTGGATTGCCTCTTAGTGGAACCCATGTCCTTGTTGCAGCTCTAATTGCGGTGGGGTGGGTGTCAGAAACGCCTGTTCAGATGAAACAAGTAAAGGACATTCTGATATCATGGATTATAACCGTGCCAATCTCAGCAATCCTTGGAATGGTGGTTTTTGCAGCAATTCTTGGATTCGTCTAGTCATGATTACATGATATCAGGGATTTTATGAACGAGAATGTGATTCTTTGCCAATTTGCCCAATTCATTGGCTTCATCCTCTGATAGATGCACCCGATGCTCAGATGCAGGAGTTTCTTTTCTAGTGGCTTCAATTATCGCTAAGTCAGCTCCACGGACAATATCTTCAGCACCTATGCACATTCGCGTGTCGCCAGTGTAGGCAATAACTGTATCACCCACACGCACTCGATAACCTAAGGCGGGCATGAGCTTATCTTGATCAGTTGTATTCTCCATTCCGAAATGACGCACTTCGATCGCCCTCACTTTGAAGAAGTCGGTATCAAACCCCGTCCCATGTGCTAATTCATGATACCAGAATTCGAATTGTAGAGATTCCTTGTAGGAGTTTCTGAATCCTCTGATGCTCTGAATTGCTTCTATGCAATCTGCCGGGAGAAGAATGTGCAACTTCTCAGACCTCTTCATCATCCGAAGAAATCCAAGAAGTGAATGGATACCTCCCATATGGTCGAAATGCCCGTGCGTTATGGCGATCAAGTCCAAATCGTGGACGAAGTGAATACCAATATGCAGCAAAAGGTCTCGAAGGGTGCCATCGCCGACATCCAGAAGCATTATTCTTCCAGTGAACTTTGAAATGAGGACGATAGTGGTGCCTACGCCAGCAGCACTGAATGGAATTCTCACTTCTACCTCATCATTTTCCCATGCAAAGGGACCTGTGCCATTCATTTTCATCACATTATTGGTGTATGGGAGGAGCCGGGACGGCCCCTCCAAAGGTGTAGAACCCTACTGGTCGTAACCAAGTTTTGGTACTCTCGCTAGGAAGTTCATGAAATAGGCGATTAGGACAGACACTACTAGACCTGCTGCAGCGTATAGGAGAGAGTCCACAAGAGTCGGCGTTGCTCCACTCAGAATCTGGAGCCAGCTCCAGTAGAATCCCGCAATGGTCATTCCTGCGAATGCTACCTTCATCAATGGAACTTTGACGCTTCGCGTCTGGAAGATTCCCATATCAGTGAGCGCCGCAGCCAATGCACCACCCTTGGCGGGCTTGAGCTTCAGTTTCTTTGAGAAAGATCCAACTGTGACTTTGCTCTTTGGTCTTACTACCTTCATCGCCTTTGGCGCATATTCTGCAATGTCCTCGGAGAAGTATCTCACTGCTGATGACTCATCAATGCCACACTTTGAACATTCAACAGCATCCTTCTTCCATTTCTTGCCGCACTTGGGGCATCTTTTGTGGTCCCAGGATTTTCCAGCTGCATCACTGACTCGGCGGACTAAATCATCCTTGCTGATTGTTTCTCCACCTTTCTTAGGTTTTCGTCGTAGGACTACTGCAGCGGGGAAGATCCCTACATCTGAACCTCTCTTTGCTCCGCGCATCTTCCGTGCAGCCAAGATTCCCTTCTGGAAATCATCAAGGGCCATAAGAAGCGAAAAAACAGCCATCACGGTGAAACCCACGGTAAGCAGTCCAGTAACTGACATGATGGCTGCCGCGCCTGTGGCTCCTATCTGTAAGACAAAATCCTCAGGCAGTGTAACATTAGTACCTGGGTCACTGAGCAAGGAGTAGATGAAGGCTACCTCGCCAATGATAGTCCCGGATATCAAGTCGATGCCTCCGAAACTAAGCATCAAGCCGAGGGGTATCGATTCATTGACTAACGGTATGGGAACTCCTGCAGGGACAGTTGACCCAATTGGAATCTCCTGATTGATAAGCGGAAATCCCATGTATTGAATCACGAATCTCATGGCATGGATAGTGAGGTTTTGAATAGCCTCAATTGTCAGTTCAAGCTCGAGGTCATTAGTCAAGTTGTAGGGGATTGGAGCTGCAACATCTGATTCAGCAGCTGATACCTCATTGACTTCTAAGAGGAATTTCAGGGCATCATCTTCAGTCCAAGTCTGAGCGTGGACTGTGGATAGTGGATACACGCAGAGAATTCCAGCAATAAAAAGAATGAATGCAAGGTGTGGTAGCGTCCTTTTCATTTCGAGTGAGCCTCCAATGGCAAAAGCATCGCGCGTTGGTAGGTTTGCATTGCTTTAATGGTTATCGAGTTTATATTGCTACTATCCACCAGTTGCCTCTCGAAGTTGTCGATCAAACTCTTCGTCATCTTCCTCAGGATCGAATATGACATGACGCTTGGGAGGCGGTTCTGCGAATGGCTCCCAGTGCAATGCAGCTCCAACTCCTATCCCCCCAAAAGTAGTCATTATGCTTAGCAGGAACATCAGACTTAATCTGGCTGCTTCCTCATCTGGAGGAACATCTGGTCTGGCAACGATTATGCCAGTGTTCTGTAGAACTAATGCGATAATCACTCCCCCAATTAGCCCAACAGTCAGAGTAATGAAGAATCGATCTCTTGTACTCAGGGACTTGGATGCACCCAAGATATATCCAACGAGAAAACCAACCATAAGTCCTGGAAGACCTGCATATAGCGCATCAAAGATGGAGATTTGCAGCACTTTTCATTCCTCTTGTTGGACTGATAAATAACTGACCTCTCATAACACTTCCCATCCAGACCGCACATCACAACAGTTTTACTCAGAGACTTCTCTCATCGCAATGAGGTCGAAAGGGTGAACGCTAGCGAAGGACTCATTCTTAGCGAGATTCTGAAGAGACGTAGTGGGAGGGCATATTCTGATAGACCGGTCCCTGATGCCATGTTGGAGTCCATCTTGGAGGCAGGAAGACGAGCACCATCTTGTGCGAACACCCAAGCCTGGAACTTTGTCGTGTTGAAAAGCCCCGATAAGCTAGCAATGGCACATGAAGCCTTGAGTAGAGGAAACGCATGGGGAAAAAGGGCGCCAGTTATGATCATAGTTGCAGCGAAAGAAGATGGTGGGTGTTCATCTCATGGGTTGCCGTACTTCATGATGGATGTTGGACTTGCAACAGAGAATATCCTCTTACAGACCGTCCATTTGGGTCTCCTGGGTCATCCTACAGCCGGATGGAATGAGGACAGGATGAAAGATATAACTGGAATACCCGATGAGTATAGAATTGTAACAGTGGTATTCATCGGCTATGAGGGTGATATTGACCTGCTGGATGAGAGAAATAGAGAGAAAGAGAAGAAGCCGTTTACTAGAAGGCCTCTCTCAGAGATTGTCCACTGGGATAGATGGTAGTCTATGGATTGTACTCCATGACCTGCCCACAATGAGCAGGCATGTCCTGATGTCCACATTGAGGGCCCATCCAACAAACTAGCTGGTCGCCTTCTTGGTGCATCTCCTTTCCGCAGTGAACTGGAACTTTTACCTTTTCTCCACATTTTGCACATACTAGTTCTGCCATTCGAAGCAAAATCTCCATTCAAAGTCATTGCACGATCTGTGCATCATTAACAATAGTGAAAATAGTATTGCTATAAACGTTTGGCTGGGGGAAAGATGTCTTCGTGAGATAACAGGAACTTCATGGTATTGGAATGAAATAAGGTATGACAAGAGCTCTATCGTACTAAGGGGTGACTTCGCGGACCTTTTTTCTTGGAATGATTCAACTACTTCGGGAGGTATTTAGCTGGGTCCTCTGAATACACCTTCTCCTCTGTCTTGTGAGCGCCTGGTGTGTCAAGCTCTATGTCTCGTTTCAAGTTTCGGTCAAGAGACAGAATCTCCTTGAATATTTCATTTTGCACTATAAGGCGTTGAACTTCGTTACTGCCTGTCCAAATGGTGGCCAACCTCGCATCACGATAGAGCCGCTCAATAGGATAGACATCGGTATATCCAATTCCACCAAGAATCTGCATTGCTTCATGCACAGCTTTGAAGCCAGCTTCTGTGCTATACGCCTTTGCTTGAGAAACCTCCTTTCTACACCAAGCGCCAGTATCAGCCACCTTAGCCGCACGATATACCAATCCACGTGCTGCATCGAGTTCTGTCACACAGTCAGCCACCTTGAAGCTAACAGCTTCGAACCTGCGTATTGGCCTGCCAAAAGCTTCACGCCTGTCCGCATACCTCGCTGCCAGCTCTATGGCTACTTGGCCCAGTCCGATTGCACCTGCAGCAGATGTCAGGCGTTCTGGGACCATCATGGCGTTGAACACATCATTTCCGTCATGCAGTTCTCCAACGAGATTGGACTCAGGAACCTCCACGCCCGACATCACGATTCGTGCCGCGCCCATGCCACGACAACCCATGAGTTCGTATTCCTCTTGGACTTTGACTCCTGCGTCACGGTCCACTAGAAACGCACTCAGCGATTTATGGGGCGGAGCTTCAAAGTCAGTCTTGGCATATACCAAGAAATAATCAGCTCCAACTCCTCCCGCCACAAATCGTTTCTCCCCATTTATGACGAATGTATCACCATTCTTTATGGCGGTGGTGTTTGTGCCGAAGAAGTCTGATCCTCCTCTAGGCTCGGTCAGACCTTCGCCACATATCTTCTCACCTTTGAGTGTTGGTAGCAAGTACTCCCGCTTCTGTTCCTCTGTCCCGTACTTCTCTATGCCTTCCCCTATTATGCTAGGAAGTGAATAGGCGCATCCGAGAGAGATTCCTAAAACACCTACTTCCTCCACCGCAAGCATCTCAGATACCCAACCAAGCCCTCTGCCTCCATATTCTTCTGGAAATCGGAGACCGAGTAGATTGGCCTTTGCAGCAGTCTTAACAAACTCATAGGGATACTCTTTCTCTTTTGAGTCCATGGCAACAATCAGGCTTGGGTCCACCTTATCGCGGACAAATGCGCGAACCTCGTCACGCAGTTTCTTTTCTTCATCACTCAGTAGAATATCAAACATTGTCCGTTCCTCGCGGATAGATAACTATACGCCGCGCAATAAAGAGTCTAGGGTGTCTTGAGAGCCAGGGTCCCTCCGGATATGAATAGCATCAGTTGGACATACCAGTTCGCATGCTAGGCACAGGATACATTGAGCATCAAGAACCGGATCCACGACATCATCGCCATCTTCGGAAACCCAAGCCGCAAAAACATTCACAGGACATGCAGTCACACATTTCATGCATCCGATACACGATTCAAAGTGTACACCAGCAATGTCACCATGAATCCTGCCACTTTCTCTTTCATTCCTTGACCATACTGGATGACCTTCATGCGAGTCAATTATTGACCAACTGGTTCGAAATGTCTTATCAATAGGCACCTGGCGTATTTCAACAGTGAGACTTTAGAATATACCGCGTCATTTGTGAAACGGGTGGGATATCTTGTTCACAATCCACCATCTTCCATCTTGGCTTATGAGGTTGAAGTAATCTACATACCGTACATTCTGATTCTCGATGCTGATCTTGGCCGACGCGGCTTTTCCTGTCACATCGATATAGAAGAACTTCGTTTCCCATTTCAATCTCTTATCGACCTCATCTGGATTGTACCAAGACTTGTACTCATCTCTGTCCACAATCTCTAGCTGCCCCTCGTCGTTTTGCATGAAGAACTTCCAATCTGGATGAAGCACTCCTTCATACAGTATAGGATCTGAATGAACGTGGCCCTCATGATAATAGTCCATGATTGCTTTTTCTATTGCCTTCTTCTCTGACTCGTTATCCTCCGCGGACATGTCAATCACTCCAAAGATATTGGGCAAATTCCGAAAAGGGTTTCTAATTCAGCAATCATCTACCGATATCAGACTCTTCGAGGAGATAGTCAAGAACACTTTGCCAGATTGTGCCATCCTCTCTCCACTTGTTCTCGAAGTTGTTTGTATTGACCCATTCTCTCAAAGCACTCGTGGCAGCAGCTGAGAATTCTTCGTCTACTGCTGTGAGGAAACCCTGCTTCACGAGAGCCTGCTGAATCTTCAGTGAGGTACTACCCTCTATGCGATGAAGCCTGCTAGGATCTTCTCTGCTCAAGAGCGTCATGTCATATAGAGCAAAGATGCGCTCTAATTCCTCAATCGGTTTTGGATGGTCATCGACTCTTACATCAACATACCTGTCATTTCCACCCTCATAGCCGCCTTCCTTTCGGACTACCAAGACTGCGGCGGACTGCATTCCTCTTCTATCACCGCCAGCCGCCTGTCCAGCATTGAGTGCCGCAAACAGTCTGTCTATCAGATCTCCCTCCGTCTTCTCATATGCTTCGGCCATATTCTTGACAACGTCTTCACCTGCCAAGATGTTCCCTTGACACGCATATCCATCACCAACCACATGACCTGCCCACTCCATGCATTCTTTCCCCGTGTGTGACACGGCAAGGCCTTTCCCATCAACAATTCCAACTTGTCTATGCTCGACCTTGTCATCACCATTCAGTAGGGCCTTCAGGGTTTCTGAAGCATTCTTTCCTTCAGAAAGGAGCTTCAGTCCTCTTAGACCGTAGGAGGTATTAGCCCAAGCCTGAGTCGCCACTCCTCCTGCCTCAGCTAATGCCCATGGGACAACGGCGCCTACTGCAGGAAACTTTGACTGTACGATGATTCCAATATCGCCATTTGAGGGGTCTCTTGCCACAACCGAGAATGTCGATGGATAACAGCATCTTTTCACCAATTGTCACCTCTAGAGAACAACGAGAGTTTAGAACCCGTTCCTCTTTAGGTAGCCGGTTCAATGAGAAGAAAAATAAAACAAATCTTAAGAGAAGGAAGTCCTGAAGGAGGGATGCCTTCCCCCGGGGTGATTGATTCAGGAGACTAGCAATCGATGGCGGAAATCTATGTCTGGTACGTGAATTCTACTGGACAAGAGAAAAGCATCGGTGTCGAGATAAGCGAGAGGTGCGTCAATCTTGACCTTCGCGATATGATCTCGGTGGACATCTTACCACTCATTTGGTGTCAGAATCTTGAGGATTTGACAATCCGCAATAACAAACTCAGAGAGATAGACCTGTCACCCCTCTCGAAGTGCCCAAACCTTCAAGCACTTAGACTCAACAATAATCTGCTTGAGAAGCTGGACCTTTCACCCCTTGCTGAATGCTCCAATCTAGAGGAGCTTGCTATCCATGAGAACAGACTCAAGCGGATCGATATTTCTCCGCTTTTCGAGTGTCATGAGTTAAAGGAGCTTAGACATGATACATCTGTCACACTATTAGCAGATTTGACTCTGAAGTCTGTAGGCAGCTGGCCCGAAGTTCTGATGGAAAGATTTCACAGAATACTCTGGAAAATGCCACAGCCCACTTAGAAGAACAGAAGAAGTGGACCCGGGAGAGGCCCCGGGCCCTGAGAAAAGACGTGTCTAAGTTCCATTATTTCGGTATTTCACAGCAATTACGATTATTGCTAGAGCGCTGAAGCCACCTGCAAGAAGCACAAGCTGGTTGTATTCAATGCCTAGGAAGGTCCAAGTTGTAGCTAGTGCAGTAATTCCAAGGATGGGGTCATATTCTAGAGTTTCATCTCCAAAGTATTCGAAGGCAATGAAAATAGACTTGCGTTCTTGTACCATGAGAGGGTCACCATGCGACGCTCTCACTTGGACTTGATGAGAAGCATTACCTGCAAAGGCGTTCTGTGCATACTCCATCCAAGCATTGCCAAAAGTGAATTCTTGACCTTCATGATCAATCGTCGAAACATCTCTCTCACTGATGTTCCGGTTATGCTCACTCTCACCAACTGCGAATTGAAATACCAGAATAGAATCAGTGCTTGTCCATTCCCAGCCAGAAACCACAAGGTCGAACTTGAACTGGTCTGGTGTTGCCAGATAGAAGTGGATTCGTATCTGAATCTCAACATCCATTGGATTAGTGTGGCCTGGCATACCAGGCATCCCGGGAATGGTTGTCATTCCAGATCCATGGTGGTCATAGGTGTTAGTATTTGTGAAGTTGAAGTGAATAGCAGTAATCACATCGTTCTGCTCTTCGGTCACGAAACCACTAAACTCCCAGTCATCCATTGGTAAACGGAACAAAGAACCAACTAGATAATCGATACCACGATCAAAGGCTCCATTCTCGTTCGTATCGTTTGCCTCAAATAGCCTATTGAACATGATATGATAATCCGTTCCAGGATCGGTTTCATTCCACCACGCAAAGTGAGGCACTTCACCGTCTGCAGCTACTCGTACTCCTATCTCACCAGTCGTTATTGTTACCACTCCAAGAGATTCCTCAAACTGGAACATTCGATGGTGGGGCTGAGCTGCCACGAATGGCACTGATGCTAAAACCATCATTGTGGCGAAGATTGCTATTAGTCTTTTATCAATCAATGATTATACACCAAGTAAATGATTCCTCAATTTAGTATATAATCATTCTATTCCAATGCTATGGAAAGGCGACTTCGAGAGGACTCGAGGTCACTTTGGCACTCTAAATCAGCGCAGAACTGACTATAGCCAAGAGAAGGATGTTCAAATTCGTGACAATTAGGGTCACGATGGCAGCTCGAGAACTCCTAACAGCTTTTGCACGTGACAGAGCAATTGTGAGAATATAGGTGCTCCATGAGATGATACCAAACAGCAGGACTGTGAGAGGCCAGCCACTGAGAACACCCCATTCTGGAATGAAGTACCACATCAGCTCCACAAGCATGTGAGGCACAAATGCCATTGGTATCGCTGCAAAGAGGCCTCTTGACATGCCTCGCTTGCGAAGAATCGGGATTGACAGGGCCTCGACAAGTAAGTAGGTAGTGATCCAAGCTACCATTGCTGCAAGGATTGTAATCCCTGTATCAAAAGCGCCCTGTAGAAAGAAGAGAAAGACAGGAAGAAGACCTACCTCTGCAGCAAAGTATCCATAGAGACCAAGAAACACTACAATTTCAAAGAAGAATCGAAGGGGATCAGATTGAATTCGTTTCACGATTGGCTTCATAGCCAAAATGTCCAGAACCAGATCTCTTGTTGTGCTCTCACATTCCCTTGTGATCACAACGGCCTCTACTTGGTCCTCGCTCTGTTGAATGATATCGTATGCTGCTTGCCCGAGCTCTGTTAGAGAGTACAGTTTGTTCCCAGTACGTGACACCAGAGGATCATCCGATTTGCTAAGATTGTCCAGATGGAAATATAGTGTTCCTGGTTCTAGTCCCAATTCTGTGAGATCAGTGTACGAAACCGCCCCTTGATTTCCAATCATAGCAATTATTTGGCGTCTAATGGTGTGCGATAGTGCGCTATACACATCATCCATGACAGAGTCCTTATCCCGCAGAATTATCCCTCAAGCTGATTTCTTCATTTGAATCCCCAAGACAACGAGCACTTATTCATTTCTCTATCAGCGTCGGGCCCAGACCACTAGATTTCTCGATCTATCAGGTACAATCTCATTCTTCTGATAATCTGAAAAGAAATAGAAATTCTCGAATCCAGCGGCGACGAGAGCGTTCTTCACCACATCCTTGTTGGTATGTAGGACATGTTGCGTGGAGATTGCCGTTTCCCAGCCAATACCTCTCTTTACAAATGAAGTAGCCACTAGCGTCGACCAATGTTCATCACTATGCTCATAGAATCTAGAGAACACTACTTCCTCACCGGTAGCTGTTTTTCCACCCTTTATCGGAAAGAACCTGAATCCTGAGTTCAGGATTTCCTCGAAGTTAAGAACTTGGAAAATGAATGACCCAGACGGACTCAACACATCATGGACTGCCTTTACGACATTCTGCAGAACTTCAAAACTAGAAAGCAGTGCTAGCGAGTTCCCAAGACAGAGAACAACATCAAATGACTCATCCACGACTGTCGAGAAGCTTTGCATGTCGGCGATATGAAACTCCACTTCCACATCAGCATTCATTGCATGATTCTTAGCTTCTGCAATCATGCCTTCGCTAGTGTCAAATGCAACGACCTGACAGCCAAGAAAAGCAAGCGCGACTGAATGCCGTCCACTTCCACACGCCATGTCAAGCACTCTCCTTGTGCTGTATTCGCCTATCACTGATTGCAGAAATGGCAGCTCTCTGCTTAGTCTTGAATCCCAATTGATAGAATTGTCGTAAGCTAATGCCAAATCATCAAAGGACGTCATATCTGTCAACCTCGAGATTGGGAGGGATCAACTTCATCCTGCATGAAGAGCACGCGCCCCTCCATTCCTCCCGCAACATTGATTATCTGACCGCTCACATGACCAGACAGTTTGTCAGAAGCAAGATACAGAATCGTATTGGCTATGTCTTGAACTGCGGCGACCTTGCGCATCGGAATGGTCTGCAGGATTCGCCGAACCATGGCTTCGTCATTCATAGCGTCTTCAGCCATGGGTGTCACAGTCCATCCTGGATTTACCAAATTCACTCTTCCCTTGCGTGCGAGATGGACTATCTCATTCTTTAGACTAAGCATCAAACCCTGAAGACCAGCTTTTGATGTTGAATAATCGCAGTACCAAGCTTCACCGAAATATCCTGCTGTCGATCCGATTAGTATGAGTGACGCGTAGTCGCCAGGGTTAGATTCCAAGTTGGCGAAGAAATGCTTCGAGCAAAGAAAAACTCCGGTCAAGTTCACAGCCAGTGTATTCTCCCATTGCTCCAAGCTCATCTCATGGACGCCCACACCTACATGATTGGCAATGCCTGCATTTGCAACTAGGACATCTACTCTACCGAACGAGTCATTAGCTCTTCGAAAGACCTTTTCAACATCAGATTCCTTGCGAACGTCGGCCTGTACAATGCATATCTTATTGGACCATTTGCCAGCAAGATCGGCTAGTTTCGTGTCAGAGGTCCAATAGGTCGCTGTTAGAAGAGCTCCTTCCTCTAGGAACGCTCTGACTGTTTCAAGTCCAATGCCTCCTGACCCTCCGGCCACAACCACATGTCGATCCTTCAGACCTGCTTCCATAGGAGTAACCTCTCCATTGTTGGTCAATTTGACAGACAGCCTTCTCCCTTTCAAGGATTGTGACTTGAAGAAATGTACTCGAATTCAGTTCGAGCAACCCCGAGGTGATATTTCCATAAATTTCGAATGGAACTATTATATATCTATTTGAAAGAATCTACCTTGGTGATTAGATGATCACAGTGCGCAGAACAATGATGTTTGCATTAGCTCTGACGGCCTTATTGGCATCTTTGCCTTTCGCTGCCGCACAGAGCACAGGAATTCAGTATCAGCACGCCAACGGTGTTGTGACTCTCACTTCTGATGATATTGGAGTCAAAGTGAGCGCATTCAACAATGTGCCGCATTTCCAGTTCTGGGATGAGAGTGATGACACACCTGGGGCTGACTACCATGTCACCTTCAGCAAGCTGTTTGAGGCGAATGATACTAACAATAATGGTGCATATGATGCAGGAGTCGACCACCGCTATGGAGACCCCTACACTCTGCCGACTGATGACTGGGAGTTCAGCGGTTTTGCCACCGATGAGGAAGATGGTATTGTGACTGGTGTTCACTTCAATTTCACCAATGAGGATACCTTTGTGCCTCCAACTCCAGTGGTATTGGCTGATATACCAACCTCTATGGATCTTGAGATTCAGATTCGAGTCCACATCAACCTGACTAACTCTAATGAGATGAAGTTCGACATTAGGCTAGAAGGGTGGGAATGGGCATATGCAGACTCGATACTCGTGTTTCAGTTCTCAGTAGCTGAGAGTGAACATGGTTTCCAGGAAGGAACTGGAGAGCCAGCAGACTTTGAACAAGACACTTCTGGCTACCGCTTCGAGTTCGGTGATGCCTATATGGAGTGTGCTGAGTTTGCCTTTGCAGACAATTCAACTACTGAACCTCATCAAGTTCAGATGAGAGCCACCCATGGTGAAGCTGAACAGGGATCTGTTGGTAAGGCGGTATACCTTGCGTTCGAGTACTTCGGTAATGAAACACTTGACTACGACCCTACTATAGGGGTTCTCTCAGCTGACGGTCCTGCACCGCTAAGTACTGAGCATCTTTTGCTCATAGGCGGTGGATCAGTTGCAGTTCTTGTCCTAGTTGCACTTGTCATAAAGACCAGAGGGTAAGCCGGAACTCGAATCTCTCTTCGTGTCCATGTGGATGGCCCCGCCCTCTGCGGGGCCCTTTCTTTTTTCATCATCTCATTGCCAGAATCAACGTAAGTTGAACAGCAACCATGGAATCAGGTCCGTGTATCCTGATTATCTCTTTAGCTGCCTCAAGATTGGGACCATAGAAACACTTCCGCATGTCTTGTAGGTCCGGAACACGTCTGAGCAAGCGGAGCTTAGTGAGACGCTTGATTGCTGAGCTGACGGTTCTGGGGGGTAGTTTAGTCTTACTCGTGATTTCCTTAGGACTCATAGGACCAGTTTGAGCCAGACTCCGCAAGACAACCAGCGCGCTACCAGGGAGCTGAAAAGCCACTATCGAGACCTCCTTCGATACAACACAGCAATGATTGCAATCACAGCAACCAATCCAGAAGCAATCACCAATTGCATTGTGGTGTCCTCACGAGAAGTAGATTCCAAGGCATCAGCTGCTGCAACCCATGCGTCTGCTATCTCTATAAGATGGTCACGAATGTCCACAAGATCTTGCTCGTAGTATTCAATAGCACTCTCAAGATCTTCAGTTTCGTAGTAGAGGTCTGCAATATTGGTGAGTGTTTGAGTCAGAATTGTACCATTCACAGTATAGTATGGATCAATCAAGCTCGCATTTTCACTCAGAACCGCCAGGTGTGACACTGCTGCACTGGCGGATTCCAAAAAGGGCTCCAAATCCAGGCCTGCCAAGATGCTTGGCAATGTCTTGAGACTCTCACGATAGGACAGATATTGCAGAGTAATGCCCATTTCCATCAGTAGGCCTGTAATAATCAATGTGTAGTAGCGATCATCTTTGTCGGAGCTCACATCATCTAGATAGGCGATTATTGATTCCTTTGTAAGGTCATAGCTAAGACCTCTAAAGGCATCCGCGCCGAAGTTAGCGTAGAAGACATTCTCTAGCCCCTCGCCGTATGATGAACGCACGCCTCTCAGCCTCTCACAGATATATGAAACAAGACTAGATTCAAAATCATCTGGAGGACCACTACCGGCCTTAACTACCACAGACCCATAGCCCATGTCTTTCATTGCATTTTGTAATGTGCTATAATTGACTGAGTATAGCCATCGACCATCATCAGGAAATCCAAAGTTCTCACCGACAGCTCCAACTCCCGGATCCATAATCGTGACTTCACTTGCAGTGTCATTGTATCCAATACAGAGAACTGTATGTCCTGAGCCTGTATCTGCTGATTGTATTCCCATGGTTCTCGCAAGATCATAGTCAGAAGGGGGAAGGTAATATGGATCGGTCCAAATAGCCAAGGGATATCCATCATCAACCGTGGTTCGTATCAAGTCTAGAGTGTCAGTCCAGCCATCGATATCAGTATAGTTCAATCCCCAAGCTGCCATTGCTGGACCATATGCTATGCCAATTCCTATATCATCATCCATGTAGATGTCGATGTCCAAACCGTAAAGATTAGCTATTGTAGGCAAAGGTTCCATCTGTCGAAACATAGCACCTGGTAGAAACACCGTCAAATCTTCATAGCGGATGTAACCCGCTGAGAAACCGATTCCGGAAGCTGCGAAGAGACTGTGAAGGTCCAGTGGTGCTCCTGCATGTCGTAGTGCCATTGAAAGAGCCGACCATTGACAAAAGCCATTAATCTCCTGCCATTGATACGGAACTCCCGATATGTGACCATAACCATCACTTGCAGGGGTATAGCCAGGGCTAGATATAGCTAGCCCCGGCTCGGAGATAGAAGAAGGAAGCTGCATTACTGTTACGCAGACTGCTGCAACGATCATTATTGCGATGCGGTTCCTGTTCAACTCTGAAACTGCCCCCTCTTGGTAAAGGCAAGTACTGAATAGCCTCTACCGTATTTCCACCGGAACACCCGCGTCAGAGTGCTCTCGCACTTTGCTTTTTCAGTTCTATATTTTCTCCTCCCCACCTGCATTCACCTCCAAGCTAGTAGCTTGCTCCTATCGATTTGACCTCCAACGATCTTGAGATAGGCATCCTCGAGGTCCTTGGTCCCTGTTTTGGATACAATCTCTTCAGGGGACCCTACAGTCACAAGAACTCCATCGTTGATTATGCCAACAATATCGCAGACATCCTCCGCGAATGAGGTCTGGTGTGTACAGATGAAGAACGTGGTGTCGGTTTCTTCAGCAAGCACATGGATGAGGTCCTTGACAAGTGCTCCTGCACCGGGGTCAAGCCTAGATGTGGGTTCATCTAGGAACACAAGCCTCGGCTCGTGAAGGATCGTGGAGGCGACGAGGACCTTCTGTTTCATTCCACTTGAGTAGGTGTCAAGGAGATCATCCTGACGCCCTTCAAGTCCTAGCATGGTCAACAGACTGTCAATTCGCCTCCGGAGAGACTCGCCCTCCAGGTTGTTCAATGCCCCTATAAACTCGAGGAACTCAATAGCGGAGAGCTTTGAGTAGAGGCCAGGGGTTTCGGGCAGGAGGCCAGTCACAGACTTGATCTCTCCTGCCTTCTCGATTATGTCCATCCCTAGTACTTTTGCGGTGCCGCTCGTGGGTTTCATAAGCCCTGAGAGCATGCGCACTGTAGTTGTCTTTCCGGCACCGTTTGGCCCTAGGAAGCCGAATCGACCTCCTGAGGCGACTTCCAGGTCGAGGTTTCTGACAGCTTGGATTGGACCAAAGGTCTTGTTCAGTCCTAGGGTTTGGATAGAGATGCCGTTGTTGCTCATCAACACTACACCTCCACCTTCCCAAGGCTCTTAGTACCGAGATACAACATCAGCCCACCCACTAAGAGTAGCAGAGAGGGTCCAAGAACCATCTCCACCATCATGAAGCCATTGAGCCCGAACACATCCCCAAAGAAGCGGAAAAGGTTGAAACCAAGTCCGATGTCTAGGAAGATTGTCGCGAAGAGTGGCCCGATGAGTGTGAACTGTGTCAACATCATCGAGGTTATCAGGACCGTCTGGTGCGCAGAGGACTTCGTGTCCTCATAGTTGGGATTCTGAGCAGTAACTCCCATGGCTACCATCACTGCTCCGCAGACTGTGACGAAAGCTGCGCAGAAGATTTGGACTGTTGTAAGAGGAGCTAGACCGAACATGAAGAACATGGCCAAAGTCGGTGCTAGACTGAGTGGAATCGCCATCATGAAGCCTGTCACAACGCGTGCCCTCATGAAGCGTGAAGCTCCTTTTGGTGCACTGCGAATAATCCAGAGCTGGTCCTTTGACTCAAGGAACCCTGTACCAGCAAATGGGAACACACCTACTACGCCTATCATGATGCTAATCATGGGTAGGATTTCTGAGGCGTCGAACACCTCTCCCTCCATTATGGTCATCTGCTGGATCAGGATTGGCAATATGATAGCTAAGACGACTCCATAGAAGATCTTGGAGAGGTTCTGAGCCTTCCTACCAAAGTCCTTCAGACTCACTATAGTGAGTGCACCAAAGGGACCCTTTGCAACACTACGAATACCTCGGAGGAATATGTTCTCACGGCCAACAGTAGTGACGGTTTCTGTCCTCACTCCAGCGCTGATTGTGAAGACTCTGTCCGCAGCAGTTATCGCAATAGGCACGAATGCCAGACCGAACGCCGCCATCAACAGAGCACTTGTCAACATGTCAAGCTGGAGGATAGCACCGAATGCAAGAATCTGAGATCCAGTCAGACCAATTCCATTGAATGTGATGGTGACCCAGCTAATCAAATCAGCAGGCCAGGTGAAGGGCATCACTAGGAATGCGTTCATTCCAAGGATATCTGACAGCTGCGGCATGAAGAACATCAAACCATACATAGGGATGATGACTATCAGGGCAATCACAAATGAGAGGGCCTTCGCAATGTCGTTGCCTCGGGAAGAGTCTCCAAGCCTTGCTTGGATTACTGATGTGAGGAAGTTCGATAACCAAATGGTCGATAAGACCATCAGAGCAATCACAGTGTAAACCAATGCCTGACCCACGATTGATACCTCAAAGGCCAGCATAAAGGGGGAAATCAGCAATGGGGCAAAGACCATTACAATCAACCCGTAGAAGGGCATCTTACCAACGAAAGTCCCGCTCAGAATATCCCTAGTCTTAACATTGTTAGACAGGAATATCTCCCACTGTCCAATCTTAATCTCTTGTAGAGAGTATGAGAGGGGGTACAGTAGTAGGAGTGCCCATAGGAAGAGCATTACTGTCCGCATGAGCCCAGGAAACATAACCATCAATAGTGTGCGAATGGTTTCCATCGGAATGATCAGCTGGATGAATCCATTGATTATCATCGGGGCCAAATATACTGCCCATATAGCTGCCAGTGCAAACATCAGACCGACTGTAGCCCTTCTGTGCTTACGTATACCAGCAGTTAGTACAAAGAACTCAGCCTTTGCGATATGATACCACTTACGTGTCATCACTTCACCTCCAGGCCAAGAGTGCCTCGCGGTCGATCTTGCCGCCGACTATGTTCAGGTACGCATCTTCCAGATTCCGCGCTTTTGATGCCTCTATGATGTCTTGAGGTGCACCCTGTGTGACAATTGCACCCTCGTTGAGGATTGCAATAATGTCACAGACGTCTTCAGCAAAGCTGGTCATGTGAGTGCAGATGAAGAACGTTGTATCAGTCTCCTCAGTAAGGACTAGGATCATATCCTTGATTATAGCACTTGCACTGGGATCGAGCCGTGAAGTTGGTTCGTCAAGGAAGACGACCTTGGGCTCGTGTAGAAGTGTTGAGGCGACTAGGACCTTCTGCTTCATGCCTGATGAGTAAGACTCCAGCAAGTCGTCCTGTCTGCCCTCGAGTCCCAGTATGCCAAGTAGGCTGTCAATACGTCTGTGCACACCATCACCATTCCTACCATTGAGTGCTCCAATAAACTCTAGGAACTCAACAGCAGACAGCTTTGAGTACAGACCGGGGGTCTCTGGGAGTAGGCCTGTTATTGCCTTGATAGCGTCGCGATCTTTGCTAACATCCATGCCACATACTTCGGCATATCCGCTAGTCTGTTTTAATAGACCTGAGAGTATACGGACTGTGGTTGTCTTCCCAGCTCCGTTAGGACCAAGGAAGCCGAACCTGTTGCCCGACATCACCTGCAGGTCTAGGTCACGTACGGCTCGAACAGAGTCGAAAGACTTGTTCAACCGCTCGGTTCGAATTGTTATTCCGTTTCTAGCCAACTTGCTCACCGAAATTGTCATGCAGTAAATGTTTACCGCAATCTATGTAAACAATCACCACATTTAAATATAAACTTTCCCAAGTACGTAGTGAAGAATTACCCCGAAAGCTTTATAGCTGGGTAATGACTCAAACAGTGAGGATAAGAAGATGCTACTCTCAGTTCACGAAGCAACGGTCTGGTGGGAATTCCAGCAGGGAAAGACCACTGGAGAAATTGCGAGTGACTATGAGGGCCACGTAGTAGCTCCTCCATATGTCCATGCCCTCTTTGAGCAGTCTGACAAGAGATCCGAGAGAGATGGCATTGAGGATGTGCAACTTAAGGATACACAGTATGTTTCTAGAGTTCTTAACAGAGCTCGTGCCAAGATCGAAAAGGCTCTCAGAGACCAAGCGAAAAGTCATCGGCTTGACATTGAAACTGTTCAGGACTATAAGGGGCTACTAAGAGGATTCGATTACCAGGCAAACACAGAGGTGTATATCGTCTATACGATGAAGCTTGGCGTTGTGGTCTGGTATAAGCACGACTCATATGCCGGCAAGCTCTGTCCGGATTGCCCAAAGCAGGAAGAATGCCGCGAAACTCTTGATGCCATTATGACTGAATACAACATTGCGCTGCGACCAGACGAGGAACAGCTCTATATGACTGAACAATCCATTGCCATCTTCAATAAACTCGCTGCCAAAGAAGTACCGAGGTATAAGAGAGGATAATGGAGAGTTGTGAAAGATGGGTCGGGATTATGAAGGGAAATTAATCAGGCCACCAATGGAAACAGTGGCTTATGGGAAAGTGTTCAAGCCCGCGGCGGCATTGAGGAATAAGTACTGGTTCATTGCGATAGTGACCCTGGTGACGATGTATGCAATAACCGCGGGCACGTTCCTTGGACTCTTCTACTTGTTATTCATGTTCGACAGCGACCTCTTTCAGTTCTCAGCCTGGCTCGACGCGGTGTGGACGCCGATCAACTTCTGGTTCTGGACTATCTCCCTCATCATAGTTGTTCCGGTGTTCGTACTGATTCCAATCTATCTGAATCGGTTTGAATATTCGGTGAGAGGTGAGTCAGGGAAGTCACTGCCTGAGATATACGTCAAGAAAGGACTCATCGATGTCACGGAGAAACATGTGCCGCTTAGAACCATCACAAATATAGCGAGCAAGACTGGTCCCTTCGACCGGCTGTTTGGTATAGGTAATGTTGAGATTCATACTGCCGGATATTCTGGTGGGCCGTATGAAGGAGGAAAGCCGGAAGAGAAGATAGAGGGCATAGTGTTCTATCAGGAGCTACGGGACTTCATTCTGAGTGAGATGAGGAGTCTAAAAGGCACTTATGCAACGACAACCGAGGTGCTTGCAGAGCGGGACAGTACAATTCGAGTGGGTTCGGTTGAGGAAGCAACACTTGCAACGCTGCAAGACCTTCGTAATGTACTGCGTAGGATAGAAGGCAAGCTTGACAGGAGTGGAGTATAAGATGAGCACCTATTACGACGAGCGAGTGATTAAGCCTCCTATGGAGAGGATAGCCAGTGGGAAGATTTTCAAGCCAGCCAGGTCCTTAATCTTCAAGGGCTGGCTGCAGTCTATCATGTTCTTCGCAATCTGGTGGATTGTCATCATGATAGCTTGGACTGGTCTGTCATTCATAATCTTGGTATTCGATAGAGGGCTGACCCCACTTCAACATGCTCAATATATGGGGACATGGTGGTGGATCGTAAATTTATGGTACTGGGGAGTTGCCTGCATCATTCTTGGCGTTGTTTTCACAGTTTGGGCTGTATATGTTCTGAAAATAGAGTACTCAATCTTGGCTGAGTCAGGAAGAGCAATGCCAGAGATCTATGTGAAGAAAGGCATTCTCACTGTGACTGAGAAGCATGTGCCCTTCAGAACAATAACTTCCATCTTCTCGAAGAAAGGTGTGTTCGACAGGTTATTTGGGATTGGAAGTGTTGAGATTCAGACTGCTGGGATGACAGGAGGTCCATCCCCTGGCGGGTTCCAACCAAGGCCAGAGGAGAAACTCGAGGGGCTGCCATACTTCAATGAACTCCGTGACTTCATTCTAAGAGAGCTTCGGAGATTCACAGGTCAATATGTCACAGGAACTGAAGTCGTTGTCCCTGAACAAGACAGGGCATTTGTAGACCCTGGACAGGGAGAAATACTGCGAACACTTCAGGACATGCGGGACATCCTCAGGAGGATGGATGAAAAGCTTGACAGGAGGGACATATGAGATGAGTGATAGCAAAGTGATCAAACCTCCTTTGGAGGAAATCAAGAGCGGCAAGGTGTTCAAGCCCGCTACGGCATTCGTATACAAGGGCTGGTTTGGGGTGATTCTAGGAGCCATAGGACTCTGGGTCTTTGCAATGCTAGTATGGCTCGGAACAGCGTTTCTGGTCATTGTTTTCGATAGTGGAGCCACATTCTCAAGCTTCATTGTCTACCTCAACATCTGGTGGTGGCCAGTCAACTTCTGGTGGTGGGTTATAAACGCGTTCTGGCTCATTCCTGCCATTATCATATGGCCTTTCTATGTGAACAGGTTCGAGTACTCAGTAATAGCTCATTCCGGCGAAACAATGCCAGAGATCTATGTCCGCAAGGGAATCATCACTGTCACCGAGAAACACGTACCATTTCGTACCATAACAAACATCTCAAGTAAGGCGGGTCCAATTGATAGACTCTTCAAAATTGGGAGTGTCGAGATTCAAACTGCAGGTTTCTCGGGAGGGGCTCAGGCTGGGGCGAAACCTGAAGAGAAGCTAGAAGGACTTCATATCTTTGAATCTGTGAGAGACTTTGTGCTAAGAGAGCTTCGGAGATTCACAGGCCAGTATGTCACCGGGACCGAGGTGGTCGCTCCTACTGACAAACCAGTGCAAAGAATGGATGACACGCTACAAGACGAAATACTAATCACACTGCGGCAGATTAGAGATAAGATAGGCCCACTAGATGAGATTTTGGACCTTCTTAAGAAAAGAGCATAGGCGAGTCAAGGAATGAGCAGTGAAGGAAAGGTAATCAAACCTCCAATTGAGGAAGTAAAGAGCGGAAAGGTGTTCAAGCCATCAAAGGCCTTCCGCAACAAGAACTGGGTCTTGATGATATCTATAGCATTGGGAATCTGGGTGACCTTTATCTCCATCATGCTTGGAATTGGGTATCTCGTGTTTGGTCTAATTGGACAGCCAGGCTTTCAGAGCTGGATCGATGTTTTCTGGACTGTGATCAATCCTTGGTACTGGCTGCTGACTGCTGTCTGGTTCATCCCTGCCTTTATCCTCTACCCAATCTACATCAACGCATTCGAATATTCAGTCATTGCTGAGTCAGGTGAAACGATGCCTGAGATATACGTGAAGAAAGGTCTCATCAATATCACACGCAAGCATGTTCCCCTGAGAACGATTACTAACATATCAACCCGTGCAGGCCCATTTGACCGCATCTTTGGAATTGGCACAGTTGAGGTGGAAACAGCTGGGGCCTCAGGACCGCAAGTCGGAGGATCAGCGGAGGAGCGTTTGGAAGGTTTGGTCTTCTATGAAGAACTCCGTGACTTCATCCTGCGCGAGTTGCGCAGATTCAAGGACCCCTATGTCACCGGGACAGAGGTTGTGATTCCAGAGGACGAGAAGGTCATCAGAGTGGGCAGCTCAATAGAAGAAGAGGTCCTCAAGGTGCTTGAGGATATCCGCGACCTTCTAAGAGATCGCAGATAGGAGTGAGTGCCATGAGGGAGGGATCTGCTCGAGTCATCAAGCCCCCAAGTGATGAGTTTGAGAGTGGCAGAATATTCAGACCTCTTCCTTCCCTCCGCCACAAGAAATGGTTGAAGTTCATTCTGGCGGCGTTCGCATTCTATGGAGTGTTTCTATTCGCATTCTTCGGACCACCCATTGTAACTGTATTCATAATCGAATTCATACCCCTCAACCTCTATCTTCCTATGGACAGTTGGATTGTTGGAAGTCAGGTCTATTGGCTAATTACTCCATTTTGGCTCATTCCGGCACTGGTCTGGGTTCATCTCTATGTGAGGAGCATCGAGTATTCTGTAGTGGGTTGGCAGGGAGAAACAATGCCAGAGATCTACCAGAAGAAGGGTATCATCACAATCACAAAGAAGCATGTGCCATTCAAGAACATCACTCACGTGAAGAACAGAGTGGGGATATTTGATAGGCTGTATGGGATTGGCTGTGTGAAGGTAGAAACGGCTGGTGAGAAAGGGGGAATGCAAGCCACTGGGGTGCTGACACTCATTATTTCGCGACTGTTTTCTTCCAGTTCCGAAGAAAACATAGAGGGCATTCGATTCCACGAGGAATTGAAGAGATTCATCCTGAAAGAGATGCGCGGATTTGGGAAAGCCCCTCTTCATGCTTCCAGGGAGAGAAGAGTTGCATCCAAGGGTCTTTTCACAGAACGTACTCTGCGAGCCTTTCAAGATGTCAGAGATGCGCTAAGAACTGAAGCACAGAGGTGAATGATAATGCGATCTATGAAGTATGTATTGGTGCTAATATTGGGATTGTTGATGTTTTTCTTCTTCCTGGCTCTCTACCTATCAGGACTTCTCTGACACTTAGTAGGTGAAGCCGAGAGGGCCCGGGGGAGTAGTGATTAGTGCTTCTCCATTGTCCCAGACAACATGGATTCTAGCATACAGATCGATGCCCTCCTCTAGGTCAGGCGAGTAGATTGTTTCACGGTCGTTAGTGAACTGAATGAGTTGCGAGCTATTTGAGGACACAGTGAACTCATCGAAGCAACAGGTAAGGCCTGGCTGAATCTTGAATGTGTGTAGGACGTTTCTGCTGCCGCCAAAATAGACTGTGACTGCGCGGACATTCAGCCCAAACACAGTTGTATTGGCGTGATTAGTCGCATTTAGACGAATTACTAGATAGAATGGAGGCCCCTCAGGAGGAATTTCAGGCATGAAATCTTGCCAAAAGTATGCAGTAGCAGTTAGCTCGAAGTCATCCACAATCACAGGTTCGACACCCTGTGAAGGGGGTTCGTCTGGAGGGGCTACGGGAAGAGTGAAGTTAGAGAGAATGACAATGCTGCCCGCAACAAGCACCACTAGTACTACGATAAATGCGTACACAACGCGCGACAGTTTCATCATCATCTCAAGTAAAGACGGTTTCAAAAGGTATTGACCTTTCCGAAATGGCAGTCAATTACAGTATCATATTGAAACCGAAAGACCCCTCTCTTATGGGATTGATTGGTTTCCACGCACCTACATCTTTGTGCTGCGCCACTGAGTAAGAAGGTCTTCAGAATTGACCTTGAAATAGGGATGGCCGACATCAGAAACTCCTAGATCACACTTTCCATTTTCGATGCCGGATAGCTCAAAAAAGGCAACACCATCCTTCTCAGTCGACTCATTCACTGTGAATAGGTCACCTGATGGAAGTCGAACCATGAGATTTACTTCAGCCATATCAATTGGTCTCTTGAGCCTGTCAACAATACGGACAGCAACTCGAATTCTGCTTGATGAAGGAGAATAGAGCTTTAGTAGATCAACTGACTCGACGTACATGGTGTCTTTAAATGGCGCACTTCCAGACTCCGCGGCAGCATCACGCTTTTGATTGCTCATCCCAATTCTGCCTCAGCGGAGAAACCTCTCCAACTTGAAACCTTGATGAGTTATAATATAACCTTTGTTTAGTTTTCTACCATAGTTTGGTGGTTTTTACTAGATTCGCCTCTTTCTCATTAGAATAGATGCAATAATAGCGATTGCCGCCGCACTAAATATGAGGAGGATAATAGCACCTTCTAGGGGCTGAGGCAAAAGCGGTGGGGTTGATGTCGATTCTGTAGTAGACGAGCTTCTTTCGGTCGAGGTTGTGCTTGAGGGTATTGTTGGAGAAGTGGTCGAAGATTGATTTGTTGCAGTCGTCGTTGTGGGAGTAGCGGTAGTGGTTGTAGTTGGTTCAAATATACTGGTGTTCAATGTACTACCAGAGAAATAGGTGTCCATAATCACAAAGATGCCAGTATTATCGATATCATAGCTGGCGGGAAATGCGCTCAGGGCACTACCATACATGAATAGAGGTACCGGAGTTGCAGTATGGCCAGTAGTAGTCCAAGTCGTCGTAATGTTATTGGCTCGTTCTACTCTGAGGTTCCTGTTGTCAGATTCTGAATTTGAATCAGAAGGCAGCTCTTGACTCAAAGTATTGCTGATGACAGTGAGACCCCCAGTTTCATGATCAGCTGTAACAAGGAGAATTGAATTGCTATGAGCCTGTACATATTGGAGCGAGATGTTCACGGCCTTGTCAAAAGCGATGGCTTCCAAAGCAGTGCCAATTTTGTCATTATCATGACTGGCCCAATCAATCTGTCCTCCTTCAATCATCAGAAAGAACCCATCAGGGTCTTGCGATAGTATCTCAATGGACCTGTTTGTCATCTCTTCTAGAGATGGAACCAAAGTAAGATTTCTTGATAGCTCATCTGGATAATAGCTATCATTGAACATGCCCAAAATCTTCCCTGAAGATATTGCCGCTAGTTCGGTTCGGTTTTGAACGATAGTGTATCCTTTGGACTGCATTGTGGTCAGCTGTTCAGCAGTAAATCCGGAGAATCCACCACTTAGTATGACATCAACATCGTTCTCATCCACAAGCTGCTGAGTTATCACACTATAGCTACTTCGACTTGCAACATTTGCATAGAAGGCTGCTGGAGTGGCATGTGAGTAGCTTGTCGAAGAAACAAGACCTGTTGACTTTCCAAGAGATTCTGCTGTGTCAAGAATAGTATTCAGGTCTGTTCCAACTGGTGTCTGACCCAGCATTCCATTATTTGTCTTGACTCCAGTTGCTATGGCCGTGGCAGCAGCGGCAGAATCAGTTATTGCAGAATCCGCGCTATGAGTAGTGACTGACCAATTGAAAGGAAGTGTATCCATTGTCAAATTCCCGGTGGGTCCAACCTCGACCCATCGTCCGAGCTTCGCCTGTTCTAGACCCATGCCATCACCTATCATGAGGATGATGCTGAGCCCATCTGATTCAGACGCAGTCCAGTGGCTATTTGATGAAACAAATGTTGGAGGAGCAAACATCACTAACAAAGATAGTAACACTAGAACTATCGATATTGAAGATCGATTGGCGGCGCTTGAACGTGTCATCATCGTAAATCAGATTTAATGAAATACGTATTAACTTTCCTTGTTTTGAACAATAGTTAAGCACTTATGGGATGAGATGAGATCATCAATGAGGCGCTGCTTTTGTGCAAGCATGGTTGTTGTTGCTTTATGGCATGTATCCGATGTCTAGTCATGAACAGTGACGTCATTCTTTGCTCTTCACTGCAAGATGAATTGCTGCCAATCCTAATGTCATTCGCTGGGATGCTACTCTGGAGAAGCCTGCATCACGAAGAATTTCTTCAAGCTCCTCTGCTGGATAGAATCGAGGTACTGTGTAGGAGAGATATGCATAGCCTGTCTTTGATCCAGATATAAGACTCCCAATTGATTTGACTGTGAGTCTAACATATAGATGGAATAGCCAGCGTATCAGGCGAGAACGAGGCTGGCTCGTTTCCAGGTTGAGAAAACGTCCGCCTGGTCGCAAAACACGCTTGAACTCCCGGAAATATTCTAAGAGTGACTCCGTATTCTTGTTGATATTCCGTGTAGCAAAGGAGATTGTCACCAAATCAAAGGAATTGTCGGGATATGGGAGCTGTTTGACATCAGCTAGTGTCATTTCAATTCTCGACGCTTCATGCTTGCGTGCAGCTAGACGAGTCATTGGAAGTGAGAAGTCTGCTGTAATGACATCAGCAATGCCTTTCGATGCTCTCTGAAGGTATGTCGCTGTTTCACCTGTGCCACTACAGACATCAAGCCATCTGGAGCCACCGCCGTTGACAGCAATACGAGCGGCCTTTCGACGCCATAGCACATCGAGGCCGAACGTCAGGATGTGGTTGATGAGCTCATAGCTATGAAATACTTCGGAAAAGATGCGTTGGACTCCCTTGCTCATTTCAGTTCTGCAACTCAGTTGTGATGGTGGGATTGTGAAACATGTACTCTAGATGAACCTACTGATAGAACGAAACATAGAGTTTCAAATCACGTGATATGCCTAAAGCCTCAATCTTCAACGCGGCTGTCAACACTTACTGCAATCACCGGTCTTCATCACAATGACTTTTGCGTCTTCAGCTATGTCTCCAAATACCTGATTGAAATAGCGTGCGGCTTCGATATAGCCTGCTACGCCAGCCTCCGTCAAGCTATAGACTCTCTGACGCCCTTCCTTTTCGCTCTTGACAGTACCCCTATCCTCTAGATCCTTGAGAGCTGGATAGATAGTGCCTGGCGTAGGCTTGGTTCCTCGCCGCATAGCAATCTGTTCTGCAATCTGTTGCCCATTCATTGGACCGTTTCGAAGCTCCCACAGAATCTGGAATGTGAGCATACCTCGCATATCACAGCAGTCGGGAGGGCAACATTGCTCATTTTCACTATCGTCTGTCACGTATAATATTGGGCGTCCGATAAATTTAAATGTATATGTAGGACGCCCGATATATGGTGGTGTATTGGACACCCAATAAAAGGTGAAAATCTTGACAGAGATGAAGAAAGTCAGTGAAATGTCATCGGAAGAGATCAAAGATGCCGTAAAGGATACCTATTCCAGAGTCGCTCAACCTGCCGATGGAAGCTGTTGTGGTCCATCTGAAACAGAACAGGCAGCGTCTGACTGTGGAACGTCCGGGTGTGGTCCTTCTGGCAATGTTCGAACATCCTATGCAGAGTCCCTTGGCTATTCAGTGAAAGACATGCCAGAGTCGGCGACCGAGTCATTTGCAGGATGTGGCAATCCTGTAGCCATTGCTAGCCTCAAGGAAGGAGAAGTAGTCTTAGACTTGGGGAGTGGAGCCGGACTAGACATGTTTCATGCGGCAAGGAAGGTTGGCGACACCGGTCGAGTGATAGGTGTCGATATGACTCCAGCAATGATTGAGAGAGCGAAGCATGGAGCAGAGCAGCTTGGGCTTGAGAATGTCGAGTTCAGATTGGGCGACATAGAAGACATGCCAGTAGAGGACAGCTCTATAGATGTCATCATCAGCAATTGCGTCATCAACCTCGCACCAGACAAAGGCCAAGTGTTCCGAGAAGCGTACAGAGTCCTTCGACCAGGCGGAAGAGTCATGGTTTCGGACATAGTTCTTGAAGCCAATTTGCCGGAAAAGGTACGTGACGAGATAGCCAACTATACAGGTTGTCTTGGAGGCGCCATTCTCGAGGAAGAGTATCTCCAGCATATACGCGATGCAGGATTCGAGGGAGTAGAAGTCGTCAGCAAGACTGGTTTCGGTCAGGCATCTAGTGCAAAGATTGCGGCATACAAACCCAAGTAAGAGGGGCAAAAGCATGAGCTGTGATGAATTCGCTCTAGGCAACGATTGCTGTGCAGATTTCGATTCAAACCGTTCAAGATCCAATATAGCAAATCGCAAGGCAAGAGAGTCGCCTTCTAGGCATTGTGACGACTTTGACCTGTTAGAGGACAGGCCTTGGGTCATCTAGAATATAGCATGCATAGGTAGGCTGCTCCCTGCAATAGCTACTCGTTTCTTTGGAAAGCGCTGCAGAGCCGCGTTCCATTTTGAGGAATTGAGTACGATTGTTACCTTGAGCTGACAAACTCTACAGCATTGTCATCACAGATTACAGCACACAGCCCACAGCCATCGCATTTCTTTGGATTAACAACTGCCTTGCCCTCGCGCATCTGAATTGCCAGATATCCGCCGTCTGCACAGGCAATAACGCATTTCTTGCATCCAGTGCATTTGTCCGAAATCACAAACGCTGTAACGGGTGAAAGCTTGCTAAGGGCCTCCCACGTAGTTATTTTGGGCAGGGCTTTGCCAACAATCTCATCGATACTGGCATAACTCTTACGTTCCATGAAGGAATCTAAACCCTCAATCATGTCCTTGATGATACCAAATCCGTACCACATAGCCGCTGTGCACACCTGTAGTGTCTTTGCACCTGCCATAAGATACTCAGTTGCACTTCTCCAGTCTTCAATTCCTCCGATTCCAGAGATTGGAGTTTCAGGCAAGGCACGAGCAATCTGCGAAACGAATCGAAGACCTATCGGCTTCACAGCAGGTCCACAAAAGCCTCCATATGTAGAGAGTTGCTCCTTAAGATTCGGCCCATAGGCAATCGGCATTGGTGTTTGAGTTTCAACATCTATTCCTATGAGTGACTCTACAGTGTTGATAGCAGAAAGTCCGTCAGCGCCACCCCTGACAGCAGCCTCAGCAATCGGGACCATATCTGTGACATTGGGAGTGAGTTTAACAAGTATAGGAAGGTCTGTTCCTTTCCGTGCTCCCTTGGTCACTGCCTCGACCAGTTCCGGATTCTGGCCAATGAAGGCACCCATATGCTTCTCAGGAGAACCGTGTGGACAGGAAACATTCAGCTCTATTGCATCAACTCCCGTCTGGGTCATCGTTTCAGCGAGCTTCGTCCATCCATCAGGATTGGGGCTGCTCATAATGCTTGCAACAAGCACGAAGTCCTCCGGAGCCTCTCGCTTGAGTTGTGGAATCCACTCATCAGTCCATGTTGACAGAGGCTTTCGGGATAGGAGTTCTATGTTGTTCATTCCAATTGGTGATCCATCTCTTCTTAGCACCCCTAGCCTTGTGCGCGGGTCTACTGTTGGCTCCTCTGTCACAGTCTTGAAGACTGCTCCTCCCCAGCCGAGTCTTGCCGCTCTAAGCATATGCCGCACATCCATTGTCGGCGGAGCGGATGAGAGCATGAAAGGATTCTTGAAACTGATTCCAGCAAATTGAACGGCGAGCCTTTCCTTGGACATTTCTCTACAAACCTCCAACAATAAGGCAATGCACGGTTCGCCCCTAAAGTCTTTGTTTGATGGCTAAACCCATGCAAATGGCACTCTGGTTAAATATGGAACTGGCACGACACAGACGGGTCACAAAGTATGACAATCGAGGGAGAAAGACTGCATAGAATGGTAATGCGCCATCCGCTCTTTGAGGGCTTCGCTGACTGGCTCAGACTGCATTCTGATGCACCTATCAGAGATGAAACGGTCTATAGCTACATCCGAGGGCTGGACCTTATGCAGAGGAGGAATGGGCTTGACCTAGACAATCCCAACCTCGAACAAGTGCTCAAGAATATCAATGGTGCCAGTGCTGTGACACAGACCTTCAGACGGTTCCTCATCAAGAGATGGTTTCAATACCGTGAATCCCACCTGACGGGGAAACTCGGGGCCTCCTGAAGGCAAGACGAGGGCCATTGAAGAGGAAGATCCATCCCAAGGACCTCCTCACGGTCAAGGACCTCGAGGACATTATTGCCAGAGTCTGCAAGAAAGGTGCAGTTTCTTGTCGGGCTTCTACTGGTCATTATTGGCACATCTCTAGTTTTACCATATTTTGGAATCCATATCCTCTTCTAGAAGCGGTGCTAAGTGACTAAATATTCGATTCTCAAACACAACACTCGTACCCCTTCCACTCTACCGCATCTTTGAGAAAGTGTCATTGAGTATTGTCTGTGGGTGCCTACACGCCGCCTTCCTTTAACATGCCCTCGACCTCATCTCTGCTAGGGAGCCTGCCAGTCACTCTAACCTTGCCATCAATGACAAGTGCAGGAGTCAGCATCACGCCGTATTCAACAATCTTATTGATATCTGACACCTTTATGATCTCAGCATTTAGGTTTAGATCGTCCACAATCTCTTTGACCATCTCCTCTAATGTCTGGCACTTTGTGCAGCCCATTCCTAAAATCTCCACTATCATGGTTCCTGTACTCATTTATTCCACCCAATCAGCCGCGAAATAATCGAATTATATAAATATATCACTAATTCCATTTCCCCTCTACAAGATCCTGTTGAACGTGAAGAAAGGCGAGAGGTATGAAGAAATACACTGCTGATGGTTTCACATTCACTATTACCGAGGTGAAGCCATGTCTAGCTGACGAGCAACGAATTCGAATAATCGCTAATTTCGAGGCTGATCTGACTCCGATACTGGAGGTTCTATTCCTCCACTTGCGAAATGCCAATTACTCGAGGAGTCTTTCCTGTGTCACCACAAAGCGTGCTGGGCACTCAACAACAGTATTTGGGAGCGGGAAGGTAGCCATGACATTCCTCAAAGATGAGGCTGAAGCGCTGAATCAACTGATGACTCTCGCAAAGACACTCACTAGAGCTTTTGCCTATCTGGATGCCAATGGTCCTCCGGATTCGGATGTTGTGCACGCAAAGGAGAACATCAATACACTCCAGATACACAAACTTCTTCCTCAGACTGACTGTGGTGACTGTGGAAAATCGGGCTGTTTCGCCTTTGCCACTCTGCTTATGAATGGTGAAAGGGATATTGCTGACTGTGAGCTCCTCGAGTGTGCAGAGTATTCAGACAAGCGGAATGCTCTAGTCAAGGTGATTCAGCCAATTAATCTGGATATGAGAAGAGATGATCGATCTGACCTTGCAGAATTTCTAGGGCTAAAGAGTTGGGGATGACTGGCCGACAATGACGAAACCTTGCAGTTTCGATTCAGCCAAGACCCACCACTATGAACCTCTCAGAACAGTTAAATATCGCGATTATCCGATAAATCGAGAGCCTACTTACGAGATGAAACATAATGGGTGAATCTGAAACCAGTACTAAATCTGTGGTGGGCAGTCCAATAACAGGCCTGTCTACGCTCGATAAATTCCTACCACTTTGGATCATCTTGGCTATGGCTTTTGGTATCTTACTCGGCTATCTAGTCCCCGGACTTGCTGAGGCATTGGACTACTGGAGCATTGGAACTGTATCCATTCCCATAGCAATTGGTCTGTTGTGGATGATGTATCCTGTTTTGGCCAAGGTCAAGTACGAGGAACTGGGAAAGCTGAAGGGCGAGAAGAAGATGTTTGGTGTTTCCTTGACCCTGAACTGGTTGATTGGCCCATTTCTGATGTTTGCCCTGGCCTGGATATTTCTGGCTGATTTTCCGGACTACCGAACTGGCATAATACTTGTGGGTCTGGCACGGTGTATCGCGATGGTGTTGATCTGGAACATGATGGCAGGAGGATGCAGCGAGTCATGCGCAGTTCTTGTTGCACTGAACTCGGTCTTCCAGATAATCATGTATAGTCCTGAGGCGTGGTTTTTTGTCACCTATCTCTCTTCCATAGTGTCGCCAGGTGCTGGTTCTGTTGTAGAGGTTTCGATTCTCGAGATTGCCTGGAGCGTCATAATCTTTCTTGGAATTCCACTTGCAGCCGGTATCATCACACGATTCAGCCTGATGAGGCGCCGCTCAAAAGAGTGGTACGACAAAGAGCTTGCACCAAAGCTCGGACCCTACGCACTCATTGGCCTCCTCTTTACGATTGTAGTCATGTTCTCACTGAAGGGTGACACAATCATTGCCCTCCCGCTCGATGTACTTAGAATCTCCCTCCCACTTCTTGCCTATTTTGTCCTCATGTTCTTGGTGTCTTTTGGAATTTCACTTGCCATGAAGTTCCCCTACGACAAGAATGCCACGATATCATTCACAGCAGCGAGTAACAACTTCGAACTGGCAATAGCTGTGGCGATTGGAGTGTTTGGGATTGGGTCAGGACAGGCACTGGCAGCTGTTGTTGGCCCCCTCATTGAGGTGCCGGTCCTAGTTGGGCTCGTCTATGTTTCTCTCTGGTTAAGACGCAGATTCTACGGGTGGAAACCAAGAATCGCAGACCAAGGCGAGCAATGAACGGTGGTCACAGCATTGCAATGCTCCCGTCACACCCTTTGAAGGGAACGCCACCATAGAAACACTGATATATCGAAATAAATCGATTATTTAACGATTACATGTGAGTTGGTCACGATGAACTCTCAGAAGCCAGCCTTCATCATGTGTGTATGCACCGGCAAATGCCCTGGTTTTGAGAAGATGGACATCTGGGACTTCATCAATACAGTCCGAATGGCCCTTCCAGTGCAACATGGTGTCATTCATCCTCAATTGTGTGAAGAAGATGGTGACCGCTATTTGGAAGATGTTCTGCAGCCTGGACAGAAAGTCTTCATTGGTGGATGTGCTCCAGCCATGCAATACAAGCTCTTCCGTGATGCCTTTGAGAAGAAAGGTCTTGATGTGAAGAGCGATCTCGTTCCGATTGACGTTCGCGACATGACTACCGAGGAAGCTGTTGACCGAGTGTCTGAGGAGTTGAAGAAACATGGATATGACATCGAGTGAGTCAGGTTCAGATGAGACCTTCATGGGTGTTGCACGGGACAAGATTCCCTGGTGGCCAACCATCGACCTCGAAAGATGCGATGGCTGCAATGGTGAGTACGACTGTCTGAAGTTCTGTCCGCACAGAGTCTACAAGCCAATTGAAACCCCCTCAAGAATTTCAGTTGAGAATCCATACAACTGCGTGGTCTTCTGTCAGGCATGCAAGAAGATGTGCCCCAAGGATGCCATCTCCTTTCCTTCAAAGGGAGAAATCCTCAAGCTGATCAAAACGGAACGTGCAAAGTAGGGTGATGGTGGATGGCACGGAAATACATCTTTCCATGTGCAGGATATGACCGTCCCGGTGGAGAGGTTTCGAGAACAGCTGCAGAACGATTGGCTAGAGAACGTGATGATGTTGTCATCGGAAGCATGGGGGCGCTCTTCAAGGAACGCCCTGGCGAGATGCGTGACTTCAGGACCTCTGATGTGTTCTGTCTTGATGGCTGTGGTACAAACTGCGCCTCAGAACTTGTGCATGCTCGAGGCCGGAATGACATCACAAGTATCTCCATTCCTGAAACTGTAGGTTCAATCGAGGGCTTTGATGAGAAGGTAAGTCACTTGATTCGACTCGTGACTCATAAATTGGATAGGACAAGACCCAAGGCGGCATCAACTATCACTGTAGAACCTTCACGCGAGATTGAATATATTGAAGAGAAATTCGACAAGTTCACGCTCAGAGTGGCAAAAGGTCTGAAGTACTCGGACAATGACTTCTGGGTCGGGATTGAAGGAGAGCTTGTTCGGATAGGAGTGTCAGACTTCCTACAACAGATGATGTCTGACGTGTACTTTGTGGAGCTTGTAGACACTGGCACTCACGTAAACATGTTTGATGATGCTGGGGCGATGGAGTCTACAAAGATTCTAGTCGAGATTATAGTCCCTGTGTCAGGGACCATAGTAGAAGTCAATACTTCTCTTGAGGACAGCCCCGAGTTTATCAATGAGAGTTCGTATGATAAAGGCTGGCTTTACCTCATCGAACCTGATGACCTAGATGAACTAGAACTGCTTAGAGATGCATCTGACTATATGGCACATGCCCTAGCGAAAGCAAAAGAAGAGATCGGAAAAAAGGTGGAATGAAGAGTGAAGAGGGTTATAATTCCATGCAGTGGAATCGGAAAGGCATTCGGTTCGGTCGCACGAGAAGCAACCTATCTATTGACCGATTCTGAACGCTCTGATGAATACATGACAATCTGTCTTCCATTGTTGATGACAGATGAGGAGGAGCCCAAGAGGGTGGTAGCGGAATCAGATGCCTACACCATTGACGGCTGTCCAAAGAGATGCGCATCTGTATTAGTCAGACACGTTGGGGGAAAGCCTGTCATGGAGATAATGACACCTAAGGTTCTAGCAGAGAAAAAGGAACACAAGCCCGAAACTGTCCTCGATATAGGCGTAGGCGGTCAGCTTCTTGCAAAAGACATCATGAGGCTGATTCTGAATCATGGAGGGTCTGAGTGATGACATTCAAGCCTAAGGTCGGACTCATCTCATGCAGCGGTGAAGCTTGCTCAGGTGGAAATATCTCTCGAGCCGCAACGCTTGAGGTCTTGCATCACTTGAAACCAACAGAAACAGTAACAATATGCCTCCCTCTATTCCTGGCCGGAGATGAGGCAGAACGGGACTTTGCAAAGAACTTTCCTACGATTACTATTGATGGATGTGACAAACTCTGCGCGGCAAAGGGTACAGCGAGATATAGTAGCGAACCAGCTATAACGATCAACCTAGAAGATTATCTGGGGCGCTCCTGCATGGGTGTTGATGAAAGATGGAGAGTAGAACAGAGTGGTGAGATTGTTGAGAGAATCGCCCAGGACATCGCATCACATGTTGACAGTCTAAGGGAAGAGTGGAGGTGATAGATGTGTCTGATAAGATTCCGGTATTGGTGTTCCTCGCAGATGGTGTTTGTGGTTGTAGCCAGACTGGCTTTCTCGGACGGGTATATGAAGCAGTAAGAAAGTATAGAGATGTAGTGGATTATAGGGAGTACACAGCCGGAAGTGAAGCTGCAAAGCGTTATAGTATAGGCTACCGTGGCGTGGTTGTTGGGAATCAATCACTTGGAAGCAATCCCACAACATCCAGACTGGAGGAAGCTATTCTTAGAGAAATCGAGAGCCGAGGTATCAATGCATAATAAGATTACACAATAGATAGTCCATGCATCGGGAGCACCGATATATAGATAAATTGATTTATCGAGATAAACAGTCCCCTTGACAATCGCACGGCATGGGACAGGCTTGCCGAACTAGAAGCAGGCGAGATTTCAATGTGAAGTGTTAGTATGATGATTGATAGGAAGACTGAATGGCGAGTCCATTTTCATAAAGCTCTAAGCAACCCTGAACGTCTAAGAATAATTGACTTCCTTGCAGATGGAGAACAATGTCAGTGTGACATCTTTCCTCAGATTGGACTATCTCAGTCAACGGTTTCTGCATATCTGACTCAGCTCGTGAGAGCTGGTATTCTGAGTGTGAGACGTGATGGTACCAGGAAGCTCTACAGTCTCAGTGACCCGAGGATCCGTCGGATGATTGATGACATTCATGCTATTGCTGCTGAGATGACAGCAAGGTGACCTAAGAACACGGATGAGATATGCATCTCCTATCCAACTGCAGACAGATGCTTGACTTGCCGGCATCTGGGTTGTGAAGTGGTATTATGAACGACAAGAGTCAAGCTGGAGTCCTAACAGAATCCACACACGAAACAGATGGCTCGCAAAGGATACGGAGCATCATTGAGCTTCGACATGGCTCCAAGATTACTATTGAATCATTATGGAAACCGAGTGAAGACGAGTCGCGACTTGTTAAGACTAACACATCATTCCGCATCGGCGACCTGTCCATAACTCTGCCAAGAGCTCCTACACTACGGGCTCACTCTTGTTTCATCAAGAAGGGGTTTGGCGACAACCTGGAATCTCTTTCCAGCACTAGAACAACCGACACTTCGCTGAAAAGGGTGAAGAGAGTTCACATGGTGACCCGATATGACGGTGTCGGAGTGTTCTTGGACTCACTATCAGCTGCCTTTTGGGCGGGTGACTGTAGATGGGTAAAAGAGGTTTCTGTGGAAACAGCGGCCTTTGTTCTCAAGACTGACAGAAACAGCGTGATAGAGAGTGCCACAGCGGCTTCGAGAGAAACTTGGGAAGCAATCGATACGGTTTTGTCGATCATTTCAATTGCGAATCAACTCAGTTGCCGTATTGGTGACATGGGCATCACCCTCGAGGAGCTAAATGCGAAGAGATTCGCTGTCTGAATTGAAAATTAACGGCTTATGTCTTCTTCCAAATTCTGTTTGACCGTTCATTTCTAGTTTGTCCAAGCTCAATGTGGCTGTTGGCAATCCTTTGCAGTCAATGAATTCAATGTCTGTGTACCCACTGGGCATCCAGCGATGTTTCACTATCTCCCGAAACATTGATTTATTGAGATTGTCCGGTTATTTGACATGTATCCTTCGAGCTGGCAAGAATCTATTCCCTTGTCTTTGTGGTTGTTCTCAAAGTCCTCAGCATTGAGGACTAGAACACCCTCCTCATCCCCAATAGGGCCTTTTCTGGGGGAGGATAGCAATGAAAGACTTTGAATTCCCATGCGTGGTATGCGGGAAGCCACTGCATGAAACCGAAGGCGAGGTTCTCTCATGTAGTTACTGCGGACAGGATGAAAAGAGTGATCTCACCTGTGAGGATTCCCACTTTATTTGCGAGTCTTGTCGTACCTGTACCCCAACAGAAGCAATTCTCAAGACATGTATGGCCACACAATCAGACGACTCTCTGTTACTTGCGAATCTCTTGATGCATCATCCAGCAATTCCAATGTCCGGTCCAGAACACCATCTTTTGGTTCCAGCAATCCTACTGACAGTGGCACACAATGCTGGACGCAAGATGACCCTCGAATCTCGATTGCGCCAGGCATTGAAACGTGCAAATAGATTCGGACTTGGCAGTTGCGCAAGTATGGGCGCCTGCGGAGCGGCGATGGGCGTTCCAATCGCAGTCAGTCTATTGGTGAGTGCCGACTACACCAAACCAAAGGAGCGTAAGAGTGTCCTTGATGCCTCCGCTTCCGCCGTGATTGCGACTGCCAATCTACCAGCGGGGAGGTGCTGCAAAGCATCAGTGTACTCATCCCTCGATGTTGGCACAACCTACCTCATAAAAGAACTGGGCATAGAGGTTACGCCCATGTCAAGTCCGATTTGCCAGTTTAAGGAGCACAATCCAGAGTGCCTGAAGATGGAGTGTCCATTTTTCGGGCAGAGTTCATCAAATGGTGACATATAGTGACATCATTATCAGAAGTCCGGCTTTATGGAGGCCCTAATCCAGGTGGTGTATGGGACGTTGCCTTGGATGAGGCTCTTCTTCGTACCACCTGCGAGGACCAAGGACCTCTCACAATACGAATCTGGCAAAGCACAAGTCCTGCACTAATACTCCCACGGAGCCCGCTGCCCAAGGAGGAAGCCCTCATTCGGTACTGCACTTCAGAAAGTATCCACATGACACGGGCAATCAGTGGTCGGAGACCACTTATGCTTGGTCAAGGAGTTCTGAATCTCTCACTGGTTGACAAATCAACTGCTTTGAAATCCGGAAGCCTAGAGGCAGAGGTTGCTGAGCTGCTCTCTCCGCTCCTAGATGGAATTCGCTCGGTGTTCTCTTTAAGTGAGCTGACCTTTGAACAAGGCTATCTCCTTAGTGAAACCTCAGCTTTTGGCATGTACAACACTTCATATTATTTCGACTATCTACTGATTCAGGGCATGATCATTCTTCATGCTAATAAGCACCCGACGGCCCTCATGACTTCAAGAGATGGGGTTCATATTAGACCTCTGGATCAGATTCATTCTGATGCTTCAAATGCTCGTTTCATTGATTCCATTATACAGTCCATTTCAGAGAATTATGGAGTACAGCTGAACATGGTGGTAGCCAGTGCCCGAGAGACCGATCTCATGAATGAACTCTATCAATGGAAATACACCAATGATGATTGGGTATACCATCAATCAGAACCGCTGGCATTGGGCCGAGTACTTTTGGAAGGTTATCTTGCGTATCCACCTACAGCTCGATGCCGCACAATAATGGCAATTATCGATGACATATCACAGAAATACAGCGACAAGGTGGAGTGTCGGATATGGCTTCGAGGAAAAGGCCTAATCTCATGGCTTAAGGGCATTCCTCCTGGTCTACGTCCTAGTGGTGGAGTAGTCCAAGCCTCCAAGAAGAACATTGTGCCAGCGATAGTAGTTGAAGGGAAAATAACACATGAACGGATAGTTCCCATTTATGATGACCTCTGTAGAATTGTTGAGGAGGCACATGATGCGGCATTTGGTGGCATCTCGAAATGATGAACTCGAAGTGGCGTGTTGTGATCTCAAAGGAAACTGACCCACAGTGGAACATCGCTCTCGATGAGGCAATACTGAGAGGCGTTATCGACGACGGTTCACCAAACACCATTCGTGTTTGGCAAAACTCTAGATCAGTTATAATGGGCCGTAGTCAAGATGTGAGAGCAGAGGTAAACACAGAATTGTGTAATGAACTTGGCATCCCTATCATTAGGCGTTGCAGTGGTGGAGGAACTGTGTATATGGACCTTGGAAACTACAACTACTCAATCACTGCAGTTACCACAACTATCACCGAAGCGAATTCAATTCCCGATGTTACTCGTTTCCTGTGTTCAGCCATTATCGATTTATTATCCCAATTAGGTTGTAATCCAAGGTTTGTACCCCCCTCTAGTGTCTTCATTGAAGATTGGAAAGTTTCTGGGTCTGCTCAATACTATCTTTATGAAGGCATTCTTCATCATGGCACACTACTGGTTGACTCTGACCTAGATATGATGCAGAAGGTCCTAAGCCCAAATTCAGAGCTTGCACATAGACTTGGGACTGTTCCAAGTATCCCGAATCCTGTAGCAAACATATCTCTCCTGCTTGGAAAAGAGATTCACTCCCAAGATATTGAGAAACGATTAGTCGGGTCACTCACGAAACTATTGGGAAAAAACTGCTGGAAAATGGAATCAATCAGTGAGAGTGAAAACGAACTTGCCCAGATACTGGTTGAAACCAAATACTCTGACACTAGCTGGTTATCAGGAACATAGCAACATCAATTAGACTATCTGTATTATCTGGGAGATTCAGAGGAGGATTAGCAAGCAAATGTGAGAGATATCAAGCACGCTTTCCTACCTGTGGTGGTGTTCCTCAAATCGCGGTCTTGACTCCAAAGGGTTACTCCTTCAAAAAACAGCCCGAAGGAGTTCTTGTATAATCCATAACCAGTTATCTGACTGCGTAGCTTCCATTGGTTAGCTGCCTCCAAATAATTATCCTGCAACTCGAAGGCGTAACTTATGAATTGGAGAGATGTCCATGCGAATTAGACTGACAAATTCACCGACCAAACTTCATTTGCATGGGTTTAGGGTGCGGACAAAGTCTTTAGGCGCGAATACCTTAGCATTGTGCTGCTCGAAATCAATGGGTGGACATAATGACTGATGAATTGGTTCCCAAAGACCTGCGTAGGCAGTATTCAAGGGAAGAGATTCTTGAGATTGAGAAGGAACACATGGCTCCTGCAGTGGCCCATTATTATGCAGATCCAGTGCTCCTTGTGAATGGAGAAGGAGCTACTCTTGAGGACAGCTCTGGAAAACAATACATAGACTTGTTCGCAGGCATCTGCACAACAATTACAGGATACAATCATCCCAAATTTGTGGCTACCATAAAGTGGCAAGCTGAAAGACTTGTCTATACTAGTTCAATGTATGCGACAATTCCCTACGCAGTACTTGTGAAACGACTCGCAAAGATTTCCCCAGTTGGCCTTACTCAGTCTTTCATTGTCAACAGTGGCTCTGAGGCCAATGAAGCTGCACTCTTCATGGCGCGGAAATACACAAACAATCCGTACATTGTTGCATGCTTGCGAGGCTATCACGGACGGACTACCCTCACGAGAGAGATATCAAGTGCTGGATGGCGCACTGTTCCTGAAAGTCATCCATCAGGTGTGCGATTTACTCCATATGGATACTGTTTTCGTTGCCATTTCGGAAAGGAGTATCCAGATTGTGATTTTGAATGCGCCCGCTATCTCAAAGAGGTCGTGCGAACTCAGACCAATAACGCAATTGCCGCCTTCATTTCTGAACCGATTCAGGGAGTCGGGGGGATCATACAACCACCCTCAGAGTACTTCCGTATTGTGCACGAAATCGTGAAGGAGTATGGCGGCCTCTACATCTCAGATGAGGTTCAGACAGGATTTGGCAGAACTGGGGATAAATGGTGGGGAATACAACATGCCGGAGTCGATCCTGACATCATAACCCTTGCAAAGGGCTTCGGTAGTGGTATTCCTGTGGCTGGCTTCATCACGAGTCCCGAGCTTGTACAGGACTTCGTCATAACCGATGCATTCGCAACTTATGGGGGGAATCCCTTGTCTTGTGCAGCAGCTGTAGCCGTCATTGAAATCATCGAAGAGAGTAATTACTTGGAGAAAGCCGCGAAACTTGGAAAGGAATTCAAGAAGAAACTAAAGAGTTTAGAAGAAGATCACAAATTGGTTGGAGAGGTGCGCGGACAAGGAATGATGCTGGGAGTAGAACTCATTCGGGATGAAGCCACAAAAGAACCAGCTGTGGACGAGATGATACAGGTCATGGAGCTTACCAAGAACAACGGCCTCTTGGTGGGTAAAGGAGGACTAGATGGTAACGTTATCAGAATACAACCTCCACTTGAACTTACGGCCGAGCAAATCGACAAGTCTTATGAAATCTTGGATGAAGTCTTCTCTGAAATAGAGAAGAAGATGTGATGTAACTTCAGATATCAGTGAGACTCCCATAGCTGTCTGGCCTTCGGTCTCTATAGAACTGCCAGACATTTCGGACTTCCCGAATCATATCCAAGTCTATATCAGCGACAACAAGTTCTTCCTTGTCGCGTGTCCCTTGAGCCACAATCTGCCCACGTGGATCAGCGACATATGAGCTGCCATAGAAAGCTCCGGTCTTCCATGGCTCTTCACCAACTCTATTAATTGCTGCAATGAAGTAGCCGTTTGCTACGGCATGAGCGGGCTGCTCGATTGTCCACAGATGCTCGGACAATCCTGCAACAGTGGCAGATGGATTGAACACAATCTCTGCTCCATTCAATCCAAGTGCCCGGGCTCCTTCTGGGAAGTGCCGATCATAGCAGATATACAAACCAATTCTGGCAACGGCTGTCTTAAAGACTGGATATCCAAGATTTCCAGGTCGGAAATAGAACTTCTCTTTGAAACCTGGCTCAATCTGAGGAATGTGCGTCTTCCTGTATTTGCCCAGGATTGTCCCATCGGAGTCTATAACGATGGCTGTATTGTAGTAGATACCAACATCTTCCTCTTCATACATTGGCGCAATCAGAATGAAACCATGTTCTTTTGCCACTTCACACATTCGCTCACTCAAAGGCCCAGGAATTGGTTCTGCATATTTGTACCACTTTGGGTCTTGTTCAGCACAGAAATAGGGGCCATAGAATAGCTCCTGAAAACAAAGAATCTGGACTTTCTGCTGCACGGCGATATCAGCAAACCCTTCATGCTTACGTATCATCTTCTCAACGTTTTCTTCGATTTTTCCTTCGTCTTTGACATCGCCTTCCCATTGGGCCTGAACTAGACCGATGCGTACACTTCTCATTGATACCGCTCCAAAGCCTTGTGTAAATTGGACTGTAGTTCAATCACCTAATAGGAGTTTCCTAAATCGATTTATGGTAGCGGCCCTAGTAGTTTACGGAGGTCTTTCCATGGTCGAGTTGGATTTAATCGTCAAAAACGGGAAGATTGTGACGGTTTCTGATACATACTCTGCAGATATTGGTATAAGTGAAGGCAAGATTGTGACCATTGCACAAGATCTGCCATCTAATGGTGCAAAGGTTGTTGATACCACGGGGATGTACATATTCCCTGGGGGCATAGATGTACACGTCCACTTCCAGCTGCCATTCTCAGGGACAATTTCAGCTGATGACTTTGAGAATGGAACAAAAGCTGCAGCCTGTGGCGGAGTGACTACAGTTCTTGATTTCGCCATTCAGACAAAGGGAAGCTCAATTATGGAGGCCATTGACGCACGAAGAGCTGAAGCAGATTCAAAGGTATGCGTGGACTATGGCCTACATGCGGCGATAACTGATTGGAACGACAAGACACAAGCAGAGATCAAGAAAGTGATAGACTATGGAATTCCGACCTTCAAGATGTTCATGATCTACAAGAACGAGGGCTGGATGGCCGATGATGGGATGCTGTTCAAGGCACTCGAAGAGACCTCCAAGCTCGGCGGTCACATCGGAGTCCATGCTGAGAGCGTGGATGTTCTTGATATGCTGATTGAGAGGTATGCAAAGGAGAAGGAGAAGTGGGGAGCGTACGGACATACTCTCTCTAGGCCGTGCTATACTGAGCAGGAGGCAATCATTCGGGCGATTAAGTGGGCAGAGGTGACGGGCGGTCAGCTCTATATTGTGCATATGTCCACAGGAGAGGGTGCTGATGCAGTACATCTGGCCAGGCAAAAAGGGGTCAGAGTGTATGCAGAAACTTGTCCACAGTATTTGCTCTTGGATGATGAAGTCTTCAAAGGTGAGAATGGACACCTATATGCTACATGTCCTCAAATCAAGAAACCGCATGACAGTGAACGACTCTGGCAGGGACTGATGACCGGAGATGTTCAGATTGTGGCAACTGACACTTGCACATTCACAACCGAGCAGAAGGCAGCTTGGAATGGGGACTTCACGAAGATTCCGTTTGGGATGCCGGGCGTTGAAACCATGATTCCACTCATGTACACAGAAGGAGTGGGGAAGCGTGGCTTCACCGTCAATCAGTTGGTTGCTCTTGTCAGTACGAATCCAGCAAAGCTCTTCGGAATGTATCCAGAGAAAGGAACCATCGCCATTGGTAGTGACGCAGACCTGTTGGTGTTTGACCCAGAAAAGAAAGTCACAATCAAAGCTGAGAATCTGCAGACCAACTGTGATTGGAGCCCATATGAGGGGTGGAAACTGGCGGGATACCCCGCAGTTACTATATCCAGAGGGAGAGTAATTGCTGAGGATGGGAAGTTCGTGGGTGAGGTTGGATATGGGAGATTCCTGAAGCGGAAACCATTCGGACGGCTCTGAAAGCGTTCACTCCGATCCTATGTCCTCATTCCAGATGTCAGGATTGTCGCAGGTAAACTGCTCCATCATCTCAAAACATCGCTCATCCTGCAGCACAACGACATGAACTCCACGACTTCTTACGTAGTCTTCAGGTCCCTGGAAGGTCTTATTCTCACCCACAATAATCACGGGGATTCCGTAGAGCAACGCTGCTCCACTGCACATGTCACACGGTGAGAGTGTGGAGTATAGTGTCGATCTCCTATAATCAGACGCAGAAAGACGCCCTGCATTCTCCAAGGCATCCATCTCAGCATGCAAGATGGCACTGCCTTTCTGCATCCGTTGATTGTGCCCTCGACCGACAATTTCGCCATCCATAACCAAGACGGAGCCGATTGGGATTCCTCCAGCCGCCAGCCCTTTCTCAGCCTCAGCGATGGCTTCAGCCATAAATCGTTCCATTTCTTCTTCAGAGGGCATCTCCCTTTCCATTGGCATCACACCTCTCGAATTGTGGGTTGGTAGGTTAAAGGTGTGGTGGATGCAAGAAAGGGTTGCTGAACGGTATTACATCTATCTAGGCAGAGCAAGTGAGCTTGTTTATTCTAACTTGAATCGAATTAGACTCCCGCCTATTCTGAAGTCCAAATAGGGTTCAGTTTGAATGCTTTGAAGTCCAAGCGAACCTCTTCAAGTTTCTTGGATAGCTCTGCATAGCGTTCATCTCTACGCAGTTGTTCTGTCTTGCTCTTGTAGTCAGACTCATCCTCGTACTTCGAAATATAGTAGACCTCATTTGGATCGTCAGCATTCTCCCAGAAGCCAAGGATGTCCACCTTGTATTTCTTGTAGATTCCCTCGAACTCCTCTCTTAGCTCGTCGAGTTCACCACGTTTCTCGTCTTTCGCTTTTTGGCGATATAGCATGTAGATAGCCATTGTTATCACTGAACTAAACAATAGTTAACTCCTTTTTATATCTTTTTGTTTCACTGTCAAAAAAGAGCGACAAAGGACCAGACACATACTCCCAAACGAGGCTCTGGTTCATGCCTTGGAGGATTAGTTGAAATATTATGAAGGCAAGTATTGATTCTCCGAGCTGGTGATTAATTGAAAAAGAGGAATGAGGACATCGGCAGACGATGGTTCCTGGAGATGTGGGGCAAGCCAGACCTTGCACTGGCTGATGAGCTTGTGGACAAAGACTACGATCCAAGCTGGGTTTCAATTGATGCCGTAGGTCCAGCCCAGATTAAGCATGAGATTAAGTATTTCAGGTCCGTATTTCCTGACTTGAAATATGAGATAGTAGACGTTCTTGGCACAGACGACAGAGTCTGGATAAGATACAAAGGAAAGGCAACTCACATGGGGAACGCCTGGGGATTCGAGCCCACTGAGAAGGAATTCGAGTATGAAGGTGCAACTATTCTGTACATTAGCCCAGAAGGGAAAGTCGTAGATCGATGGGGGGCATTCTGTTTCTACGACATTTTCATGGACTTGGGATTAGTCCCGCCATTCTGGGAATTGAGTAAGCACTTTGGAACAGGCTGATGAGAGTCAGTTAATTGCGAGTCCGCTCCCTTTCAGCAACCCATGCCAAGAAGAAAGGCCAGCCCAAAATGCCCCAGCCACCAAAGTAAGGAACTCCTGTTATCGCTTCAATAATCTCCATAGACAAGAGTATGACACCGATTACCAGAAGACTTGTGAAGAAGATGCGTTTCCATTGGGTCATGAGCATTCCTAGGCATTAGTTGGTGATTTAAAATGCCGGACCACTGCAGAGGTCTGCTCTAATCAAAAGCCCGGGTCTATTCTTTGAGGGTCTTGCCAATTGACCAGGCGTCGCCAACTGAGTCACCAAGAGCCCAGTATTGGTCACCGGGTCGAATGAATACAAAAGGATTGATCTTTCTTAAATCAGGTACTCCATCAGTCATGGATTGCTCGTCTACATAAGCATGCTTTACTTCTCCAAGAAGCAACGATGTCGAGGGTAGTTCAACGATTTCATAAAGCGAGCATTCGGCTGTCACAGGACATTCTTTGATCATGGGAACGTCCCCCAGCTCTCCAAAAAAGACATCGAAGGTTTCCGATTTATCGACTTCCCTCCCAGAGTAAATACCACAGAAGTCCACTCTATCAACAATTTCCACAGTTGGAAAATTAATGCTGAACTTCTTGTTTTCCCTAACGCCTTCAAGCGTGTATTTCTTCTTGCCCATGGCAACACCCCAAATATTCGGACGCCGATTCAAACGGTTGAACCAAGCAATGGTGTTAAAATTCGGACGATTGTTCACCATGGCACCAACAAGCACAATTGGCTTTGGGAATGGGGCAACACTTGGATTGATCTCAATTTTGGACATGATATCCAACTCGTATATGCATCTTGAGAAGGCATCTCCTTTTAGGCTACTCTTGTAAGCAAGTCAAAGCGGAGTATTCATCTGTGAGGTGGCACTCTTTCACTTGAGGCATGCTGGAGTGACTGATAGACTCAGCGAACTTGAACGAGTGCGTGAAGAGGTTAGGCAAGACCCCAAAAATGCGTCATCCGATACGCGGAAGTATTTCTGGAAGCTTGTTCGGCAGATAAAGAGAGAGCCGAGTCCCAATGAGGACGAGATTATCGTGGCTGCCGAGGTAAGGGACATTTTATTTGAGGCCATTCGAGGGAAGACCTATCCCTTGAGTTCAACCCTTGCAATCATGATAGTCATAGGACTGGCGCCGCTGCTTGCATATCTATGGCTTTTGCAGACACCGCTCATCTGGAACAACATTCTCAGTTGGACTTTAGCAGATGTCTGGCAAGTCATTCTCCGATTCATTTGTGTAATGGGAGTAGTTGCTTTCTTCTATCCTATTGGACGTTTGATTGCAGGGAAAGCACTTGGAATACGGCTTGTGGGTATCTGTAGAGATGAGTACTATGAGCCTACAATCAAGATTGACTACGTGACTTTTCTGAAGGCAACTCCGGCAAGACGAAAGTGGTTCTTCTTCTTTGCAGGCATTTGGACTGCTATCACTTCACTCATTGTAGGAATGATAGGACTCGTCATTGGCGGCGACATAACCGGATTTCTGCCCGTGCTGTTCATCCTGCTCTTTGAGGGATATGTAGTATACAGTGGCAATCCTAGTCCATCTAGAGGAGAGATGGGGCATTATAACAGGGAGAAGAAGATAGAGAGAGCATGGAGAAGGAAGCTGGCTGGCAGCAGCTAGGAAGCATCAACTAGCCACAGACAAATCTTGAGCATGGCAACGATTTCTGAAGGCTGCTGGTGTAATAATATGCAGGTTTAAGCAATTGCAGCCGGGGGCAGAACAAATAAGGATACGCAAGCAAGTGTCTATTGCGTTTAGGAGGTCGCTGAGTTTGGAGTCAGAAGAGAAGCCAGAAGCTTCCAAAAACACTGTAATGCGTGTCTATGGTGTTTCAGGAAGTACTGTGAATAGTGGAATCGAAACCATCATGGGGATCCATCCTGGCAGAAAGTCCATTCATTCGAAAGAAACAGGAACTGTCACTGTGAAGTCAGAGATCTATAGACATCTTGAAGGAGCAGATTGCGCTGGGGGTGGTGGTGAATGTGACCTCCTTTTTCTCATCATTTTGGCAATAATAATGAGCGTCTTTGCTGTGGTCTGGTCTATTGTTATGATTGCATTCTCAATTGTGACGATTGGAGGCTTCGTGAGAAGACGCTTTCGCACGATTGTCATAATGGGAAGAGAGAATATTGAGTTCATAGGCAAGCTTTCGGTATTGGTGTTCCGTAAGAATGGAGTTTCTGATTACACCTTGGGAAATGTCCAGTATGACGAATGGAAAGAGGATATGTTTGGCCTCTTCATGAGACTGAAATATCTTAGGCAAGGCAGTCTTTTGCTTGCCTTTGGGTGGGGTATTGTTGAGATTGGGTTCAAACTGTATCAGATAGTCTTTGATCCCACTTTCGACTACTATCTTTGGCCTTTCAGATACGTGATGATTGTAGTGTTTGCACCTCTCATATTCTATAGCCCAGTTCTCGAGATGACGATGAGAGGGAAGTTCGATCAGGGACAGGACATTGTTGCCAGGATGGTCATGAACGAGCCAAGATACAATCCAGACCTAGCAATGACCTTTGACCATCAGCCAGTGATTGGAGAAAGTCTTCCTGCCTCCCTTGCTAGGGAAGACAATTCGGCCGCCTAGATGATATAGGATATATGAGGAACTTCGATTCCGAGCAGTCGATAGTAGACTGTTATCTGTCCACGGTGATGGATAGAGTGCTCAATAGCCTCCAGGAGGATCTCAGCAGCTGTTGCAGGATGGCTAAACGAACTGATGGTCTTTTCGAGGTCGCTGTCACTCAACTGGTCCACATATTCGCGAGTTCTATCAAAGACACTTCGAGTCAATGCCTTCAGAGCATCCGCTGTCCCATATTCTTCAAGTGAGTAGGACAAGGGAGCCCATTCATTCCTTGTAAGGCCTTTTAGATAGAAGTCAATTGATCTAAGCATGTGAAGGAGGACTTCACCTAGAGGCCGACCATCTTCGATAGGGGCCTTTGCTAGATCATCATCAACAACTTGATTGATGAGTGGTTGTGTTTCGTCAAGATGCCGTTTCAGAGCACTGCTCAAGAACTGATGAAGCATATCTAGATCATCCCATTGTTGACATTCAGATGTCACAGAAAAATAAGACGATTGATCGCAACATCTTACGGATTTGAGGTAACAGTTTCGACTGGCTGACTCCAGATTCCTCTTCTGATTTCAGTCATCCTTTGTGGATGATTAAGAGAATGAAACATGGAAGCAGATTGCCCGACCTCCATGAACCCGGCTCTCTTGCACGCACTCCTTAGAGTCACCGCTCTAGAGTCAATGAACATGTTTGCCATTGGGCAGTCCAATGTGTCCTTCGCAATTTCTTTAGCTCCATACAAAACTGATGTGATTGCATCTCTAGTCCGCAGCGCTTCGCCAAGAATCAGATTGCCAATCACAGCTATTCTATCTCTTGCTCCAGGCCCGGAGAAGTCTGATGATGATACTGTAAGTATTCCAGAGAGCTTGCTATCCTTGGAGATGGATGTCACCTTGAATGCGCCATCACGTCTTGAATCGGTCATCCATTTGATATACTCATCATCAAACAGCAGAGTCCCGTTCTGAAGAACCGCCTCATTTTGAGCGTGTTGCACTACCTCAGTTGCAGTTCCGTCTTCTACAATTTCAATTTGACAGAGTTTCTTGTCGATCCTCATATCTCTGAAGGAATCCATCAAGCTAAGCGCTAGGAGAGGAATGGCCTGTCGGCGTTTCCCGAATCTTGCTGCTCGTCTATGTTTGAGAACACTCAGCATGTTGATGCAATGAGTGATGGTTTCAAACCCGATGTTCTTGTAGATTCGAGTGGCGGCTCCTTCAGGGTCAGCACTAAGATGAACCCCCCAACATCCCACCTCTTCTGCACGAGCAACCGCATGTGTCATCAGCGCAGTGGCAAGGCCCTGTTTCCGCCATTGAGGACGGGTGGATACATCGTCAATCAGAGCAATCTTCTTCGGCTCGCCATTGACAGCCATGGTTCCATACGTCATGGCTAATCCAGATACTACTCTGCCTTCCTTTCGAATCATCAGGACTGAATTAGGGTCAAACCGAGGTCGTTGTTTGTATCTCCAGACCCAGGACTGAAAACTTCGAGGAAAGTAGTAATCTGACTCACCAAAGGCTGCCTCAAAGACTTCGACTATCTCTTCTTCGTCACCTGATTGAAAAGTCTGAATCTTGGTAGAATCCATCACATTCTCCAGAATGCCAGAACTGATAAATAGCGTGTGTGTTCTTTTGATTCGCCTGACTCCTTGGTCTTAGGCCAGAGGAGCGGGGGGGGGAATGGAGATGCAGTTTACATCAGATGTTGGAATGAACTTTCTCATCACATTACTTGCGGTGATTTTGATAACATGTGTTTGTGGAAGAGCTTGCAGACGTGGTGGCCGTGGAGGTTACGTGAGTAGTGGTGGTGTAGGAATTCCTGGCGTTTCCGGAAGCGGCGCTGTTAGAGGGTGTGGGATGGTTTTCATAGTCCTTGGCATGGCCTTCTTCTACTCGTTCGGTTACTATGGCTGGGGAATTGCGGCACCCTTTTTGGTGATTGGTTTATGTCTGACTGTTGCTGGTTCCGTAACTGGCGGAGGGGGCGAAAGCCAATCCTATGCACAAACTCGTGCAAGGCCTTCTGCAGCTCCCAGAACCATTTCAGAGGCTCCCAAGGATGACCTGCTATTCAAGGCATCAAGATTTGCTGAGCAGGAAGGGTTGCTTGAGAGAAGACAGGACCCCTATGATTCTACACTTCTGATACCCATCTATAGATGTCCATCATGTGGTCAGGATACTGACTTTAGGGACGTCAATATAGTAGGCAATGCGATAGAATGCACTCACTGCGGGAAACAAGTTGACTTCCAAGCCAGTCAATAATCGTAATGATCTATATACCCAAATAGTTGATTGTGAGGAGGATTAGGTCAGAGTAATTGGTGTTTCTATAGCCATGTGACTGGCCAGCTGCGACTCTCACAATCAATCCTGGTGTAATTTCATAGGACTCATCACCTATCCAGCCTTCACCATAACCCTCTAGGAATAGGAACACGTGATGATAATTGTCAGCATGAGTGGAGAATTCGCCTTTGGATTCAACTCTTGTGAGCGTCACAGCCTGTATATCAGCCCCATTGGGAACAAGTCCGCTTCCAAGAACTCTGAAAGCTACGTCTGGTCTTATTGGTTCCCAAGGAAGTTCTGACCAATTCCGAATGATGTCACGATTCATAATCAACAATCCCTAATACTTGTATGCTGACTAAGACCGATTCCAGACCATATGTGTTGCGAAGAGAATTAGTATCGATGACGGATTTGAAAGATTTTCGGTTTTTGTGATGCATATCAATAAAAAGATGGAGATGTTTTCATACTTGCAGAAGAACCTCTATAATTCAATCCGAACATCAATAACCTATGAAAGATAAGAGATTGATCGGAGCGCTAAGAGTACAGAGCGTTGCGCTGGCAGAGATAAGAGAAACCTTCCGCAAAAAGGGACTAGTTGAGATCATGCCAGTTATTCTAAGCACGACATCAGACCCTCTTGGACCTGATCCTGGAAGCAACATCATTGGCAAGCCCATAATCGAGTATCAGGGTCAGAATCTTGTACTTACTCAAAGCATGATTCTGCATAAACAGATTATGGCAGCTTCCGGTCTTGAGAGATTCTTCACAGTGTCCCCAAATGTGCGACTCGAGAGTCCGAAGAGCCAACATAGCGGAGTTCATCTCTTCGAGTTCTCTCAAGTCGATTTTGAGCTGGCTCATGCAGGCATGAAAGACGTTTTCGATTTGATAGAAGACACAGTCACTGCGACCATAACTAGAGTGAAAAAAGACTGCAGTGAAGAGATGGCTATATGGGGGAGAGAACTAAGGGTTCCGAAGAAATTTGAGATTCATTCAACAGACCAACTCATTGAGAGGTATGGAGCGGATTGGGAGAAGCTAGCAAGTGAAGAAGCGACGGATCCATTCTGGGTACTGAATCACAAAAGAGAGTTTTATGATGCTGAAGACCAAGAGACCCCCGGCTCATATCGCAACTACGACCTACTATATCCAGAGGGATTTGGTGAGGGTTTGAGTGGAGGGGAGAGAGAGTGGGAATATGAAAGGATTCGAATGAGAATAGAGAGAGATGGACTCAGTCTTGAGGAGTACAAACCATATCTCGAATATGCCAAGGCGGGCTTCGTACCAAGCGCAGGGGCGGGGCTGGGGGTTGAAAGATTTACCCGCTTTTTGGTGGGAGCATCACATATAGGTGAGATCCAAGCGTTCCGAAGAGTTCCAGGAGAGGATGTAATCATTTAGCTCACAAACTCTCTGAGCCAGAAGTATGCTGTAGATTCAGAACCTAGAGAACTAGGACCAAGCAGTATAGAATAATGATGCCAAGCAAGATATAGATTGGACTCAGGAGTATGACCTTCTTGTCAACGAGACGCAAGTTCCTGAAGAGAGCTATGCCTGCTAGTAGGTACAGGAAGACTGATGCCTGCAAGACTGGCCCCTGGTGCATTAGCATTGATAGAACAAAGAAGACAACCGCAGCACCAAAAAGCTGAGCCTCATGAATTATGGATTCACCTATCGTATAGTTCGCCTTGTAGCCTTTGAAAATCACAAGATATGTGAGAGAGAATCCGCAAGCAAATAGAAAGGGGAATTTGGTAAGCTCGGTTGTGAGTGTCCAAGGAAGTAGTAACTTCAGAAACTGCATGACGAAAACAAGCGGCAAGCCTGCAATTGTATATTTCAGACTTCTACGGTTCTGTTTATCAGTTTCATTCGGAGCCGGCTGAGTCTTTGAAAGCACAAGAATTGGAATCGAGTAGAGAGCATTGATGATAATCAGAACCGACACAGCTGCAAAGAATGCTAGGTTCTGAAAGAGCGATAACATAAGACCAGTGACCAGAAGGACTACATAGATTACGATAGCTTCTGGTTTCTCAACTGACCCCAATGCCAGTGGCTTTCTCATGCGTTTCGACAAATCTCGTTCGTCCTCTGAAATATCAAAAATGTCGTTGAGCACATAGACCGATGAATAGGAAATGATGAACGCAACCAAACCCGGAATCATCCCTACTGCATCAAATGCAAATCCTGAGATGATAAGAAGCAAGATACCGACTGAGTAGAGCCCCACATTCTTTGGAATGTTGTCCACCAAGTTTCTGAAGAGTAGAGTCTTACGGATCATCAAAACACTTCTCTATTCTGAGCAGTTTGCCGTAGATTAGTAGAAGCTCGACCAAAAACCCTGCGATTATCTGACATAAGGTCCGAATTGAATGCTCCAAAGCCAATCCTTGGAAGGACCTTCTTGGCAGAAAACAGCTGTGAGCCCTATTATCATCAACAGAAAGCCGATTAGAAAACCAGGAATGGCTAAATCGAGATAGAGGTGATTTAGTGTGGAATCACCAGTATATGCCGCGGCTAGAGATGCAAAAGCTCCGAGGATAATGAGCAAAGCTATGAGAAAGAAACCTAGCACTAGAACAAGCTTCCCGACTCTATGTCTGAATGAGGGTGTTTTATGGCCCTCTGACTCTGATTGTCTTTCTGTCAAATCTTTTCTGTGAAACATATGAGCATTTAATGAAATAAGCGTTGAGTAAAACAGACTAGCCGAAGATCCCAAGCTGTCTTGAGAATTCAAGTTGATCTAGATACTCACGGATTTCTGAAATCAGTCCATTCTCGATCTTAGCTACGAAGCATGCTGGAACTCTAAAAGACTGGTTTGTTGGAGGCATCTTCTTGCCGTCGGGACCTGGAATCGGACCAGTGTTGGTTCCCATTACGAACCCTTCAGCACAGACCATGTCGTCATCTCCAAAGATCCGCGCTATTTCGAACTTCACGTCAGGATATGTTGCCAGAAAGGCTATGTTATCCTCCTTTACTGCATCACGACCCCTAAGTGGCTCAGTCCGACCAGGGGCATAGTTCACTACTGATTCGGACATAAAGCCTACAAAGCCTTCCATATCATGCGCTTCAAAGGCTTCAAGAGTTGCATTAACAAGACGGATATTTTCCTCTACGCTCATGTAATGACACCGAGACGATTTACTATAGTTAATTATACTTTTGGTTTCGCACGATTACTGAACTACTGGCCATCAACAGGGCTTGCACATGCTGGACATCGATATCTACCATCTGCGCTAAGAGCTGGATATGTATAGGATTTGCCGCATTTGGAACATGGCCAAACCATCCTTTCTCTACTCTTTAGGAATTCAATGTGATTCTCAATGAAGTCCTTCGTTGCCAGCTCGAGTCTGGAGAGCTCACTTTGGCGAAATAGACCTCGGAATCCGCCAGTAGCAATTATTGTGACATTATACAGAGATGGTTCTTCGCCTATTCTAATGATCGTTGTAATCGTATGCGGCATGTCTTCCTTTACAATGATTCCTGCAATTAGCTGATTCCCATCAAGAATGAAATCACGGTAAATCGATGAATAGTACCTTGTCATGATCTCCAGTGTTCTCTCAATCTTGTCCGATTCGAGTGCAAATGTCAGCATTTCGCTACACCTCGACCAATCTCCGATTAGTCACCCTCACACTGGTATTGTAGATTGAAACTCATAAACTATGAGTCATCATTGGACAGGTTAAGAGAGGGCTGGAAAATCTAATATTGTAGGTCAGCAAGGTGCGAGTATTTGGCAATAGATTTACGAAGTGGTGGCTTCCCATGCCAGTTTCTCGACTTGAGCATATTACCAAAATCGGTGTTGAAGATATGGGGGATCTTGCGGATAGTCTGGAAGATCCCAGTGTGTTACGTCTTGAGAATTTGGATACTGATTTGCGTCCGCCGGAGGAGGCACTAGCGTTTACCAAGCAGGCTGTCGATGATGATGCAGCCAATAGCTATCTGCCTTTCTTTGGTCTAGACTCGATGCGTCAAGCGGCGGCTGCATTGGTTGGGCAGCAGTCCGGGCAGGAATATGATTGGAAAACTGATTGTCTGATCAGTGCAGGGGGGCTTTCGGGCATCCTGAATGTTTTGCTGGCCACGCTAGAACCTGGTGATGAGGTCTTGATGACAGATCCGATATACGTGGGCCTCATCAACCGAGTTCGTCTAGCTGGAGGAGTCCCGCGTTTTGCTCCGCTCATACCGTCAGCACAAGGTTGGCGAGTGGATACGGAGGCCTTAGCCAAGATTGATCCGAAACCAGTGAAAGCAGCACTCCTGATGAGCCCCTCCATGCCAACGGGGGCAGTCTTTCAACAGGATGAATGGCAGAGATTCATTGAGTTTTGTCAGCAAGCTGATTGTTGGCTCATCAATAATACAGCAATGGAACGCATTCTATTTGATAATCGTGAGGTGATTCACCCCGCCGGGTTCCCGGATATGCGTGATAAGGTGATTACGGTCGGTTCATCTTCGAAGGAGTATCGTATGATTGGTTGGCGAGTTGGCTGGGTTGTTGGACCGGCGCCTATTATTGCAGACGTGGCCCGGGTCAGTATCAGCAACGTGGTGTGTCAGACCGGGATTGCCATGGGGGCGGTCGCAACTGCAATCAATGCTTCTGATGATGGGATTCAAACCTGTGTCGAAGAATGGCAACGGCGTCGTGATGTCTTGCTGGAGGAATTGAGCGACTTCACCGTCATTCCCCCTCACGGTGGCTGGTCATTCCTGGTCGACGTCTCTCCGTTGGGCCTTGATGGTCCTACTGCATCCAAGTGCTTGTTGGAACGAGGGAGAATTGCAGCGACACCCATGGTGAATTGGGGCAGTGCTGAGAGCAGTCGATACGTCCGCGTTGTGTATTCCAATGAGCCGGTTGAGCGATTGCGGGGTGCTGGACAACGGTTCAAGGATGCTCTGACCTAATCCTCTAGCTTTATCATAAAGAGAAACCAATGAGGTTGACCTGCATAGGATGAAGACCTTCGTTACAACTTCTGAACCTTGACAACTCCAGGTATTTTACGAGCTGCACTCCAATTTACATACAAGAGGGCTGGTAT
>JBHLRP010000014.1:0-67616 GCA_048882485.1 Candidatus Thorarchaeota archaeon
GACCTGAGAATAGCAATGCGTGAGCGTCGACTGACTCTAGAAGAGTCTGGGCGACTCTACAGAGAGTTTGATGCAAAAACTCACAATGAATTGCGCAAGACAGGTCTCAGCGTCGAGAAGTTCATCCGGAAGTCTTGTCCAGAACCTGACCCGAGTGAGGTCTATCGACTCTACTATGAGGAGAGGCTGTCTCAGAAGAACGTTGCCAAGAAACTTGGAGTCACTGAGTGGTCGGTGAGGAAGGTCTTCAAGAAGTACGGACTGGAGACACGCAGTATCGAGGGCGTCCATTCCGATGTTGACCATAGCTCAGTGTGTCAACTCTACTTCGAAGAGGGATGGACCCAGAGGGACATCGCTGAGATGCTCGGGCTCACTGAGTGGTCTGTGAGGAGAATCCTCTCTAGTCCTAGGGTGGAGGCGTTGGAAGACCCGCTTCTTGCTACGCTGAGCGACACGACTGAGATGATTGAGTTCTCAAGGGCGGAGTATCTAGAGGCTGTCAGGCGAAATCCCGAGCTTCGTCTGATGAGGAGTTTTGACAGGAAGCATCATGATGTCCTTGCCTATTTCGACTTGAAGGACTTGCTTGCCAAGGGTGAGGTGGACCATGTGGAGTTTGCTCGCGAGCGAGGAATCTACTATGGAAAGGTCGCGAAATGGGCTCAAGATGTGAAACAGCCGACCATGCTGGCGATCGCATATGACTGTGAACTTCGGCGTCTGTACAAGGAGGCCCATGGCAGCTTGCCAGAAGTCGAACCTGACATTGTCCACGAGGACAGAGTGGAATACGAGCAGAAACGCATCATCAGGGAATGGGCGAGGACGGCTCATCTAGAAAGGCTTCTTGTTCCGAAGGATGCTCCTGAAGCCATTAAGGACAGGCCAGCTCTCACGCAGATCTCGTTGGATGAAGTAGAGGGAATCCTGGAGTCTTATACCACCCCCGTCGAAACATTGACCGAGCTCGTGGAGTTTGCTCTCCGGCGTTCCTCGAGGGTGAGCTGTATTGATCTCTCAGAGGTCGAGTCTTGGAAACTGCGTGCACTTCGAGAGACCTTTGCGTCAGTGCCAGAGGCGGTGGAATGGGCTGCCATGGAGAAGGTGGGAGGTGACCCCTTCCGAATTGGGCTGGTCGATGACATACTCTATGTCTGGAGACCTGACTCCTCTTTCTTCAACCTGATGAACATCTATCGTGGCCTCTATTTCTACTTCAACGACAGAAATGAGATTGCCCAGTTCATCTTGGATATTGATACTTCATTATCGAGTGATAACTTGGGACTGAGAGAAACTGTCGACCATCTTGAGGAGCTTATCATGCAGATGTTTCCAGACTCCGAGGAGGTCATGCTTGCAAATGACAAGGGACGGGACTATAGAATCTTGGGCAAGCATTTACACCTCCTATCAGATATTTCAGGCATTACTCCATCTCAATTGGAAAGTCGAGTTTTCAAAATAACAAATAGTGAAATGGGTCACGGAGGAATTATGAATCCGAAATTCCTAGAAGGTGAGGAATTAGAAATCGCCTTGGCGCGTCTAGCAGCTACAATCCTTTGTGATGGACATATCCAAAGAAAGGGAGGATCTGTCAGTTACAGCGAGTCTAATACTGACAGAATTGATATTTTCGAGAGGGATCTTGGGAAGTTTGGCGATATCGAATTATCGCGGTATTGGGATAAAAGAGATGACTTGTATAGCTGCTATATCTCAAGTGGCTTTGGAACGATATTGAAATACATAGGACTTGCAGCCGGGGATAAGACCATTCTTAATCCACAATTAAGGAATGAATTCATTGAAGGACTATCTTGGAAAGCCCTATGTGCTTTAATTGAGGATACAATTCCCGAAGATGGCACAGTGAATCCTGGAAGAATTAGATGTTCTCATTCTGTTGCTTTACATGCTGGCGATAAGACCGAGAAATATGGCATGACCCCGCTTGTTGGAGAAGCTGAAATCGAGCTTATCAAGTCCAAAGGAAATCGCGATGATGATGCCCTTGTTGATTGTTGGTCCCTCCCGTTTGGGAGATTGACTAAGCTGACACTGTCAAGGGATTCAGGAATTGCATCGGTAGCTTCGAATCTTCACGATGTCACTATGGGTAATCCAAGCAACTTCATTCTTGCAGAACAGCGCGCTCTTCAAAGATTGGATGTTGAATCCACAAGAAATCCTGTCAATGTCAGTTTCTATAGAAAGTCTGGCAGAGTTTCGGTTTCATGGCAGTGGACTGTTTCTGGTGATGATGCAGTAAAACTAGCAATATTAGCGCCCCCTAATGATGTAGTAAAGAGGGGAATTCTTAGATCGTGGTTGAAACGAATACCAGCCAGGGTCAAGGAAATAATCTCAGACTTGGAACAGAAGGAAATACAATTTGAGTATTGGTGGATTAAGGAATAGAAGATTCGTGGCTTGACATAGAGGAATCTTTAAAAACTCACATCAGTGATTTCACATGATGGCGGCCATAGGCCTCAGGGTACACCCGATCCCGTTCCGATCTCGGAAGTTAAGCCTGAGTTGCCGTTGTGGGAGATGTGCGCTGCGCGAGCGCGTGACAGGCCCACAAGCTGCCACATTATCCTTTTGTCCAATGAATCATGTTGACTTTTCCCATTCATCTAAGGCTTCCCTGCCACCGGGAATCTGTGATAATAGCCAAAGGGCTTCCTTGATTGAAAACACCTTTTGACGACCTTCTCTAAGCTCTTTGCTATCAGGGAAGATTCGCAATCCATCTTCGTAGACCATATCAGCTTCGTCTATTCGTTTCTGCTTCTGGAGAATTTGGCCAAGAAGATGCCAGGTCAGCGGATTCGGAATGCCCAATTCAAGGGCTCTTCTTAGGCACTCTTCAGCCTCGGAGAGCCTGTCATCAATGAATAGTACCACTCCAAGATAGTGTTTAAACCATGCATTATTGGGAGCTAGAGAACACGACGTTTCCATTGACGTAATCGCATCTTGTATTCGGTCCTGAAGGACTAGCGATAGACCAAGAAGGAAGTGATAGCGGCCCCTGTCAGGTGCAATCTCAATAGCCCTAGTTATTGCAGATTCAGCCTCGGCGAATTTCTCCTGCCTGGCAAGTGACAAACCTAATTGACTCCACGCTTCATCGTCTTCAGGAGCAAGCTCGATTGCTGTTGATAGAGCTTCTTCCGCTTCCACAGATTTGTTGCCTTCAAGAAGAGTTGTTCCCAGCCACCTCCATAAGATGCCACTCTGCTCTCCAAGGGATATGGCCTTTCTAATTGACTCTTCAGCTTCTACAAACCTGCGGAGAGTTCGCTGGCTCCCATTCAGAGCCACCCAGTGTCTTACGTCCTGAGGCTCTAATTCACAGGCTCTCCTAAATGCCGTTTCTGCTTCTACTGTTTCCTTCATGCTATCCAACAAGAGACCAAAATGAAACCAAGCATTAGCATCATTGGGATCAAGCTTCAGTGCTATATCAAATGCTTCCCGTGCCTCCATCCCTCTTTTCAACTCCTGAAGACAAGTGCCCAAATCACGCCAAGCAGCGGCTGAAGATGGATTGAGTTTGCAAGCTCTTCGATATGCCCTTTCAGCTTCCTCAAACTGATTACTCCGCAAGAGTGCCCTTCCAAGTGCTCCTTCCAGTTGAAATGATTCGGGGCCGAGTTTAGTTGCATTCTTCAAAGCTTCAGCAGCTTCTGCAAACTTGGCCTGCATTCCCAGCGACTGTCCAAGCCCACTCCATATTAACCAATTATCTGGGGCTATCTCTGCAGCGTGCTTATGGAAATCCTCAGCTTCTGCATATCTCTCAAGATTATTCATAACCCCGCCCATCCTAGACCAAGAGAGCGGGTCTTCAGGAGCAAGCTCCCACGCACGGCGATATGATCTCTCGGCTGCTACAAACTTTCCCTGCCTAGAGAGAGACCTTGCATGGCCAAACAAAGCATCAACATTGTCAGGTTCGATCTCAAGCGCGTGCTTATACACAGCCTCAGCTTCTTCCAATCGCCCTTGATTGACAAGGGATCCCCCTGTCTTGATTAGATTGTCCAATTCACTATTCCGATTTATTATACTCACAACCTTTAGACCTGTTTTTTATATCAGTTATAACTTCTGTATTTGGTCTCACAGTACATTATCTTCAGGCGAGTTGCTGGGGTACCGTCATTTTGATTTCGCTGGTCTAAGTATTCTTCCTTTCTTGAGTGCTCAACTTGATTTCAACAGGACATTTATCTCCAATAAGAAGCAAAATCATCATCGTGGTGGTTTAACTGAAGCAATTCGCGTCTGAATTTGCGTTTGCCATATCAGAAAGGAACTATAAAGTCATAGATTCACTTGCTGATAAATTCTTACAAGAGAATGGATGGGAAAAGCTCAGACAAGAATATCTGGTTGGATTTCGAGATTCGAAAATTAAATTGAGTGATGGCAAACTACGAGATTCATTGATACACCTACTTGATTTGGAATCAACGAGTGGTATCGATTGTGATATGTTAGAGCTTTTCAAAAATGTGTCCGCGAGGTCACTAGCTGATTTCAGAATGAAGGCAACCCCTATTGCACTGAAACAACTCAGGAAACAGATTAGAAAAGGCAACACCTTCTTCATAGACATCGGAAAATTAGCCCAAACAAGATTTGCCAGTTTAGCTAAAGAAATCATTGAAGTACGAATTAAGGAGGTGCAAGATCTACAGGACAATATAGAAACTAGAGATTTGTTTCCCACATACTATGGATTTCAAATATTGACAGCAGGTTCTATACTAAGTGCAACGAAAGATGGAGAACTTCCTCGTGTAGTAGCGAATTTGCAGAATCTACTTGATTCAGTTGATTCAACTTCATTCATCAAGGAAACTAAGCCAATAATCTCCAGAGATCTTTTCTCACATTGTTCTGTCAATACATCATTTTTACTGAAAAATCTTGCAATAATATCAGTCTACTATACATTGCCAAGGATAAAGAGAATACTAGACACATTGGGTGAAAAAGGCGACTCTCGTGCAATTCCGACAATTCTTCGAAGATTAAAGATTTGTAAACAAGAAGAAATTCCAAGAATCGTTAATGCTCTAGAAAAGATAGGCTCGCCTGAAGCTGTTGATGATTTGTACGACGTTTACTTGAAACAGACGAAAGCAAGCGGCAGAAGAATCTTGAAGACAATTGGAAAGATACCATCTATCAGAACAGGTGAAATCCTGTTAGATCTTCTTCAAAAGGGCGAAAATGTTGATCTTGTTGTAGAGCCATTGGGGAGAATGAAATACGCTCCTGCATTTTCAGTCATCTTGAAATCTCTGGATACTGTTCTTTCCCAGAAGAAACACAAGGCAGTCCTTCCACCTTTATTATCTTCAATATCATTCTATGGTGAGATTGGAAGGGATGCAATAAAAGAACGTCTGGCCCAAATTGATTTGATAGTAAAACGGACAAAAAAGCCAGGTAGTTATTTCCGCTGGATGTCACAGCTATATGAGTCGGGTGATGAAGCAATCAATAATCAGATAGAAAGATGGGTTTCAGAGATATTGCACGACGCACGCTCTCGAACAAAAGAAGGACAACATGAATTCAATCGCAAAGTCTACGACTATGAACAAGGATTGGGTGGGCCCTATGGCTCGAGATACCCTGAAATGCTCCAAAAGAAGAAGCCTATTGGATCCGTGCAAATTCTATTGCAATCATTGCAGGACATGCCATACGAACTGGACAATGCAATATTGCACAAAGATTTCTTCATTGACATTATCACTAGAACAACTCATTCAATACTCGAACTGAGAGATCTTCTCGATGGATTCCCACAGTATGTTTCTAGTGATAAGATAATTGCGAAAATACTGCATCTTCTTAGTGAAAGCGAGAACTTATTGTTAGACTTGAAAAGAGTAATTCACATTCCGGAGCTGTTCGGACATCAGGAGTTCCTTGAGTTAATCGATGTAGCACTCAAAGATTTGCCAGAGTACTTGAATTCAACCCGTCGACCGCGAGCTGAATTTGAATCATTTCTATTCAATCCTTTTCTGTCTAGACGAAACTCGTTTAGAAAAGCCATCTTAGAATATCTAGAACTAAGGAAATCCCTGGATAGACCACCAGAAATCTTCAGTACATATCGATCTTCCTTCAACAAACCATGGCTTTTGAAACCACTTCTAGAAGACAGTATGATATGTCGGAAGATTCTCGAGTACGGATACGAATTCCACAAAAAGTACTCATTCTATCAATTCTATCCATGGCAGTTCCTTGGTTCTCACTCATTCAGGGAAGAGGCTCAGAACTATCTCTTTCAAATCATCAAGTCTGAGAAGTTCTTTGGAGAGATTGTTTCTACTGAGATTAGAAATTGGATAAGAGAAAATCTTCCGGGTATACTAAGACTAGATGAACGACTTCCTGATATCCTTCAGTATGCAGCTGAATCAGGATTCATAGACGATAGACCAATTCTGGATTTTCTCCTTGAGAACGTTGATGTTCTGCTCTCGTTTCCCAAAGAGGACCCAAGAAGTCTATGGTTTCGTCGTCCTCTTAGCAGCATAATCAAAAATTCAACTAAAATTCCTATTGAGATCTTGGAGAGAATGATTCTTGCAGATGTTGATTGGGGAATCATAAATGATATCGCTGACCATCCTGAATTAATGTCATTGCAGCCAATACAAGATGCAATCTTGGAATCCACTAAGAATGTACCTCCGCATTACTCGATGTGCCTCAGAGCTGCACGAATACCAGCATTGAGAGCTTTTGAACCAATCAAAGAAGCTTTTGAGTTGGCGTTTATAGACAGGAAGAGAATCTCTCGTGAAGACCTTCTTGATATAGCCACTCTAAGGCTTGAAGAATATATCCGTACTAACGATCTGAAAGCACTCCGTGCCTACCTTAGAAAAATAACAAAGAAGAATGAAATCATTCGGCACATCTTGACAAAAAAACACCTCATAGAACACAAAACGATTCAGGAACATTTCTACTCGTTATTGAAGAATAAGGGCGGCAATCTGCCACGTCTAGGGAGGAAACTGGCTTCAATCTTGCTGAGCTTCATGGATAGAAAAAGCCCAGAAGAAGTAGTTGAAGCCCTTCTCAGTAGATGGGATGATGACAATTATAGATACCGCATTCTAGAAGGTATCCGGCTTAATGTGAATATAGCAAAAAAGAATCTGCAACTCCTAGTAGAAGGAATTGTATCTGCATACTCTGTACTTGATATAGAGGACAAGGAACTGAAATCTGAAGAGATTCAGGTACTAGTAAAGATACCATCGCTTGCCAAGAATGAAGTGATTGTTGGATTGATATGTGACATCATCCAAAACCATGATTTCCCTCTAGATTTAGTTCCACTGATAAAAGATTCAAAGGAAATAATGAGTAGCAAATCGGTTATGGAGGTTTTTCATTTTCATAGAGATCATGTACTTGACGTCATCCAATATCCATGGACGTCAAACTATCCAGATTTTAGAACTATCTGTGACAACATCAACTCAGTACCAATATTAAAGGAAGATTCAGAGACTCAGGCAGAATTGAAACGTGTGGCAAATCTTTTCAAACGAGTATTGAAGTAAATGAGTATGTCATCATCTATTAAAAAATGGAAAACTCACCATATGGTGCCCGATATCTGACGACCACTCCACCATCGGAACAATAGATACAGGAACACCGCTATAGCGACGAATGTAAGCGGAGTAAACAAGATCATAGGTTGAGTAATTTCCTGCATAAGTATGGTAGTTCTCCGTAAAAGCAGGATAAAGACTCATCGCTCCCTTCCTATGAAGCAGGTACGACACGGCAATCCTGGGATAGGCGCTACAAAGAGCAGCGCTTACATGCCTCTGAAATAGTCAACTCTGGGAGCACGCAAATCCCGTGATTTCAAGACTACTGCCCCTACCAGAATAGGATGAATCATCAAAAATGACGTAGATACAGAAATGATTCAGCCTCATACCCGCGTCTTCCATCGTCTGTAGTAATCCTGCAGCTGCATATTGCTGGGATTCCAACTTATTGCATTCTTAATCGCCGTTTCGGCTTCTTTAATATGACCTTGTCGAGTGAGAGCTTCAGCTCGTGTGACCCAAGCAAGTGCGTTACGAGGCTTGTCGCTGAGCACCTTTTCTGTAATAGACAATGAATCATCATATCTGCCTTGGCCAATGAGTACGTCTGCCATGAGAAGTAGAGCTGACGGGTTGTCTGGATATTTCCCTAGCATTTCTTCAGCAATCATCGCAGCCTCATCATATCGTTCCTCTCTGCAGAGACGAAATCCTTCATCTATTCGAGATAGCATATCCTGTACGCCTCTCTTTGCATGTTCAATCACGTCATCAGAAAATGAAACGGATTCCTTTGTCCCATCAGGTCTCGTCCTAACAATCTTGATGCCTCTAAGTGTTGAATCAACGTGTTGCGCTCTCTCTTGCAATTGACTGGTCTGTTCAAGCAGCATCTTGATGGCCTCGTTGGATGGATCAAGGTTCAAAGCCTCTCTCAAGGCAGCCTCAGCATCTCTGAGTTCGCCCCTCTCCTTGAGCGCAGCACCTTTGTTCAACAAACACTTCATTCTCAGGTGATCATCTAGGTCGCATCGGAGGGCTTTGTCATACTTGTGCACGGCATCCAGCCACATGGACTGGTCCAGATACAAGTTGCCAAAGTTATACCAAGCAAGAGCAAAATCCGGCATTGCCTTGACAACTTGCTTGTATGTCTTCTCAGCTTCTTTGAAATCTTGACGCATCTTGAGCAAAGAAGCGTAATTCAACTGAACTGCGGGATGTGGCGGCTTATCCAGCTTGAAATAGCGCTTGAAAGCTTTGAGTGATTCATCCAGCTTTCCCTGATCTTTGAGAATTGTTCCATACATTGCCCACGCTATGGCATTCTTCTTATCAAGATCAATCGACGTCCTATAGCACTCCTCAGCCTCCTGTAGTCGCCCTTCCTGGAAGAATTGCTCTCCACGTTCTATCCATTCGACGGCTTCCCTCTTCTTGTCAGCCATTAACGGAACGCTCCTTACCAATTAACTGAAAGACATGTGGTTCCACACAAATAAACTATTCCGGAAATCACAGATTCGTAGGCTCCGTGCATCATGAAGTATCGACCATCAAATCTGCTATTGGTGGCGATACATTGAAATGCTATATTCTTCAGCACATCTCGGCATCTGAGGGATACGGATTGAATGAGTAGAGTGATTAAACACCAATGCCAAAAGAATCAGGTAAGTCAGGGCAACAGTCAAGGGAGATAAAACCTGAGGACATGCCCCAAGAAGCGTGGGAAATGTATGAGGCTGGTCTCGCTGATGAAGAGAAAGGCCGCTTAGCTAACGCTGAAGAAAAATATGAAAAAGCCGTTCAGATACACCCGGCATTTGAGGCGTGCTGGCTTAATCTTGCATTAGTTCAGCAGAACCAGGGTGACCTTCTCAAATCAATTGTAACCTCTAAGAGGGCGCTCGAGCATCTTCCTAACAGTTCTCAGATATGGTGCAATCTTGGAACATTCTATCTGCAAATTGAGAGAATGGAGGAGAAAGCGGAGTCTGCTTTCCGCAAGGCTCTCGAACTCGAGCCCAATTTTACTGTCGTCATGGTCAATTTAGGAATGCTGCTTGCTAAACAGGGCGATATTGAAGGGGCTGAGATGTACTTATCCAGGTCACGAGTGACCGCATATGAAAGAGAAGATGGTTCTGAATCAAAAGAGTTCACCTCGCGTGTCTGGGCTGAGATTGCTGTACTGCGTGCGGTGTTGGGCAAATCCAATGGAGTTCAAATGGCGTGCATAGCTGCACTTGAGGCCGATGATACAAGTCCTTTCGTTCTGGAGAGGATATCTCTAGCTCGTTCAATAATCGATGACAAAGAAAAGGAGAACTCCTAGGAGCCTGGCTATGAGAAGCATACGAATTTCAACCAAATCAGAACACATCCTTCACAGATTCCGATTTCCACGACGCAGCCAAGTTCATTGAATTTGCTGAAGATTCTTCGGTGAGCATTTGGATGAATTGTAAACTTGCGGGTCTTTACAGATTCGTTGTGGGAGATGTGCGCTGCGCGAGCGCGTGACAGGCCTGCAAGCTGCCACATTCTCCTTTTCTCTGATTTCCTTTCTACCACTGAGACCTTTTGCAGTCGTCGACTAAGAAGGCACAAATAACAGAATTTTCCAATGCATATTGAGTGTGGGTGATTCTGGGAGAACTGATGGATGTTCGGCGGAATGTGAAAGTGCTGTCCGCTGGCAACACTATCGTTGCGTCAGTCAACTCATTGTGGATAATGTTCATGCCCTACTTCTTTGCTGACATGGGACTCGAGGCTTTCCAGATAGGCCTGATCTTTACGCTATTTGCCATAGTTCGTGCACTTGCTTCACTCGCCGGCGGCAACGCATCTGACAAGAAGGGAAGAAAACTCATCATTGGCCTGGGGTTTGCTATCTACACTAGCGGCCCGCTCATCATTCTGGGATCGCTGTGGTTTTCATCTTCATCACTTCTCCTCATGGGAATGACTGCAATAGCAGGGTATGCATGGATGATGTTTGGCAGCGGCTTTGGTCGACCTGCCTTATCTATGCTGCTGATTGAGAGTAGTCCAGAGAAACAGCGTGGCCTATCATATATGATAGCGACTAGATTTCTACCCTCCATTCCCCCATCTATTCTGATCCTAGTAGGGACTGCATTATACGGAAGTAACCTGTTCTGGCTTGGTCTTCTGCTAGGTTTCGTGGGACTACTCACAGTCCTACTCATGTATGTCACTACTCTGAGGGAAACATTCTCAGGGAGAGAACAGGACCAATTGCGGTCAGTTACTCGTGCCAGAGGTATGCCTTATGATTGGTTCCTGATTCTTTTCGTGCTTGCTTTCGCGCTTGATGGAATCTCAAGCAGTGGCCTCTCATGGTATGTGCCCTTGTTCCTTGGCAGATCAGAGCTGGATCTCTATGGGCTAATGATATCAATCTCTACCATCGTCATCGCTCTTTCAGCTCTCGTATCAGGAGGACTTGTTGATCGATTAGGTTCTGCTGCAGCTATTGCAGGAGGATGGACTCTCCTGGCGCTAACAGTAATCGTGTTTCCATTTGCATCGAGTCCTTTTGAAGTCATTTTCCTCTACTCAGTATGGGCAGGGCTCGACATGGTGGATATCTCGGTTCCTCCGCTAGTCATTGCAGACAGATATTCGAAGGAAAAGAGAACCTCAATTCTTGGCGCTTTCAATACGACAATCTCACTGGCCAGTATGGTTGGACCTGCCATAATTTCCTTTGCTCTGCTCCTAGGGGATTCAGTGCCATTCGTTGTGAAGGCACTGATGAATCTTGGAGGCGTTGCGATTTTCATTCTAGCTTCCAAGAGATTCTATTCATCAGCTGACCTACAATCTAACTCGGATACAAAGGAGTCGTGGTAAGAGTGTGTCCAGCAGAGAATAGGAGATCTTCAGTTGCTAAATCATCAGTAGTTACTCTCATTTTGGCAATTATCGCTGTCATAGGTCCAATTGCAGTCTATCCTGCTGGAAGCTCTGTAGGTAATCTCTCCTATCAAGTGATCGCCTTTCCTTGGCAGATTATTGATAATACATTGATACTCCTAAACCCATTCAGAATGTCTATCTTCTTCCCACTTGTCATTCCACGACCCGCCTTTTCATATATGCTAATCCGATACTACAAGGGTAACACAACACGAGGACGCGCAATCTTCATTGGGCTCTTGAGCGAACTCCAGATTGTCGCTCTGTCGATATCCATGATTCTCGTCAGAGGACTATATCCAATCGGTTCGTATATCCAAGTTGCCCTTCCATTTCCCTTACTCTTTGTCGTTGGTTTGATTCTCCTCTTGTTTCATAAGAAACAAGAGCCAACTACATCTTGGGATGAATCAAAGGACTGATGAGTGTCCTCTGGCAGATTTTTCCTTACAGGCTCGCGAATCCAATATGACTGTCAAGACTCTGTTTCAGAACTCTCTCAACCTTTTCGTGTTCGGTCAGGTCTGTAGCTACTAATGGATGAACCTCCATGTTGAAGACCTTCTCAACAACTGATGGCGCCAGAGCATTGGGCTGGTCTTGTTTATTGGCTATCACTGTCAGAGAAGCTGTTTCTGCATAGCTCCTGATCTCAGATGCCAGCTTCTGAGACTCCAAGACGTTCTTCAGAGTTGAGTCTGTCAACAACAGTATGACATCAACATTGACTAGACATGATTCCCAGACTTTGTTTACTTCATCATCTCCTCCGAGGTCCCATAGATCAACAGTGCAGTTTGAGATGTCCATTCCATCAAGACTCTCAGTGTTCATGCCCATCGTGGGAACATAGACCTCGGGAGGTCTCAGTCCAAGCAGCAAGTGCAAGGTGGTCGTCTTTCCAACACCCCTAGTTCCAATTAGAGCAACCACGAGCTTGGATTCTAAGAATGGGGTCACAATCTCGGTATACTTCTTGAACACCTTTGTGATTGACTGACTCTCCAACTCACTTCTTACTGTCCGACCGGACCGCCGTACTCTATCTGCAATCATCTTGTCTGATTCTTTGCCGTCTGTGATGATGATAACAAATAGGTCATCAATGCATTCGTATGCATACCATTTACTGTTGTTGAAATTCCGTTTTAGCACAGACCCCTTTCTGAGTTTGGACTTTTGTTCAATAATCCATGGAGTCAATTCTGATAGTATCTTTTTCTCGTCATCGATTGGCCAAATTCTGGCCCATGACTTCTTGATTTTTGGGGCAACCTTTAGCAAGATACTACCTAGGATCAAGAGAATACCTTCTGTGTCATCCATATTTCCCATTCAACATCAGACAGTTGCAGACTACGTATTTCTAACATTGTGTGACACATCACACGGAACTTCAAATCTTTCACCAAAATCCTCCAAAAACCTACAACTGTTTCTTGAAGAGCCGTCTATTCCATGGAGCGACCAGTATGACAAACTCAACTAGTGATATAGCTAAAAAGAGAGAGATGAAGACTATCATTTCCACCCCAATTGCTATGGTTGCAAAAAGCGCAGGTAGGTTCCAGAAAACGAAGAACGCTGACATTCCACTTACCACTGTGCAATATCCCCAAGAGCCCCATCCTAGATTCAAGAGATGGACTGCCATGCCCATATCTAGAACTCCTAATAGTAGTGGAAATGGCATGATGGCGATGACCGGATCTATTCCGCCGGTGTTCACGGACTGGTAATAGAACAAGATGTAGCCAATAACGCTACTCCAGCCCCTGACGAAATGCAGGAAAGCCGCCAGTTTGACTATATTATGTTTCTTGGTGAATGTGTTCTCTGCATTTGAAAAGTTGGTTGCAGAACTAGGCTGTTTCATAAGGTTCACCAATCACAAGACACCTACTCCCCCTCCTCTGAAAAGGTCTTCCTCATTGATCTCACCTGTGATAGAAAACCAGTGACATCATCATTCCAAGACCCATCGTCAGTCAATAGACGTTGATACAGAGTTCTGGTGTAGTTCCATAATGCCCTTGGCTGGAGACACCGAATTGTGAGCCTTTCTTCCTGCCCCCTTGCAGGCAACTCAGACATTAAACTGTAAACGTCCTCATTTGGCATTCTGGAGAAGACAATCAGCATCTTCCCTTCATCATCAATCATTACCAGTGAAATGGGAGTATACTCAAGGAACGCATTTGCAAGAGCATATACACTTCCAGGTGATCCCTGAACAACGGTGAACAGAGAAATAAGACTGGGTTCATCTGGTTGATACGCAATATTCACTATCTTCTTCTCCGAGAACCGCGTCAGGACTGACTTTACCTTAGCCCTAGTCAGACCCAAATAATCCATGAGCTTCTTGTCCTCAAAATCAGCTAAGTAGAAAGTGCTAGCAGCAGCATCAAGTACCTTGGCCTCATCATGATTGATTTGATGAATCTGTGTACCTTTCCATTTTCCGTAGCGTGATTTGAGCTTCCGAATTGTGCTTTTCCTTGCAACAGACCCCACAATCTTGGTTGCGGAAGTCTTCCATCCCTCATTGCTGTCGAAAAGTTGGTGATTCACAACTCTTGCAGACCAAGCAACGTCCGTCACACTGGGTAGCGCTCTTCGAACACGTTCTGCGGAGTGTGACGGCATATGCATGATCTGTAGATAGGGAGGATTCTCTCCCAATTCTCCCAGTCTGGTGATCCATGCCATATGTTTGTGGGGCCACCTATGCGCCGAACCGAAATATGCCAGAGTATGAAGGCCAATTGCACGTGTCTTGATATGTGCTCGTAGTTGTACGCCAGAACTTAGCAGGGCAAAACGGTTTATCCATGCTTTTGTGCTGCGTTTTGCAGCTGATCTACTCACAGGCAAAGAATTGGCGACACTATCAGACTGATTGAGGTCAATAATGAATTTCCTAACACGACTATACCAACTAGGAAACATTGCGTATACTTTGTCCCAGAATATCAACCAAGGTGTTTTCTCAGCTAGTGTCGGTGAGGGGCGATCTGGGAGTTCCAGTTGTCTTCTCTCAGCCATGTTCATTAGTCGAACATACTGCGGAGGATCCACGCCATCGATAATGCACTGAATATGTCCCATGACGAGTGTTCGTAGAGTTGGAGTGGCATTTAGTCCTCCAAAGAAATCAACCGGATCAGCTTTGGGGATCTCTCTCTTTGTAATCCATGCAAGAAATGCCATTAGTTCTTCTCGAACATCTGATGGGAAAGATAGAGGCACCAAGGGCTCTAACGACTCCCGTATATCACTTCCAATTTTCAGGTCTGGTATAACAACGCCCTTTATTAGCTCCGCAATCTTCTCTAGGGGAGGCGACGGTGCTTTGAGCATCCGTAGGGCATTCTCTCTAGCTCTTTCGGGATCCTCCTGACCAAAGTATCTATTCACAGACTCGATTAGTTCCCAATCCTCCTGCAGTTCCAGGACCCCACCCTCATATTTCTGAATCATGTGACTCTCGTATATCGTGTCTGAGCTGCTATCAGAAATCGTAAGCCAATAATTCTGGCTATCCTTTACAGGTTGCACTATGAAGATTGCCTCATCCTTGCCGCCCAAAACCCTGCCATACCATCCCACTGTGGCTGGAGGCCAAAATGGGTCTGGCATCTGTCCCATCCCTCGTGAGTATGGTTTCTTTGTCACAAGTATCGGCTTGAGGAATACTTCGAGCTTCTGGTTGAACGGTTCAGCCTGACTCCTTCCATCCTTTCCGACAACGATTGTAGTCAATGGAGTGAAGTATTCGTCACCAGAACCGGCATGGAGTACTTCTCCGGTGATGGATCTTATCATCACTTCGTCTTTTGATACTACTAGGTTTCCCCTATCTCCTGAACTACAGTAGACGGGCAAGCTTGTGAACCTAGTCCACTCTCTCAACCAGCTGCACACTCTTCCCAATCAGACTTTGGGTCGGATATTAGATTATCCATGCATGTATAGGAGTGAGTCGCGGGCAGTGAGGTCCTGGCTTGATAGCCAGATCAAAAAGCCTGCTTGCTACCAAGGTTCAGGGTAAAATGGTCTACCTGGATGCTTTGATTTCATTGACTTGCTCACCTACTCAGCCGTCGTGTTCCTCGAACGTTAACTTCCAATAGGCGAGTTTTACATTCGGGCCCTCATGATCTGTCGAAAACTGGCATCTGGAAGCCTCATCATAGCAGCTTCATGAGTGGCCTTTATTACACTCATAATGAAAATGACTTGTTTGCCACACAGAATACTCTAAGAACTGACATCCTTGCTTACGAGAATGCCTCTCAATTTATGCAATGGTAGCCTGATTTTCCCCTTGATATGTAAAATTGTCAATATAATGAGCAGGAAAGAGGAGCACCAAAGAATAATCGCCACAGCTGCATCAAAGGCCACAAACCATGGTGCTATGCCATCCAAGGTCGCTGTGAGATAATTCGAGTCAAATGTATATGTCGTACTACCTGCAGTCTGAAGAACAGATGCACTCGGATTGATATCGCTATTGTATTTCTCTATCCTTATCTGGATATCCTCTTCCGAGAGGAGGATTTCAGAACCGTCATCCATGACAAATGTGAGCCCTGAGAAAACGAATGTGCCTCCGTAATCAGCGATATGCGACGTCACTGCGTCGTCATCTAAGATGGATGTCTTAACTACCAATTGACTGTCCCTGATTGTATTGTTGAGCATGAACATCGGATTAATCGAAAGCATGTCGTGTGGAAATCCTGCACTATCATGCCACTTGGGGTAGAACGCAACATAGTCTGCCAGTACGTTTCTAACCACTGGTCTTCCCAACATAGTCCTCCCATAATAGAATCCTACTAGGAGGTACAAGGTGTGCTTACTGTAGTATAGACTACCTCCTATGTTTTCCTGCGAATATGTATAGGTGACTCTGAATGTAGCACGAATTAAGAATAGCTCCACGCCGTCCTCGAGTTGGAATGACAGTCTGTAACCAAACTTGTCTATGGTACTCATCCTTAGGGCTGGAACAAAATCACGACCTTGAATATCAGCAGCATGAACAGAAGGAAGCATGACTCCAGGAATCACCATTAGAAGGAAGAGGATCCATGTGAATGGACGTCCAGCCCGAGTCATGATGATGCTACAACTCCAATTTGTGTGAAAACAGACTACCCGTAGCTAAAAAGTGGTTGCTATATCAGCAATTGTGGCAAATGAGAAACCCTAATGGAACCCGATTGACGAAAGGTTCTTAACTCGTTCCAGCATCCTGCCCCTCGATTCGGGGCGGTGGCCTAGTCCGGTATGGCGACGGGCTCCAGATCTAGATGCATTTCGCGTCTGAATAGCGGGGTCAAAACGCTGACCGTCGTCGTAGAAGACACTCGTCGATCGTGGGTTCGAATCCCATCCGCCCCACCACTTTCAATTCTACGCGAGCTGTCGAGTATACAATAAGCAAGATGGAATGGTCCCAGAACATGAGCAATAAGGGGGAAGTCTTGAGAGGAGTAGCAGGGGTTGACGAGGCAGGCCGGGGGCCAATGATAGGGCCCCTGGTTATTGCTGGAGTCTTAGTTCGAGAAGATAAGCTACCAGGGCTTGAAGCCAGTGGAGTGAGAGATTCAAAGACCCTCTCTCCAAAACGGAGGGGCATCTTGGCAGAAGTGATTGCTGGACTTGTTGACAGGACTGAGATAAGTGTCGTGACGGCATTTGAGATAGATAGTCTTAGAGGCAGGGGAGTTTCTCTCAACGAGATTGAGGTTCAGCAGTTCGTTTCAGTCCTCTCAAAGCTGCGTCCAAAGACTGCTTATCTTGATGCAGCAGATGTCAAAGCAGACAGATTCGGGGACATTATTGGAGACCGGAGTGGGCTAACAGCCCTTGGTTGCAAAATCATATCAGAACATAAGGCTGACTCGAAGTTTCCAATCGTGTCTGCTGCATCGATTATTGCCAAAGAAGAGCGAGAGCGCATCGTTGCTAGTCTACATCAAAAATATGGCAACTTTGGTTCTGGCTATCCCTCAGATCCAACTTCCGTAGATTTCATCCGTAAACTCATTGAAGATGGAGAAAAACTCCCACCGATTGTGAGAAAGAGTTGGGAGTCAGTCAGAAAACTTCAGGATGATGCAGAAACAACACAACAGACACTAGATGTCTAGCCTTCATTCAGACCTTTCGTTTATTATCTTCTTCAGCTTATGAGGTTCGTCAATATCTTCAAGTTCTAGCTGTCTGATAACAGGTAAATCTGAAACGGCCTGTTCGGTCTTTCCCTCTTCCACAATGAGCACTGCATCTGACTCTGTGACCTCGGACACACTCTTGAGAATATCCACTCGCTTTTTCAAAGCCTTGCTCTTGATTGAACCAACACCTGTCATCAGAGGTGGGCCTTCCTCCTTTGCGATTACATGGAATGGAGCTCTGTCAGTCCATAACACACTCATTTCCAGCTTTTCAAAGAAGTCCTTGACTCGTTGGGCTAGGTCAAGGTTTTCTATCGATGCTGCTGTCTGAGGCTGTTCATCAGGAATTGCCACGGAACTTAGCAGGTCCACAGGAATAATCAGGTCGGTCTTCAATTCCCTCTCAAGTTTGTCTGCTGCCTCAACACTGACAGCCATCTCATTCTTCTCATAAGCAAGGACAGCCCTAGCAGAGACCTGAATGCAATCAGCCAGTTCCTCCTGAGTCATGTTGAGCGAGAGCCTGACCTCCTTTAGCTTCTCGCCATCTATAGACACGAATCGCCCTCCACGCTGGATAAATTGTCGAGGCTGCTGTTCTTCAACAATCATCCTTTCAAAACTGTGAGGTGCAATGGTTGGGACACCATATCTCTTGTACACAACGCCATCGTCAAGAGTTCCTCTTCGAGTAGTCTTGCCCACAATCAGTGGAATGGCATCGAAGAACTGAGCTACGAGCTGCAATACAATGGCATCGTCCTTCTTTAATGCATCAATATTAGCGAGGGTCTTGATCAAGATGATCTTGTCGTCCTTGCGTGCAACCACGTCAAAACAGCTTGGTCTGACATCACAATGCGATGATATATCGAACCCAGCCTCCACTAGATGTGATGTGACTTCCTGCATTAGCTGAGTTCGTGCTTTTGTCATTATTACTCGGACCTAAGGTCTCATCTGCCTTTGAAGGTTTTTAGCCATTGCTGATTGTGAAAAATGCCAGGCTACTGAGGCCCTACCTCATTATTCCCCGTAGAGGTAACAAAGCCGATACATGATGTGGATGGTAATTTCCGTCTTATTGCCTGCACATGGGGGCGCATTAGCTTCTCAATGGGTTTCCATTTCTGAAAATCCTTCCATTCTAGGTCAACATATCCTAGCAAATGATGAACCATGAAGAGTTCTGCTTTGCCTCCAGCTATAGTATAGATTCCAGTGCCATAGTCCATTCGTCGTAGAATCACTATAGGAAGTCTGATTTCATTGTGGAATTTTGAGGGTACCAGCCTCAAGAGTTTAGTTATCTCCTCCATCTTAAGGATAGACTTCTCCCCATTTCTGGTTATATAATGCGGGTCTTCTGATTTGGCCAATTCACTCAGAGTGAATCTATTGGCAGGCATGTGGTCATTTATGGAATCAATCTCATGCTGAACAATCTTGTCAATTGGCGGGGTCACGTTTGCCCCTCCGTGACACGACAGACTATGAACCGATGATCTTTTTCCAAGGGATCAAGGTTCACATTCTCAATCACCTCAAGACCCTGGGAGTCCAATATGGCTATCTCGCTGCTGTAGATCTCATCAATCGGCGCAGTAGAGTCAATGCTTCTTGCTTTCAGAGCAATCAGTCCCCATGTACCGAATCCGCAAAAGACACTGATGTTATCGCTGAGAATACGGGCCTGATTCGGTTGTGCAATGTCTTGATAGACTACATCAATGGGTCCAGCTATGAATGGGGCATACCTCGTCGGATGTCTTGCGTCCTCAATGATTGGTACGATGTTATTCCGTGATTCAGCCAGTTGGAGGAGTCCTCGAGCGGTGCGTGCTGAGAACTCAACAGCATACACGATTCCTTGGTCGCCCACAATATCTGAACAGTGACTTACGGTAGTTCCTGATGCTGCACCAAGATACAGGACTCTGGACCCTGGCTGGATTGGCATCTCCATGATGCCCTTTTGGATTGCTGCAGCCAGCTTAGACCTTCGAGGATTCCACAAACGAAAGTCGCCTTTTCCCTCAATGTTCAGGACCTTTTCTCCGTAAACGCTCTGTCCGGAAACAATACTTCGCGTAGCAAGGGATGATTTGGATTTGTCAACGATTTGGAAGACACCTGGAAACTTGTGACTCTTTACTTCCGTCATTTCTTCTTCGCACCTCGTTTTCTCTTTTGCCTAGTGCGGTCTCTCCCTTGTTTTGTTGGCTTCTTTGTGACCTTCTTTGGAGGCTTTGGCGGTGGTTCCTCTATATTCTGCCTCTGAATCTCACCAACTCTATCCAAGAATTTCTTCTTGAGATCGGTTCCTATGTTTCTCTTGGAATACGCATCGATACGCGCAGCAATGGCTATTTTTCCTGCTAGCGCTCTTGCGATTTTTCCTCTCTGCCAGTACGGGGCACTATGAACTTCAGGGACTTGATAGATGATTCCATGCTTCGGTGGATCTGATCCAGTTTTCAGACTTCTAAACAGTGCCTTTTCTGCGCCGTAGATTTGGACTGTGCTGGAAGGTTTCTTTGCTAGTTCCTTCAACGATCCAGCAAGGCTGATTAGGCGAGCCCCTACCATCGGACCAACGAGAGCGGTGATGTTAGGTGCGACGGAATCCATCATCTGACCAACATATTCCTCAATCTCACGTCTCTTTGCATAGAGTGTCTGAACAGTAGTTGCCAGGCTTTGTGCGATAGACAAATCATTAGCTTCGAAAGGCGCTCCTAGGTCTCTGGGCACCGCGCCCATAATACTCTCAATCTGTGAGCCCGAGCATCCTGCCTCTGATAGGCATTCAGAATCGATGCTTGAGCGGCCTCCACATATGCTCACCACATTTGCAAACACTTCGTGGTCTTCTACTAGGTCGTTCAATGAAGGGTGATGAAGCGAATACCATTCTCTAAGCCTCATCGCCAGAATGTTGATCGATCTATCAACCTCACTGATTGCATCTATCGCATGTTTCACAAGAAGGTCCTTCTCCTCACTAGCGGCCGTGATTGTTGCTCGAGCTATATGGATAGCCATCTCTCGTCTAAATGAAGCAAGATCTTCCTTCTCTTTCACTAGGTCTGCTTTCAATAAGTATGAGTCCTGAGCATCTCGGAAGGTCTTGAACATAGCTGATGTCTCATTCACACTTATAGGAATCTGAGTCAGGCCAGACAATGCCCGACTCATCATCCCATTCTCAACCACAACAGCATCGATGCCAAGATTCGCAAATTCCTTTGCCATATCCTCCAGGAGTTCTGTGGACTGCCCTTTTCCAAGGACTGCGAACTCGGAGGCCATCCTTTCCACATCAGGATACACAATCTGTTCCGAGATGACCTTCCCTTTCTCATCAAGCAAGAAGAGACCAAAGCTGGTGAGGACTAGATGGACTTCCAATCTGTTCTACCCCGAGCTTGATTCACTGCTTGTGAGTCGGATAAGTTTAGTGCTAGACGATGTTTCTTAGCTGCCGTCTACCTTATTACGAGTTTGCCACCAAATTGCCTCCTAGGTGCTCTCTTGAAGATACAAGGATATTGGCTTGCCTCAGGGATTCTGGGAGTCACCAGTTCTACCCTACGTCGCGTTCATGAGTCAGGAGCAGATGCTGTTGTGACAAAATCCATTGGTCCTGTGCCTAGAAAAGGCCACCCCGGACCAATCCTTGCTACTTCTCATGGAGGATTAATCAATGCAGTAGGTCTTACGAATCCTGGCATTGACTCTTTCTTGGATGAGATGGCTGCCCTCAAGGATAGTGGTGTTCCAGTTGTCCTCAGTATCTTTGGGACTTCACCCAAAGAGCTAGCTGATGTGGCATCCAAGGGTGTGGAGATGAAGCCGGGAGCCATTGAGCTGAATCTGTCTTGCCCTCATGCTGAAATCGCACAGATTGCTCATGACCCCGATCTCACATACCAATTTGTGAAAGCTGTGAAGGAGGTCGTAGATTGCCCGATATACGCTAAGATCACTCCCAATGCGTCTGATATTATCGCAGTAGGAATGGCGGCAGAGCGAGCCGAGGCTGATGCTGTCGTGGCAATCAACACTGTTCGAGCAATGAAGATCGACATTCATCAAAAGCGTCCTATTCTGGGTAACAGAGTCGGTGGTCTATCTGGCCCTCCCATATTTCCAATTGCTGTAAGGTGCGTATACGACCTTCACAATGCACTCTCAATACCTATCATAGGTGTGGGTGGCGTGACCACATGGCAGGATGCTGTAGAGATGCATCTTGCTGGTGCAAGTGCGATTCAAATTGGAACTGCAATGATAGATGGAATTGATGTGTTTAGACATATCAAGGAGGGCATTCAGAATTATCTCCAAGATGAGGGATTCTCAGAGGTGTCGGAAATAGTGGGTCTAGCTGGGAGGTAGGTGTCTTGGATTTTGATAGACTAATGGGCCGTCCGATATCTGTTAGAGTCACCAACGTGATTGATGAGAGCGATAACACTCGAACAATCAATTTCAACTATCCATTTAGTGACACTCACTTCCAATCCGGCCAATTCATGATGATCTGGGTTCCAGGTGTTGATGAGATTCCAATGAGTGTGTCATACTGGAATCCTCCCGATGCTGGAGTAACAGTGGCACCTATCGGCGAAGCAACCAATGCTTTGGCTTCATTGAGTGTTGGTCAGCTAATTGGAATTCGTGGACCATTTGGTACTGCTTTCAATGCAGATGCCAAGAAGGCACTTGTGGTTGGTGGTGGCATAGGGATGGCACCATTGAAACCACTCACGTATGAATTGCTTGACAAAAAGGCGCATGTCACATTGCTGATTGCCGCGAGGACAAAAGGAGAACTCGTGTATTTGAATGAGTTTAAGGGTCTTGGAGGCGATAAATTCCGGCTTCAGACATCTACTGATGATGGATCTATGGGTTACAAAGGACTTGCAACTGATGCTGTCAAGGAGATTCTAGAGGGAGAAATTCCGGATACAATCTTTACATGCGGTCCTGAACTGATGATGTTGGGCCTCTACGAGTTGGCAAAGGAGTACGATATTTTCTTTCAAGCTTCACTAGAGCGTTTCATGAAGTGTGGATGTGGGATCTGTGGGACTTGTGCCCTTGATCCTACGGGTGACCTCGTCTGTATTGAAGGTCCTGTCTTTGACGGTGACCAACTATCAAATATTACTGAGTTTGGAAAATACCATCGTGATTCGATGGGCTTAAAGAAACAGTGCTGAAGCTACCTAGTCTTCGCCTGTCCGACCAACTTCCCTTTAACAAATCGCTTTGTGAAGTTTCTCTTATTGCGAACTCGAGGAATAGGTGTGTGGCGTTCACGCCCTTTGACCTTTGGAGTTGACTCTCGGACCTTTCCAGCCTTTGTCAATGAACCATGTGAACCAGGCATATTGTTTACCTCTCCGGTTGTATATCTGGAAAACTTGTTGTTGTTTTAAGGATTACCTTGTGGAAGGGCATCTGCAACGCGTTTTGGAAGACCGCATCCTTTAACCGGATACTGGGGTCTAGCCCCTTAGAATGCCTCTTTCAGATGACTATGCATTGTATAGAGAGATCATCGAATCCCTTCTTAGTTCAGAAAAGGTACTTGACCGACGTGAGATAAATCGAATCAAGAGCAAATTCTGTGGATTGCATAAGGCATCCCGAGTCCCATCAAATGCAGATGTGTTGCAAGCGGCAATCCCTGAAGAACTAGAAATACTTCAACCTCTGATGCAGAAGCGACCTGTTCGTACAGTCTCTGGGGTCGCTGTTGTAGCTGTGATGACGGAGCCCCATAAGTGTCCTCATGGGGAGTGTGCCTATTGTCCAGGTGGCCCCGATGCCGGAGTTCCGCAGAGCTACACAGGTCATGAACCTGCCACAATGAGAGGGCTGCAAAACGATTTTGATTCATTTAGGCAGGTAGAGAGCAGATTAAATCAGTTAGACACGATCGGCCACTCTGTTCAGAAGGTGGAACTAATAGTCATGGGTGGCGATTGGTGCTCAAAGGAGCCCGGCTACAGGGAGTCATTTGTCAAGGGCTGTTTCGATGCAATGAACGGGATAGTCAGCGAGAGTTTGAATGAATCACAGAAGACGAATGAAACAGCGGAGGTTCGCAACGTAGGACTCACATTCGAAACTCGCCCAGACTGGGTGAATCCCGAAAACATCGATAGCATGCTGGAAATGGGTGCTACCCGTGTGGAAATCGGTGTTCAAACGCTCTCGGATGAGGTTCTGGAACGCGTGCAGAGAGGACACCGACTTGAACAGACCATCCAAGCCACAAAGATGCTCAGAGATAGCGGACTGAAAGCATGCTACCATATGATGCCGGGTCTACCTGGAAATACTCCAGACTCAGACCTTGCAGACTTTGAAGCATTGTTCACTGATTCTAGGTTTCAACCAGACATGCTGAAGATCTATCCTACACTTGTGGTTAAGAATACAAAGCTGTTCGAATGGTGGAAACAGGGAATATACAGTCCCTATTCTAATGATCAAGTCGTGGAACTAGTTTCCAATGCAGTCAGTAGGATGCCCGAGTATGTTCGTATACAACGGATGCAGAGGGACATTCCACTCCATCAGATAGAAGCTGGTTTCAGCATAGGCAACCTTCGAGAGCTGGTACATAACCGTATGAGTGAGAGAGGACTGAGAAACCCAACGATTCGATACCGAGAGATTGGCCACTTTCAAATGCGGACAGGAAAAAAGGTGAGTTATGAAGACATTGAGCTGGTACGTCGCGATTATGAGGCTGCAGATGGTCTGGAGGTATTCCTCTCCTTCGAAGAGCAGAGTCTAGGTGTCATCTTTGGATTCCTCAGACTTCGCATGCCCAGTGATGAGGCTCACCGCCCCGAGATTAATCATAGTCCCTGCGCCATTATTAGGGAACTCAGAGTCTATGGTCCAGTTGTAGAGATAGGCGAGAGGAATCCGGATGCATGGCAGCATTTGGGTCTAGGAGACCGCATGCTCAAAGAGGCAGAGCGAATCGCGCTCGAGGATTTCCAAGTCAACAGATTGATTGTGAACAGCGGAATTGGAGTCAAGGAATACTATCGCGCTCTTGGATTCAACGATACAGGGCCTTATCTTGAGAAAATTATTTAGAACACGTGTTCCAAAAGATCGTCTAGCACTCGATTGAACTCGGTGGGATTCTCTAGATTGGAGGCATGTCCGGCATCCGGAACAATGACCTTCTTTGAGTTCTCAATCAGCTCTATCATCTTGTCTGCATGCGGAAAGACCGCCTTTCGTTCATTCTCGCCCAATACCACAAGAGTTGGTACTTTGATGCTGGCAAGGTCAAGCAGCTTAAAGCCATAGATAGCATCCATCAGCTTGAGAAACTCCGTCTGTTTCATCCGAAGTTGGTCCTGGATCAGATACTCTCTCACATCCTCCTTCATGTTGAAGTACTTGAATGACCATCTAGCATAGTCTTCTGGAGTCTTTCTTCGAATATACCATTTGATCAGACTCACTGGGAACATCCATTTCTGAAGCTTGTCCGAGAGGGTCAGTGCCGAGGCTACAGCAGTATCTGCAAGCACAAGTCCCGAAAGATTAGATTGATACTTCACGGCATACTGCTGGGCTATCATCCCTCCAAGAGAGAGACCACAGACGACGGGTCTTTCTATCTCTAGTGCGGTTATCAGGCCATTCAAATCATCTGCAAAGAGCTCACAGCTGTACTTCCTATCAGACCCACCTGACTTACCATGCCCTCTTATGTCGTATGTCACGACTTTGTAGCGGTCGGACAAGTGCTTAACCTGAGGGTGCCAGTTATCATGAGAACCAGCTGCGCCATGGACAAACAAGATTGGTTCTCCCTTCCCGGTTATTTCGTAGTAGGTTTCAATGTCATCTGTCGGGACTGAGGGCATGAACTACTTGAGGGGGTCCTGTGAGATAAATTCTCTTTCATGCTCCATCTGAAAGAAGAGTTAAAACTCAGAAGTCCTTCTGAGGAAAGCATGAAAGACGTATGGCTGGTCGATTATGCACGAACCCCATTCTCACGGTCACGTCCAAATAAGCCAGAAACTGACGTCTTCGGTGAGATTAGGGGAGATGAGCTCCTATCACGATTGCTGATGAAGTTCTTTGATGGATCTCTAGCAAGTAAAGGAATTGAGAAGAAGGACATCGATGAAATCACCGTCGGCGTGGCCTCCGGAGTCCTTGAGAACTGGACCTATGGGGGCAAGATTCCTGCCTTCCTGTCAGGATTTCCACATGATGTTCCCTCTATCTTTGTTGACCGTCAGTGTGGATCTGCAGGCTCTGGAATGCATATTGGCATCATGGAGATTATGACAGGATACAGCAAAACAGTGCTATCAACGGGGTTTGAGCATATGACCCGAGTGAGAGGGAAAGGTGTTGAACCTAACCTGTCTTTCGGTGACGAAACTTCAGAATTCTACCGTCCCGGTCTAGATGTCGCGACTGTATTCAACATGTTACAGACAGCTCAAAAGCTATACGAGGAGGAGGTTCCCACCTTTACCAAGGAGGACATGGACAAATTCGGTGTCAGAAGTCACAATTTAACCGTAAAGAACCAGGAGAGCGGATGGTTCAAGGGGGAGATTATCCCTATGGATGGACATGCGCCCGGCAATGGAGATGAACCCTTTCTGGTTGACAGGGATTTGAGTGCACGACCATCAACGCTTGAGAAGGTTTCAACCCTGCCAAGAGTATCAACCCCCTTCTTCCTTGAGAAAAATGGTGGAAAAGAGGGCTATGTCAAGCGAGAGGGGACTGATGAGGGAGTAATCACACCAGGGAATGCTTCACCTCTCAATGCAGGTGCCACAGCCGCGGTTTTAATGGAGGCAAAGGAGGCTGAAAAGCGAGGTGTGGAGCCCATGGCAAGAATAGTTTCCATGGGGTGGGCTGGAGTTGATCCAACTGTAATGGGTCGAGGTCCTGTACCTGCTACCAAAAAGGCTCTCAAGCATGCAGGATTAAGCGTCGAAGATATAGACTATTGGGAGATAAATGAGGCCTTCTGCATTGTTGCCCTCAATTGCATGGATAAACTGAACATTCCAGAGGAGAAAGTGAATGTGATGGGTGGTTCTACTGCTATTGGACATCCTCTGGGTTCAACCATGATCAGGCTGACTGGTACTCTGGCGAGAATTCTCAAAGATAAGAAAGCGAAATATGGAGTGGCCAATGCCTGTGTGGGCGGCGGACAGGGTGTCGCTACAGTCATTGAGAATCCAGACGCCTAGTGTGAGCACAGCATAAAGTACGGGTTGGATGATAGTCATGAATCTATTTCAAATTCTAGCAGTTTGTGGAATGCTCAGTCCAATCATCTATACCCTGATGTGGATCATTGGGGGAATCATCCAATCGGACTACAGTCATGTTCGAGATGATGTCAGCTCTCTCATGGCAGTTGATGCTCCCAACAAGAAGCTGTTTGACAAGTTCATCATTACGTCAAGCACACTCCTTTTCGTCTTCTATCTTGGGCTTCATTGGGGAGTGAATAATGGAGTAGGCTCAATAATTGGGCCTATTCTATTCATAATCGGTGGATTCCTTGGAGTGCTTGTTGCGCTATTCTTCCCACTAGATGCAGGTGGTGAAATCGTTACCAGTCGAGGAAAGATGCATCTCATCTTGGTTGCAATTTCTGGGATTTTGACAACTGCCGGGATGGTGGCATTGTGGTTTAGATTAGAATCAGTGACTGAATGGAGCGGTTTTGCGACATTTTCTTTGATTTCAGCAGTAGTTACACTAATCTTCGTCATAATCTCATCAGTTACTGCCACGAGCATCTACTTCGGTGTGATTGAGCGGCTTATGGTCAGTTCCTATCAGATCTACTACTTCGTCTTAGCCTTGATGGTATTCCTGACCAATTAGTGACAAGAACTCCTGCTGCCTTACTCGGACTAAACGAGGGTCCAATGCCATAGGATACTACCATGTTATCTACCGAGAGTAGTTTCATATGGCACGTGGTCTGTCTTGGGTCTTCAGACGAACCATCTCGGTTCCTAACTCAGCATCTTCCCAACTGCCTGCCTGAGTGATCATATTGCTCCGCACCCAAAGAACAAGCTCGGCTTCATCCTGAATCCTTCCAACCAAGGCAATCTCGGCAGGAAGCACCAAAATCACTAGTCCGGGTAACACTGTAAGAGGCAGAACCAGCAAGAATGCTAGAGCCACGCAAACTGCGCAACGCATCGACCTCAAAATGATGAAGCGTTTCAGGAGCGGCTTTGGTACCAAGGCATATCTCATGTGCTCAGGTACAGCTTTCGTTCGCTGAAACTTTTCCATTGTAATACCACCACGAATACTCTACTATAGATGAATTGATTATATAGCTCTATGTTCAACGCAATAGTTTGCTTTTCAGCACCAATCCGTTTCTATTCCGACAGACTTACATTCGAATGCCATTTGCCTTCTAGGAAGTGAAGCCTTTGACTTCTATTGAGAAACTCAATGAAACACTCGGTAGAATTCTATTAATCTGGAGTATCTCAAGTGTCATATTTGGCATTGCACTGTATTTCTTCTCTTTCAACCCACTAGTCCAAGGAATAGGCCTCCAAGCTATGCTCTGGGGCTTTATCAACCTCGCACTTGCGTTCATACTTTTAAAACGAAAAGAGCACACTCTAGAGAAAACCAGACGAGAACTATCCGCAAGCCTTGCTCTCGATTTCATCTACCCAATCATCGGTCTACCACTTATTCTCTTGGGGCAAGATGCATATCTCGTAGGGAATGGATATGGAATCATCATCCAAGGAGCGTTTCTTCTTGTGCTCGACCTCTCTTTTTTCAGGAGATTCAGACAACTCTCCTGACCCCTGATGATTCATTCTTTTAACCCGTCCGTGAATTATGACGTATCTAAGTATAGCGAGCTAACCTCTTTCAGTAGAATAGAGCTATTATCGGAAAAGTGGCGCCGAGGGTGAGATTTGAACTCACGGGTCCATAGGACACTGGTTTTCAAGACCAGCGCCGTAATCCGGGCTTGGCTACCTCGGCATCATTGTCAATACCCTATAAGGTGCGACGGCTGCAAACGGTTGGAAACGCCTTTTAAGCTTCTTGTAGTGGTGAGCGTTGGAGAAGAATGACAGCCGAGCGCGGATACAAGTATCATGATCACACAGCCGACATTACAGTCGAATGCTGGGCTCCAACTCTGGAAGAAGCATTTGAGGAGGCTGCACTTGGCGCATTAGAGGTGATATTGGACACGTCGACAGTTAATCCTGTCGAATCCGTAGATGTAACAGTACATGGAATCGATCTCGAAGAGCTTTTAGTTGAGTGGATTGGCCACTTGATTGCACTTATTGACATCAACTCGCAGTTCTACTCAAAATTTGAGTTACTGGAGATTTCCAAGAATGCAAAGGGCTTCATTCTGAATGCTCGTGTATGGGGTGAAGACATCGACCTTGAGCGCCATGATACCCGAACCGAAGTAAAGGCTATGACATATGCTGATATGAACATTGAACAGGAAGCGGTCCGTACCACGCTCCGATTCACGTTAGATCTATAGAGGGATGGAATTGGGTCTTCATGTAGCAATCCCTGATACGTCTTTGATAGACTGTTCTGACTTGCGTCAGAAGACAGTGAAAGCTGGCATCATTGCCAGAGCGATGGCGGTCTTTCGTGTGGAGCGCGTGATTGTATATGAGACCGGAAACCTGCGCTCAAAGGCAAAGAGAGACTCAGACCTATTGGTGAGGCTACTTGAGTTCATGGACACTCCTCAGTATCTTCGCAGGCGTATTTTTCCCAAGACACCATCGTTGAAGTTCACGGGTCTTCTGCCGCCGTTGAGAATTCGAAGCCACCCACTAGACTCAGAGCCCTCAGACTTGTCAGTAGGAATGATAAGATGGGGAGTCCAAGTTCGTTTCGGCAAAGTGGACATCGGTGTTGGTGAGCTTATTGACCATTCTGAAGCACTGAGTGAAAGGACTCCCACACTCCTTCGCATCATCGAAACCAAACCCAAAATACGTGTTGAAACCATCAATCGGTCTGAAATTGAGAGATACTGGGGGTTCGAGGTAGAGAGAATCACCAGTCTTGCAGAAAGACTGGGTGAATCTTCTCATATGACTCGAATCATCTTCTCGAGAAACGCACCACCTTACAGACGACTTGAGAACGAGATTGCATCCACCGTGTCTAACACTAAATCTATCCTTGCAGTCTTTGGCGGTCCCATGCATGGCGTCGCTGAACTCCTATCGAATGAAAAGGATGTAATCAAAAAGAACTCGGACTTCTGGGTGAATACCATCTTGGGACAAGGTGCTGAAACTGTGCGTTTGGAGGAGGCAGTCCTAGCGAGTCTTGCATTGATTAACAAATCAGTGGGGAATATTGTATCTCTTCCCGGCTTTCATGACTAGCGTCCCTATCCGTGGGTTTTATAGAACCAAGATGCTTGACACAAGCCAGTCCAACTAGCTCGTAGAGGTGTTAATGCGTGACCACAGAGAGAGTCCAGCGCCTGAGAGAACAGAGCGTCAGGACAAGCCCATACATCTCCACAGAAAGGGCTGAGTTAGTCACAGATTTCTATCAGAGTGGTAGCGCCGATAATCTCTCTTATCCTGTGGCGCGCGCCAGAGCCTTTCGATATATCCTTCTCAACAAAGAGGTCTACATAGGCGAAGACGAACTCATTGTTGGCGAGCGTGGTCCAAGTCCAAGAGCGACTCCAACGTATCCAGAGCTCTGTTGTCACACAATATCTGACTTAGAGGTCTGCAATAATCGTGTCAGATCTCGATTCATAGTCAGTGATGACACAAAGGAGGTCTACCGGGAGGACATTATCCCGTTCTGGCGTGGACGGACCATACGCGAACGTGTATTTGCAGCAATGTCGGAGGAGTGGCTGAAAGCATTCGAGGCGGGTGTCTATACAGAGTTCATGGAACAACGCGCCCCTGGTCATGCGATCCTCGATGACAAAATCTACCGAAGGGGGATCAATGACTTCATTCAGGAAATCGATGAGCAATTGGACAAGATTGACTTCTATAATGACAAAGAAGCCTATTCCAAGGAACAAGAGCTAACGGCAATTCGCATAGTCGCGGAGGCTATCATCGAGTTCGCACATCGTCATGCTGACAAAGCCAAGGAGCTAGCAGAATCGGAGAGCAATCCCGAGAGAAGGAAGGAGCTCGAGAAGATAGCTGAGGTATGTAACCACGTTCCTGCGAATGCCCCTCGCAATTTCTGGGAGGCATTGCAGGCATACTGGTTTGTGCATCTTGGCGTGATTATTGAACTGAATGTCTGGGACTCTTTCAATCCTGGACGGCTCGATGTCAACCTATTTCCTTTCTATAGGAACGATCTTGATGAAAAACTGATGACCCGGGACTTTGCTAAGGAACTACTGCAGTGTTTCTGGGTTAAATTCCATAATCAGCCCGCACCCCCCAAGGTGGAAATCACGGAGGAACAGAGTGGCACCTACCAAGACTTTACTCTCATCAACACAGGCGGGCTCACAATAAATGGCAAGGATGCCGTGAACGACCTCTCCTTTCTCTTGCTTGAGGTCTGTGAAGAGATGCAGCTTGTCATGCCTAGCATGTGCATCCAGATCAGTGAGAAGAATCCTGAGGAATTCCTACTGAGAGCTGTTGATGTAGTGAGCACAGGACTTGGTCAGCCCTCCATGTTCAACACTGATGTGATAATCAAAGAGTTCCTGCGGATGGGCAAATCTATTGAAGATGCACGTATGGGCGGACCCAGTGGATGCGTCACGATAGGTGCATTCGGAAAGGAGAGCGTCATCCTTACAGGATACCTAAATTGGCCAAAGATTCTAGAGATTGCATTGAATAATGGAATCAATCCCGTATCTGGAAAATTGGTGGGAATTGAAACCGGGAATCCTGAGGATTTTGAATCCTATGACGAGTTGTTCGAAGCATTCAAGAAACAGTTGAAGTACTTCGTAGACCTAAAGATCAAGGGCAACAACATCATCGAACGACTCTATGCCCAATATATGCCATCCCCCTTCATGTCCCTTCTGATGGATGACTGCATAAAACAGGCCAAGGACTACCACGATGGAGGTTCAAGATACAACTCCACCTACATTCAAGGCGTAGGGATGGGCACTTTGACAGACTCCCTCTCAGCCTTGAAATATCACGTCTACGACAAGAAGACACTACTTTTGGCACACCTGCTCAAAGCAATGAAAGACGACTTCGAGGGCCATGAAACCATCCGTCAGATGCTAGTGAATAAAAGCCCAGCGTATGGTAATGATGATGACTATGCAGATAACATTGCACAGTCGGTCTTCGACGGGTATTTCGATATTCTAGATGGTCGTCCTAACACTAGGGGTGGAGAATATCGTGTAAACCTTCTCCCAACAACTGTTCATATTTACTTCGGACAGGTAACAGGAGCTACTCCTAATGGGCGCAAATCTGGCATGCCACTCTCTGACGGTGTTTCTCCCTCTCATGGTGCTGACACCAAGGGACCAACAGCAGTAATCAAATCCGTCGCGAAGATTGACCACTCAAGAACCGGTGGAACCCTCTTGAATCAGAAGCTTATGCCTGACGTACTGGCTGATGAAGAGGGTAGGTCTAAACTTTCTCATCTGGTCCGAGCATACTTCAAACTGGGTGGCCATCATATCCAATTCAACGTGATTGAGAGGAGCACCTTACTTGACGCGCAACAGAATCCGGAGAAATATCGTGACCTCATCGTGAGAGTGGCAGGTTATAGCGATTATTTCGTCAATCTTGGCAAGCCGCTGCAGGATGAGATCATCTCTAGAACAGAACATCAGGGTTTCTAATCGAACCCTATTAATGGACCTGATTGAATGAGAAATGGGCATCTGTTAATGACAGGGAGAGCTACAAATCTTTGCTATTTGACAGAGGGCAATGTTAAAAAGGACATCAAAAAGCGGAAATGACCGTAGTAAGAAATGCCTAGTGTCGAGACCATTCATCTATCAGACGATTCAGAATTTTGATTACTGGGCTGCAAAACTACGGGTGAATATATAATGGCACATAGAAAGAAACATGCGCCAAGAAGAGGAAGTCTAGCTTATCTTCCTCGAGGAAGGGCATCAAAATTCTTGCCCAGAATTAAGAACTGGCCCGAGCATGAAGGTTCCGATGCGAAACTACTTGGTTTTGTAGGATTCAAAGCTGGAATGTCTCACGCAGTGATGACAGTCCAAAACCCAAACAGTCCGTTCAAGGGGCAGGAGAGGGTCATCCCTATCACGATTGTTGATACTCCCCCCATCAGGCCTTTCTCCATCCGTGGATACAGGGCTACAGCCTATGGTCGGAAACTTGTTGCAGAAGTCTTAGCAGAGAATCTCTCTGAAGATCTGCGAAAAGCAATGCCGTTGCCGAAGAAATACAAGCATAAGGCAAAGATGAAGGAGTTCGAATCACAGCTCAATGCATTTGATGAGATTCGCGTACTAGTCCATACCCAACCACGGCTTGCCGGAGTGTCAAAGAAGAAACCTGACATCTCGGAATATAAGGTAGGGGCTTCTAATGTTCAAGAGGCATTTGAGTATGCAAAAAGTGTGTTGGGCAATGACGTACGTGTCGCTGACATCCTTCGAGAAGGGACTCTCGTTGACACAATTGCTGTTACAAAGGGACATGGATTCCAAGGTCCAGTACGACGCTGGGGAGTCAGGATTCTACAACACAAATCGCGTAAGACAAAGCGTGGAGTCGGATGTATAGGTCCATGGTCTCCGACGAACATTCGTTACAGCGTTCCCCGTCCTGGACAGACAGGTTTCCATACACGTACCAGCTTCAACAATGAAGTACTCAAGATGGGCGAGCGTGGTGAGGAAATCACACCTTCAGGTGGTTTTGTGAACTATGGTGTGATACGAGGCGACTATGTAATCCTCTGGGGCTCAATTCCAGGTCCTGTCAAGAGACCAGTCCGTCTCAGAATGGCAATTCGACCCAAGAGGTCGCATCTCGGTCAAGTGACTCAGGTGAATTACATCAGTACCACATCCAAACAATGACAGGAGGTTGAAAGGAAATGGCGAGTGTAAAGACATATTCGTTGAAAGGAAAAGCTGGTCCTACGATCAAGCTACCTGTTCAATTCGAAACTGCCTATCGGCCGGACATCATCAAACGAGCTGTGCTTGCAGTCCAGTCAAAGAGGCGTCAACCTCATGGTGTGGATGAGTTTGCTGGAAAGCGAAACACAGCACAGAGCTGGCAGACAGGTCACGGAAGATCAAGGATGCCTCGAATAAAGGGCAGTGGAACTCCAGCGGCTAATAAGGCAGGTTTCGCTCCTGGGACAGTTGGTGGCAGAGTTGCCCATCCGCCCGAGGCTCGGAAAGTCATCATTGAGAGGATCAATAAAAAGGAGAACCGTCTTGCCATTCGTTCTGCCATTGCAGCCACGGCTAGCAAGAAGATTGTGGAACGGAGAGGTCACAAGACTGAGTCAGTACCCTCAGTGCCTCTCGTAGTCAGTGACAAGCTCGAAACATTACAGACCACAAAGGAGGTCCGTGAGGTAGTCACAGCACTGGGACTTGAAGATGACCTGATGCGGGCCATCAATGGCCGTGGAGTGAGAGCAGGCAAGGGGAAAATGCGTGGCCGAAAGATGAAGACCCCAAAGTCCTTCCTGATTGTGGTAGGACAGGACAAGGGAATTGTCAAGGCTGCCCGGAATCTCCCGGGTGTAGACATTGCTGAAGTTCATGGACTGAACGCAGACTTGTTGGCACCAGGGACACATCCAGGCCGACTTGTGCTATGGACAACATCCGCCATAGAGCGGCTTGAGAAGGAGTCCCTGTTTCTGTGAGGTGAGATGAGATGGATCCGAATCAAGTCATCATTCGACCAGTTGTCACAGAAGCAAGTCTAGAGGCTGTGGACAGTCATAACAAGCTCACCTTCTATGTGGACCGAAGAGCAAACAAGAACACTATTCGATGGGCTGTAGAATCCCTCTATGATGTGGTAGTGGATAACGTCAACACGCTGATACTGCCTGACGGAAAGAAGAAGGCATTCGTGCGTCTGGCACCTGAATATAGTGCCGCAGAGGTTGCAACTAACCTCGGGATATTCTAAGGAGGTTATGATATGGGTAGACGTGTACTCGTGCAACGAAAGGGAAGAGGCACAACTCAGTGGAGGAGTCCAAGTCACAAGAAGATTGCACCAGCTAGACACCCCAAGTGGGCGCCAGACAAGACCTACGTTGGCAAGGTCATAAACCTACAACATGAGGCTGGTCGAGGTGCTCCTCTTGCACATGTCAGGTATGAGGGAGAGTCCAAGATTCACTATATGATTGCTCCAGAAGGCGTTCAAGTGGGTCAGATTGTAGAATGTGGCGAGGACGCAGCACTGCAAAACGGCAACACGATGATGCTTCAACACATTCCAGAAGGCACGCCCGTCTATAATATCGAGGGCAATCCTGGAGACGGTGGCAAATATGTCCGTTCCTCTGGACTGACGGCAACAATCGTGTCAATCGACAAGTCCAAGGCCATGGTGCGCCTGCCGAGTGGCAAGCAGAAGGCGTTTAGTCCGAGGTGCAGGGCAACCATTGGGATAGTGGCCGGAGGAGGAAGGACAGAGAAGCCATTCCTCAAAGCTGGTGCTGTGTGGCATCATGTTCGAGGCAAAGCTCGAAAGTGGCCAGTGACCCGTGGTGCAGCTATGAATGCAGCTAGCCACCCACACGGTGGTGGATCACATCAGTCCCCTGGTAGGCCAACGACCGTGAGCAGACATGCTCCTCCTGGCCGTAAGGTAGGGAACATCGCAGCCAGACGTACAGGCCGCAAGAAGTAGAATTGAGAGGAGGCTAGCCCTCTTCTCCAACCTTTCTTTTTCTATTCCTAGAATGCTCTGGGAACCTAACACCTGAGTAATATCCACATTCATATCTCGAGATTAGGTCCTCTTTACAGAGGTCTAGTTATGCGTCTCATTGCTGTGCACCTCCCCGAGAGGATAATCGAAGACATTCAACGACTAGTGAATCGTGGACTCTATCCCAATCGTTCTGAGGCCATAAGAATCGCAATCAGGGATTTGCTCAAGCGTGAGCTTTGGGAGCGCAGCATGAAAAGTAGTGTGAGCGCTGGCGAGGTCGTAGGACAATGAAATCACTGATTGATTCAGCAAGAGAACACAGTCGCACTGAGAGGAGCGGCATTGCCCAACGTGACATGGGCCAGGCACGGATTGTAGTGGTTGGCTGTGGTGGCGCAGGCAACAATACAGTAAAACGGCTGATGACAATTGGAGTCCAAGGTGCCGAGTGCGTTGCCATCAATACAGACCGCCAGCACCTTGCAGTGACCACAGCCCATCGAAAGCTCTTGATTGGTGAGAGGATTACCCGAGGTCTCGGTGCCGGGGGATATCCACATGTTGGTCGGGCTGCTGCTGAGGAGTCAACCCATCAGCTCACTGAGCTTCTTCGCGATGCAGACCTCGTGTTTATTGCAGCAGGTATGGGCGGCGGCACTGGAACAGGAAGTGCACCCGTGGTTGCTGAGATTGCGAAGAAGAATGACGCCATTGTCGTCGGAGTCATCACAATGCCGTTCAGCTTGGAACGGACTCGTATTGATAAAGCAACAGCTGGCCTTGCACGACTCCAAGAGAACGTTGACACAGCGGTAGTCATAGACAATCAGAAACTCATGGAGCTAGTGCCCGACCTGCCACTTGAGGAAGCATTTGGAGTCGCTGACGAAGTCCTTGCGAACATGGTGAAAGGAATCACAGAAACCATCACAATGCCCAGTCTCATTAACTTGGACTATGCAGACGTCCGCACAATAATCTGTAATGGTGGCGTAGCGCTTGTTGGCCTTGGAGAGGCTACAGGGTCGGACAGGGCGAATGAGGCGATACGAAACTCTCTGAATAGTCCCCTTCTCGAAGTGGAGTGGACTGGAGCGACAGGAGCTCTGATACACATCACTGGCGGTCCGGATATGTCTCTGGCTGAGGCAAACAAGGTTGGAGAGCTGGTATCAGAAAAGATGAGCACAGACGCGAATGTGATCTGGGGAGCACGAGTCGATCCGCGTCTGAGTGGAGTTCTACGTGTCATGTTGATTCTCACAGGCGTGAAGAGTCCCCAGTTACTTCCCCGTTCAAAGGAAGAGTCCTCAGCATCAAAGCTGCTTGGCAGGGCTCGTCTTTCTGAGCTCGGTATTTTGGCATCACATGTGAGTGCAACAGCCACAAAGTCGGCCTCTGAGAAGGCACGAAACTTCGGGAAAGTCCCGCCCATCACAGGGCGTCCCTCATGGGAGGATCGACTGAAACCTCTTGAGAGGAAGCTGATGCAGCGCAAGCCGCCTGAAGAGAAACAGAAGGACCTGAAAGACCTCGGTCTTCGAAGAATTCTGTAAAGGTCGGTCGAAAAGTCCAGAGTCGCAGCAGAGAACCTAGTTTGGACTAGTTTTTACTGGGAGCATAATCGGCATTTCTTGAATCAGCATATTCTGTATCAGTCTAAACCATGTTCCTTGAACCATTCGTCTGCAATCTGTGCCACACGTTCATAGAGTGGACCAGTTCCATCGACTCCTTCAGGGGTAATTCTGATTTTGTTCATGACCAAGATTAAGGGCTGTTCGGCGAAGTATTGTACACCACCGGGTGGGAATGCTTTCTCAAGTTCCTTCACAAGACCTTCCAGACTGACCTCTCTCTCTGCAACTGAGAATGAAACAATGCTACTACCATAGAGAAAGATTCGGGGAATCGGGCCCTTCTTGGACTCAACATCTGAGAGTACTATGCTCAGACTATTCTGATCAATTCCTCTCAAAGTACCAACATATGTGTCACCAGTGTTGATGACAACTTCTACTGTCGCACCTATAACCGAAGCCAGTTCGCGGTTAAAGGCACGCATTGCTGCGACATCTGACATTCTAATATCACCTTAGAGTGTAATCTCTGCGAATCAACGCGTCTTGCCATGTCGTTTTAAGCGTGGTGCTTTGACGGAATGCAAAGTGCTCCCCTAGAGAATGTGTTATTAGTCTCTAGCTTCGAAATCCGAATTGGTGAGTACATTGACTGTCACCAACAAACACTTCGCCAGACAATTCCTACGTGAAGAGTGTCTTCCAGATCCCTTCTGTCCTGGATGCGGTAATATGGAAACAGGCTCGGCGTTCCTTAAGGCAGTGAAGGACTTAGGTCATGAGGACCTCAGTAAGTTCGCCTTTGTTTCGGGCATTGGTTGTGGTGCTTGGATAGTTTCGCCACACTTTCGCGCAGACACTCTGCATACCACTCATGGACGTGCAATCGCATTTGCAACTGGTCTGAAGCTGGCAATACCTGAGCAAGAGGTCGTTGTGATAAGTGGTGACGGAGACCTAGCTGCAATTGGAGGTAATCACCTCATCCACGCTGCAAGGCGTAATATGGATCTCACAGTCATTTGCTCGAATAACTGGATTTACGGAATGACAGGCGGGCAAGTTGGGCCCACAACGTTCACTGGAGACCGAACAAGCACAACGCCTTATGGTAATCCAGAGCGGCCGTTTGACATTGCGCGGCTGGTCGCAGCAGCGGGAGCCAACTATGTTGCAAGATGGACAACAGCACACCCGTTTCAGGCATCGCGAGCTATGAAGACAGCTCTGGAGCGGAAGGGATTCACATTTGTAGAGATGCTCAGCCAGTGTCCGACTGCCTACGGCCGAAGGACCAAGGCAGGTGGCCCTGTTGAGATGCTGAAGTGGATGAAAAAGCTACCAGTTCGGAAGAAAGGCGATCCGATGGACTACATAACACCAAAGCATGATACTATAGACCTTGGCATCTTTGTGGATAGGAATGAACCCTCCTTCTTGGAATCATTGAAAGAGATAGTCAACCAGTGAGCTGAAGTGCCATGAGGAAAGAGTTTCGCATCGCTGGTACTGGTGGAATGGGTGTTGTGCTCGCCGGTGTAATCCTAGGACATGCCGCTGTTGTGCATGCAGGACTTGAGTCTGTTCAGACTCAGAGCTATGGTTCAGAGGCTAGGGGAACAGCAGCGAAGAGTGAAGTAATCATCAGTGATGAGCAGATACGTTATCCAAAGGTCCGCGAGGCAGACTACAGCGTCCTGATGTCACAGAAGGCCTTTGAGTTGTACCTCCCTGGAGCTAAGAAAGGAGGGGTCTTATTGATAGATCCGGACCTAGTCAATCCCAAGGAGGCTGGAGATGACTTTGAGATAGTCAATATTCCAGCAATGAAGACAGCTGACAATTTGGGATTGCGTCTTGTTTCAAATATGATCATGCTAGGAGCATTAGTGAAGAAATCTGGTGTGTTTCCTGTCGAGGCTCTTGAGAACGCACTGAGGGATCTTGTGAAATCAAAAGCACTACAACTTGATATTGATGCGGTCAGAGCTGGAACTGAGTTTGTCTAGCCGCCATGTACTAATGGTAATATTACAATCTTGTCGCCGTCTTCTAGCACAGTGTCGAGACCGCCTGTAAGACCGACATCAGCCTCGTTCCTTAAAATCAGTGCTTCACGGTCGATTCTGTGGGTATCTATCCAGACCTTCTCAACTTCCTCCTCCGAATTTATGAGGCTCCTAAGAGTCATTTCTAGATTTGCCCCCTCATCTATCTCCACATGAAAGACATGTAAGCCCCTCTTGGATGCAAGAGGCCCACGAAATCGTATCTCGACTCTCATTCCAATCGGGGCTTTAGATTTCATTTGACAGATAAAGGACACGGAAACGGTCATCAATTCTATCCATCTACTCTCAGTCTAGTCCACCAATCTGTGATTCGGTGCCAGTGATTTTGTACATCCTCGATACGGTACTTGTATGCCGCGAATGTTAGCACAACGAACGTAATCATGAATAATCCTATTGTCAGACTCAGTAGAATCGGTGACCCGTAGAAATAATCTGGACCCTGTACAAGCGGGTCTGAACCTACCTTGAAGTTCTCGTTAATGAAATTCATGAATGTGTGTGCTGTTATGGTCCCAACTAGAGTGCGACGACTCGAGAATTTCTCATAGTAATAGCCATAGAATAACGCGAAAATCGTAGAGAATACTACAAGTGAGATTGCCTGTCCAACAGAGAATCCGCTATCGAGTCCATTCACTATTGGCCAAGTGACATGCCATACGCCAAACAACAGTCCGGAAAGAAAAATCGCACCAAAGGTAGATGTTCTCTCTCTGAAGGTGTTCTGTAAAAGCCCTCTGAAAAGGACCTCCTCTAGGAACCCATTTGTGAGGAAGAAGAGGAACAGGTACCATAGAATATCGATATTGAGAATCACGAAGGAAACATTGTAAGTTGGGTCCATGGCTCCATAGATGATCTTGGGAAACACATTCAGCATGAGATGCCATGCCGCAAAGATGCCAATTCCCAACACGATTTGCGTTCGAAAATAGGGTCCCTTGGCTAGACCAAGAACCGAACTGAACTCAGTCCTTCTATATTTCCAAAACACTCCAGCTATAATGAGAAGTGGGAACAGCTTGGAGGGCATGATGTTTATCCATGTGTCCCCTAGACCGAGGACAAAGATGTCTACGATTCGCCAGACTACCGCTACAAGGAAAAGAAGCCCGGCAAGGGGCAAAAGCCCCATCTTTGAGAGAGGGTGCTCAGAAATCTGTTCCTTGCTTTGAGGTTCCTGAGCCACTTCAGTAATTGTCATTTGAGATACCTCTAGTGTTGTATCGCGTCCAGTTGAGAGTCATATCATTGGAATTTAAAGACCGAAAAACGTCGATTTTCTGAAAAAGGGGGGCTGAGATTCCTCGAGGCTGGAGGAATCTTCAATTCACCACATAATGCTAGTACGCCGCTGCTGCTACTTCAACGGCATCGGCAGTGGCATGTTCTCGTCTGTACCATGGATTCACCATAGCTACTGTATAGGTGATGACACTTATAGCAGTGATAATATCTGCCACAAAGCCTATTCCCAGGGCCATCATGGCGACTTTACCACCCTGACTTATGATGGAGAGAATGGTGGCGAATACCATGAGGTCACTTCGAACCTCCTTGAGTCTACCAGTTTTCCAAGTTATGGTGAACATGACGAGCCAGCCCACCATCAGTACTAGCAGAAAGGGTATTACCATTATCATGATTTGTTCTCGGCTTGTGCCAAGAAGAGTGGCTGAAATCCAATATACTGCAAATGCCGCAGTGATTTTGTTGTAATGTCGTTTCAACCTTGGAGCTAGAACGGTAAGAAGCACAATCACCATGGGGACGACCATTACCAATACCACAAAGGCACGTATACGAAACATCTCAACAGAATCTCCGATTACGCCTAGCAAAGGTAAGGCCTGAAGAACTTGGCTTACTGCTGAGCTGATGAAGATTATACTGAACATCAATGGAAGATCAGTATAGAGCCTGTTTTCTTGCTTTCTCCACAGAAAATAGAGGTACGTGGACAGACAGAAAGACAGGAAAGCAGTCGTTAGACTAGAGATTACTGTTGGATCCAGAATAGTCTGCAAAGTCATCGGAACTCCTTGATATGGACAAACTTTCATGCGGATGTTGATTATTAAGGACCCCAGAATTCTTTCAGATGGCATATTCTCTCATTTGTGCATCAAATCTACTCCCTATCATCGGTTTGCTGCTGTGTACGAAATGTGTATCCAGTGCTACATACCAAATGATTGTTTCAGAACCTCTGCATTTACGTAACCTGCTTTGTAGGTCTTACCCTTGACAATGTCATTAAGGGTGATTTCTGCAGGACTGAAGAGAAGCGGATCGACTTTATAGAAGTCGAATTCGAAACTCTTGAACAGCTTGAAGAAGGGCTGACCATACTGCTTAGATGCTGAAGACGGTGCTTTCTCTGCGAGGTCTGCAAGGTCATCCTCCTCATCCGGTCTGATGAAATAGAACGTACGCCCAGCATATAGAATACAGTCATTGGTGACCCCCATCGCCTTATTGTCATTCTTGGCTACTGGCCCTATAGGCGCAACACCATGTCCAGCTCGAATCTTGCTTGGGTCGAACTTCAGTTCGTGCAGTTTGTGTACACCCACTTCCACGACCCTGGCTGAGATTTGCACCGAACCAGCAACACAAGCGGTCGGCGTCATTACACAATAGAGGTCTGATGTTGAGATTCCACATTTCTCAGCAATGAAATTGGTGGCAAACTCGGGCGGTGGATTTCGTGTTTCAAGCACAATCACACCAACCTTGGCCTTGTCTTTATAGTCAAGCTCCTTGTAGAGCTTCTTCTCAACAACCGCCAGGGCTCTGGCCGGACCTGAACCCATTGCAAAGTACTTCCCCTCGTCGCCCTTGATATCAACAAGCCATCCAGCAAATTGCGATCCCATTGTCGCAATCTTAGGATGATCAGTACTGACCACGACAGCGGGAAATGTCATGTCGCCGACATGCTGGTGGGTTATCCTCACGGTTCCAAGACCTCCGAGACATATCTCCCCGACGAGTCTTCCAGCTTCAATTCCTCCGGATGCGTCAATGCCCGCGTCAATCAGGGTTGCTCCATTACCCTGTTCTTTCACAGTGCAATTGAGCTGTTCCTTCTTATCCATCATCTCCTTGACAATCTCGAATGCATTCTCGTTAACGCTTGGATCTTTCATACTCTTCTCTCCTCAGAGCAAGTGTTGATTTGCTGCTTCACGCAAATAGATCTCCTGTTTCGGGTCGCCCTCTGCAAAGTCGCCCATGAACTTCGCCCATTTCTCAGCAAAGTCTAGATCTTTACTGATGAAGTCTGGTCTCCGAGACTTCAAGTATTTCAGGTAGTAGTTCGTGAACTCCCTCTCAGAACTGCCGCTGAACTTGTAGGTGGGTAGCAGCGAATCCACCTTTCCAAGGCAGAATATCATGCCTTTCGTGGCTTCAACACCAAGACGGTCTGCGATATTCCCTACAATTATGATTGTTCCACCTTTCATTCTGACTCCTGCAAGTGTGTCTACATCGCCTTTCACTGCAATGAAGCCCTTTCTCATATGAGCGCCCATCTCACGTCCTACATTACCTGCGATATAGACCCTGCCTCCTTTCATCCCATCTGGACTGCCACGATACCCAGCACAGAGATAATCTCCAGCATCTCCTTCTATCTGGATGTTTCCGCCCTCCATCTCTGCAGCGGCCCATGAGCCTACAGAGCCCTTGACGTGTATTCTACCTGCTATCATCTCAGCACCTAGATACATACCAACGTTTCCTTCTACCGTAATCCTCCCACCATTCATGCCTTTGCCTATCATCTTGACATCTTTCAAATTGCCACTTACAACAATCTCAGTCTCGTCGGCAGTGGCACCTGCATCTCCAGAGATATCAAAGAAGGTCGCAAGATCCAGGGTTTGATTTCCTTGAAGAACTGCCAACATCCCTATCTCCGCAGCGCTTTTCCCTGCAAAATGAGTCGGAGTTATGGTGTCTGCCTCTAGAGGGATCTCCGGTTCTTTGGTCAACTTCAGATGCACAGTCATAAGTCAGACCATCCTAATGACGATTTTCGAATCCTTTCCTCCTCTTAAAACCTCTGAACAACTGACTTGGCAAATAAGTAAGAAAGAAATAGCACAAGTGTTGCCCGTACTCACACCAAATACAGCGGTGCGTGAGATGGAGATCAACGGTGTACCAGTCGAGGACACATTTGCAGAAGCATTTAGTATGCATATGAACAGGACTATCATCACAGCCTATGATCAGGAATGGGCCTACACTACTGCTTTGGAGGCAACAGGTTTCGGCACTTCAGTGATTATGGCTCCCGCGGAGGCGGGAATTGAGTACTTGCTTGGACCAGATGAAACCCCAGACGGTCGTCCAGGTGTCAGAGTGATCTTTGCAGTTGGTTCGAAGAAGAAGCTCGAGCCGCAATTGCTAGCTAGACTAGGTCAGTGCGTTCTCACAAGTCCAACAGCGAGTGCGTTCGATGACACACCTAATCCCAAGGATCTCTATGAGATAGGGAAGAAGGTATCATTGTTTGGAGATGGTTATCAGACCAAGAAAGGTCCAATCGATGGAAGAGTTCTATGGTTGATTCCAAGAATGAGTGGGACCTGCGTCATGCAGAATATGTTCGGCCGCGTGAAGGGAGTTGCCGGCGGCAATATTATCTACACTTGCAAGGATGTAAAGAGCGGCATGGAGAGTGGAAAAGCTGCGGTCAAAGCCATTGAGAAGGTTGAAGGCGCCTACACGCCATTCCCAGGAGGACTTGTGGGGTCTGGATCTAAACCATCTTCGCGATACAAGGTTCTCTTTGCGTCGACAAACGAGAAATTCTGTCCAACATTACGTGCATTGGTACCGGATACGATGGTCCCCAAGGGCAGCGAGTTCGTGCAGGAGATAGTAATCAATGGCCTAACCAAAGAAGCAGTGGCCAATGCGACCAAGGTCGCCATAGAAGAGGTCTGCAAGCATCCTGGCATCACAAAGATGACAGCTGGCAATTATGGCGGAAAGCTAGGAGAGCATCAGATTCATCTTCATGAGCTTTTCAAATAGAGCATAACAAAAACATAAGTACACACCCCTTCTCCATGTCGAAAGCTTTATGTCCAAATTCAGTGCGGACTGCGAAATGACATCGCTCTAGGAGGGTTGTCAGGACGGATGCCTCAGTAGCTCAGACTGGTTAGATCGCCTCCTTGGTAAGGAGGAGGCCGAGGGTTCAAATCCCTCCTGGGGCTCCACTTCTTCTAATGATCATTGTTATTGTATTCTGCCACCAAGTAGGAGAGGTCATCGCACGATGCCCGAAGGACGTTATCTCCCCTGATTCCTCTCAGAGCGACCACTACAAGATAGCCCCCGATAAGTAGGAGTATGGCTATACCTACAACAAGCCCCGTTATGAGAGGAAGGACTTCGTTGATTGAGTAGTAGTTTGATGTGGCAATCAGAATTGTCAAGAGCGACATTGGTATTGTCAATATACCGATTCCCGTTCGCAATTCAGCTAAGTGGGTTCTCTTCTCCGCGTCTATCGTACGAATGAATGCCAAAGCTGTTCTCAAGTTGCTCTGCTGTGTCTTATCATCAAGTTCGTATCTGTCTGTTGTCAAAGCAGTCCCTTCATTGGTCTTCGAGCAGAGGGTCTTTAGGTTTCGATTTTCTGTTCTGTTTTCGCCGTCTAGCAAACAGGCGGGTGGCCTCTTCTGGACCCACCAATTCTGATACTCTCCTAAAAGCCTCAGGATCGTCCTCCCTGTCCAGCCACTTTTCAACCTCCCTAGCGATAGAAGGTGCTAGGTCCTTTGCAAGTTTCTTCTTGCGACCTTTTCTGTCTAGGTCGAAATCGTCTGGACCAAGTAGACTCATCTTACTCGCTATCGATTACCGCAGGACCATATATGACCTTATTCATTACTGAAACGCAAAATTTCCCGCCAAATGTCGAATTCATCAGGATTTCAATATGGCTGAAGTAAGAACAGAAAAGAGGGGGTTATAGTCTGGCACACACGAGGAATCCTGAGTGCGAGAGAAGAATCCCAGAAACCTTCCGTGGTGGAAGAAGACTACCGTATATCAGGTCTATCCACGCAGTTTCAAAGACAGTACAGGTAATGGGATTGGTGATATTCCTGGTATAATCTCAAAGCTGGATTATCTGCAAAATCTAGGAGTCGAAACCATCTGGTTCTCCCCATTCTTCTCAAGTCCTCAAGCAGATCATGGGTATGATGTGAGCAACTACCGGAATATAGCACCGGAATATGGCACGATGGCTGATTGTGACAGACTCATTCAGGAGATTCACCATCGGGCCATGTATGTTGTGTTTGATATGGTCCTCAACCACACAAGTGACCAGCATCCATGGTTCCTCGAATCCCGTTCAAGCCGAGAGAATCCAAGGCGTGATTGGTACATATGGCGTGATGGTCGAAAACCAGGGGGCAAGAAGCCCCCGAATAACTGGAAGGCGATGGTGGGTGGTTCAGGATGGCATTATGATGAACTGACCGACCAATGGTATTGGGCTCAATTTCTTCCTTTTCAGCCAGACCTCAATTATCGTAATCCTGAGGTCAAGAGAGAAATGTTTGATACAATGCGATTCTGGTTGGATAAGGGAGTGGATGGATTTCGCCTCGACATCATCAATACAATCTATGAGGATGAACAGCTAAGGGATAATCCGTTTGCGCTCTCTCTCTTACCGTCCGATGAAGACGCGAGGAGTATGTTCCAAAACAATATCCATACGATCAACCACCCTGAGAACTATGCCTTCGTGAAGGAATTGAGACGTATCACAGATGAATATTCCAACCCTGAACGATTCCTGGTTGGAGAAGTCACGTCCTCGCTCGAAGTATTGAAGAAATATTCCGGTGAGATTGTGGATGCTACAACAGATGGCCTTCACCTGACTTTTCAATTCCAATCACTCAATGTCAAACCAGCCGCAGAAGCAATGCGAAACTTGATTGAAGAATATGAACGATTCTTCCGCGAACCATACATACCAACATGGGTATTTTCCAATCATGATCAGACACGTAGAATCAGTAAAATTCGTAATGATATTGCACTTGCAAAGCTCAATGTCATGATACAACTGACTGCCCGGGGAATTCCTTTCATCTACTACGGTGAAGAGATTGGCATGCCCAGCCACAAAATTCCGCTGAAGAGAGGACAGGATCCTATTGCTAAGAAATTCAGTAGGATTCCTCAGTTTATTGTTAATCTCCTGACAAGAAGCAGGAGGATTACTCTTAATCGGGATGAATGCAGAACCCCAATGCAATGGGATGCCTCACCAAATGCAGGCTTCTGTCCAGAAGACTCTGACCCATGGCTACCGATAGCACCGGGTTTCGAAGAAATCAATGTAGAGATTGAAGAGGCAGATAGCGAATCACTGCTTCATTTCTACAAGGAATTATTGCATCTTCGTAAAAACACGCCAGCACTTCATTCAGGCACACTGATTTTGATTGAATCGCAGACCAATCGAAAGAATGTTCTCGCCTTTGAACGGAAATTCGACAAACAGACAGTGCAGGTCTGGTTGAATATGTCCAAGAAGAGCATTTCAGTTAAGAAACCGCAAGCTCCGCCCAAGATATTATTCTCTGCATTGAGTGGCTCACACCCAATTGGAGATGATATTATCCGATTGGAATCACTTCAGGGAATCATCCTTGAGTTGTAGTAAAATGTGGGCTCCGCTATTCTTATAACCGAAAGTAAGGACCCTGCGTCTACCAACAGGGTCGGTGGTCTAGCTTGGCTATGATTCCTGGTTTGGGACTTGCTGACCATTAGGGTCTGCGAGCAAGTTTCCAGGGGATCAGGAGTTCGAATCTCCTCCGGCCCACCATTTTTGGAAGACTTGATTCGATTCTCTCCAGATGGATGTTTTAGAAGCGACTTCGGCAATAGTCGAAATCCTTATCACTGAAATATGAGAGGGTTTGCTATGTCAATGCAGTCGTCTGTCAGAGAGAGACTTGCACGACGCATTGCCGGCGAGATAGCATTGTCTGATTACCCTGGGCAAACAATGCGTGTCTGGAGAGAACGCTTTCGACTTCCTCAGATCGAGCTTGCTGACTACATTGGTATAAGTCCGAGTGTCATCAGTGATTATGAATCAGGGCGGAGGAAATCGCCGGGGACATCAACTATACGGCGTTTTGTGATGGCACTGATATCTCTTGACGAACGTAATGGGGGTCAAGTGATTGCTGCATTTGTTCGCCTCATGGATGTAAGTCTGGTTGACCTCAACATAGTCTTGGCCATGAGCGATTTTCTTTCTCCTATTACTATGGACGATTTCTGCAAGCGGTTGAAATGCAGTGTCAAAACTGGGATGAATCTGTTACAGAAAGAAATCTATGGATACACTTTGGTTGATGTTGAGAGGGCTGTGAAAGAGCTTAGCAGTGAAGGGTTCTTGAAGCTCTTTGGTGCTACAACTGAACGATGCCTGATATTTACAAAGGCAAATACCGGGCGCGCTCCAATGATTGCGATTAAATCTCAAGAGTTCAAGCCAACTCTAGTAATCCTTCATGGCGTAGATGAGGTTGATAGACTTGCGCTTGAGCTCTCAGAGCAAATGAGAATTCCTCTCGCGGTTAGTAAGATCAGCTCAATTGATGTGCTTGTTCGAGAACTCCGCAGCATAGATCCAGATTAGCCAAGTATCATTTTCAAAATGGCCATCCTAGTGACCACACCATTGTATACCTGATCGAAGTATTTGGCATGTGGAGTGCTGTCAATATCTGGAGATAGCTCATCCACACGAGGAAGGGGGTGCAAGACAATTGCGTCCTCACGCATTAGTTTGAGGTCGTTAGCTGTGATTCGGAACTTGCCTCTAACTTCGTCATACTCATTTACATCAGGAAAGCGTTCCTTCTGGATGCGCGTCATATAGACAACATCCACGTCGCTAATGGCGTCTTCAACAGATTCGACTTCGGTGACCTTTATGCCTGACTTCTTCATTTCCTCAACAATTGCTGGTTTCATTCTTAACGTGTGCGGAGCAGCCAGCTTGACATTGACATCATAGTATGAGAGTGCCATCCCGAGAGAATGAACAGTTCTGCCGTACCTCAAATCCCCGCAGAGCGAGATTGATAGACCGTCTATTTTGCCTTTTATCTTCTTGATGGAATACAGGTCGAGAAGGGCCTGCGTCGGATGCTCTTCAGAACCACTGCCCGCATTGACTATGGGGACGCTTGAGAACTCTGCTGCGACTCTTGCCGAACCATCTAAGGGGTGTCGTATCACAATGATGTCTGCGTATCTTTCAACTGTGCGGATGGTATCTGCAAGAGTTTCACCCTTGCCTCCAGCTGATGAAGAGATAACATCTGCAAATCCAAGAACGCGACCGCCTAGTCTGATCATTGCACTCTCAAATGAAAGCCGAGTTCTAGTTGAAGGTTCAAAGAAGAGTGTCGCCATGATCTTGTTACTCAGTTCGTTTGACCTATCGACAGCAACAGACTCCATCTCCTCCGCAGTCTTGAGAATCCTGTCTATCGTTTCCCGGTCAAGGTCATGGATGCTGATTAGATTGTGCAGCCTTCCCATCAGTTTCCGCTCCAGTTATTGGGCGATGTGCAACTGACGACGTACTTTAAGCTTTCCAGAGAGCAGTTCCTACTCCAAAGTTGGCGCGCATACTAATTGGAAGAATTCCTCCCATATTTTCGAGGAATCTCGACTTGTCTTATTTTGAGTCCTGCTTCATCAATAAGCTGGGCTGCAAGCTTGTCCTCATAATGCTCGATGTACACTATCTCTTTGATTCCTGCATTGATCAGAATCTTGGTGCAAATACTGCAGGGTCTTGTTGTGCAGAATATCATAGCGTCATTCACACTTACACCATGATACGCGGCCTGAACGACGGCGTTCTGTTCTGCGTGAAGTCCCCGACACAGCTCATGTCGTTCACCTGGTTTGACACCAAGCTCCTCACGCATACAGCCAACCTCTTCACAATGCTTCAGTCCTTTTGGCGCTCCATTGTATCCCGTACTGAGAATCTGTGACTCCTTTACAATAACAGCTCCTACTTGGTTTCTTAGGCAAGTGCTTCTCGATGATACCAAGTCTGCAATCTCGCAAAAGTAGACGTCCTTGCTTTTCCTTGCCAATATCCGAACAGCTCCTTGATTCTTGAGCAGACCGTTCGCTCTTATGAAGGTCTTTGTCCATCCATCGTGGAATGGTAAAGGTAAAAAGAACACTGGTCCTGTGAGCGCCTGTCCGCGGAACTAAGGAGAATCTCGCAGTAATGAGGAAACGCGATGGAATGGTCATTGTTTGGCCAGCATACTTGGATTCCAACTTAAGTAGAGCACAAGGACGAAGGGTGCCAAAGAACCTTGGCGCACCTGAGCTCACAGTTGAAACCCTCCAAAAGGCTGCAGAATCTGCAGGCTTTGAGTATGAGTTGGAGCCAAACAAGCAATATCCTCGCAATTGGAGTAGTGCGAGCGGTTATTTGGTCTTGGAGAATCCTGAAGGACACAAGAAGAAGCGGCTACTGCTAATGTTAGCCAAGGGTGTTAGACGTATAGTTGCACAGCGTGAATCGTCCAAAAAAGAGGCGGAGCAGAAGAAGAGCAAGAAGAAGCGAAAGGGCAAGAAGCGATAGTTCTGATAAGGACTCGGGAGGGTTCTGATGAAACGACTCGGAAAAGTGTTGCATGTTTCCAAACGGGGGTCTCTAATCCTCAAAACAGACAAGACTCCTGCTATGGGCGACAGGTCCGTCGTTGTGAATAAAAAAGCCGAGAAGATTGGAACCATCGTTGATGTGTTTGGACCTGTAAAAACACCATATGTGGCTGTTCGACCCTTGGACAAGAAGAGCGCAGAGAAGCTTGTAGGCCAGGTTTTATACCTCTATAAACGCTCAAAATAATGTACACTTCTGTACATTAATTGTCATTAATGTGGAGCCTCTTCCGAAATTTAAATATCAATCCGTGTTGAATGTCGAGTGTTGCCATGTGTTAGCCAAAGGTCATCTCAATGAACGATGATATGGACCCAATTCTGGACGCTCTAAGAGCCGTAGGGGAGAGGGGACTTCTCATCAATGAACTAGCGACTAGCCTTGGTGTAAAACCAATAAAATTGACCGATAAGATCGAGCAACTTGTGACAAAGGGGCTAATCAAAGTGCAGAAACTAGAACAAAAGGAAGAGAAGTATATGCTGAAAGCGGACTTCAGCGATGAGGCTGACCATGGTAGTCTGTCCGATATGAACGGTTGTCCCTGTTTTCATTGTCTGAAGATTAGTAGATGTGGTGTCAGACAGCCTGACTCGCCTGTTAGCTGTAGGGAAATTGAAGAGTGGATGATCAGTACACAGGCGAATTAGTCCCTAGTTTCATCATCTGGCTGTCCTATTGGTCCTATCGCAACTAGATAGATCTCCGCACTGCTCTGGCGTGATGCTGCAGGTTTTACCAGTTTAACAGAACGGTATTTCTTCTTGGTTGCTTTAAGAAATTCTTGGAATCCACTGCCTTGGAAGACCTTTGTGAGTACTTTTCCCTTAGAACCCAATAGCTTCAATCCTATGTCCAGAGTACCCTCAGCCAATGAGAGTTGTCTGAAGACGTCCAAGTCCCAGTTTCCAGAAACCTTCGGGGCACAGTCGGATATGACCAGATCAACAGTTCCACGGGTTGCAGCCTTGATCTGGTCCAATATCTTCGGTTCTAAGATATCCCCTTGAATGAAGGTGACTCCTTCAATTGGAGCCATTGGATTGAGGTCGACAGCCACAATTTCCAGACCACGGTCCATCTCTCGAAGTACTTGAGTCCATCCGCCCGGACTACTACAGAGTTCAACCACAGTATCAACACCGTCAAGCAGCTTGTGCTTTTGTGCTATCTGTCTAAGCTTATACGCGCTTCTGGCCCTGTATCCGTGAGCCTTCGCAGACTTGTAATAGTGCTCCTTTGTCCGGGGTTTCTTTGGTCTAGGCACGTTTACTTCCCTCCTGAAAGGGCGGCCACAATCTCAGTCACTTCTCTGATTGCAGCATTCGTTCGTATCGCCGTAGGTCTGAAATGAGTCCGCTCAGCAAGATTTCCTTTCTCTCTAAGTGCGGAGATGATCTCTGCGAGCTTCGGAGGTACGAGGTTATGTAGGTCACAGAGTGCGTGGATGTCAATAAACGGATGAGTATCCAACACACTCTCATCAATCATCATCCTTAGCATCTTTTTAACTCGTTTCTCAAACACATCCTCCATTCTTGGAACAATCCGTTCCGCAGCGGCCAGGATGTCTGCATCGTAGAGACTGCCTATCCAGAGCGGGCCAGCCGTGACAAGCTTCCCGGCACAATCATCCTTCTGATGCTCGATTTTGCCGTATTCCTGTCTAGATCTCAAAGGAATGATTTCAGCATACATGCACTCCGGACAATACATGACTAATCCCATGTCATCTACCTGGCGATTCGCTTCATCTCTGGCAGCTCTAATCTGGAGCCAGATTCTGATGTAATGATCGGTACTAAGAACCGCAAGTGGTGTGACCGAGTAATCATTAGCTCCTGCGACGTTGAAAGAATGCCCAATCACAAGTCTCACAGCGAGCTCGTGTGAGAATGGAGTCCTAGTCGAGAGGCCACCATATTTCCTGAGAGCCACTCTAGGATAGACACCATAGAGTGATGCCATATCAGTAGCCGTGAGGGCAAGAAGCCCTCCTTTAGGGCTCATTGATTGAATTGCCGCATTCATGTATGGAGCAGGCGTTCCAAATGGATCGACATCCACATAGTCGAATCTCTTCTCTCTCGATTCAGTCAGTAGAAGGACCTTGGCATCTCCATGCTTTACCCTAGCCCTCTCGGAGAGTCCTAGAAGCTGTATGTTTCTCTTGATGGTATCAACGGCATTTGGATTTGCATCGAACATCAATGCATCAAATGACCCTTGGCATTCTTTCAGATAGCGGAGCGTTCTGACACCGCATCCTGCAAGCGGCTCACACATCAGCTCTATTTGATTCTCATCTAGATACGCGGCGAGAAAGAGAACAGAGAAGTCACGATTGAGGCGCATGCGTGGATTCATGAAGACTGGCATGTCAGCAGTTGGTTGTTTCTTATTCTCACTATAATAGTCCACATCAGCGCTAACGAAGGTGATTCTACCTTCTTTGTACTCCTTCTCTACTATCATGACCGCGAGGGAGTCGTTTGGTGTGCTTAAGAATGATGAGCATCATGCCAATGACCAATTCGCAACCTCTAAGAGGGGGTCCTATTGCGGAAAAATAACTGGCAGCAAGGCTGGCTAGTAATTGTTATGGTGATTTCTTTGGCAACCAAGATTAAGATTCAAACAAACAAGGGTGACATAGTCGCTGAGTTTTGGTCAGATGACGCCATCAATACTGTCAAGAACTTTGTCACCTTAGCTCAAAGTGGCTATTATGACGGTCTCATGTTTCATCGCGTTGTGCCTGACTTTGTGATTCAGGGTGGTGACCCAACAGGAACTGGTTCAGGCGGTCCAGGGTATAGGATTCCCTGTGAAACAACCGGGCATAGACAGAAACACAATGATGGGGCTTTTTCCATGGCTCATGCAGGACGTGACACAGGCGGGTCACAGTTCTTTATAGTCCTGAATGGCAATAACTGCAAGCATCTCGATGGAAAGCACACGGTGTTTGGCCAGACAGTCGAAGGCTTTGATGTCGTCAAGCAGATACGGCAAGGTGACAAGATGCTGAAGGTTGAAGTCTTGGAGCTTGACCCAGCTATTGAGAACCACCAGCTTCGAAAACTCTAGTCTTTGAATCTATTTGTACTGCGAATAGAGGAGAGTCTATATACAGGACATTTCACGAAAAACAAGGAGCATACAAAATGTCGGCCCCACTTTTCTTAGGAACAAGTATTGCATCGGGTGTGCTATCAATACTTGTTGCCTTCTTCATCTACTATCAGGTCAAGAAGGAAGACCAAGGCAGCGAAAAAATGCGCGAGGTCAGTGCCTTAGTTGAAGAAGGCGCCTACTCTTTCATCAATGTCCAATACAGAATTCTCACGATATTCACCCTCATTCTTGCGATACTCATCGCAATTCTATTTCGAGACTTCGGCATACAAATTGCTATTTCCTACATTCTTGGCTCAGGAGCCAGCATGGCTGCAGGATATGTTGGAATAGTAGTTGCCACTAAGGCAAACCGTCGGACAGCTGCAGCCGCCGAGTCTGGAGGGCTTGGACCTGCCTTCAAAGTTGCATTCCGGGCTGGATCCGTAATGGGCCTGATGATTGCTGGAATAGCACTAGTTGGACTAGGAGCATTATACCTGCTCTGGAATACTGTTATTCCTGTGGAGGTCTTTGATGCACTTGGCTTAGAGCCCGCGGTTGGTCTCTGGGAGATTATAACAGGCTTCTCATTTGGAGCTAGCACAGTGGCTCTGTTCGCGAAAGCTGGTGGTGGCATATACACAAAAACAGCCGACTTATCAGCAGATCTTGTTGGCAAGATAGAACATCATATTCCTGAAGATGACCCAAGAAATCCTGCTGCTGTTGCTGACGCGGTTGGTGATAATGTTGGAGACGTAGCTGGGACTGGAGCAGATCTGTACGACAGCAATGTAGCTGCTATTCTAGCAGCCGCAATTCTTGGTGCTGGCATTGACTTGCATATGGATGGTGTCCAGTTATTTGGACTATTGCCCCTCATGATTGCTGCACTTGGGACTATCGCTTCAGTAATCGGCGTCTTCTTGGTCAGAGCGAAACCAGATCAAGATCCAGGGCCTGCATTAAACCGAGGGACCTATATCACGACGATTCTGTTTGCTATTTTTACAGTGTCAATGGTACTGCTTCTACAGCTCGACCTTACAATCGCACTGGCAGCAATTGTCGGTCTTCTTGCCGGTGTATTCATCGGCTTTACAAGTGATGTGTTTACTAGCGACCGAGGGCTTGGTGGTTTCACCCCTGTACAGAAAATGGTCGAGTCCGCAGACAAGAGTTCTGCAAATCTGATTCTGTCAGGCTACGCATATGGGCTGCTGAGTGCAGTTCCATCTGTGGTTGGTATTGGCGCTGCCATGGTGGTTTCATTCCTGCTTGGATCGGGAGCGACAACCCTAGGTCCAGTGATGTGGGAGAACGGAATATACTGCGTAGCGATTGCGGCGGTTGGCCTGTTGTCAACTAATGGAATGATTATGAGCTCGGATGCGTATGGACCCATCGTAGATAATGCACGAGGTGTTATTGAACAAGCTCAGGCACCTGAGGAGGCGATTATTGTCTGTGACAAACTGGATGCCAGCGGCAACACCACCAAGGCAATCACAAAGGGGTTTGCCATTGGTGCGTCAGCTGTTTCAGTTCTTGCTCTTTTTGCAGCCTTCCTTGAGTCCACTGAAACACTCCGCATTCCTGGTGTAGCGGCATTGACCGATGTGAATCTTGCAGCGCCTGTGGTGTTAGCTGGCGCACTAATTGGTGCATTAGTTCCTGTTACTTTCTCAGCAATACTGATTCTTGGTGTGGAGCGGAACTCTGAGCGGATGATTACAGAGATACGCAGACAGTTTAGAGAGGACCCCGGCATCCTCGAGGGCACTTCCCAACCTGACTACGACGCATGCATCTCAATAGCAACCTCGGGTGCAATAAGAGAGCTAATGCCTGGTACACTGATTGCTATACTAGTCACCATAGCATCGGGTGTGTTTCTTGGACTAGAAGCACTTGCAGGCTATCTAGGCGGTGCTGTCATGTCTGGTCTGATAATGGCACTCCTGATGGACAATGCAGGAGGAGCCTGGGACAATACCAAGAAGATCATAGAGTCACCTGAGTACACAAAATACGAGAAGGGGACTGAAGACTGGCATCGAGTTCATGACACGAGTGTCACGGGCGATATGGTAGGCGACCCCTTCAAGGACACAGCAGGACCATCCATCAATACATTACTAGTCGTGATCACACTGACAGCAACTCTATTCCTCCCGTTGATTGCAGCCGCAAACGCTTGGTTTGTGTTCATATTAGGATGAGGTGAGTCTATCAAGTTGCGGTTTGGAGCCGTCGCAATCGAGTTCCTGCCAGCAGTACAGAAAATCATAGCAAACGGCGTTCCAGACTTCTTCCGCATTAATCTAGTAGACATTGTCAGGGAAGTCGTGGCGATAGAACACATCGAAGTAATCGAGTTCACAATTGAAATGGAGCACATGGTGCCCGGGTCTATCACACCTGAGATCATCTCTCGGCTTGCTGACCTGAAGGATGAGCTTGGAATATCGTATACAGTTCATCTGCCAATCTGGTCAATCGAGCTGGCTTCTTTCAATCCCTTCATCAGGTCGGGCGGCATTGAGAGCATCTGCAACTCAATCAAGATTTCAAGGCCACTGGAACCTGAGGCCTATGTCCTCCACACATCTGGCTCACTGGCCGCAGAATTTCTAAGGAACAACACTTCTGAACCCGTGAACCTTCTTGTTTCTGGATACATGACTGAGTTTTCGATGAAGAGTGTGGAGGAAATCATCAGCAAGACAGAGGTAGACCCACGAAAGCTGGCTATCGAGAATGTCGAGTTTCCATTCGAGTTCACTCGCGACATAGTGGACGAATACAACACAGGAATCTGTTTTGACACTGGACATGCACTTACAAAACAGTCAGGGGATGAATCAGTCCTCGACTTCTATAAGCAGCATCGGGATAGAATAGTCGAAGTACATCTCAATGATGGCATCGATACCAAAACTCCAGGGAAGTATGAAGATCATCTTGTTATTGGTAAAGGAGAACTACCTGCCAGGGACTTTCTCCTCGAGCTGAAGAAAGACGATTTCAAGGGGCCCTTCATATTCGAGTTGACCACTGAGGAGGTTGAAGAATCCCTAACTCATATCAAAGAAGTTGTCCCTGAAGTTCTTGGCTAATCAAAACTAATCCAGGTTTTTTCTGTTACTGTCGATGGTTCTCGGCCAATATGTTTTTATCCAGACCCATGTGCAGACTAAAGCGCGGGGCCCGTGGCATAGCCTGGTTATTGCGCCGCTCTGATAAGGCGGATGTCGGGTGTTCAAAAGCCACGGTACATTGCGACCGTGACTGAGTGTCACCCCGGGCCCACCATTGTTTCTTGCCATCTATTATCGCCGAATCCGAATAGGTCATCTGCCACCAAATAGACCTGCACCTGATAAGGCGCAATGATACAGCGCTGACAGACAGTCTTTAATTGTGAATCAATTCCCTCAGCCTCGGTGTCATTCCTTGACAGAGGACAGCATTGACATTGCAAGGAGCATTGAAGAGATAGACGATCCAATGGCACGTAAGAGGGTCAAGGAGCTAATCAAGGAGCCTCATGTCCTGGGAATCATGTTATGGGGGAGCCGAGCGACAGGCTTTGGCGAACCCAAGACAGATTGGGACGCATTAGTCTATGTCACAGACGACTACTATAGCAGCTTAGAAGTGAAGGACACGATTTGGCTAGAATTTGACGAGTCCGTTGAGCCGAAGAGATTGGTCATTGACTTCTCTCCAATCTCAGATGCATGGTTTGAACAGCAGCTTGAGTCTCCTCTAGATATCGACCATTCCCCCTATGCCGAGGGGGTTGTGATCTATGATCCCTCAGGTAAGCTAGATGAATGGAGACAGAAGCTAGCTAGGTATCCTGAGGAGGAGCATGAAGAGCGCTTGAAGAACAAGTTCGCCCTGGCTGTGGGGTCTTACGGTGCTGGCCGAATCGACAACGACCGGGGGCTTACACATGACTCCAAGCTGAACCTGTATCGCTCAATTGTTGCTGCAGTCAATCTCTGGTTCACCATAAAGAAGTCGTGGACCCCTCCTTTGAAGTGGTGGACTCCACATGCAAAGCGACTTGGAATCACCGATGAGACCTACACGATATTCTGTGATGCAATAGACAATCCATCCGTTGAAACTGTAGGTGCTGTCCTGAAGAATCTTAGAGAGATGATCCTTGCAGATGGCTATGAGTTCCCAAATGACTTTGTTACTGCATTCCTAGAAATCATCCACGTGGATGGACGACCCGGACAGATTCGACATAGCTACATGTGAGTTTCAGTGCTGGACCGCTGTCTTACCCTCAAGAATCACCAGCTCCACTGAATCAGGGTTCTGTAGACGTGCAATGTCCTTCAATGGGTCCAGTCCACTCTCCAACACAAGCAGATCTGCGGATTTGCCAACTTCAATGGTTCCAACATACTTGTCTATGCTAAGCGATTTAGCTGCATTCTTCGTTCCAGCTACAATCGCATCCATCTCGCGCATTCCACCAAGACGAACCATGAGTTTCATTTCTTCCATCGATGATGGACCAAATGGAGTGTAAGGCATACCAGAGTCTGTCCCCAGGACAATCTCAAGTCCAGCATCTACTGAATTCCTGAACCCTTCCTCGATGAGTGGAAAGAGTTCCCTCTCCTTTCGAATCATGAATTCAGGAAGCTGCCCCTCATCATGATGCTGGAGGGATTCGTAGTAGGTTGCGAGCGTTGGCATGAACTGAGTACCGTGCTTCTTGGCTAGTTCAATAGTATTCTCAGTCATAGGATGTCCATGAACAATGACATCTACTCCAGCTAGTATCGTGTTGACGCCGCCGGGCTCACCATATGCGTGAGCATGGGTTTTCTTGCCCAACTTGTGCGCCTCTTCTGTTGCAGCCTGCAATTCATCCTGATTGAACTGTGTGGTAAAGCTGTCCTGTCCCTCTGCAGAGATTGCCCCTGTGGCTGCTAGTTTAATGAAATCAGCTCCACGACCAAGCTCTTCGCGTGTTGCTCTTCTCACATCGTCTGGACCGTTGGCCTCATTACTCCCGCCATAATCCCCTCTTCCTGCGGAAATTGTGATCATTCTCCCACAGACTAGTAATCGTGGTCCCTTCACATAGCCATTCTTTATCGCGTTCTTCACTGCAAACGGCACTTCGCTTCTTCCTGCAGCATCTCCAGCCGTTGTGACCCCAGCATTCAGCAATTGCTCCGTGAATTTGGCTCCTCGAATAGCTAAGAACTCATCAGAGTGTTTCTTGATCTCGGCGGGATCGGGATTGGCCCCATCATGGCACACATGAATGTGCGTATCAATAATCCCCGGCATAATGACACGGTCTGAAAAGTCTAATACTTCAATTCCAGAACCTGCTACATCAGTACCAATCTTCGCGATCCTGTTTTCTTGAATAAGGATGGACATATCTTTTGCCGCAGTCCCATCACCAACAATCACTGTTCCTGCTTTCAGGAGCCTCTCTTTCATTTATTCATCTCTCCACAATAATTCTCACAGTGAAAGGGTGTATTAGCACTTTCCGGCTCTGCCGAATTTCCTATTGCTAAAGACTCATGTGCTTCGCCGCGAAGCGGAATTAGTTGAGGCTGAAGAATGTTGGAAAAAAACCAGGGTATTGATGCATTATCAAAGCGTCTTGAAACTGCTTTGGAGAAGAAAGCTGATGAACCCTTGGCAAACGGCACGCTTAATGAGCTATCCGACAGCAGCTACATGGACGCCCTGAGAAGGCCTTCCACTGCAATCATTGAGTTCTATACCACTACCTGCCCCTATTGCAGGCAGCTTGCACCAATCTTGAACGAGCTTGCCAGTGACTACAAGTCAAAGGTATACTTCGCCAAGATCAATGTCGACCAAGTCACAGAAGCAGCCGAGGCCTTTGATGTGGTTGGTGTGCCACTTGTGATAGCATTTAAGAAGGGTCAGCCTGTGGCAAGAATGGAGGGTCTTAGGGATAGAGGCGAATTAGACAGCTGGGTTGAAAGCATTCACAAGGGTTTCAGACCAATGAATCTTGAGTCTGGCCCTGTGACACGAATCACTCTTGCTGACCTCTCATGAGGCTCTAGAGGATCAATTTGAAGACATACTCATTCTCTTGGATATTGGGATAGCTCTCCAAAGTCATTGATAGGCCGAACTTCTGCAGAAACCTGATCATAGGCTGATTCTTTGGATGCACATAAGCAATGAAAGCCTTCACACCTTTGCTCTTTGCTATTCGCATCAAGTGAGAAAGCAGGAATGTTCCAATACCCCTCTTTTGGTAGTCATCTTGGATGAGAATGGCAAACTCAGCCTCATTCTTGTGCCAGTCAAGAAGATATCTTCCCGCACCAATTATCTTCTCAGTGGTGCCTTCATCATCACAACAGATTGTTGCCACTATGCTGATGTCTCTTGACTGGTCTACGTTGTAAAAGTCTTGCAATGTCTGCCTTTGGAGGCTCTCAAGATGTGTAAGGAATCTGAAGAAGATTGATTCTTCGCTCAGGTCATAGAATAGCTCCTTGATTCTATCCGTGTCATCAGGTCTGATCAATCTGAACCGAACATCGATCTCGCCTTCAGGTCCCTCGAAGGTTTCGTGCACCTCATATTCAAGGGGGAAGTATGTGCCTTTTACCTGAAACGGGATTTGGTCTGAGAATACATAACGCATCTCTTTCGCCGCTTCAAGCAGGTCGTTCCGGAACTTGGGATGTGCGATGGCAATGAGCGATAACACACGCTCGCGGATGGTCCTTCCTCTGAGAGTTGCTTGTCCATACTCAGTGATGACTACTTCGACGTCACCACGTGTTGTTACTACTCCTGCTCCCTCACTTAGACGTGGCACAATCCTTGAAACAGCGCCATCCAATGCAGTAGATGTCATGCATATGATGGCCTTTCCACCAGGTGACATGGATGCTCCTCTGATGAAGTCCACTTGCCCCCCGATTCCACTGTAAAACCTGTGACCTATAGAGTCAGAGCACACCTGCCCCGTTAAGTCCACTTCTAAAGCTGAGTTGATAGCCACCATCTTGTGGTTTTGTGCAATAATGGATGGATTGTTGACATACGATGTTTCTCGAAACTCAAACATCGGGTTATTGTCAACATAGTCATAGAGTTTCTGTGTGCCCATCGCGAAGCTTGTGGTGATTTTCCCCCGGTTGATACTCTTCCTTTTATTGGTCACAATTCCACTTTCAATCAAATCGATGATGGAATCTCCGAATCGCTCAGTATGAATCCCCAAATCCTTCACATCGGATTCTAACAGATGTTTGACGACAGATCTCTGAAGCCTTCCTATCCCCAGCTCCATAGTTGATTCATTCTCGATTAGCCTCGCCACATAGCTCCCTATGAGGTCACTTTTCTCATCTGTTTCCTCGGGCTTGTACTCCCTTAATGGTTCATTATGACATACAAGATGGTCAATGTCACGGATATGAAAGAACGAGTCACCGTGGGTGACTGGCACATTCTCATTGACCTGAGCAATCACTAAGTCTGCATTTTCAGCGGCCGACCTTGTGATGTCGACCGATATACCCAGAGAGCAGTACCCATGTTCGTCAGGAGGGCTGACTTGAATCAGAGCTACATCCAATGGAATCCTCTTTGAGCTGAAGAACCTAGGGATGTCTGAGAGATGAGTGGGAGTGTAGTCCGCTCTGCCCTCGTATACTGCTGAGCGTATATTGTCTGAAACAAAGAAGGTATTGTGTCTGAAATGTTCCTGAAAATGTGGGTCTGCAGAGGGCGTGTCGCCTAGAGTAATCATGTGGATTATCTCATTGTCTGCCATCTTGGGTGCGTTCTTTGCCAGCTCCTGCATTAGATGGAACGGTACTCCACAGCCTGTTCCAAGGAAGATACGCGTACCTCGCTTGATTTTCTTTATGGCTTGGTCCGCTGACAGCATCTTGTCCTTGTACTTGTCAGTCCATTCCTCACAGGCCATACATCTCGCCTCTGGATTGCTGGCTTCAAGGTCTTACGGGGCATATAGAGATTTCCAACAGGCTAAGGAGATTAGAGTTTGAGCTTGAAGGTATACTCGTCGTCCTGAATGCTAAGATGACTCTCAACTATTTTGCCTGTCTTATGCAGGAATCTAATCATAGGCTGATTCTTCGGGTGCACGAAAGCAACAAAGGCTTCTACGCCTTTGCTCTTGGCAATCCTCATTAGATGAGTTAGCATGAAACTCCCAATTCCAATTCCTTGATACTCATCTCGAACAAGTAGTGCAAACTCAGCCTCATTGGTGCTTCTATTGAGCAAATACCTCCCTGCTCCTATGATTCTCTCTGCTTCACCTTCAGTGTCCGGACTGATAACTGCCACAATTGAAACATCCCGGTCGGCATCTACATCATAGAAGTCTTGCAAGGTGCGTCTGGGTAGACTCCTTAGAGGCGTCAAGAACCTGAAGTATATGCTCTCTTCTGAGAGGCCATAGAATAGATCTTTTATCCTGTCGGAATCGTCGGGCCGAGTGAGTCTAAAGCGGACATTGATAGGTCCCTCGACACCCTTGAACGATTCTTGATACTCGTATTCTGTTGGGAAGTAAGTTCCTTTCACTTGAAATGGTACCTGATCCTCGAACACATAGTGCATCTTCTTTGCCGCGTCAAGCAACTCATTCCTGAAGTCGGGATGTGCAACTGCGATCAGTGATAGCACTCGTTCTCTAATGGTCTTGCCGTGCAATATAGCTAGACCAAACTCAGTTATAACGACATCAACATCTCCTCGTGTCGTGACCACGCCTGCCCCTTCACTCAGCCGGGGCACAATCCGTGAAACCTTGCCATCCATGGCTGTTGACTGCATACAGATAATAGCTTTCCCGCCTGGCGATCTCGACGCTCCACGGATGAAGTCTACTTGTCCGCCAATCCCACTGTAGAACTTATGACCAATCGAGTCTGCGCACACCTGCCCCGTCAGGTCAATCTCAAGAGCTGAATTGATAGCTATCATCTTTTTGTTCTGACCTATGACATATGGGTCATTGACGTAGGCTGTGTCATGAAAGTGGAACATTGGATTATTGTTAATGTAGTCGTAGAGTAGCTTTGTTCCCATGGCAAAACTTGCGATGACTTGCCCTTTGTGAATGCTCTTCTTCTTGTTCGTAACAACTCCACTCTCAATCAGAGGAATTAGACTGTCGCTAAACATCTCAGTGTGGATTCCTATGTCTTTGACACCAGTTTCTTGCAGATTCTTACAGACAGCTTGCGGCAGAGCACCTATTCCTAGCTCCAGAGTAGACTCATTCTCAATGAGTCGAGCTACATAGGAGCCAATCAGGTCTATGGTTTCATCACCCTCATGTGACTCGAACTCTCTCAGAGGTTCATTGAATGGAACCAGATAATCGATATCCCTGATATCAATGAATGAATCTCCGTGGGTGACTGGCATTTTACCATTGACTTGAGCTATGACAAGGTCTGCACTCTCTGCAGCGGATTTTGTGATGTCAACCGAGATGCCCAATGAGCTGAACCCATGCTCATCAGGTGGGCTGATCTGAATCAATGCAACATCTAGAGGCATTCTCTTGGTCCGAAAGAGACGGGGAATATCAGAGAGCATGATTGGGGAGTAGTCAGCTCGGCCCTCTGAAACTGCCTCACGGATGTTCTCTGATACGAAGAAGGTGTTATGCCTGAAATGTGCCTGAAACTTCGGGTCTGCGGAAGGTGTGTCGCCTAGAGTCAACAGATGGACTATCTCATTGTCCGACATCTGGTTAGCATGAGTTGCTAACTCCTGCACCAGATGGTATGGCACACCACATCCTGTTCCCAGGAAAATGCGAGTCCCTCTCTTGATCTTCTTGATGGCCTCCCTGGATGAAAGTATCTTCTTCTTGTACTTCTCGTCCCATCTGGCTCCAGACATTGTAATCCCTCTTTTCAATGGGGCGATGCCGATTATGATTGCATATAGGCGTTTGCAAACAGACAATGAATCCTGTTGCAAGTGTCATGTAAGAAACCTTATCAGTTAGTAGCCTCGCGCGACGGCACAAGACTCGACAATTATTCAGGTGAATTCTCTGATGTCTCAAGAAGAGGTTGGAAACAGGAATCTGGTGATTCTTGGTGCAATCATAGTTCAATTATGTCTAGGTTCAATCTACGCCTGGTCTTTCTTCCAAACAGCACTTAGAGGCGGTGCATATACGTGGTCTGCGTTCTTTACCCAGCTACCATTTGCAGCCGGACTTGCTTCTTTTGCTTTATTCATGATATTTGCGGGAAGATGGCAGGATAGGATTGGCCCACGAAAGGTCGCCACTGTCGGCGGTGTGCTTCTAGGTGCAGGCTATATTCTGGCTTTCATGGTTGATATAGTAGCAGCTGGTAACGAGATGATTGGAACTCTCTGGCTCATTATCACCTACGGAATCATTGGTGGGGCTGGAATTGGTTTTGCTTATGTATGTCCTATTGCAGCACTTGTAAAGTGGTTCCCAGATAAGAAGGGCACAATCACCGGTATTGCAGTTGCTGGCTTTGGAGGCGGTGCACTTGTTTTTGGCTACGTTGAAGAGTTCTTGCTTGGTCTGTTCAATGTTCCAACAACTCAACAGGTAGGGTCACCCTTCCTGATTCTAGGTGTAATCTATCTTGTTCTGGTGGTTCTTGGTGCTCAGGTCCTTACGAATCCTCCAGAAGGCTGGCTTCCTGCTGGTTACACGCCCCCGACAACTACCGCTGATGGAAAGGGTCTTGATGTCCTGCCGGGTGAGATGATTAGAACAGCAAGCTTCTGGCTATTATGGCTCATGTTTGTGTTTGCAGCCACTGCCGGTCTCATGACACTCGGAAATGTGAAGAGTGCAGCTTTAGAGGTTGATCCGGTGGGAGGTGCAACATTTGCAGCTGTCATTGTTGGTGTCATGAGTCTACTGAACGCAGCAGGCAGAATCGTCTGGGGTGCAGTTTCAGACAAACTTGGGCGAGCTAATACCATGGCTACAATGTTCCTAGTTCTAGCCATTGGTATGTTTACATTTGCATACATCACAACCCTAGCTGTTGACTGGGTTGCAGTCATGCTCATTGCCTCTCTTGTAGGCTTTTGCTTCGGTGGTAACTTCGCACTGTTTCCATCAGCGACTGCTGACTTCTGGGGCTCCAAGAATGTTGGCAAGAACTATGGTGTGATGTTCACTGCCTACGGTATTGCAGGCATAACCGGCGCTTTTGTTGCTGGTCCAATTGTTGATGCAACTGGATCCTATTTCATGGCTTTTGTGGTCACTGGCATACTCGCAATCATTGCTGTGATTTTCACAATGGTTCTGAAGTTCATGCGCAAGCCATCTCAATAACACCAACCATTCGAATTGAGGTCAAGGACATACGTCTTTGGCCTCTCTCAGTTTCTTTTTCCTCAACGGCCTCACGCTTTATTTTCGTGATTCGACATTCCGCCAATACCTCCCAAATACGCAACTATTGGCAAATCTTCTTAAGGGTGTGACCTCGCGCGGACAACCAAAGCAACATTGCTTATGGTGATAATTCCATGGCTGAAGAGAAGAAGATCACTGTCACGAGCCACGAGGAGCGGCGATTCCCGCCTCCAGAGAGCTTCGTCGAGAAGGCCTATATCAAGAGCCACGAGGAGAGAATGAAGCTCTGGAAGGAGTCCATCAAGAATCCCGATGAGTTCTGGCTTAAGATTACGAAAGATGAAATCTACTGGAAGAAGGAGCCTACCAAGGGCTTCGAATGGAAGGACATTGACGACATTCGATTCACATGGTTCGAAGACGGTGTCACAAACATGGCCTACAATTGTCTGGACAAGCATGTAGAACGGCAGAACGGTGACCAGGTTGCTCTCATCTGGCAAGGTGACCCACTGGATGAGTCCAGGACCTATACCTACAAGGAGCTTCTTAGCGAAGTCAACAAGGCAGCCAATGTGCTGAAGAACCTCGGTCTGAAGAGAGGCGATGCCGTAACTATCTACATGCCAATGATTCCGGAGTTGGCTATCATCATGCTGGCCTGTGCAAGGATAGGCGCTGTTCACAGCATTGTCTTCGGTGGTTTCACTGCTGACTCATTGAAAGACAGGATTGAGGACTGTCAGAGCAAGCTCCTCATCACAGCTGATGCTTACTACAGAAATGGCAAGATAGTCCCACAGAAGAAGAATGCTGACAAGGCACTCGAGGACATTTCAATTGTCGAGAAAGTGCTCGTTGTGCAGAGGATGGGAGTTGAGGATACTCCTTGGGATGATTCCAGAGACGTCTGGTACCATGAGGAGTACGCAAAGGTCGATGACAAATGTGAACCTGAGTGGCTGAACGCTGAAGACCCGTTGTTCATTCTCTACACCTCAGGATCAACTGGCAAGCCAAAGGGTGTTTTGCACACTGTTGGTGGGTACATGACCTACACGACCTACACCTTCAAGACAATCTTCGACTGGCATCCCGGCGATGTCTACTGGTGCACTGCTGACATTGGCTGGATCACCGGTCACTCCTACATTGTCTATGGTCCACTCTCCGCAGGCGCTACAAGCATGATGTTCGAAGGCACTCCTACGTACCCCGAGAACGACCGCTTTTGGCTGGAGGTCGAGCGCTGGAAAGTCAATCAGTTCTACACTGCTCCAACCGCTATCAGAGCTCTGATGAGGTTCGGTGAGGACCCAGTGAAGAAGCATGACCTGAGTTCGCTCAACCTGCTCGGAACGGTGGGTGAACCGATCAACCCTGAGGCTTGGATGTGGTACTATGAACAGATTGGCAAGGAGAAGTGCCCAATTGTCGATACCTACTGGCAGACTGAAACCGGCGGTGTGATATTCACTCCCCTGCCTGGCGCGACTGCTACTATCCCTGGTAGCACAACTCAACCATTCTTCGGTGTGAAACCGGTAATAGTTGATGAGGGTGGGCAACCGGTTAACGCCAACGAGGGTGGTTACATCTGTATCCGTGACCCATGGCCTGGTCTGATGAGGACAGTCTACGGAGACCATGAGAGGTTCAAAAACACCTACTGGGTACAGTACAAGGACCCCGACACAGGTCGCCCAATGTACATGACTGGTGACGGTGGCCGCTTCAATGAGGATGGCTACTACTTTGTCATGGGTCGAATCGACGACGTGCTCAAGGTGTCTGGTCATAGACTTGGTACTGCCGAGATTGAGAGCGCTCTTGTCAAGCATCCTGCAGTCGCAGAGTGCGCTGTAGTTGGATTCCCGCATGAGATCAAAGGCGAGAGCATCTATGTCTTCGCCACCCTGAAACTCGGAATTGAGAAGACTGATGCCTTGAAGAAAGAGCTCAGGAACCATGTGCGCTCAGAGATTGGTCCAATTGCAACTCCTGAGAAAATCCAGTTCGCTGATGCACTACCAAAGACTCGCTCCGGCAAGATCATGCGCAGGATTCTCAAGAGGATTGCAGCAGGTCAGATTGACGACATCGGTGACACCACTACGCTGGCTGATCCGACAGTCGTTGAAACACTGATCAAGGAAAGACTGTAGTACTTCTGAAGAGAGCCCTCGCGAAGGCTCTCGGTTCTCTCTTTATGCTCAAGCAATCACATTACTCCGTTCAATATACTATAATACCAAAATGACAACCTGCACCACGATGAGAATGGAAACCAATTCCTCATTCCCATCTGGAATCAGGAACATTATAGTTATCATAGCCATTATTGTTGTCTTCATTCTCCCTATGGCTATCATGTAGACCTCGGACCTGGACCAAGTGGGTTCATGGCTATCACTTGGGAGTTCCCCGAGTTTCAGGTCCTTCCGGAGTATCCTGGTATCATGCCCCTTACTGCTCTTGAATACTTCATTTACTATCTTTATCGTCTGGTCGTGTTGAATGCAATCTGGAAGTTTTCATTGGGGAGGATTAAATCAAAAAGGCTCATGGCACATGGATTGGTGTCTGAATTAATTCCAATGTTCATCTCTATACCGGGAGTTTTGCTTCTCAATTCAGAAGGAGAGAACTACATACCCATTATGATTCCAATTCCATTTTTACTACTCTACTGTGCATTGCTGGCGCTTTACGCTTCGAAATATCACACGAATTAGAGAGGGCTCTTAGTGCTCACAAGGGTTTCTACATTCCCCTTTTTCTAATCCACCCAATTGCTGGAACTCTCTTTCACATAACTTCGAAGTTATATAGTCAAATTTCCTAGGAAATAGTGATAACTATTGTTAACCAAGGAAGAAGAATGCGGTCCAATGGGACTCAGCGAAGAGTGTAGCTTTTTCGATAGA
>JBHLRP010000015.1:0-8226 GCA_048882485.1 Candidatus Thorarchaeota archaeon
CGGCGGCTGAATTTCATAACTCAGCTGGGAAATAGATTTGGCGTTCTAGTCATGGCCCTCATTCCATTCATCTCAACCTCAGAAATCAGCGTATTTCTTCTTATTGCAGCATTGGCTATTCAAGCGGTGTTCACAGCTCTCGGATCTCCAAGTTGGAACTCATGGCTAAAGGACCTTGTCCCACCAGAAAAGCTTGGACGCTTCTTCGCAACAAGAATGACAGTCATGGGAATTGTTGGCATTATCGCGTCGGTTATTGGAGGCTTCTTCATTGGCGAATGGAGCCGAATTAACCCCGGCGTCCCGATAATTGGTTATTCTATACTCTTCCTTTTCGCATTCCTTGCAGGGATGATTGCGATATTCTATACATTATCCACTCCTGAACCTCCTATGCTGACAACGCATGAAAAAATGAGCTATTCGGACCTGTTGGCCAAGCCATTCCAGAATAGGAACTTCCGAAACCTGATGTGGTTCTCAGCTGTGTGGGGTTTTAGCACAGGACTGGCGGCACCATTCTTCACAGTGTATCTCCTTTTGAGATTAGGTCTTGATATCACTCTCGCTGCAGCGCTTGCAGCTCTAACTCAATTAACCAGTGTTGTCTTCTTCAGATTCTGGGGAGGATTATCTGATCGCTTGAGTAACAAATCCATATTGCAGGTCACAGTACCTCTATTCATGTTGGGAACTTTTCTCTGGACATTCTCCTCGATAGCTTCAGACTATAATCTTACAATTCCGCTTCTTGTTATAATTCACATTCTGACTGGATTTTCTGCTGCGGGTGTAAATCTCACCTCCAATAATATTGGATTAAAGCTCTGTCCCAAAGGCCAGTCATCCGTCTTCATTGCTGCAAAAGGTGTTGTTACTGCAGTCACAGGTACGATTGCGCCAATCCTGGCAGGTGTCTTGGCGGACTTGTTCAACCTATATCAGCTATCCATTTCCATCACATGGATCAGTCCTACCGGCGTGGTAGTCATCGATGCGTATCGGCTCATGGGACTTGACTTCATACTCATACTCTCCGTCATCTTCGGAATCTTTGCGCTGTATAGGCTTGCATATATAGAGGAGCAAGGTGAAGTTGAAGAAAGAGTTGTTCTCGAGGCGATAGTTGCTGAAACACGGCGCAATGTCAAAACGATTTCCACTGTTGATGGTCTTCGTCATACTTTCGAAGCTCCCATTAATTTGACTCGAAAGGCAGTAAAGAGGAGAGGAAGGAAGAGAAAAGTCAAGTCTGAGGTAAGCCTACATGAAACCAGAGAGGAAACTATGGAGAAAGGTGAGTGATCAAAGCAGCCAGCTAAATCCATTGCCTTCTCCTGAAGTAAAAGAGGCAAAATACCCCAATTACAATCATTATTAGGACAACCAGTGGATATGCATAATCCAATTGAAATGGCATATTTTGAAAATTCATCCCAAAGATGCTTGCAATTAGAGTGAGGGGCAATAGAATGGTTGATACAACTGTTAGAACCTTGACGGTTTCGTTTGTCTTTGTATCAAGACGCAATAGATGAATCTCTAGCATGTTAGACAAATTGTCCAAGTAGGCATCTGCCATCTCTCCGACTTGAAGAAGATGGTCATAGAGATCCCTCAGGTAGGGTCGCGAAGTCTCCATAACGATTTCTGACTCATCTCGTATTAGTCTTGAAACCGCTTCTCGAAGGGGTCGAACAGTTCTCTGGAAGACGCCCATTAGATGTCTTAGTCTGTATATCTCATTAAGGGTGGTTTTGTCCCATGATTCTAAAGCGTCCTCAAGTGCTTGAATTCTGTCATCAAATGAATCCATTACAGCTATGTATCGATCAACCAAGGCGTCGATCAATAGATATCCCAAGAAATCAGACTTGCTGTTTCTCACCCTGCTCTTGGGATTTGATAGTCTTTGTCTGATGTTGGAAAAGAAGTCAATGTCACTCTCTTGAAATGATAAGACGAATCCAGAACCCACAATTATGCTAACCTGTTCAGACTCCATTTGCACTGCTGAGGTCAATCTAAACTCTCTAAGAATCAGACAGAATTGGTCAGGCGTAGCGTCTAATTTGGGACGATGTCTGGGATTAAGGATGTCCTCAACAAGGAGTGAGTGTATTCCAAACTGCCTTCCAATCTGCTCAGCCGATTGTCTGTCATGAAGTCCCTTAAGATGGACCCATCTCGTTATGGCAGAGTCCGTTGGTTCTACACAGTCATCGATAGAAACCGCATCATACACTCCAATTTCGGTTGGGCTGAAATCTATCATTACAATCATTGTGGTTCTCTCCATCCTGGTTTTGGATTTGTCAGCTGCTATGGAAACTTCCTTTGGTAGACCTTTATTCCCACTCATCGGAAGCGTTTCATATTGCTGACTTGTTATTCATTGGGAAGAGTGAATTCCATGCTAAATAGGAACTCCTCCGGCTAGCATGCTAATGCAGATAATCATGGATAACAGGAAGACTGCTGCCAACAACGCATAATATGAGAAGAACTCTTCAGCGGTCATTGGATCATCTTTCGCGCAGGACTCTCGCTTTGGTTTTCGTTGTTTCTTCCTCTTCTTGATATGAGTTGGTTTAACTGAAGCGGGGCTCCTTCGAGTCGTGACTGTGCTCATCTTTCTCTAGGCAGCTCCGTCTTCATGTTTTTCAGCTATTCATCGATTGACTGAGATAGAGTATTCAATGGGCCGCATAGACCATTCCGACGCAATCTCACCTGATTGGTATTGTGGCCTGACTGGTGGCATCCAAGTTTGTGGGTACATCCAGATCTCAACTATACTCTTCGGGAAGCCTGCAGACTCTGGAACGCGGCCACGCAAAGTGTTCCTGTATACCGATAGCTGAATCCTATAGCTGGCCGTAGTCCCATTCCTCAGAGTAACTCCTCCCCTATAGCTCCCTGATTTGAGACCATAGAAATCCTTCACATATTTGGGTACATAGAACATGCGGTAATGACCTGCACCCTTCGTCAATCTTGACAAGAATCTCAAAGGCATTCTAGATGTCACCTCACTTTCAGCCCTGAATCAATTGCTTTCAGAACTAGTGTATACATATGTAATCAAAATGTATATAAATATGTCTATCTTTGTATACAATAGCGGCTTTCATTGAAAAGGATGCTGACTCTATGACTGAAGATATGATGATACGAGTTCCGCGTGAACTCAAAAACCGTTTTGAGAATCTTGAAAAGAAAAACTCATGGAAGGGCTTCGCTTCCTTCGTAAGAGAGGCTATCCGTTTCCATCTAGATCACCATGAGAAGATTGAGAGAAGCAACAGTAGCTAGTCGTTCAAAGAGATTAGAAGAAAGGATGAACTGCAACACCAGGAATCTACATCACTTGGTTAATTTATCCAGTTCTAATTGATACCCTTCTAGTTGGAATAGAGGGCAGATTGTCTACATTCTTGCCGCGACTGTGAGTCGCATTGTTTTGAATTGATTTGAACTCAACAACGAATTGCGACAGCAATCAGCCACTTAGCACATACTGTCGATGTAAACAAATTTATAACCAAATGAATACATAATGTATACCAAAGTATACTATTGTATACAATATGGTGATTAGGATGTTGAATAGCAATTTGCGTCAGACTAATGCCAATCAAGAAGTTAAGCACCAAAAAGTCGAGAGAAGCGTGAGGTGGGTCGAGATTGACACCGAATGGGCCTATTGGATTGACCCTGAGTCATTCAATATCAAACGGCTAAAGAAACGTGCGCCCATAGGTGCAATCATAATTGTGAAGACTAGAAAGAAACTTGATGATGAAAGAACATACGTGGATGACTCATTTGGTTTGGTTATTGAAAAAGGAATAGAGGATCTTACGAAGAGAGAAGCAAGCGATATTCTTGCCAAGCAGGCATTGGAATATATGCGATGGGCGAAACATTGGCCGCCTTTCACGGAACTAAAGGAAATTCAAAAGTCTGGAGATGTGAAGGTCAGCTTTAAGCCCAGTGAGTACGACTCCTTCATTCTCGTGATGACCCGCAATATAATTGGTGCTGATCCAGCTGAGTTCCTGAGTAAACTCAAGAAGCACGTAGCTCCACAGGAACCAGCATGGAGAGTTGAAATTGCTAAATCGGGGAGATCAAGATGTCGTTCGTGTCGAGATTATATATTTGAGGGTAGATTTCGCATTGGTGAGCCATATTTCTATGAGGGGAGCCTTTCCTATAGATGGTATCACCCGAGATGTGTGACGAGAAGGATCGATGTGAATGAAATTGAAACTCTAGACGGTTATAGCATGCTTAGACCAGCCGAGAAACAACGTTTGAAGCATCTATTATCACAATAAGAATTTGGAGCGTGAATCAAGAAGGACATTTCAGAAGGATCAGGAATTGAAGACAGAGACATACACCACCAAAAGCAGGTTGGGTGGAGAGCATATCGTTTCAGGAACACTGTATGATGCTCGCTCATGTAACACACTTGGGAATTTGTCTGTGGAGGTGTGGGATGAGGACTTCATAATGAATGATTTTCTAGGCTCAGCAACTTCAGACTTGTATGGTCACTACCATGTTAGCTTTGAGAGGGACAAATTTCACGGGATTCTCGATGTGAACCCGGATCTCTACATCAAAGTCAAGAACAAGGATGGCATGTTATTGCATAGGTCTTCGACACGCAAAGAATCTGGGAAAAACACAATCATTAATGCAAGGATAAGTGGAGTGGAGTTAGCGGGCAGAGTTTCTGATGGATTATACCAGTGGAAGACATTCTATAACCAAGAGGGCACACATGTTACTGTACGCATACGATTACTACACGATAGCAGTATCAAAGAGAGCGAGATAGTGAGCCTACGTGAGAAATGGAAAAGGGGTATAGAGGACATCTGGTCTGACCGCTATGCTTGCTGCTGTGAATCGTATATTAGCGCACTTTCTGATTGCAGTCGACCTGCACGACTGACATTTGAGGTTCAGTGGGTTGAGAAGAGTCCGCATTACACAGTAAATGTAAGGAAAGGTCCATCTGTATCAAACATGCTACTATGGGATACTGAAGACTCTGAAACAGTTGTTGCACATCACTTCGGTCATATGTTGGGCTTAGAAGACGAATACTATGACCCCTCTTGTCCCTTGAGATCACCAGTCGATACAGGAACGATTATGGATGATGGCATGCATGTTGTAAGTCGTCATGTGGATCACTTGTGTCAGTTTTTGAATCAGTCTACAGCTCTTATTCCACATCGAGGAAATTCTGACGAGTTCATATCTGCTAGATGTCGAGGCGCCAAAGTCCCTGAACAAGCAGCGAATGAAGAGGTTAGTCGTCTTTTGAAGGCAATCACTTCAGGAGAAATGATGCTGGAAGAGGGTGACAAAATTACTCACAGAGTCATTGGTGGTTTCTCAAGTGACAGGTATGAATGGTTTCTTGAAATTCTCCATAATGGAAGAGCTACCCTCATTATTAGAGATGAAATAAAGGGGGAAAAGGCAGAATATACAATATCTCTTGATTCATCATCGATAATGAGGCTCATCAAGGATGTCATAGCCAGCGGAATCAGTAAAGCAAGCTCATCTAGTTATGGATATCTTCCAGACTCGCTCGTAGGATGTTTTTCCCTAGATATCAGAAGGCTGCGGAAGTCTTGGTTCTTTTTAGCTAGCCCAATACAGAGAAGGGCACATCGCATTAGAATAGGAAAGGCCTGTGCGGCAGTGAATCGTTTGATGAGAAGAGTTGCTGAAACAGTAATAATGGGAAGAACCGAGGATGGTAAAATTGATTGAAATCAAACATGATTGGGCAATTTGGGTAGATGCTGACAGTTTTGAAACTTGTCAAACAAAGAATCGGGCTCCCATCCACTCGATTGTAATCATGAAGACAAAGGAGGCGCCCAAAGGGGAATCTTGCTACATCAAAACTGCGTATGGAATAGTTGGTGAATTCGGAATAGTCGGAATCAACAAAAAATCTGCTTCTGAGATACTCTCAAATCGAGCCATTGACTTCATCCAAAGGACTGGACATTGGCCACCATGCACAAACTTGAAGAGGGTTTTGAAGTCGGGAGATGTTGAACTATCGTTCACAATTACAGAACATGACGGGTTTACGTTAAGAGTAACTGCAGACATGGCCGATGGTAATCCGCTTGATTTTCTTTTGGGGCTGAACCAATATGAGAAACCAAAAACGTCTCAGAGAGGGTCTAATCAATTAATAAGCACTTGAAGATGATAATCACAACATGATAGGTGAATCAGAGGTGAGTGGAAATGAGAGGGAAATTGCCTATCAGAGATGTATATACAGTAAAGACACTTCTCAATGACTTGAAGAATATGAGGCTCACACCTGGTGGCCTATACACAATTGGTACTGAAGTTGTGTATTATGAATGGCAGAAGGCCAATGATAATCTAGGTGACGACGACCCGGTGGTTGTCCATTTGGAAGAGCTTCTCAAGTTCATGCAGAGTGAATATGAACGTCGGTTGGTAGAAGGAGACCTAAGGCGTGAGACGGACACACCCGAATCTACAATCAATTCATTCCTTAAAGAAACCCCCATGGAATTTCAGTCCTATGTTCTTGAGCGCCCTGGCGAGTTCATAAGCGGGGTTCTTAGAGCGGCTCAGGTCATCAACAAGAGAGAGAGTGAGAGGTATGAGAAAATGGAGAAAGGCTTGTTGATTGAACTTGAAGAGTTTCCGGATGATCCCGAACTCTGGAATCAGCTGAGGCTTGCGCTCTGGATTCTCGGACGATATGATGAAGCAAGTTTCGCGTTCAAACAAGCAAGGAAGCTGGGATGGGATAAGAAGAAGTCAAGAACAGTGGCAGTCTAGCTATCAGATACCTAGAACATTCAGCCTATCAGCCACTGTACCAATTAGAGGTCCCCAGAAACCCCACTGACTACGCGTGCGGCTCCAGCTATTATGAAAGCAATCGAAGCAAATAGGACTAGTGTGATGAAGCCAAGCCCAGGGATAACTAGGATTAGAATAGGTATTAAAGCTCCAATAGCCCCTAAAAGAAGGTGAAATACACGGGTCCTCGTACTCATCTCGGCTTCGCTATAGAATATTATAATCCTGGCAGCACCTGTGAAGAAAAGGCCAACTGCCACGATTGAGATTAGAAGGTTAATTCCAAAGGTAGGAAAGACTAACACTATGAGAGCAAGGATTGCAGACAAGAGACCTGTGACTACATGTATTGCTCTGTTTGTTCTCTTGAGACTTATTACAACTACACCCTTGGAAATTCTTGCAATTCCAATCAGCACAAGACCAACTGCAAAGATGAGAAGAATAATAGCTTCAGCGAGTGTTCCACCTAGAATTACCCAAGAGCCCAATATGATTAGGATCAGACCCACAAGCAAATCTAAGACTCGAATGGAGTTGGGAGTGGAGGACATAGAAGTCTAGCAACATTGATGGCATATCTTTCTTTGCCTTTGCAGATCTCGATTCAGGAATCGAGAGATTGAAGATTGATGGGGGTTCTGCAAAATGCTCCATCAAGATATGTTTAAGAGAGACTTCGGAAACGCAGATATTCAAGGCGTTCAATTAGCTACTGGACTCTGTTTAAAGCTTGTAGCTGCCAAGATTCCAATGCGGTTTTGCATAGAAGGCGCTTTTGCAGATGATAGAGAAAGCAATCATAAAGCATCAAGTGCGGCTTTACATTTTGGGGGCGATAATTGGAGTCGTATCAGGTCTGGTTGCAGTTGGCTTCAGATGGCTAATTCTTGGATTCAGTGTCTTATTTGTGTGGATTCCTCAGAATGTGGGCTTGTTTGGTTGGCTTGTAATTCCAGTTCTGGGAGGCCTAATAGTTGCATTCATTGTACAGAGGTATGCTCCAGAAGCCAAAGGGCACGGAGTCCCCGAACTGATGGACGCATATGCTCTTCGTGGAGGGAGAATTCGAATGCGAGTCCCGCTTTTGAAGAGCCTTGCGTCAGCGTTATGCATAGGTTCGGGAGGATCTTGCGGCAGAGAAGGGCCTATAGCACAAATAGGCGGAGGAGTGGGTTCTGCAATTGCAGGAAAACTAAAGCTCAACACTCGAATAACAAAGACGTTGGTGGTTTGTGGCGTATCGTCAGGAATTGCTGCATCATTCAATGCTCCATTAGGAGGTACACTTTTCGGGATTGAGATAATAGCAGGAGGGCTAGTTGGATTCTC
>JBHLRP010000015.1:8326-67536 GCA_048882485.1 Candidatus Thorarchaeota archaeon
GCTGCATCATTCAATGCTCCATTAGGAGGTACACTTTTCGGGATTGAGATAATAGCAGGAGGGCTAGTTGGATTCTCTATCATTCCAGTTATCCTGTCATCTGTCGTGGCGACCGCACTAGCAAATGCAATCCTTGGTAATCAGCCTTCATTTCAAGCACCTCTGTTCTCTTTGAACAACTATTTTGAACTTGGATTCTATTTGATTTTAGGACTTCTTTTTGGGCTTATCAGCGTCGCATGGACAAGAGGCTTCTATACCATTGAAGACTTCCTTGAGCGCCTTAGAGTATCAAAATACCTTCTGCCTGCGATTGGTGGCTTGCTCGTAGGTGGTCTTGCGATATCTGTTGTCTTCGTAGAGCAGGCATTTACTTATTCCGGTTTCTTCAAGCCCAACGAACCATACTTCCCAGCCAATATGGGGGTAGGGTATGCATTCATGGATACAGCCCTGCTTGGTAGTGTACCGCTTGCTGTGCTTCTCATCTTTGGGATAGTGAAAGCATTATCAACATCATTCACCTTGGGCTCAGGGGGTTCTGGTGGAGTCTTTGCGCCGACTCTGTATATGGGAACAGCCTTGGGCGGAGCTTTCGGTCTAGCATGCTCAATTGCTTTTCCAGGTGTGATTCCAGAGCCAATGGCCTTTGGTATCGTTGGAATGGCTGCCCTCTTTGCGGGATCTGGAAGAGCACCAATTACATGCATTGTAATGGTGATGGAGATGACAAGTGACTATTCCATGATTCTCCCATTAATGATAGCGGTATCAACCTCATTCCTTGTTGCATCTTCAATAGAGGAGGAGAGCATCTACAGTCTAAAACTGTCACGAAGGGGTGTGAAACTAAGACGCGGATCTTATATTGGCGCTCTGAGAGAGATCAAAGCTGGACAGGTCATGACTAAACTCCCGACTGCGCTGGCTCCTGACATGACAAAGGAGGAAGTGCTCAAGATAGTCGACGACACACAGCACACGAAGTTCCCAGTAGTCAATGGAGAAGGGCGAGTCGTCGGGACAATCATTACAGAAGATTTGTTCTGTGAGATTGCAATAGAAGGCACGTGTCCAGTAGAGGCTCTTATGAACCCTGACTTTTTGCATATCACTGCAGACAGCTCGATGGATAGTGTTCTTCACGCCATGCTCGAACGGGGTGAAGGCCATGCCGTCGTCGTGGACGCAATGAATCCACACAAGATGATCGGGTTCATCACAAAAGCAGATGTGCTTCGAGCCTACGAGCTTTCAATCGTCAGACTCAGAGAAGAAGGAGAACCCATAGATGCAATTGATCCTTTAAGTACAATACTTGAATCGATTGATGGGATTGAGTAGTTCTACACAGTCATCATTACGAATTAGACTCGTTGATTAAGTTCTACCGTATCACGGTCGCGAATTTGCTTCTCAGGCTCTGCCAGAGCATTATTGATGTAGCATTCTCCAACATCGCTCAATTTCAATCCCAATCGATTCAATAAGTCTCGGAAATGCTCTCCTTCGACATAATCGCATAAAAGGATAGTATTGGCGTCAGGAATGCTCTTCCTGACCGTTTCTTTGAGATTGCCATAGAGAAGAACTTCGATCATATTTCTAAATGCGTTTCTCAAAAGATAAGGAGTTCGCAAGGAGCTTTCTCAAAATGAAAAAGAGTGGTCAACAGGACAGTGTAAATATTCAAGATCATATCGGCCTTCGACTTGACCCTTATCGCCTAATTCATACTCCCTAAGGGAAAATTCCTCTAAGCTCAATAGCTCGAGCTACTCTTCTGATAGCGAGGGCTAACGCGGCTCTTCTTAGGCTTTTCAGATTATATTTCTCAGCTGTTTCATCCACCTCACAGTAGGCACGAATGAGCACCTCACGGAGCCTATCATTGACCTGTTTTTCATCCCAGAAGAAGTACTGAAGCCCTTGTACCCATTCCAAGTAGGAAACTGTCACTCCGCCGGCATTTGCCAGAATGTCTGGTATCACAGTAATTTGCCGTTCCTGGAGAATATCATCAGCTTGCGCCGTAGTGGGTCCATTTGCGCCCTCTACAATCATGCTTGCTCCTATGGAATCGGCATTTTCTTTGCTTATCACCTCTCCAATTGCGCATGGAGCAAGGACATCCACATCCAAATTGAAGAGCTCCTCATTTGTGAGGGCATCCAATCCTGGGTAGCCTTCAACGGATTTCCTTGGGTGCTGAGATGCATATTCTAGTATCTTCATCGTATCCAATCCATCGGGGTCATAGACGCCTCCGAATGCATCTGTTATACCCACAATCTTGGCTCCAGCCTGGCTAGCTGAAAGTGCGAAGTGACTTCCCACATTCCCAAACCCCTGTAGGGCAATAGTGATTCCTTTACATTTTCTCTTTTGCTGGCGAAGAGCCTCCTGCATGGTATAGAACACTCCTCTTCCAGTAGCTTCAACTCTGCCCACACTTCCTCCAGTTTCTACAGGCTTTCCTGTAACCACACCGAGCTCGGTATGACCTTTTATCATTGAATATGTGTCCATAATCCACGCCATCATCTGGGGATTGGTGTTAATATCTGGCGCGGGGATATCTGATTCTGGTCCAATCATATTGATTAAACTATAAGTAAAACGCCGAGTCAATTTCCTTAGCTCATCTGATGACAAACTCCAAGGATCACAAACAACGCCCCCTTTCGCACCACCATATGGAATATTGACGACTGCTGTTTTCCAAGTCATTAGAGCAGCAAGAGCTTTGACTTCATCAAGATTCACATTTGGACTGAATCTGATTCCTCCTTTGCAAGGTCCCCGATGATGGGAGTGTTGGACTCTATACCCTTCAAACACTTTTACAATGCCATCATCCATCTGAACTGGAATACTAGTGATGAGTATTCTATCTGGCTTTTCTAGAATACTTAGTATATTACTATCCAATTTGATAATTTCAGCAACATCTCGCAGCTGAGTGAGAACATTATTCCACGGGTTTGTTTCCATCTTTTCTTGAATTTCTCGATGCATAGACATTATCTCCATGTTTTTCGACCTCCTATTCCCAACCACGTTTATGGTGATAATCACATGATAATTTGCTAATCTATCGTAATACTCAGAAACAGACTTTCCATATCCTCCACAATTCTATTCGCATCTTCCAGAAAATCCGGTTTACTATCATAGTCCCATTCGCATAGCCAACCTCCTGACTCTTCCCTCCTCCGTTTACCATTTTGTAATCGAAAACCCATAAAGGCAGGCTTTGGAGAAAGCGACATTCTAAGATTAATCCAATTTGGAAGCGTCGTGATGAAGTTCATTGTTTGATCGAATGCAACACGGATTGGAAGTGTGGGAGAAGACTTTACATACCACTCGGGAGAAATGCAGTCCTCTAGTGGACCCTCGTACCAATCTAATTGCAATGTTCGGGCAATCATGCCTGGCCATATTAGAAGTACAAAAGCTAGCTCGGCTTCGCGTTCGTCACAATATCCCCCTCGAGCTCTTATAGCTAAGGCCGCACAAGGAACCGATTCAGGAATGAGTGCCGCACTCCAATTCCTCAGCATTATCAAGAATGTCTTCCTAGCTTCTATGTAACTCATGTTCGATCTGTATTTGTAAAGTGGAAGTTGTACAATTCTTGCCCTTGATGGGAGTCTGCCACAGATCTCATTCCAAAGCTCAGAACTCAAACTATTGAATCTTCCAGAATGATCTATTTTTTCTCCCCCCCTAGGTAGTTCAAGGGGAACCGGGTTGTGTGAATCTATCGGGAAATGGCCCGGAATGGTATCAACAAGTCTGATTTCCTCGTGAATAGCGATATTTGGAAGATCTAGTAGATTCCTAAGACTTCCCCAAACCAAAGATAATCCATAATTCGTCGAGGATTCCATTTGGCCTACCTGCCTTCGTATTTTCCTCGCCTTTCCATTGCATCCAGAACTCTTTGTTGAGCAATTTCCTTTGCTATCACTCGTGGACTTAGACCTCTATCTAGAGCCTGCTCCAATACAAGTCGGGTATTGCTACTAATTTTGGATTCTATCATGGAGAATGCCTCAGCTTCATTTCCCCTCTTGTATTCCACATACGAGCCTATGACTCCGCCAGCATTCGCAAGAAAGTCTGGTATGATAATCGCTCCCTTCTTCCATAGCAACTCTTCTGCCCGGGGATTTGTAGCGTTGTTTGCCCCCTCAATGATATATCTGGCCTTAATCGAGTCATAGGTATTCAGATTTATAACATCCCCCACTGCACATGGAATTAGAATGTCGCAGTCGATACTCAGAATTTCATCTCGGGGCAGTATTTGACCAAACCTATAGTTCTTGACAGAGTCTCTTTCTCGTGTTGCATAGGAATGCTTCTCAGCATTCTCGATATCAATCCCATCAGGATTGTATGTTGTCCCCCAGTAGTCGTTAAGTGCAACTATTTTAGCTCCTTTTGCAGCAAGGTACTTTGCAATTCCCAAACCAACATTACCAAAGCCTTGGATAACGATCCTGTTCTCAGATAGATCCTCACAGAGACCGAGATGATCACACAGAATTCCAAGTCCGGTTTCTAGAGCAATTCCTACTCCAAATCCGGTTGTGCCAAGCTCATGGGGGATTCCACCCATCGATGCCGGCTTGCCTGTAGCAGCTTTAAGGTCTCCGACTTCATCAACAAATGCTGCCACCTCATTTTCTCCAACATTCATATCTGGAGCCGCAATATATTGCGATGGTACAAGAGGCGCTATTTTACTTGCGAATTCTCTGATGAATCTGATTTTGTCGATCTCGAACGGATTCGCTCTGATTCCGGATTTTGCCCCTCCAAATGGGATGTCTGCAAGTGCACACTTCCAAGTCATAGCTCGTGCCAACCGAAATACTTCCAGAGGAGTAACTGTAGGAGATATTCGAATGCCCCCTTTGCCAGGTCCAAGAGCCGTATTATCAATGACGAGAACTCCCTGCATTTGAGTTTCCGGATCATAGACTTGGATTACTTCCTCTGGCCCCCAAATGTCGAGAAAGGCTGAAACATTAACCTGATTCAAAGCGTCTATTATACCTTCAGCATCGATAACTTCGGTGTCCCTTTGCACAGACATCCTTATCACTTGAGTACAGAATGAAAGACATACTATATAGAAAGGACGTAATTGACATGTACAATTGTGCCATCTCTATATAAGACTTAACGACATTGGTGCCATAAATGCCTAACTTTGTTCATAAAATCGGTATATTAAAATGTACAAATTTGGCACACTATCAATAGCATTATGCCTTCATAATACAATCCCTAGCTGGAATCTAGTTGTTACGAGACTGCCAAAATGACTGATCCACTTAATGACCCGTTGAATGTTGAATTGCTCAAGCTAGTCTGCTCAGGACAGGGGGTTGAGATTAATGTGAGTGAACTTGCTGAAACTTTCAGAAAACATAGGAACACTATTTCATCACGAATTGATAATATCTTCAGGCATGAAATTGTAGACAAACCATTTCATCCTTTGCCATTACTGTTCAATCAGTACCCCTTTCTAGTTATTGAAAAATGCGAGTTCCCGCGTGATATTAGAACTAACAAGTGGATTGAATTGGATCCTTTCATATGGGCGGCATTCTTCTTTAGAGATGAAGAGTATAATACTCTATTAATCGAACTCCATAAAGACTTGTTTCATTACCAAACGTGGAAAGATCGTATTGTTGATGAGGGACTAGTTTCTATCAAGCGAGGTCGTGACTATATACATTCGCAAGCAATCTACGTTGATACAAAGGCGATAGTCAAATATGACCCTTCATCAAATTTGCATGTAATTAAGGAGAATCAGCGAGAGGGCATTCTTGGAGAAGTAAATGGTCTGGAAATGGACAATACATACCTGAACCTTATAGAAGCTCTCCTACGAGGGAGAGGAGTGTGGACTAATCCTAATGCTCTTGCCAAAAGATTAGGGATACACCGCAGAACTGCGCAACGACGCTTGAAGCTTTTGCTAGATAAGCGAATAATCTCACCAGCAGTGTCTCGATTTCCACGAATTTGGGTACCTCCTCAATACTTCATGGTGCTTTCATTACTCGAAATAAAATCACACAAAGAGCAGATTCAAAATGCGCTTTCTGCTGACCCGCATATTTCTTTCTTAGCGAAGACCGTCGCTGATCGCTATAATTACGTCAGCATTGCTGGATTCTACAAAGTACGAGACCATCTGAATTGGGAGGAGGAGTATAGCCAGAGGTTCTCAGAATCGCTCGGCGCCGTAAAGAATGTCTATTTATCGCCCGCTATGACTTTCTCGATTCACCAACAGTTTGTCGCACTCACATACCTGGACCAACTAGCAGACCAGCTACGAGGAAGACAACTACTTAGTAGCATGAGAGGTCGTGGCTGATTCAACATGACTCTCTTGATTTCATGGGTGATTCGGTTTTCAGTTCCAATGAGTGTAAAGACCGTTTATGATCATACAAGAGAGTTACTCGGGAAACAGGATTTCTCCAAAAATCCCTTTTATTCATTTACCTCACTAAAAGAACATTACCTTGGTTAGGGTAAAGAGACCTATTGCTATCACTGCTACGCCTATTACCTCTCTTAATCTATTCATACTAATCTTTGAAACAGTCAATGCTGCGAACGGCGTTGCTAGCAATGCTCCTGCACAGACAGGTAACAATATCGTCAATACATCTATGCTTCCGATAAAGAGGTATCCAATTACTCCCATTACGCACACCACCGCCTCAGATATTGAGGTTACAGCAATGGCAGCCTTTCCGTCAACCCCACTGAGTAATTGCCCAGAAACAGACACCGGACCATACCCTCCACCTGATATACCTTTGTTGAAGGCACATAATAGCCCTATTGAGGCCATCTTCTTTAACTGGTATCCTCCCATGTGGTTTCTTCTAAGCAATACCAGACTTCCCATGGCAATAACAAGAAATGCAATATAGACCTTGACGTAGAATGACGGAATTGAGATAGCAAAGATCATAGCAACAGCAATTCCTAGAACCCCTGATAACACAAGTACTCTCAAAGAAACTCTAGCAATCTTGTTGTTCACAATATCCACATTTCCTGCTTGATTATGGAAATAACCACTAGCGAACCCAGTCAGTATCTCACTTACTAATATCGCAGGGACAATAATCAGTGGCTCAAATCCGAAAATTATGAGCAATGGTGTCATAATCGTGCCATAGCCCCCACCCAAAGTGGAATCTACCAGTTCCAAGAAGAATGCTAACAGGACTAGCTCCAAAACTACATCATTCAGGAAACTCACCCCTCGCTCCGTATTCATTTCTCAGTAGCTGGAGTGTACCACTTCTAGTTCGATGTTTTTTTATTCTACGTTCCCACTCCTTCTCCTTACGTGACTTCTTGGGCTTCTTCGGCTTAGACCTGAGAGCGATCCAACCATAGTAGATGACGAGTCCCAGAATCACGAAGAAGATGTAGAAGGACCACCTGTCCGAGAAAGGCGATATTCATATTCCCCCTTCGCTTCTACAGCAGAGATGCCTAATTAGCTCGTTCCACTAGGCGACTACGGCTGCATGTGGTCCCTTTCTGATTTTGGTTTCCATTCTTTCGATTCGCTTTAGGATTCGATCAAGAGTGTGTATCATCCCTTCAAGGTTCTCATCTAGAGCTCCATGGGTCATGATTTTCTCTACATTCAGTAAGGCAAGCTGCGCCTCATATATCGTGTCATAGACAGTGCTTGGATACTTGACTATGTAGTCCTCAGTCAAGACGTATCTTATCAGGTTGAGTATCTCCTCTGTCCCGAAGACCTTCATATCAATAGCCCTTCGGGGACACCCGGCAACACAAACACCGCAACCTCGACATCTTTCCTGACGTACGGCTATGCATCTGTTGACTATTATTGGTGCATCCCATGGACACAAGTCAGTACAAAGACCACATAGTATGCAACCTTTGGCACCATCCATCCTAACCTCTATTGTAGACACTAGGGCGAGCTCTGTTGCATTTAGTGCTTCTTTTGGGTCCCCAATTATCTCAGCCTCAGATTCTGTGAGCGTTTTTCTTTCAGGGTCATGCAGAATGGTGGGAACAACTCCTCGTTTCTTCAGCTCTCTTTCAATCTTGGAAATATAAACGGAACATGTGCTTATTGTATTCTTCAAAGAAACTAACATCAGTTTGAGGTCGCTGTCAGAATGATTGGCCGCCCGTCTAGGGAGCATAACACTGAACGAGTGCCTTCTTCCAGATGCAACGTCGGTCATTTTGCTTCGGTTAAGATGTGGAATGATTTGTAGATATATGACAGCTACAAATTCGGGTTTGAAAATGTCACATGTGCTCCTTTTGGAGACTTCAATTCAATCATATTGGACATACCACGCCTATATAACGTGCATTTTGCGCCTCAAGGGTAAATATCCTATTGGTAGAATCATTATGTTCAGTCCTAATTGGATAGTTTCTTTCTTCGCAATTGCTTCAGTCTTCGCTCTATTATCCCCAAGGACACCTTCTGTTGGTTGAGGGACAACCGCATCTTAGGTGGGAGAAGGGTTATGGCTACCATGCCAAAACAACCCGGATAGATGTTAGAGTATTTCTCTTCCCAAATGAGATGGTCTTCAATACTACGATAATTCGCAAAAAGAAGGTAATTATACCTACCCATACTTGTTCTGTAAATGATGCTCAAGTGCGGGTCGTTCATCCATTCTACCAGAATATCTTCACGGTGATTCTTCATCTCAATAAGGGAGAATGCAAGGATAAATCCTGGCGGGCTAAAGAACTGCGGAAACCTACACAAGGGATTAAGAATAATCCCTGCTCTTGTCATCTTTGCTATCCTGTTTTGTACAGCCCGTCTACTCAAGCCCACCTCTCTCGACAGAAAACTCTCGTTGACCTTTATCCCTCTTCCTTCCAGAAGATGCCTTAGGATTTCGAAATCTAGACCCTTTAGTTCATAGCCATCAATGTCAGCATACCCTTGATTCTCGACCTCCTCCTCTATCAGTTTTAGTCCCATGTTGGGTTCATATTTGACTATGAGTTTGTTTGAGAAGAAGAGCACACTCGACGGGAATCTTGTATTTCGCGAAGGGACTACTCCTTTTTCCACAAGTGACTCCCTCCACATATAGTGCCCATAGAGATCCGTGTGAAACTCGAGCCGAATCGTGTTGAATTCTTCTTCTCTTATCTTGAAAGAAGCGAAGATTCTCTCGTCGTCTTTCATCCATTGCTCGATTTTTCTGCTGTGAGGCAGGTCTGCCCGAGTGACGACCAGCAATGGGTATTCTTTTAGTAAGTGTATGAAAGGGAATACAGGTCGATCGATAATTCCTTGTTCGAGAAGAACACTCACCCTTTCTTTTATGGTATTTCTGTGCTTTCTCAGAAGCCTTGACAACATGCTGATGTTTACGTTCACCCCCTTTCCAGAGCAGATGTTCTTGAGGAGGAGCAAGTTCCTTTCATCATCAAGCAATGTCCAAAACCCTCTCTATATCCGAATTGATTACTCCATCACAATATTAATTCCATTAACATCAGAAAAAGCCTATGATTGATGTGCATTTTTGGATAATATTGGGCTATGATATATCGTTCAGTATATAGAAGATTGAAGGTCCACCATCTCTTGAGCAAGCTTACGGGTCTGTGCTATCATTCTCTCAACTCTTTTATCGCTGATTCTATAGAGTTTCCTGACGCCATCCTTTCGCACTCGTAATATTCCAGCTCTGACCATTTGAGTCAGATAGGCAGAAACTGTAGATTGAGCCAGACCAATTCGTGGGAATATATCACATTGGCATTGCTCACCGCCCAGGAGAAAGTCAACGATATCTAACCGAACAGGGTTGCCAAGCGCTTTGTGAAAATCTGCTCTCCATTTATTCGCTTTATTGATGTTCATCTGGCATCTCTCTCCATATCTGTATTCAAATCACAGCCAATAAACCGCGTTGGCTTGACTGATTCGAAACTACATAGGTTTTCCTTTCCAGTAGTTTCTCCTTTGCAGGTACTTGCCCAGATAGACAATACCTAGCATCACTGGCACTTCCCAAAACAATCCCATTGTAGTCCCTAACGCGGCAATGGATCCAACTCCATAGATCGCGATTACCGTCGCTATAGCAATCTCGAAATGACTCGAAGAGCCAATGATGACTGTAATCACACCCTCTCGGTATGCGAGGTCTGCCATTCGAGTCACTAGTAGGTTGTAACCAACTACTATAGCAAATCCGATCAAGAGCGGAACTGACACAAGAACTAGGAGATCGGGATTCTCCAGCATGACTCTCCCATTCAAGGAGAAAAGCACCACAAGAGTGGTCAAGAGAGCTAGTAATGCCAACTTGCCCACAGCTGGGCGATATTTCTGATTGAACCACTCAATGCCTTTCCAGGGTACAAGTGATTTCCTTGTAATGATTCCGAGCACCAAGGGTATTCCTATGAATACAAGTACTGAAACGAACAACGCCCATCGATCAATAGGTATGGCTGAAATACCTGTGAGTAGTGCGACTATGGGTGCATAGAGGACTATGATTGTGGCTGTGTTCAAGGTCGTATTGACAACATTTTGCTCCTGATTTCCTTCAGCCAGATACCCCCACACCAGAACCATGGCTGTGCAGGGACTTGACGAAAGCAGGATTATAGCTACTATCAGTTGTGCGTTTCCAGCCAGAAAGAAGTTCGCAAGACCAAATCCAACTATGGGGGCAATAATCCAATTCGAAAACAGTGTGAGTATGATTGGCTTCGGATTTGTGCTGAGCTATTTCAACTCGGACGCTTGGATGTTGAGCATTGCTGGATACATCATAAGAAAAAGACAAATTCCAATTGGCACTGATATATTGCCAATCTTCCAAGAATCAATTGCTTCGCCTATGCCTGGTATGGTCAATGAAAGAAGAATTCCAGCGATCATACAGATTGCAACCCAAAGCGGGAGGTATTTCTCAAAGGTCCCAAGTTCTCTCTCCGACTCCATCAGCTTTTCGGCTGTTGTATGAGGGGACGACTCATGTTGATTGGCCTTGTTCATTTTCCGCACCAATACATGTGTACTATTTTCATCGAATAATCTCGATATTTAAATGAAATGGAGTCGACTGTCATAAACTGAAAGGACGCTCAGCAGTTCCACACATAGAAGCGTAAATGATGAATCATATTAGTCCGCTTCATGATTTTAATCCAAAATGGGAGAGTTAATTGTTGCTATGAAGCTTAACAAATCCGTGATTGGTCCAATTTCCTTGCTTATCGGACTCATAGTCTATTATCTACTCTCCATAATGGCCGTCTACAACTACCCTGGAGGCTTTGATATCAACAATGACCTATGGACACATCTCAGATGGTTTGAATATAATCCGGATGGTGCATTGTTCTTCAGAATAGGCAATGTGATCTATGCAGCTACACTGATGTTCTTCTTTCTAGGACTTAGTGGACAGATTGCAGTAGCAGCAGAGAAGAGATTTTCAAAATACCTCATTCAGACAATTGGCATCTCTATTTCTGTACTGATGATAATTGGTGAAATCCTATCTGACCAAGCTATAATATTCGTTATTACATCAGGAGTAAGTCTCTTACTGACAACTATCATACTGATTGGATTTCCAATCCTGTTGTATGATCAAAAAGGGTTTTGGAAAGTTTCTATACTACTCATCATCATTAGTATAGGGTTGAGCTCATACTTGCTGTATATGGGAGCTATCGACGCGCCTATTAGAGAGTTCAGAATTGTTGATTTATTGGCAACTGCTTTCAATCAAGCATCAATATTCACGATTGCATCGAACATGGCCAAGATGCAAACCAACTGAAACTTGCAAAAATGCCAGACATCAAAATGAAAAAGTTGCACAACAGTGTGAGAAGGCCATTTCCCCAATTGCTCGATCTCACCGCCGCCTCTACTTCTCTCTACCTTAGAATTGATGTCCACGGTTTTCGTGACACGGAGTGCATGAGAAGATTTTTATGAATAATGATTCATGATTTTTATTGAATCATGATTCACTAATTTGGTGAGGCGTATTGGAGCGAATTCCTTTGACAGCGTCCATACTTGCAGAGGGCAATTCAGGAAATCTTGTGACTGAAAGAAGAGACCTGACTCAGGAATTCGACAAGGAACATGATAAGCAGAGGGCCATCATCGATGGGGATTCGAGTATTGGTTGCCCTGTCATTGCCATAGTTAGGGGTAGCCGGGGGGACTAGCGGTGCTGTATGCCACTGCCAAAGGAATCAATGCAATTGCAAAAAGAACAGGAATTGTACAAGTATGAAAAAGAAAGCCTACTTCAAAGCTGATGAGGCTAGGACCGCTTTAGGTATCTTCAAAGGTCTTGAGGTCCAAATCGGTCAGATCGTTGATGACGAATGGGATGAGCAAATGGGCCCAACCCCAATGCCAGGTCCAACCGGACTCCGTTCTTGGGACCACCAACTCTTGTCAAAATACCAACCATCCTACATGCCCTATTGTCAGGTCTGTTGCCTATGTACTTTTGGCAAATGTGACCTCTCTGGAGACAAACGAGGCGCTTGTGGGATTGACTTGAAAGGGCAACAGGCAAGGATTGTTCTTGCAGCAGCCAATATAGGCAATGCAGCACACTTGGCTCATGCGAGACACTTGGTTGACCACTTAATTGATGAATTTGGTCCCCAGACCAATCTCATTCAAGGGCCTGGCACTGAGATACATGCACCTGTTTCACGATTGGCAACTGGAATGCGACCTAGAACTCTCGAAGATGCAAGCATTATCCTTGACTATTGCGAAAGTCAACTGGCCCACACTCTCTCGGCAGTACATACTGGGCAAGAGGGAAGCTGGTTGGACTTCGAGAGTAAGGTTCTCCATGTTGGTATGATTGATCAAATAAGCATGGAGATTGCAGACCTTGTTCAGATTGCAACTTTGGATTTTCCGAAAGCCGATCCAGAAGCACCACTTGTGGACTCTGGCATGGGAATGATGGATACCAATAAGGCAATCATTCTGACCATTGGCCATAACATTGTACCAGCAGCATCGATAACTGACTACATTACTGAGAAAAAACTTGGAGGGCAAGTTGAGGTAGGCGGGATGTGCTGCACCGCTTGGGACATCACACGACGTGATCCAAGCGCCAAGGTTGTTGGGCCAATCTCATGGCAGCTTAGATACATACGAAGCGGGAAGGCAGATGTAGTGGTAGTTGACGAACAATGTGTCAGGACTGATGTTGTCAGTGAGGCTCAAAAAGTGAAAGCGCCAGTCATTTCGACCAGTGACAAGGCTGTTATGGGACTGCCTGACAGATCTGGCGACTCAATTGACTCTATTGTGGAAGAACTTGTATCAGGGAAGATACCCGGTGCATATATCCATGACCGCCATAAGGTCGGAGCGGTGGCGACCAAAGTAGCCCTCGCTATAATGCCAAAGAGGAGGAAGATGAAATTCTTCCCAACAAAGAAGCAAATCCAGAGGATGGCGCAAGATTGCAGAAAATGCAGCGAATGCATTCGGTCATGTCCAAATAACCAGCCAATCATGGAAGCTGTGCTGGCGGCGCAGACAGGGAACTTCGAACCGCTACGTGATGTCTATCGTAACTGCATTGGATGTGCACGGTGCGAATCTGCTTGTCCCAATGGCTATGATTTGCACAGTTGGATGGTTGTTGCAGCAGAAAAAGACTGCAAGAATGAGATTTACAAGCTTCGAACAGGCAGAGGCGCAATTCAGGACACTGAGATTCGTAGTGTTGGGCAACCCATCGTCTTTGGTGAGATACCTGGAGTAATTGCGCATGTTGGCTGCGCCAACTATCCAGGCGGAGGAGAGGCCATTCACGAAATGGCTGAGGAGTTTGCAAAGCGAAGATACATCATATTGACATCTGGATGCGCAGCGATGTCAGCAGGCTCTGTAAGAGATGAGAACGGACAATCAATCTATGAGCGACGTGGTGGCGAATTTGATGCCGGTTGCGTAATCAATGTCGGCTCGTGCGTTTCCAACCCCCATATCGCTGGTGCTGCAATCAAGATTGCTGCTATTTTTGCCAAGAGGAACTTACGAGGCAACTATGCAGAGATTGCCGACTATATCCACAATCGTGTAGGTGCAGTGGGGATATCTTGGGGTGCCATGTCACAAAAGGCTGCATCAATTGCTGCAGGATTCTGGAGACTCGGTGTTCCTGTGATTGTAGGACCACATGGATCCAAATATCGCAGGATGCTACTTGGCAAAGCAGAGGAGGAGCGGGCTTGGACTGTCTATGATGCGCGCACTGGAGAACGCGTAGTAACTGCACCGGGTCCTGAACATCTATTCTATGCCGCTGAAACTGTCGCAGAAGCCAATATGATGACAGCAAAGCTCTGTATTAGGCCCAATGACACTGGTAAAGGACGATCCATCAAACTGAGCCACTATATTGACATCCACGAGAATTCGTATGGCTTCTTCCCGGAGGATGTTTGGAGGTACATCCGTCGCGAATCGGATATTCCAATCACATTGAAGGACAAGATTCTGGCTCAGATGAAGGAGAACAAGTGGAAGGAAAGGACAATTCCGGATCCAACGCTTCTCAAGGAGCTAGTCATGGGAAGTGGCAAATAGTGGTGATGAGACCAGTACCCTGGCAGACAGGGGAGATTTGTGGCCCTGATTGTGCAAAGTCACTCAACAAAGCCGCTCAACTCAAAAGAACCTTCACAAAATCAAAGAGACCCCTATTGATAGTGGGATCAGATGCAGTTAACATGACACATGTGGAGGGTGACATGATAGACTATGCAATAGCCCTTTCAAAGGCGGCAAAGATACCTGTTGTTGCGACTGGAGGCGCAATCAAGACCTTTATGGAGAAGGGTTTTGAGGGCTGCAAATCAATGGGTGCAATGGAATTAGCAAACTCACTTCAGGATGAATCGTGGCCAGGCCCCCATGAAAGAGGCCCTCACGATTTGATTTTGGTCTATGGCATCCCGTACTACATGGAATGGACGCTGCTATCTGCAGTCATGAATTTTGGTGCCCATCTGACAAAGGTTTCTCTGGGGCGCTATTATCAACCACATGCAGATTGGTCATTCCCGAACATGAAAGAGCAGCAGTGGCACGAGATTCTGGATGAAATTCTGGAGTTTGTGGGAGGAGGGCGGACCAAATCATAGAGATTTCGATTAGAATTTACTGGAGATGATACATGATGCGATTGGCTGTTCTAATTCAAGCTGCTGGAAAGGAAATATGGGAAGCCTGCCAAGAAATTGAGAAGATTGAGGGTGTTAAGACTGTCCTAGTCGTAATCGGGACATTTGATGCAATTGCATACGCAGAACTACCCTCGACGAAAGGGCTACGACATCTCCTAGACAGCATCCACAGAACAGAGGGAATCATTAGGACTGAAACCTGTATAGCAATATGACTGAAGGATAGAGAATTATCATTTCGCTTTGGAAATGATTGGACGAAAATCTCCAAGACCTAGCCAAATATGAGATCAATTCATAATTGAAGCATAAGATGATCAAAGGTGCACAGGAATGCGGGATAGGTAATCCCCAAAAACACTCTAGCGCCGCCACCTCTGCTTCCCTGCCCTGAGGCGATTCTCACCACAATACATCCCAACAGGTTATTTTGCAGACCACTTGCAGATTGAGGCAATAGAGATTCAGTCCACCTATGAGATGCTCAAGAATGCTTCAATAATTTCTTTGGAGAAAGAAAAACAGAAGGGAGCGTGTGCTCCCTACTTTGCCTTCACAAGTTGCTCAGGCGGATGGATTTTTCCTGTGAGTACCAACTCTTTCAAGATAGCGCGCGCCATTTCGAGTGCAGAGGCATCGTCATAGATTCCCTTTCCCTTCTCGCGTGCCTCCGTGAGAATATCTCTTTGAACCTTGAGCTTAAGGTCGCCAACGGCTAATGGTCCAATACCGAATTTGCCAGGGGCTAATTCCCTCAAGTCGTCAGATGGCTTTAGGTTTGCAATACCAGGTGGAGGAACGGCATTTGCATCGAGTAGTATCTGGTTGGCTGGCACATTCTCAAGAAGGTCTTTGGTCACGAGTTGAATGCCTGGAGCGCCAGTCACAAAGACAAGTGTTGCTTTCTCCAATGCAGCTTGTGTTTCTTCAGGTGTTGAGGCCCGAATGCCCCTAATCTTGAATTCGTCCGTCGACAAGCGTTTTGCTACCTCTCTAGCGCGGTCGGCACTTCTTGAGGTCAGGGTGGTCTTTGCACCTGCAGCTCCGCATAGCGCGGCAACGCTTTCACCTACAGGTCCAGTGCCTGCGAGTACGAGCACTTTCACCTTGCTGAGTGATTTCACGCCCATGGCTGGAAGGGAGGCTTCCGCCTTTGCAACCAAAGCAGCCGATGTGGTAAATGCTCCATGAGGATCAACGACTACTGCTGTCGTAAATGGCTTGACCATAGCCTCTTTCACATCTTTGGCCATCTTCCGAGCAGTAGGCACGTCACGTCCTCCCAGGAAGAAACTCGTTCGCTTCACGCCCTTGACACCCCTGGAAAAGATAGCATCCTGAACAAGCGTTGTAACGTTGTCAGCTGAAACTCTTGGATAAGGCACCACGACATCAAAACCAGCGTCATACGCAACGCATATGTCAAAGGGACTGGCGTATTCATCCGCCTCTAAGAAAAACAGGATGTTCTGCATCTTAGTCTTAGGACGCTTTACGACAGGCACCATTTTCACAGAGGAAATCCCTGTCAGTTCGGTGATGCCTTTCACCTTACCCCCAGGGGCCTCTGAAGCTACGCTCTTGAATGATATGGGTATGACCTCTACGTTGAGGGTTTCCATAAGTTCTCTTAGGCCTTGGAAGTGTTGCGGACTGCAGAGATGTAGCGCCTTGACTTTCTTCTTATTGAGAGAATCGGCTTCCTTGAGAATGCCCATCGCAATCCAGCTCTCACGGATTCCAAACTCGATGTCGCGGATCTCATCCTCAAGCTGATTCTGTAGATACTGACCATACGTAGCAAGCTGGTCGATCTGATGGACCGTTTCAGAGTCTTCATCACGTTCAGAGAGAGACTCTATGGCTTCGAAAATCTCATTTCTTCGGTCAATCTTTTGCTCGAGACTATGAGCCAAGTAGGAACGAGCGAACTCATCCATGTCGACAGCCCTATAGGGGACTCCTAGCTTGGCGAGTGTTTCCACGAGTGGATTCATCTCTAGAAACTCTTTTGTAGAACGCATCCCCATCTCATCTGTGACAAAGTCAGGTTCCTCCTTCTCGGCCAATGATTTTATCATTTCACAATAAGCCATTGAGGCGCGCTGAATGAATCTTATTCCAGACTCTGATTCCTTCAACGGAGAAGAGGTCACCCACCATGGTTCATCGTAGGCTTTCTGCACCAACAGTAGGCGAAGGCTCTTCCCTTTCAGTGGAGTAAGTTCAAGTGTTTCCAACTTTCGTATCTCCTTATATTTCGCTGAGAGGTTAGAAGCAAGGAACCAACTAAAGGACTATGAATACTCATTTTTCTGGAAACCATGACAACAATATTTGTCATTGCGACTAGTCACATACCACGCAAAGGTCATTTCTGAGAGTGACGGGTCTTCGTCTGTGAGTGTGTAGCACATGACACACAAGGGTCAAAACAGCGTATAATCATCTTGGCATAATTGATGATTCTATCATCTGACCATCCCAATTCACTGCATTCTCTAGTAGCTTTGGTCAGCAAATGGACCATGGCAGCAGCATTCAGTTCTGTCGGAGTACAAATGTCAATATCGTTCACAAGCCCACTTGAACTGACTTCAAGCCGATAAAGCAGAGTTCCTCTGGAATTTTCAACGCACCCCCCACCTATGCCATCAATTGGGTCCCAGGTAGCTACTGTGTCCTCATCTGGTTTCCATATGTTGTCAAGAAGATGGAGTGCCCTGAGAGTACAGAACTCCATTTCATCTAGTCTAAGCAAACCGGCATTGAACACATTCGGACCATCTCTGACGATGCCTTCTTTCTGACCTGACAGATTCTGAATCGCAGCTAATCTTGCATGCGGACCAGTCAACAAGGGACTACTGGGTTCTTCCTTACAGCTATAGATGATGCGAGTTGGTGCCTCTGATTTTCCTTGAATTTTCAAGTGGGTAGGATAGACAGAAGAGGAGAAAGCGCAAACGAGGGAATCAGATTGGATAATTGAAACTTCATCTGTGCCTGAAAATCGATGTCCCCTTGTATCAAAGCAACTCACAAACAATGGTGATTCGAGATAAAACGACAGGATATCATCCTGTATTTCGTTGAGGATTGATTTGTAGAAATCCTTTGCCCATTTGATTCCAGCTAATCCAAGCTGCAAAGAGCTTCGCATCTCCTTTTGCTCTTCATCTGTTATGTTGCGAAGAAAGCCGCCTAGTGCTATTGCAGGCGCCAGGTTGGCATCGCCGGCTATTATATCGATCATCTCTTGAGCACTTCGGTAGAGATTCATTCCCTGAGAGAGAAGACGCTGCTGAATCCTTCCTTTTCCCAGTGTATCCTGTCTGGAGAGTGTTTCTGTCAAGCTAAGCAGATCGGGGGATGTACAGAAGAATACACTATATGCGTGTGAACGGATAATTTCACCCAGGATGGCAAGTTCTCGAAGTGTTTCAGCTAGCGGTGGCACAGAAATACTACTCGCCATTTCTATGGCCTTAACAGCGGCGATTCTATGTGAAACAGGACATGTCCCACAGATTCGTGCAACTAGCCTGGGCAAGTCTGCAATTCGCTGACCACGGAGAATCTGAACGAAATCCCTGAATGTTTTCATTCGATATGTCAGATTAAGTTCGCCTCGAGCAGGGTGCCGAATCAACAGCTCACTTGGGCCGCCAACCTTGGTGAAGGGCTTTGACAACGGTATCTTCATTAGCTCTTTCCCAACTCCGGTTTTTGATAGCGAAGGGCAAGAGCCGCTAGTTTGCGGATCTTAGGACTGATTTTCAAGACGGAGAAGAAGTTCGCTATGGCTGCGGGCATACTTCGCTTCAATGTGCCAAAGCAGCCATCACATGGTGTTCCTGCCATCAGACACCTCGCCTCACAACCGGCCCTTGTGATTGGACCCAAGCAGAGGACACCTTCCCGAATAAAACAGCTCTTTGGAGGCCTTGGTGGATTGATGCAGTTGATTTCAGTGGAGTAGTCTTGGTCCAGTGTGTAGGGACACTCAGCGCAGACATTCTTGTCAGGAAGAATGAAATCGGTCCCTTGAATCGCAGAGAGCAATAGGTTTCCCGTTAGATACTGAGGCGGAGGACAACCCGGAAGCAGGGCGTGCAAATCAACATATTTGCCCACTGGGCACACTTGCATGTTTTCCGATTGACTCATAATACCACCAAGGACTGCACATGTTCCTAGAGCAACTATCTTCGCACCATCAGTGTAGAGCTGACGAATGAGATTCGCTTCGGATTCACTTGTAACACACCCTTCTACAAATGCTATCTCTGCTCGTTTAACAGAATTCTGGTCGGAGATGATTGGGAAGTAGCAAATATCCGCTGATTTTATGATATCAGGAAAGACAGGATTCGCGAGTAGCGAAAACAAACACCCGCTACAAGAGTTGAGTTGGACGAAGGCAAGTCGAGTCATGTTTCAGTCGCCCCTCTCAAATCTTCTGCGAATTGATTGATATGATCTGCCACTATATGCCCTTCCAATGCTGATACTTTCAACACACGCACTCTGTTTTGTAACTCAGGCCCCAGAAACTCAATGAGCGCTTCAATCCGCTTAGTAGCTACTTGAATCCCATCGAGATGTCTACAAGCAGTTTCATGACACCCAATTAAGGTGATACCATCAAACCCAGCCTGTAGCGACTTTATTAGAAGATCGGCATCAATAGACACGGTACATGGCACGCTGAGGAGGTAAGATCCTGCGTCATATTCGTACCGACGAGTGCCTGCATTGTCTACAGCAGGATAACCACAAGATTCACAACACAAGACTAGAATTTTGGGAGATTGTTTCCCTTTTGATAGAGCTGAGATTGCAGCCCACATTTCATCCTGAACTCTCGATGCAGTAATAGCACCCGTGTGGCATACGACCGCACACACTCCGCAGTTTCGGCATCCAAAGGAATCTATACGAATCGTATTCTCAACGAGTGCTATGGCATTATGAGGACACGCCTCGACACACAGACCGCAAACTCCACATTTATCCTGGTCGACAATTACCATCAACTCGCCAGTTTCAAAACTATCGCGACCAAGAAAGAGGAGCGCCGCCAAGGCTGCTAGTTGTGCTTCACTCTCGAGCTGGGGATATGACTTAGGACCTGTTACAGCGCCACAAGCCCACACGCCCGTTGGAAGACTCTGGGCGTCCACAAATCCTCCAGATTTGAGATTGAAACCAATTTCAGCTTGGAGCTTCGTCATGCGCTCATCTGGAGTCATTCCCATGTTGAGTACTATTAGGTCCCCACTGAAGTCACCAACATCAGTCTTGATAACATGATGACGCTTCCTCATGTACGATTGCAGGACATTGCAGACATGTACACGCTCATCCTCAGGAATTATTCCAGTGTGCGGGTTTGGTAAGCGTGAACGCTCGTATAGAACCTCGACTGAAATCTCGTCATCCATATCATCTATTAGACCCAAGTATTTGTGTGCAACATTGCAGCAATAGCCGGAACAGACAGTTTCAGAACCTACACACTGTAGGATGATTAATGATTTCACAGGCTTCCCATCGGAAACGCGAAGGATTCGTCCTTGAGTGGGGCCATCAGGAGCAAGCATGCGTTCAAATTCGTAGGATGATACAACATCATTGTAGGGATCATAGGACAAGGGAAGAGAAGAAGTCGAATCTTCAGCATTAGGAAGAACTGCACCAGTGGCTAAGATAGTCCCTCCAACGGTGAACTTGACAATCTTAGATTCTTGATCCAAATCTATTGCATGTGATGGGCATGCCTCCAAGCAGTCACGACATGACTTGCAGAACTCGATATCGTCTACCTCAATGACGGGCTTATGAGGATAGGCAAATGGACAAGGCAAGTGAATTATTCGATGTTGTCCGATGCCAAGCTCAAACTCATTGGGCCTGGTTTCTGGGCAGGCCATGGTACATTCTCCACACATTGTGCAGCGAGTTAGATCGACATAGCGTGGAGATTGGATGGCTGTGACTTCATAGTTGCCCGCCTCTCCTGTTATGCTTGCGAGTTCGCTTTCCGTGAAAATGCGCACGTTTCCAGCAAGCATGACCGATGAAACCAGCTCACTAATCATACAAGGGCTGCAGTCTGCTGACCCATGTATTCGTTCCCAGTGTCTAGCAGCTCCACCCAGACAAGGAGCACTCTCGATTAGTATCACATCTAACGGAGACTTGGAAAGCACGTTAGCTGCAGTCAATCCTGCAATTCCCCCACCGATGATGGCCACGCTCTTGCGAATGGGCACCACCCTCCTTGTAGCATGAACATAGTGACGCAGCTTCGCCACACTGGCCGCAATCAATAGCAGTGCTTTTTCGGTAGCAGACTCAGTATTGCGACGATGGACCCATGAGCAATGCTCTCTGATATTGGCGAACTCAACAGGCATCTCCAGTTGTTCGCATATCTTGCTGAATAAGTCATGGTGCAATCTTGGAGAACAGGCTGCGACTACCAGACCATTCAGAAAGTGCTTACCGCACCACGACTTGATCTTCTCTACATTATCTAGCATGCACAGGAAGGGGAAAATCCTCTTGGCCCTGACAGTTGGTAGCTCTGAAACTTCTTCTATGAGTGCTGTTGTGTCTATCGCACGATCAATCTCAGACCCGCATGAACATAGGATAACGCCAACTCTGTGAACCCTATCAATGGTTTCAGTGATGTGTGCCTCAGTTAGCCTACCGGTCATTAATTGATCTTTTGTTGACATGAGACGGACTGCATTCTGACCTGCTGCTGTAAGCCTATAGAGGCCGTGATGCTTTTCTATGAATCCATCTAGCTTCTTGAGATGATAGTTTAGTAGGCCAGTTTCATCCAGTCCTAATCTACTCAATAGGGTCTTGTAAGGAACCAACCGATCGGAATCAAGAATCTTCAGTATCTTTTCTCGCAAAGGATGTGCGAGGGCAGCGTATATGTTCATAGTTTTATCGCCCTTTAACTTGACTAGTTCTGGTGGAGCCTGCAGCAGCCAAGAGCTTCCCGTGCTCGGCAGGACACCGAAACTCGCAGTTTCATTGTCAAGCCCACATTCTTTGCTAGCAATCATGACAATAAATGTTGTCTTGTAAAGGATGCTTCTTATCAGGACATGTCATAAGTGAGACGAAGACGCAACGAGTATTGACGCGGTTCTTCCAAATCATGGTTTGAGATCTTGTTCCAATTAGGGAGAGCGTGTTTCACTTGTCTTTTGATTATCTATAAGAATCGCAAAATGAAAGGGCGCTCAGCAGTGTGATAGGGCCAGTTCCCCAAATGCTCTACTCATACTATATTCGGTCCGTGACTTATTTCAATCGTCACCAGAATTAGTATCGACCCTTATCTGATTCGCGGGCTCGATTTTCTGATAAGTCTGGAGTATATTTCAGGCCCGGATAATATTGGACTAGAAATGTGGTGGAAAACGATGGAATCACTGCTAAAATGACTCAGAATTTCACTTGTCCGGCAGAAAGACAAAGACGGTATATTGAAGATGCAGAGGATCATCCTTGATACGCCTAATATGAACAAATGCTCTCAGATGACTCTCCGCACATTGTTCGAGGTATCTTTCGACCTGAATTTCACTTGTTGTTGTTAACAGATGCTGAATCATTTAGATAGCCCCTTATGCACGGCTCTAGACTCTAATGGCAATGCATGCTTCTTGGTGAGAGTGAATTCAAGCTGCCTCCTGTGTTTCTTGTTCCATTTCCCACTCATCCTCCCCCAGCTCATCCCTCAATAAGCGGATCAAGCGGTTTCTGGTTATTGCAAAGGTTTCTTGTCTTAGAGCGGTTGTTATGACAGCCAAACTCCTGACAAGATCAAGAATTGGGTATTCACTTGAGCTTGCCAGCCATTTCTCCTCCTCAAGTATCTCGTCTACCTCTTCTAGGTCTGCTGGCAGATTGATTTCCGATAGAATATGCATAGCATCTCTTCTAAGACGGCTCAATGATTCCGATAGTAGATGGATTCTTTCGTTCCCTTCCATTCTAGTCCCCTCTCTTTTCTGAAATTGGAGCTTTGTGGTCCAATAATGTGCCGCAAATAGACTTGTGCCAATCCAATCCATGGCACGGGTTCTCAGAATCTGATGTCATTTTTTCTCTCAATTGTATTCACTTCTAAGTCATTCTTTACATCTAATATGGCTGAAAAAACAGGATTCGGATTTAGTACCCAACCTTTGATGTCCGTGATGCATCCAAAGTAATGACCATGAAGGCATCAATTCTTGGACCGAAGGCTGCTTTCTCCAATGCTATGTCTGTTCTTAGTATATCTAGCAGTTAGTGCGAAGACTTCCGCTTATAAATATAATCAAAAGATTAATAGAACACTATAAAAATTATACAATCGTTATATAAATTATTATCTTTAGAATTGTAACTCCACACCTTGGAATATGAATTGTTGTGAGAGTATCAAGTGCATGGTTCAATCTGAAAGTATTTAGTCATGAACCTTAAGCCCGTGCAGTCAAGGACTGTTATTCATATTGTCAGAGAACCCCATAGAACTAGACGGCGCAGATTCTCCTAGTCCAAACTATGAAGGAAGTGTACTTACTGTACTAAATCTCTCTCTGGTGACGTTCCTAGTCATCATTGGTCTGAGCATGGTCGCACCAATTCTTCCTACTTACGCGGAGAGCTTTCAAGTCTCTTACACACTTGTTGGTTTTGTTGTGTCATCCTTTGCAGTAATGCGAATGCTTCTTGATTTGCCTGCAGGTCTTTTCTCAAGGAGGTTTGACAAGAAGAAAATCATGATGTCAGGCTTGGTTCTAATCTCTACATCATCCGTGCTGGCTGGTTTCGCTCTCAACTATTCTACTCTTGTTATTGCTCGAATGATCGAGGGAGCAGGTTCAGCTCTGTATGTCACCACAGCAACAGTGTTCCTTGCTCAAATCTCTGGAGAGGAGAAGAGGGGACAATGGATGAGTCTTTACATGGGAATGTTGCTTCTCGGTGCCATCTTTGGACCAACATTTGGAGGTATTATTGCAGACGTGTATGATATTCGTGCACCCTTTTTTGCCTACGCATTGATAACAGGCATTAGTTTGATTCCAACATTCGTATTGCCAAAGCTGCCTAATTCCGGAAATGGCTCTTCTCTTTCCCGAAATCAAATCCTCCATGACATGAAGGAAGTTCTCTCCACCCCCTCGTTCCTCTTGGTGACCTTTGCAGTCTTCACAACATTCTTTCTGCGAACAGGGGTGAGAACTACGCTAGTACCCCTATATGCGGCTAATAACTTGGGGCTAGACTCCGGTGCCATTGGCCTCATCCTTACTATTGGGGGAGTAACAACAGCTCTTACAATTACACCGATGGGAAGTGTTTCAGATAGAATTGGGAGAAAGATTCCCCTAGCATTATGCCTTATTCTGACTGCGGGAGTTACGTTACTAATCCCACTATCTACAGATCTGTTCACGCTGTCCTTTGCTATGGCAGTATATGGAGCGGTCATTGGGTTCTCGGGTCCTAGCGCAGCCTATGTGACTGATGTATCACCACAGGACAAATTGGAGATATCCATGGGACTCTATCGAATGATCAGTGACTTTGGTTTCGTCGTGGGACCTCTTCTACTTGGCCTTTTAGCAGACATAACAGCCACTCCTGTAGTTGGAGCATCCCACTCAGGTCTAATTGGATTGGTTCCTTTTGTGGCGGCATCAATTATCCTTATTGTAGCATTCTTTGTACTCCTAAAGGCTGATGATCCAGCAAAGGATAGAAACCAATTGAAGAACAGAGAAGTACAGATTTCTGACGCTCGAAGATAGTCTTCTAGCAAAATTAAACGAAAGGATGATCAGCGGTAGGCAATAGGAAATCCATCAAATACTCTATCCTGCCACCTCTACTTTCCTCTACCCTCCTTTATCCAACGCCGAATCCTACTTTTTGCCCATCGATAATGATTAGCGGAGTTCGCCAGAATGTAGCCAGCAATATTCTCAGTCCCAGTCCATTCGTATCTACCGACCTCAAACAAATCCTCTTCAGGGATACCATTGATTGTATCAAGCAACCTCTCGTAGGATGATCGAAATTCTGCCTTCACATCGTCAAGGGTCCGATTTCGATGTTTTTCAAAGACCTCCTGATTCAAGATGTGCAGTTGGCTCCATTTCAGACCTGGCGCAGGTGTTTCAGGCACTTCACCTCGGAGTCCTGCTTCGTACCATCCAAGAAATCTCTGCTCCCAGTCAAAGAGATGGGCTATGATGTCCTTCACAGACCACTCCGCGATGACACCAGGCACCAACATGTCTTCATCAGAAAGGGGCTCGATGTTCTTTTCTAACCTGCGACGTTCAGTATGGATCCTTTCTATAATGCTCTCCTTGGTTTTACGCTTCTTCATTTAGACCCACTCACGAATTATCAAATATCGTTGCACTTGCCAGCAATAACTATTGAGTTCGTAGCCATTATAGGGATAGCACAAAATGAAAAGGGCGTGCAGCAATGGGCAATCCTCAGTAATCAATCTCATCATCGCCTACACTTCTTTCCACCTTAGAAGACAAAGGTGATCCATCCGCGGCTTCCGCTACGGATACCTTGTTAAATAGTGAAAGAAATCACAAGCAGAATAGACTCACTTCATATCAGAGGGTCAATAAATGAATAGGATGAATCCCAAGGTTGATGCATATTTGAGCAAAGCCAAAGAGTGGCAGGAAGAATTCGAGAAATTGAGAATGATTATTCTTGATTGTGGGTTGACTGAGGAATTGAAGTGGGGCAAGCCTTGCTACACGTTTCAGAAAAGTAACATAGTTATAATTCAGGGATTCAAGGAATATTGTGCACTTCTTTTTTTCAAAGGCGCCTTGTTGAAAGATGCCAATGGTATTCTAATCAAACCAGGGGAGAATACGCAGGCGGGGCGCCAGATTCGGTTCACCAATTCTCAACAAGTAGATGAGATAGAACCAATCTTGAAAGACTATATTCATGAAGCCATTGAAGTGGAAAAAGCGGGTTTGAAGGTTGATTTTAAGCCGACTACAGAATTCAAAATTCCTGGGGAATTTCAAAGTAAGTTGGATGAAATCCCTGCCTTGAAAACTGCTTTTGATGCATTGACGCCGGGACGACAAAGAGCGTACATTCTCTATTTCTCTCAACCCAAACAATCCAAAACCAGGAATTCAAGGGTTGAAAAATATATGCAGCAAATTCTCAATGGGAAGGGATTGAATGACCGTTAAATTCGATGATAGCATAAATTGATCAAAATTCAAGATACCGCCTCATTCTTCGTTCATTCGAACTTCGAATCTACTAACTTCAAACAAATCCTCTTCAGCAATGCTATTGAGTTCATAGACATTATGATATCAAATACTATCTTTTTCAATGTCTTAAGAAAACCTGCTAAGGTTTGTAGTATTGATGGGCTTCTACGGTTTCAGGTTTGTCAAGTCCAAACTGACTTCCCAAAGCCGTTTTGCGGTTCCCAAGTCATAGGACTCATCTGAGGATTGCTTTTCTGACTTCTTCTCGAAGTATTTGCCTGTAACACCCTCGATCTCAGGGGAAGCCGCGAGATAGATTGAAGTTTCCGCTCCTTTCTCAGGACTGCTTGCGAAGCGGCTAAAGATTCTATAGAGCATCCGATAGAATCGTGAGAGGTCAGGGTCCTTCTCAACAAGACCAGTAGCTACTGCACCTGGATGAAGACAATTAGCTGTGACCCCTGTGCCATCAAGTCTTCTTGCCAGCTCATAGGTAAACAGTACCAAAGCTAGTTTGCTCATATTATTCGCTCTCGAGCCATCATACTTGTTCTCTGACATCAGGTCATTGAAATTCATAGTTGCCTTTCTATGATAGGCACCGGCCACATTGACTATGCGTGATGGTGCACTCGCTTTGAGTTTCTCAATGAGGAGATTCGTCAATAGGAAAGGGGCCAAGTAATTGACGGCGAATGTTGTTTCAATACCCTCTTCTGTGATAGTTCTCCTCGTCCTGTACGTTCCCGCATTGTTAACTAAGATATGAAGAGCTTGATAGCGATTCTCAAACTCTTTGGTAAGCCCTCGAATAGAATCCTGTAATGACAAGTCGCACAACAGAAAGCTGACCTGGTCATTACCTGTCTTGCTAGCAATTTCTTTAGCTGCCGCCTCTGCCTTCGGTTCATTGCGACACGCTAGCACCACATTTGCACCCATATTCGCAAGTCCAATAGCTGTCGCCTTTCCAATTCCGGAGCTAGCTCCTGTGACCATGCAGACCTTGTGTTTCAAATAATCTGACTTGCCATGATTTTCTGTCAAATCGTTCACCTTCCTCCCAATCGCAATCATTGTAGTTGTTTCATATTCTGATGATTTACTATTAATCCTCCAGAATCAAGAAGACGTGCTGCTGGCACGGCTTTTGTTGCTAATTTGTAATTTGATCTAGGCCAGCAATGCCTAGACAAGCCAGAGCAATCCCAGCAAGGGATTGATCGACTGGTTGGCCAACTATTGGTAGTATGACTATAACAACTCCCATCGCCAGTGCAATTGCATATAGTACAAGAATCACCAACTTTTTCGGGGAAAGCCCCTCAGATGCCAAATCTTCTCTAATCTCTTCCATTTCTCTCATCTCTTAGAACTTTGCGACATCACTCAATGACCAATATCACTCTTCATTCGTATCTCAACCAAGATAAGAGTATAACGATGTTATGATTAAGAGGGAAGGCGGCTTAAGGCTGTGTCCTGTGAAGGTTTTCGTATATTTCCAACCTCAAGCATCATGCAATTGACTTCTTTCCAGTAAAATGAAAGGGTGCTCAGCAATGTGAGAAGGGCAGTTCCCCAATGCTCTCTCTCACCGCCGCCTCTGCACCCAATTAAGCCACCTTTTCAAAATCAACCGTTAAGGCTTGTCCACAATATGGACACTCTATCCTGTCGGGGCCAATCCAGTTCACCTTTTCAGTGTGAATGCTCGCCCCACAGTTGAAGCATTTCTGTGGAACTCGAGGCATCAGCATAGCCGATGTACCGCGATCAATTCGCTCAGGATTTCTCACCGTTACTCTGGATTTTCTCTTTCTTGTTGCACTTCCGCATCCCATCTGTTTCTCATCCTTCCTAATCATTTGATAAATAGTTTCTAATTCTCCCTGCGAAGACTCTCAGGTCTTCCTTATAATCAAGCATTAGCAACACAACTCTACTAGAAATTCCACCAACAAATAGAGGCGATACAAACATCAGTTCTTGCATTTCATGTCATCCCCGTTATTTGTTAAAGGAAACCGCAAACAGGAGAGCTCTTCCGGATGTTCGGTATCGGTCAATGCGACGGCGTTTAGGGCGCATGCTGCTGTGCAAAGCCCTGATCTGTTCGGCCTTGTTCCCATCGCGGCCTAGACCGATGGATCCATCGACTGACTCTTCCTCAGCTCGACTTGTGGTTTTACGTTCTATTGATACATAACTTGTTTCACACGCCATGTTAATCACATGATACTAGATGCTAAGAACTCAGTTTAGTATTATAGCGTAATATGACGGTAGTAGTTTTTAAACGTAATATTACGGCTCATACTATATATTGCAATGAAACAATGGAAGGGTATGCCACTCTTCGAAGTCACATTCAAAGTAAGTCATGATTGTCCAGTTGGAAACATTTCACGCAAGCATCCACCATTGAAGATATTTCAATGGTGTAATCGTGAACATGATGTCCTAGAGTTAGTTATTCGGAATCAGAACGAATACTCCAGCATTCGGGGTGATTTGCAGAAGACCATGAATATCATGAATGAGGTATCAGATAGCGATAGAGTACATTTGGTCACGAAATCATGTTCTTGTCTAGAACCTGGATCTGTAAGCCGCTATCTCGAGGAGTTGAACTTCCTCGAATTCAACCCAGTATATTATGAGAAGGGTTGGGAATACTACAGGATAGTTGCGTTCAAGCATGAAGATATCACGAGGTTGATGAGGAATCTCACAACTGAAGAGTTTGAAGTCGAAATACTACGAAAGAAACCGTACAGTGGTTCGTTCATCAGCTCAATGGCGATGACGGCAGATACTCTGTTCTCAGAACTGACAGATAAGCAAATGGATGCCCTGGTCACCGCTTACTCTCATGGATACTTCAGTTTTCCAAGAAGAGCGAATGTTCAGACGATAGCGGAGAGGTTGCATGTTCCAAGAACTACATTTGTCGATCATTTGAAGAAAGCGGAAGGAAAATTGGTGGCTGCACTCGTCCCATATATCCAGCTTTTCCGGCGTGCAAAATAATGCATAGCAACCGCTGTAAAATGAAAGGGGGCTCAGCAATGAGCATTTGGTAATCCCCCAATACTCTATCATCGCCGCCTCTACTTCTCTCTATCTTGAGATCTATTGCTGTTTCTCCATGCAGACATCAAAGCCCCAAGGATCCTGAACCTTGGAGGCCAATGTGTATCGTAGTTTCTCGAAAAATCTGATAGCATCAATATCGGGGAGTGGTCCAGATGGAATTATTGGCGGTGTTGTAGGTGGGATTATATTCTCGTCGAGTTGTAGCAGCTTGGAATATCAGGCGTCCTATTCCATACTAGCAAGTACCCAATTAGCCACACTTTGTGCTACTTGATTCCTTTCAGTTTCAGGGACCGCGTCAATATCGAACACATTCGTATACTTCTTATAATGAGACAATGCATCGAATTGAACCAACTTATCTTCAGGAATCAGATTTTCTAGAATCCGTCCCCAACATCGCATAAAACATCCGTCGATTAGTATGACTTTGTCTGCTGCTGCAACCCAATTATCAAATCCTGAACCGGGCACAGTGAGTACTTCACCATGACATGCTTGTCGAAACCCGTCGTTTTTCGAAACTATGTTTGCGGCTAATCGAGCGATTTCCCCTCGGATACATGCTCCTGCACAGGCTAGAATGGGTGTTTTCTTCTCCGACATAAATTGAGCACCCGTTTTCTCTCCAATAGGACACCGTTTAGTAGTTCCTGTTACATCTAGAGTAAAATCCGTATTCGGTTCTCTCATGAGCATTCTCACATTTTGTATGTCTGCAAACTGTGCTAATAAGCAGCTTAGTCGAATTTGCTATAGTACAAAAGGGTCAATAGACCTGAATCACAAATCAAATCCTAATGCATCGAGCTAAAAGGCCCAATCATACTTCTTATTTGTCATTCGGCACACGCTCAATGTCATGAGTGCCATTCATCTATCAAGAGAGTCAATAATACGGGTTCTAGTCTTTATTGTAATCTATACACTGCTTGGATTGCTTATCCCACTTCAGGGATATGTTTCCCCAGGTTTTGCCATCGGCACGGTGATCACGGCTTCTCTCTATGGTTTTGTCTTGTACTACTTGAACACAAGCATCCCTTTAGGGAAAAAAGGTCGGATATTGATGACATGGATTGCGGTCTATGTGATTCAGATGTTCAATCCAGTTTTAGAGGGCATCTTTTTCACGACTCAGTTTGAGGGGCAGCCAGAGCTAGCATTTGGAGCTATTGTCTTCGGACTGGTTCTTACTCTACCTACAGCACTTGTAGCAGGATTCCTGTTCAATCCAAAGGGGGAGATTACCAGCTTTAGTCAACTCAACGAAGAATACTTCAATGGATGGACTTCCTCACAATTTGCGATACGATTCATAGTTGCATCTATGATGTGGTTAGTCATCTATTATACGATTGGAAGCATCATTGCACCTTTGGTACTTCCTTACTATACTGATGGAAGTGTAGGCTACAACTTGACACTTCCTGCAGTTGAAATTGTAATTCTGCTTCAGACCATTCGAGGATTCATCTATGTTCTCAGTGTTCTTCCAATTGTCATATCAGTGAATCTGAATAGGAAATCACTAGCAATCATACTAGTTGCACTCCTTTATATTGCAGGTGCCTTGGCTGTATTTGTCATTTCTGAGCAATTTCCAGTCTTCTTGCGAATTGTCCATGGAATTGAGTTGTTTGTTGATTCATTGATTGCAGGCATCGTGATTGCCTATATTGTAGGAAAGCCCGGGGAATCTGTGCAGAACATGGAGTAATTGGGTTCTATCAATAAGGCAATACAGTATGGTCAGGACAGATACTACCTTCTTCATCGAGGTTAATCGTCACATATTGAATGAAAATGAAATGGTGCTCAGCAATGAGTAATTACCCAAATACTCGATTACTCTGACTCCATGATGTAGTCCGCCAAAAACCGAGGAGATACTGTCATATGACAGTATACAATACATTACGCAATAAGGAGAGAATTGGTTATGACTCTATTTGAACTTGAATTCAAGATTCGACACAATTGTAGATTAGCGGACTTCTCCCTTCGACGACCCCTTGCAGGTGTGCACATGTGGAGAATAAAGAATCATGAGATCATTGAGGTCTTTTCTCGAGATGGGTCAGAAAATCCAGATGCCCTAGAAGATGCGTGTGCTCTTGACGGCATAATTGATCATGTTGGAAATAAGTACCAGAACTATCTCATAGCAAAATCAATTCCATGTGGAGTGGACAAAACCATCGAAGATTGCTCATCCAAGCTCGATATTCTTCATTTGGCACCTGTTAGTTACTACAATGGATGGGAGTATCATAAGGTGGTAGCATTCAGACAAGATGACATAACCAATCTCATAGAAGAATTTCAAGAGGACAGCTACATACCGTCGATTCTCCGCAAAGTACCATTCAGTGGGTTCTCTGCAGGGTCGATGACAGTGCGAACAGAGTCTTTGTTCCAAGGCTTGACTGATCTGCAGACTGATGCAGTTCTTACTGCGCATTCTCATGGATATTACCGAATACCAAGAGCTGCAGATGTCAAGGCAATATCAAACAGCATAGGTGTCAGAAGGACTACTTTTCAGGAACATCTGCGAAAAGGAGAGAACAAAATCATGCAAGCGCTAACACCCCATCTTCATACCTGGCATCATTTCTCAGGGAAGAAGGGATCTCATCCAATGTCAGTTGGCACGGGTATAGCTGAAAAAATCTGAGCCTTCTATAGTTTAAGAGATGTGTAAGATTTGCTGATGATTAACCATTTGCCTTCATCTTGAAGAAGTGTAAGGTAGTCTGTAAGTATAGTCCTCTCGATTGGAGTTTCTCTGAGTACCATCACCTTTGCAGAAGCGATGTTTCTAGTCACATCGATTGACGCAATCGTACTGGTTCTCTTTTCTTCCTGATCTATCGGATTCTTGCACCAATCTTCCCAGAATGAACGAGGGACTGAATTCACTTCACCATCCCTTACAAAACTCATTCTTGCTTCAGAATGCCAGGATTCTTGAAACTTATTCCAGTCTTTGTGTTTCACTGCCTCCAGATAGGTATTGACCGTTTCTCGAACATTCTCTATTTCTTCGATCATAATTCTAAGCTCCAAGTTTTGATGTGTTGTCTTGAGGCTGTATCAGACATAAGGTTAGTACTGACTTTAGACTGGACCAAGTAATCAGAACGGGGGATGAAAGAGATGCAAAATGAAAGGGTGCTCAGCAATGCGGAGAGAACCACCAACTTAAGATGAAAGATGATAGTGCAGGCGCCAACTCTTGTTTCAGTGAACAATCATCGTTCTGGCCCCTATTCCTACTTTGATCAATATTTCAGTTCGTGTGGATATCTGGTCAATACTAGAGGCGTATCTTTTCCTACCACAACCGTGTCTTCTAACCTTATGCCCCATTCTGAAGTATAGATTCCGCAATTGCCGATGGCAATGGGTGTGTTCTCTGTAAGGGGAGGAGGGGCTTTTTCGCCATGGAAGAAAGCATGACCAGGAGGCAGTGGAGCTTCCTCGAAATTAATCCCTATTCCGTGTATGGGAGGGCCAAAGATGTTCTCTCCGTAGCCAGCGGCCTGAATCACATTATGAAGCGTCCTTTCAAGCTCAATCATTCCCACTCCTGCAACTGACTTTGTCGTCGTCTTCAGTAATGCTTCCAGGTATACATTGTATGCCTTGACCTGTTCATCTGTTGGCTCTCCAACACAGGCCATTCTACAGATATCAGAGGAATAGCTTTTTACAATAGGATGAAAATCGATTAAGATGACATCGCCATCCTGCACTTTGCGATTCGTTGGAATTCCATGGGCGATTCGTGTCCGTATCCCACTCGCCACATAAGAACGCCAAAAGCCTTCGGCACCAGCTTGACGCATGGCATATTCACCTTCTCCCGCAATCTGGCTCTCAGTCATTCCAGCCTTGATAGAAGTTATTGCGGCTTCCATTCCTGCATCAGCAACTCTCCCTGCTTCTTTCATTAATTCTATCTCGAAAGAATCTTTCACTGTCCTCAGTTTAGAGAGAATATCTGTGCAATCTGCGACTGTTACAGCCTCAGGCTTTGCATGGGGATGTGTCAGCATCTTCATCATTGAACTGGTTAGGAACGTGTATTCCAATCCAACAACGCCCTTACTGACTCCAAACTGTTTGAAGAAGTCTGCAATTGAATGGATCATCCCTACCTCATCCTCGAAGGACAAAATATGGTCAAAATATGCTAGATCGGTTACATCCTCCACATCTGTTTTTGGAACTCCCATTGCAACCTGTTTGTCACTGTTTATCATTATAAAGGCGCACAGACGTCCATCTCCAGTGAAGTAGTACATGTTTGAAGGCTTTGTTAACAACAGGACACCTAGGCCGTCTCTCTTCATTGCCTTGGTACAATTATCAACACGTTGGTCGAAAACTCTCCTATCAATATTGGCTTTCAATTCTAGTCACCTGGCTCTCCATACCATGCACTTGAAAAGCTCGGCTCATAAGTCTAGTCACCAACCAACCTAGACTCATTATGATGTTACTGGATTCTTGACTCCCTTCCAATAGCCGTTTCTAGACAGCTTAGGTGAATGCAAGGAGGTCCTCATTGAAGTAGTTCACAACAGGAGTCTATTAATTCACAAGGCGATTGACATCCGATTTGATACAATAAGAGTGGAAAATGAGAGGGTGCTCAGCAGGTGGAGAATGGGAAAGTTCCCTGTTCATCCGACCCCTTCAGCCTCCGCTTCTTGGCCATCTAATCTTGATTTGAATGACTATGCTATGAAAGCGAGAGTTTGGATGACTTTGTTGCATGTCGCGTTATTTCAAGATTGCATGATTTGTGTTTAATACACCATTGCTCACATTTCTTTGCCCAGTCTTCATCTTCATACATTAGATGGCATTCCTCACATTCATAGAGCCCGTTAATTTCCTTCATAATCTTGAGTTTCACTTGGACAGTTATCTCTGTTATGAAAGGGGAGTTTGAGTAATTCACTGAAGAAAAATGAAAGGGTGCTCAGCAATGTGAGAAGGGCATTTCCCCAATACTCTATCTCACCGCCGCCTACACTTCTCTCTACCTTGGAAGGAAAAGGAATCCAACCTAGCTGACTATGAATCAAAGATATCTATTATTGCGGCCTGTCGATGCTCGATTTCTATCTGGTTCACACACCGCCTGCTCTGAACGTCATCTTTAATTCAAGCCAGAATAATGGCCTCTGATAAGATACAATCTCTATGCGAATTCAGATTCTTGGAATCAGAAGCAAAAACACAGGTGCAGATAGGTTTCGAAGGGATCCTAAGATGAAGACTAGGACCGCCATTGTCATTTGGATTATAGCTTTGATCCTCACTCTAAATCCGGGAACAATTCACTTAGTATCTGGAGCAGATACGAATGAGGTTGTGCTAGCAAGGATAGGGCAGATTGAAACTGCCGATGCTTATGATTTGTGGGTTGATCCTAACAATGACATTGCCTATGTCACCTGCGGTTACTCCGGAGTAATAGTACTCGATGTAAGCGAACCTCACAATCCGACTGAGCTAGCACTTATGCCTTCTTCTTCAAATGGATATGCCCATCAGTTTGTCATGCGCGAGAATCTGATGTTCATAGGTGATGGCAATGGTGGGCTCAAAATTATCGACTGGGCGAACTTGTCGAATCCTAATCTTTTGAGCCAGTATACCGGGGAGTATTCATGGGATGTAGAGGTGGAAGGAAATACTGCATTCGTGGCCAATGGCTTCATGGGCAGTGGCGATAGACTAACAATTGTCAATATTACTGATCCTACCAATCCCATGCTTTTAGGAAGCCACACTACCGTCGGAGACGCAACCGACATTGAAGTTGCGGAGAATCTGGCATTTGTGACAACCAGCTACGCCGGAATCACTGTCTTTGATGTGAGTAATCGCACGAATCCGGTTCAGGTAGGACAGTACACAGGACAATCGACTAGCAATGCAGAATTGGGCGACCTCGAAATTGTTGACAACTTGGCCTATCTGAGTTATTGGGAGAAAGGCTTGAAGGTACTGAATATTAGTGACATATCAAGTATTGAATTGGTAGCTGAATTCAATGAGAGTTTGAATGCTTTTTCAGTCCACATCGAGAGGGACAGCAGTCTGGGCTTTCTCTGTGACCACGAACTGGGGTTAGTGGTGCTGGACATCAGTATTCCAACCCAACCTAATGAGATTGGCCAATACTTTGATGGGGGCAAGCCCAATCGCATACAAGTGGTAGATAATCTCGTCTACATGACTGACTCAGATAATGGATTCGTTATTCTAGAGATTATAGAGAATCATACATTCATATCAGGTTTTGAGCTGGTATTGATTGTTGGAAGCATCGTGTCCATCCTCGCAGTTGGTTGGTGGCTAAGAAAGAGAAAATCATAATTCAATGATGAAAATCTGGGAAAATCTTGATTGTTAAGATTATAATGCAAAATAGAAGCGTGCTCAACAGCAGATATGATTTAGCCAAAACTGTGTAACTCAACTAGGTCTGGAACGAATGAAGCCGCCAATGAATTGAGATTTGACACTCACATCGATCCCCGATCCAGCAACCTTCTTAATCATCTCTATAGCATAATTGTGGGGCGTGCCATAAATCTCGATGCTGGTTGGTTCAATGAACTTGTAGGTTATTTTTGTTCGTTGATCAGCTCCCTGTAATTGTTGATCTAATGCCTCCGCATTCGGAAAGATACGAATGATATCCACCTCAGTGGCATCGTCGTTGATGTATGCAAGCTGGATAATCGTACCTTGCTTGCTTTTCTCTGTCTGCGGGATGCTTTTCTGGTAGTGATTCTTGAAATCATCGAACATCCCTTGCTTTACTCGATGGCGGATGATGAATACGATAGAGTCAGTCATTTGGCATCATTCTGCAAACGATTCTTAGGTTTCAGACTCGATGAGCTGCTTCATATTTCGACCACTCCGTTCCAAGCGGCTGGTTATGAAACTCTTATCCATGGACTCAGCCATTCCGGGAATATCAATAACAGTCGTTACGGTGGTTTGATTCTCACCTACAGCCTCGAATGTAATCAGTCCACGCATCTCAGCGGGACCGTCATGGATAATCGTTCCCATGGCACGGTTAGGCTCGAATTCCACCACTTCCATGGTCCCCTCAACGGGAGTACCGCTGCGGCTGTTGCGTCTGCGAATAATTGTCCCAACTCCAATTGGACCGTCCGATTCCAGAGAGAGCTCTATGTCTGGATCCCAGCGTGGATGGTTACGGACGTGTTGTTCAGCGACGAAGTGAAAAACTTTTGTTACTGGCCGATTAATAACCTGCGAGTATCTTATTTGTGCTGGCATGGTCCTCACCGTATATTAACTATTGTTAATATGATGCCCTAGTTCATATAATCTTAGTGTTAGGTGTCCATCTATAACAGCCAAGTCAGGAATGATAATCGCAAAATGAAGAGGGTGCTCAACAGTGTGGGCAGGTAAGGACCATACTCTTGGCGCGTGGGCAACCTGTCGATTAGAAAGCGTACTCCTATCGTAAGCCAGCATCTCTCTCTGTCAGAGAACGAGCAAGCTGTTTCGCAATTTGAATCGTGTGACAATCTTGTGGCGATTTATTTTGTAAATTGATACTGTTGATAATCGTTCTTGCAAGGATATCCTACCGCCAGATGAACCATACCGGTGCCAAGTTCACAGAACCAAGAATAGATAGTGCCTCCAGGGGGATTATTCAGGTGCTCACATATACCAGTATTATGACTCCTACAGATTCTCTTGATGTCTTCAAGATTTATGTCATTATTGGATTGAGTGAACCATTCCATGATTCGACGATGATAGGTCCATGCCCGGTCATCCTTTGGCATAGAGTCCAATTCTTTCATACTATCAAGCATGAAGAAATTACACACGATTCTAAGGTTGCCCTCAGAAATTTCGGCATCGACCCTTATTGGCGTGCATTCCACACGTGCTGAAACCCCTGTCTTGTCAGCGACAAGATATACTATTGGCCGAACATGAGGAATACTCTTTAGATATTCGACGGTTTCTTCAACACTAGAGAAATTGTCTAGCGACCATCTTGTAGCAAGACTCTCAAGAATACCTACTCCATTCTCTCCAATATAGAATGGAATGGAGGCCGATCCTATTGCCAGTCCAGTTTCATTCAATCCATCAAAGCATCCAAGATCAGCAAAGTTGAAACCAAGTACAGAATGCTTTCCTACTGGTTTCGTCTGAAGCAGATTAAGAAACTTGAGATCATCTTCTATCCAATCCATGTGGCGCACAAAGATAGGCAGTCTATTGCGAGTGCTTTCTCCCTTTACAAAAAAAAGATTACAACCATTTGAAGCCACAGGGAGAATATGTGTAGCAAGAATCTGCGGATACTCCAGACCTATTCCATCTGAAAATCCTCTCAGCTCGTCAAGTAGATCAGGGGCATGTGCCCTCACTGCGTCTTCACAGGCATATGCGTACTCCAATCTCTCATTATCAGGAGTATGATATAGTGGCTTATCAGCCCTCCGGGACCTTCCAAACGCCTTTCCAATTTCGTAGTAGCTACCTTCGAGCTGTAGATATTCCAATATTCATCTCTCCGCTTATCATTAGGCTGAATTCTAAATTGAAGTATGAAGCTCAATATTGAATTATAAGAATTTGCAGGAATTGTATATACTATCTATTCAATTGATAAAATGAAAAGGGTGCTCAGCAATGTGAGAAGGGCATTTCCCCAATACTCTATCTCACCGCCGCCTACACTTCTCATTACCTTAGAAGGTAAAGGTCGGATGGATTTCATACACGAAGTTAAGGAAACTTACAATCCCTCGTGTGAAAGATTCAAGAATTCAATCGACTCATCCAAGGAAAGCACGACACCAAGCTCCTCAGGGTTCGTTTCCAGCCAGCCATCTAGGTGTTTCTGATCAGGGAAGAAGTTGTAGTGATCGCAGAAGGGGATGCCCTTGGGGCCGTCCCCTATCCAAAAAACGATTGAAGGATGGGAGGTACGAACGAGTTTGCTGTCCTCAATCTCGATTTCCATCTTCTCACCACAGTGGAAACAGGTGGCCTTAACTAAGCCTTCACCACGCAGCAGAGCCGTCCCTAGGGAATCGTAGCCGCACATGACCTTTATCTCGCGCCCATCCGGCGAAACGATGGACTGCCCGCGCTCTATATCTGTTTCTCCGATTGTGACCTTGCCTTTCCGAATCGATGCTACCCATTCTCGACCCCCGGCTGTCGCCAGCACCTGTGCTCTAGCAAACTTGATGAGCTCAGTCAGGGTGGCGGGGGGTTTTCCCATCCCATACTGTTTCTGTAACCGTTTGCTCAGGTCTGGGTCTAATTTCACTTCTCTCATCAGCATTCCCAAATGACTCTTACTGTATCAGGAAAAGAGCATTGCCTTAGCTGCATGAGTAAGGAATCAATCGTGGTAAGCTGAACACCCCGCTGAAGCGCCAAGCTGTTTTGAGATGCTTGAATCAAGACCTCCTTTAACTCAAAGATTCATTTGTTTAGCTTGCACAGCAAGATAGCTTAGAAACATGAGTTCCACTCACAAGTCAGACGTCAGAAAATGAAAGGGTGCTCAGCAGTGTAAGAAGGGCATTTCCCCAATACTCTATCTCACCGCCGCCTCTACTTCTCTCTGATAAATACATCGACCTTGTTACTGGATTGAACATGTTGAAAACAGGTTTAATCTTCTATCATACTGGAACATGATGTGAGGTTGTCATGTTCGGATTATCTGTTGGTAATCAGAATTAGGCCAGGTTAATACTTGTTATCTAGTTAGCCTTTCAAGATACAATTGGATGTGCTCGAATTTCTGAAAAGGTATGCATCATAAGAAGCGATTTATTGTCAACGGGAAGATAAGTATACGGAATTTGAGATACCGATAGCACGGCTCTCACCTTTATGATCTAGGGAGCCTGTTAATCCACGTATAGGCCGAGTGATGCAAGACTGTACGCTATGACTGCAAAGGCTTGGTCAAAGGAATGGCATTAACAAATCCAACCAATGATAAATTCCCTAAGGCAAGAGAAGCTCTTGAAAGAATCTTGGAACAATCGCTGGAAGGCGTCGCCATCATCGGGAAAGACAAAAGAATAGAGTACATTAATGATAGGGCTTGTGAGATCATCGGCCGGACACGGGATGAAGTCATTGGTCAATCTTTCCAAGGATTTGTCCATCAGGATAGCTCCGATTTTGTCATTGAGCGTTATGCTAGCAGGCTGAATGGGGAGCTAATTCCTTCAACTTATGAGGCTCGAGTGCTTTGTGGTGATCATGACGCGAGGGATGTTCGAATCCAGACCACTGTATTGACGAATGGTGAGAGTGAGATCAAGATACTGGCACAGCTTATCGACATAACTGAGGAGAAGAGGTTTCAAAGGGCCTTGTCTGAGCGTGAGATGGTATATCATACACTAGTTAAGACCATGAATGAAGGCATTGGAGTCATTGATGACCATGGTGTCTTTGTACAATCAAATAAGGCTCTAGGCAAAATGCTGGACTATTCGGAAGAAGAAATCATAGGCATGACAACGGCTGACATCATGCATGGACTTGATGGAGATGCCCTGTCCGACAAGATTAGGGACAGGATAGCTGGCAAATCAGAGCGCTATGAAACGCATCTTATTCACAGGTCAGGAACACTGATCCCTGCGATGGTATCAGCAGCTCCGATATTCAGCGACTGTGGTGAGTACGCGGGCAGTTGTGTTGTGATTACTGACATCACCAGACAGAAAATCATAGAAAGGAATCTCCAGACGGCCAGAAGACGAGCAGAACTGTATCTTGATTTAATGAGACACGATATCCGAAACAACCTTCAAGAGATTCAAATTTCTGCAGAGCTCTTAGGGCTCAACGTTGACGACTCTTCAGTTCGTGATTTCTTGGAGAATATTCTACGTGCAGTGTCAAAATCTACTACTATCATCTCGAATTCGAGGACTATAGATCAGTTGACTGAACTACCGCTGCGTGAAAGGTTACTAGATGAAGTCCTGTGTGAAAGCATGAAGGATGCATCAATACTCCTCGAGGATGTTGTGATAAGCCTCTCACTTCATGTATCAAATGCGCTAATCAGAGCGGATGACTATCTGGAGCTATTGCTTTCTGATTTGCTCGCAAATGCATACTATTGCAATCCTGCAGAGATGAAACGAATCTGGGTTGACCTCGAAGGTGGGGAGAAAGTCTATGAACTCTCCATTAGTGACAATGGGCCGGGAATGTCGGACAGTGTTAAACATAGCTTGTTCAATCCTGACTCTCGTATTGAAGGAGTTGATATGCTCCTAGCCCACCACATCGTCGAGAAATACGAGGGAACAATCGAGGTTCATGACAGAGTGCCTGATGACCAAGATCAAGGCAAGAAGATTAGGGTGATTTTTCCAAGATTGGACAAGTCAGAGGATTCGGATTATAAATGAGCAATGGGCAATCCCCCAATACTCTATCACCGCCGCCTCTACTTCTCTCTACCATAGAAGGGAAGTAAATCATTGGATTCTTCCTATCTGTGTGGACTAGACCAAATCACAGCTCAAGGACAGTGCCTAGTAAAAGGTCAAGATTAGAATGGATTCTGCTTGGACATGACTTCTTTTATGAATACTATTGCATGAAACGGTTATGAAAGACCCAGATGCACATCAAAAGGAACTTGAGAAACTGGTAACGGAGATTAGAGCGGCTCGGTCAAAACCAAAGAGACTCAAAACTCTATTGGAAGAGTATGAACGAGATTTCGGATCAGAAGCTGAGCAGAGAGTTCTTGAGATTATTGCAGAAAATACCAAAGCGGCGTGGGCAAGTATTGCTGAGGAACGGGGGGATAATGGTATTCAGGGAATTCTTGACACCCTGTGGGAATCCTTCAGGAGTGCAGGTGGAGAGTTCACAGTAGAGAGAACTGAGAACTCGGCCCGGATTAATTGTACGAGATGTCCAATGGCTGACACATACCGCAAGATTGGAAAACCAGAGTATGGATTGATTTTTCATTGCAGTACTGACCCACACATAGTGGCTGGATTCAACCCCGAGATGGAGTTCAAGAGGACAAAAACACTCATGACAGATGACTGTTGTGACCATTATTACTGTCTGAGTTGAATATCGATTCTTACATACACTATGGAAGAAATCAATGCAGAAAGGGTGCTCAGCAATGTGAGATGGGCATTTCCCCATTACTGCCATGTCAGTATACATCATTCTACATAAGGGATTGTAGGAGTTGTATTCTGAGAGGAAGTGAACCATTGGTGACAAATGAAGGCAACCCGAGGTCCGACAGCGGCATCCAGCGAGGCTTGCCAACAGCGGGAGGGCAAGCATATGTCATCAGACGCTATTCTCTATATCTCAATCTGTAAGTCATTCTTACTCATCATCAGTCATTAGGATTCTTTACAGTCCGAAGGTGCCAGCCCTCACAGTGTCTACAGTGGTATGGCTCCATCATGCCAACCTTACGCATTGTTGCTGCCGCAATCCTAGCCCGTTCCTTATCAGGATAACGTACCTTTCGTCTGCACGCCTCCTCTGTATTCTTACCCATGATTCTCTCATATCCTATTGGTCATCTGTTTGATGTATAGATTACCATTGCTAATAGACCGATTCCTCTTAGATGCCAACTGGATAATCATTGGCGAAGTTGGCGTTGAAGTCATTGTAAACACAATATAATGTATTGATATATCAAGAGGAACCTAATTATATCTAGGAGGGCAGTGTTTGAATAGGTCTGGCCTTGTATATCCTCCTGGGGTCATTCAGTCCCTTTGCAGTTGCCACAATAACTGCTCTAATGACTGTATGTGGCCCTATTGCACTGTTTCTTGCTTCGAGTCCAAGCGGAGAGTTCTACCAGATAGTTGCGATGCCATGGCAAATGGTCCAGAACAGACTCGTTCTGCTAGATCCAATATTGGTTTCCAATTACTTTCCGCTTATTATTCCAAAGACTTGCCTTCGCCTACCAGATATGCCGATGTTATAGAGGAGAAACTACTCGCGCTAGGACTCTCGCTGTAGGTGTCTTAAGCGAGCTGTATATAGCAATAACATCCATCGCCGTGTTTCTGATCAGGCTGCAAGCCCCTCCATCCCGGTTCATTCAGCTTGCCTTGCCAATTCCTCTGCTTCTTATTTTTGGTGTAATATTCCTTGAACTCACTCCACCTCCTAGGCCGCCTGAAACATGGGACGAAGTGGTGAGTGGCCATATCTTCATCAGTCGTGCCTTCAATGCCTCACAGACCCACAACCTTGTCATCTGTTTTTTGAGGTGTAGTTGCTTCTTTTAAGGCAGATAATACCAATGAATCATGGATGACATAAGATGGCACAAAAAACAGATGGCATCCATCAGACAATCACAATTAGTATTTCTGTAATGAGAAACATCATTCTTATCCTCATCATCTATCTGGCTATCACCCTAAGTCTTGAGATTCTAATTCCAGCAAACTGGCCTCAATTGACAGCAACCATGACAAGTTTTATCGGATATACACTGAATGGTGGTTTGATAGTGCAAATTCCATTGAGGCTTGTGCCTGATCTACCTTGGTCATTCCAGCTTCTGGTTCTTTTTTCGGTCTTTGCCTTCATTGCTCTGCTAAACTCTCTGCTACTTGGATTCATCACGCAACATTCTCTCATTGAGGCCTCAGAATATTATGAAGCCCTCCCCTCTCATCACACACAAAGCAAAAGAAACGCTCTTCTTCATTTGATATCCTACAATTGGGGCTATCAACTGATAATGGGATTGGGATTGGCAATACCTGCTTATCTACTGGGCCAAGTAAATCAATTGCTGCAGTTCATATTAATCGCGATTTGCATCTATCTCGGTATTCGATTGCTCCTCTGTCCCGTATATATAGTTGAAAGGGGGAACTCTATGTGGCAAGCTATAAGGCAGTCGTGGACATTGTCAAAGAAGTGGGTAGGGAATATTATTCTTCAGGCGGTTGTATTCATCGGGATAGGGGCAATTCTTGGAATAATGTTTTATTATCTCACCTACCTATTCCCTCCGTATCTGGGGGATTATCTATTTGACATGGTGTTTTCGCTATCCTTTCTCTATATAGGAGCATCTCTTTCCGTTCTTGGTGCAACAACCTACCGCAGACTTTCAATCACTCAGGAGGACCCATGGCTTCAAAGCTGAGAAATTTCAAGCAGAAACATAAGCTATCGCGCCGACATCTACAATGGTTTTTCCTGATCCTGTTGCACTATTAACTTTCGAGTTGCCATTCATCCATATTTTGAAGTATACTACCAAGTAGTATGTGTTCCCTTCAGCAACATAGCCTCCACTGTCAAATTCATAGTAGTTGTAGTGATGTTTGTGAGGAGTTGCAGATGACTCAGCGTTGAAAATTACTGATAGGACATGATCATCATAGACTTTTACCCTATCTAGTTCATCCCATTCATCATCATATAGATAGTACCAAACCTCCCAAGACACTTCTCCACTTGGAAATCCGCCCCATATTTTGTAAGTTGATGTCCAATCTGCACCCATTTTTATATCATCTGAACCTGAAGGCGTAATTTCAACGCCAACATACATGTAGATTTCATCAGCGCCATCACCATATGCATGAACTCCTATTGCTTTCATCTTTCCAGTGGACGATGAACAACTTACACTTGAATAGACTGTACTATCATAAGATGAGATATAGTCTTCACTTAGTGTTGTGAAATAACCCTGTATTGCATTCACAAATACAGGACTGGCAATTAAGATGCATACAGCGAGAAATAACACCATACGTCTATATTTAGCTGATACTTCAATCACCCCCAACAAGAGGGCGCCATGACAGAACTGATGAGCAAGCGAACAGCTATCAAAATCAGTAACCCGGCTAGAATCCCTCTTTGTTTCATTTCTCTTTAACTCCAAGTTTCACTTGGCCAAGATAGAAACTCCGATACATCCCCAGCAGAATACATAATCGAATCTTTGATTTAAGGTATGTGCTTTTCTGAGGCATGGTAATGAATTCAAGGCCTAACCATATCTGGATATCTCTATTCCAAATGAGTGTGGTCAGAAAGAATGAATCATAGCTATCTAGAGCCAATATATGGTCTATGGGATGTATCGACCGATTTCTCCTCTCTGACCACGAAATGATATACTCTCATGCCTTCATATTGGTCTTATCACGGCTAGCTGAACCTCCAATACTCTGAAAAATGCAACATGGAATGCAAGAAAAAACGATTATCGACCTTCGTAAACAATATGAGTTGCTGTATCGAGTCTACTACCAGAAAACTATGTCAAATCTTCTTGCGTCTTCTTTGCATTTCGCCTAACATCTGTGAGAATCGTAGAGGTCGTGCCGCTCCTGCTGTCCTCAGATTGAAAGCCGAAGACTATCTCAGAAGCAGTATGATTCTTTAACTAAGTTGGCCCAAAGAGCTACGGGTTTGTACCAGTGAAGAATTGGTGCATGATACGTTGCCCTGCGAATAACAGTCCTTGTCCTCGCGGCCATCTCAACAAGAACCATAAGATATATTACGAATTACATGTTATATATTATCTGTTTCGTGGTTTTAAGCTAAGCGATACTGCGATACGCGTCACTGTACAGAAATCAACGGAAACTGAAGGCTCGGAAAGCCTTCTTTTGAGGTGAAATAAGAGATGGAAGGAAAACAAATGATGGGTAGGCTAGATGGGGCCGTCGTGGTTCAGGAGGGAAGATAACTGATGAGAGTCAAAATCCTCATCACAACAGGGTTGGTTATTTGCCTTCTGAGCTCAATGCAAACCATTCCTGCGTTTGCTCATGGTGTAGAAGTGTGGTCGGACAATTTCGATGACGGCGATTATGATGGATGGACAGTGCATGCAGGAGAATTCGCTGGCCCTCTTACATATGTGCTACGTGCTGTGGCAACTGGCTGGAGTACTGCGAGCCATGATAGCGAAGTGGCTTGTGGACATTGGTATTTTGACCTTGAGGAGAATCAGACATCACCTACGGATCAACACGTCATCTTCATTGCTCTGGATACTGATTCCGCAGCCATGGACGGATATTCGCTTTTCGTTGATATTGAAGCAACATCCTACATCAGACTGTGCAGGTGGGATGGTGGAACTCCAACAACATTAGATGAGATTGAACGACCTGCAGGAACTTGGGGTTGGTATGAGTATAATATCACTAGAGATAATACGGGTGCGTTCGAAGTAAGACGAGACCAAACATCAATCTTGACCGCAATTGATTCCACTTATGCCACGTCCGCATATTTCGTATACTACGCACAGGAAGGTAGGGCAATTGACAACATCAGCGTATGGAGCTGTAATGCAACTGCGACAATTACAACTACAAATACGACTACTACAACCACAAATACAACCACGGGTACAACGGAGCCAGCGCCTCCACCACCTCCCCCCATTCCGCCCGGGATGACACTGGCTCTGGTAGTGGGTGTTGTTGTGATAGTGATTATCTTGGTCTTTATTTCAAGGCGCAAATAGGACCATTTCAAATTCAAGGCGTGGAGAGCTCTAGAAGCTCTCTCGCTCCCTTTATTTCTATAACATTGAGGCATGTCTTGCCAGAAGTTCCATTTCATGCAATTGTGTTCCTCTGAAACTCATTCAAATGCCAGATTCTCTTATTAGGCAGGAAACGGGCTCTGGTGCGATGCAGAATAATCTTTCAGGCTAGCCTTATCCGTCATACTTCAGATCCGCAACTACGTGAAATATATGGACATGAGCCCCACCTTGAATGTTAGTAGCTAGCTAAAAGGAACATAATTCTTTAGCTGGATTAGCCCAATGAGATACGGAATCGTACTTGCTGGGAATTGGTCTCATAGTACACGAAGCAAGCTCTATCCTATCTGAGGAGGCCTCTCCATCTGGAATCAGGTTGCCAGACCCATTCGCCAATCCGGTGTTGGCCACTTGCGCTTATCACGAAAACGAGATGTCTTCTACCCTTTTCCCAACTGCCTAGGTTGGCATAATTGGTGTTTCTCTCCTCTTTATGGGTATGACCTAGTACTCTATGCACCTGCGCTCCCATTGTCTTGTAACCCGAACTGTCTAAGGCTCGCTCTAGCACCTGCTCGAAGACTTGATGGGTTTTTTGAGGATCAAGACCAGTGAGATTTGCTCTGTCACGTGCCTGCTTTATTGTATCAAGCTCGATTAGCTTTGTCCCTCTTCGTTGCTGGGGGGACTTCTTAAAGTAGCGAATGATTCTACGACGTTTCCTCCAAGGTATTGTGTGCATCAAGACTTCTACTTGTTCGTCATAGCTCTTTGCAGAAAGTTTAGACAAATCTGGTCCTTTCCTAGATACCCAGACTATAGATATTATAGTAGCAGCCGCAGATAATATCGCCCAGGCATATTGAGCAAAATACATGAGCAGGAATGCGATTGCTGCTGTTAAAACTGGCACAAGACCCTTTTGATCCCACAATATTCTAGATATCCAGCCACGCAAATCTCCCTGGCTGCACAGATACTTACATACTCCATTATATATCTCTCCAGCCTCACCCTCTATGAGCTGATGACCATGCAAAAAGCCGAATCCCTTTGGTGGCTTTGAAGGCGTTGTAAGCGTCAGCCAATCGACATCTTTGCATGAGGGACTCTTGAAGGAAAAGGCACTCAATGACGGATAGTCCTTTTGAAGCTCCTCAATGACAAAATCATGGTTTCCTACAACGTAATGCAGTTCGCCTATTGCTCCCTTTGATTTGAGCTCTGAGAGCTGCTCAAGCGTTTTCTTCTCCTTTTTCAGGAGCCTGTCATTGTCCTTTGTCCAACAATCGAGAAAGTCACCCATTATCACGAAGTGTTCGACTTCGGATTCCTCTAGAATCTGGTCAATGAAAGCCCTAAAGGAGTCACTATCGCTCTTGCCATATCCAAGATGCACATCTGTTACGGCCAGAGCATAAAACTTCCCCGGTCTAATTGGTTCTATTCGGTTTTCCTCATCCATCTTTCCCACCACGATGCTTTTGACAAAGACCTCTCATAGTACTTCTTTGAAACTGACTCCGACGAGATGACAGCATGTCAGAATTGCCCAGGTTCGCAATGCCCAAGTGAACATCATGAACCACGCCATTGGTTCAAGATAGAAGTACCACCACAGACCTTCCAATCCGCCCAGAAGCTCCATCGCACCACCAATAGCAACACTGCTTATCAGGATAGAGAGATTCCATCCTCCTGAACGTGATTGAGTGTAGTACAAGCTAATGAGCCCAAGTGCCACGTAGGTAGCTGCAAGTAGTGGACTAAATAGACTCAGGTAGCCCTGGGCATAAGCAACGCCTACAATCATTATGATGGCAAGAATTGCTGGAAAGGTACGCATGAAAACGACAAGACTGGTCCCGTGCCATTTTCCTTCCATCTTATCCAGCTGTTTCAAAACAGTTGTTCGGCTCAGATATTCTGAAACAGTAAGTATCACTAGAATGAACAAGGGCCATCCCATGACCGTAAGAAGTGACGGAGTGTTAAGGTCGAAGTAGATCAATATGCCACTTGATGTGTGAGCAAATTCATCAAGAAGAGCAATAATGATTGAGAACCCGACCAAGAACATCAGGTCGCGGGTCTTCATTCTATTCGCTCTCCAGAGTCCGATGAATGATGCACCTGCCAGTCCAATAAGGAAGAAGATTGGCGACAGCGTATAATACTCGAGAATCAGAAACGATGCGGCAATGGCTGTTATGACCCAGCCAACTATGAATAGGTTCTTAGGGTTCATTACAAGATTTAATCATCTAATTAGTAGGATTTATTTTCTTCGAAAATATATGATATTCTTAATAGCTTTAGAGAAACTAAAGCGATGCGCAATAGTAGGGGATAGATTTGAGCTTCATACTGGACCCGCCGGCTCTGTTCCTGCTGGGTATTCTGACATATTATGTAGCGAAGAGGTGGAATCTAAAGGAGACCTTCACCGTCCTGATTCTTGCTGGTTGGGTGTTCATCTGTTTCATGGGTGGAAGCACTCTGCTATATATGGACGTCATAGACTGGCCAATACCCCCCACTGAAGGTCCTATCTGGATGTTCCATACGAATTATACAGGAATAACAAAGGCAAGCGTTCCTGTTTGGTTTGCCCTTTTCAACCTCTTTCTGTATCCAGTATGGATTATTCTGGGATATTCGCTATCACAGCGTCGGGACGAGGGATTCTTTCTCAGAAGCACTGCAACATTCAATGATGTGAAAAGTAGCAGGACTATTACTGACACCCGGACTTCTGTCAAGAGAGGTGACAATCCTCGAGAACTTGTCCGAGAGGCCATAGCAGAAATCGGAGGAATTGAAGAGTATGTCCAATCTGGAAACAAGGTACTTATCAAACCAAACATTTGTGGCGGAAACCCTGAGATTCCGGGAACATTCACTGACGTGAGAATCGTCGATGAACTAGTGAGAATGATTCGTGAACAGGGTGCGGAATCAATCGTCGCTGATTCTGACATGATTTGGACAAGATTCCATCCTGTTGCTGAAGCACAGGGATGGTTTCAGTGGGCAAAAGATGCTGAAGTGCCATTCATCAATCTTGGTGATACTGAGTGGGTTCGGTTCGATTTTGGGAAGGGTAGCGCAATCGGAAAGGTTCCAGTTTCAAGGGAACTCGTGGATGCAGATGTGATCATATCGGTTCCAACAATGAAGACACACCTATTGACAAACATCACTGTTGCAATGAAGAATATGTATGGAACGTTCCCTGAAGAGAATAAGGCGAAGTATCACCGCTTTGGAATAGAGCGTGTTGTATACGAAGTGTGCAACGCATTCACTCCAAACCTTACAATCATTGACGGAACGGTTGGAGGCGAGGGTGCAGGTCCCCTCTCGAGCTCCCCTGTCAATTCTAAGACGATCATCGCCTCAAATGACATTGTTGCAGCGGATGCGATAGCGTGCAGGATTATGGGCTATGATCCAATGGAAGTGGCACACATCAGGCTTGCACATGGGAAACTTGGCAATGCCGAAGTGGACTTCACACCAGACAAGCTCTCTCCAAAGCACCCAAAGGATGGAGCGTGGAGTAAGCCGGAACCACTAGTAACGCTATTCTATGAAACACTGTGCGAACTAGTCCTTCTCTTGCCGAGTATGCAGATATTATTCGATCTGGCCGCTGATTTCGTGTTGTATGATTTAGCAACTCTTCCCGTTTTCAAGAATACGACACCCATGATGCTCAACATTATGAACGCTGTTCTGGGTGCGCTATTCAGGTCAGGATATCGCGGTATCAAATGGACGCAGAAGGATCTGGAGGAGTTCAAGAAGCGAGTCCTTCCTCCTCAAGGTCTTCAGAAATCAGATTATAAGATTCACTAGATTCAGGTGTGGTGTCTGGTGGGAGGACATAATCACTCGAATGAAAGCAAAGGGGTATCATCACCAATGGAGATGATTCTCAGCAAATCTCCCCTTGCCGCTCATTGGACTTGTGTAATCATCGGTGTTTTGATATTTGTGGCCTATCCCATACTGGCAACAATTGGAGCTGAATCGGATATTGCAAGCGTCAGCATTTATGGTTCAGTCTATGCATTCAGCATCCCCCTCTTGATGTATGGAGAGTACTGGATGGGCTTAAACATAGCTCGGTCACTGAGAAAATTATGTAATGCATTTGATATGGATCGTAACCTTGAAGGGGAGGTCTATCAAGAGATTCGAAACATTCCAAAAAGGCTGGGATATGGCATTATTTTGTCAGCGGTTCTAATGTTACCTCCTCTTTTTCCGTATCCAGCATATTCGTATTTACCCCTTTTAGTCTACAGCTTTGCAATTGCAGCAATTGCTCGATTCATTATCGGCGAGATGATTCCTGGAGTCTATTCTCTGAATAAATGCGCGAAGAAGATAGGCTATGAACTTCGTGACCAAATCGATGTCATTGATGATAGGAAGCTAGACGCCCTAAAGGACTTGGCAGGGTGGGGGCTTCAGATGTCTACTTTCGGAGGATTTGTCGCGATTGCGGCACTTGTGGGAGTCATTTATGATCCATCGCGAAGCGCCATCCTTCCACAGAGTGTGGCCGCAGGAAGTGTAATCGTCATAGCTTCATTCTTCATTGTATGGGCATTCATATCTCCAACTATAGAAATCCATATGATGATGCGCCAAGCCAAGCAAGAACTGCGACAGGAAATATCTGAGAGATACAATCACCTTTTTCAAGAACTGAGGAATCTACCCAGAAATAAGTCGCTCTTCAAGGATCAGGTTCGCATAAGGACTATTTCTGACTTGATGGATGCAATCGATAAAATGGAGATAAAAGCCAAAGAGGCTCCGGAATGGCCCTTTGATGTAAGACAAGTGCAAAAGGCAATGGGAACTTTCATTGCTCCAATAATCATCTTCTTGCTGCAGAACATTCCTGAGATAATTTCATTCCTCGGATTCAGCTAGTTCAGAGCAAAGTCCCATGAGGCCCGCGAAAAGATTGCTGGTTTTCGAATTGGGACTCCCATTCCGTGAAAATGCTTGCCATAAGCTTAGACCAATTATCCAAGGAATTCCCCCTCTAAACTGCAGTCAAGTCATCTATGCCTTGATTCCGTTGTCGTGTCTAACAGTGTGCAAGAGGGGACTGACTGGTAATTTTTCCAATCCTACTGAACTCCATAATGAACAAGAAATATTTGGACCAATTCCAAGAGTAGCAGGATGATCGATTGAAGATAACCTGATACATTGAAATTAATACTCTCCACGCAAGGACTGTTTCCTCTTGGTCACTCGATTCATTAACCGCTTCTATTGCCAGTGCAAGGACTGGCTTGTTGAGCTGATGGTCCGCAAAAGCGTCATAGATTTAATCGAAAACTTAAATTCAAAGTTGATATATTAAGTTTCAATTGCAGGATTCGAGTGTCCGGTTTTCATGCATATTATTATGGAATTCGTCATGCATTAAAACGCTGTGACGAGTGCATATCAAGTAGAATGGCAAAATTGGAAATTGATTGAGGCTGAACAATTAACTGGTTTCGAAAAACCAATTGGGAAAGAAGGTGATAGAAATATCGGAAGAGGTAGAGGAAGAGGACCTTCCTTCTAGTTCCGAAGGAATACCAGATGATGCTTGGGCCCTTTTCTTCAGAGGTATCGCAGCTCGCAAAAAGAAAGACAATCCTGATGCCATTGAGTTCTACCAAAAAGCTATCGAGATATATCCGAAGTTCCATCAGGCTTGGAATAATCTGGGCTATGCATTCATGGATGAAGGGCGAATGGACAAGGCGATTGAAGCTTTTGAAGAAGCGGTTGCAATTAAACCGGATTATCACAAAGCTCTCCATAGTCTAAGCGAAGCTTACTGGAAAAAGGGAACCATTGATGACCTCGATAGAGGAATGAAGTATTTAGTTAAGGCGCTGGAAATAAAGCCGAGCTATACATTGGCGAAAAAGGACCTTGAGAAGTTTCAAGCTAGGTTGGAGAAAGCGAGAGAAATAGAAGAACAACATACTGAAGTCACCAAGATGATTAGAAGTCTTAGACTAAGAATAAAGAATCTGCCCGGAAATGTTGATACAGATGGTTTTCTCACAGATCTTGGCAGACTCCAAGGGGCGTATACAACAGAAATTGAGAGATACTTAGGTGATATCAAAGAAGAAGCGGACAAGATGCATGACAAAACATGGTTTCAACGGAACAAGCAGGGAATCATAGTTGTTATAACGTCGCTTCTTTCAGGTCTCTTCACATTAATTGCTGCTATTATCTCTAAGATCTAGCCTATCCGGACGGAGCCTGTTTCAGGAGATGGAATATAGTAGCAGCATCATTCATTATCTCCCAAATCTAAATCTACGAATACTGGACGATGGTCACTGGGCATCCTCTCACGTTCATATTGTTTGCTATCGTCACATTCACTATTGAACTCTTCATGAGCGATTCCTGCATTGGTTATTATGCTGGGTAATGAAAGCGCAGGAGAAACAAGAATGTGATCTAATAATAGCGGTCGGTCATCAATCCCATCAATGAAATCATCAAAGATTGCAGTATAGCGCTTCTCCAAGGGAACTCTTTCAAGGAAACTGTGCATGAACAATAGTCGCGGGTAGTAAGTGCTTCCCAACAGAATATCTGTAACATTGTGCGATAAATAGACTCTTTCGAAGTAGTCGTGTCCAGGTCCGTCATTCAAATCACCTGTGACCACTGTAAGTGCAAGAGGGTTCTCCTTTATAATATCATTCAGGTACCTACGAGCACGCATTGCTTCGGAAGCTATTCTCCGTCGATTCTTCATTGCTTTCTCAATGAACTCGGGTCGATCATTTTCACTTTCCCACATTTCTTTCTGTCCATGAACATATTTCGATTTCGTATGAAGCGACATTATCCGTAGCGTTTTTCCCGAACATGTCCCTTCCACAACAACAGGACTTCTTGTGAAGCCGTACTCAATTGGTTTCAATCCGCCATCAATATCTGATTTCCAGCTTTTGTGGAGGGCATCCGTTATGGAATCACGCGGTATTACGCAGTTCTTAAATTCTCCATCTTTCTTTGCAAGAATATAGACCTTCTGAGACCCCCCCTCTAGTTTTGGAGAATTATCGACGTAGCCCTTTCCAGCTCCAAATACATCGTACACGTTGTTGAGGTATTTCTTCACAAACAAAGACATCTCCCTGTGGTCGCTAGGACCTTCTTGAACAGTCAAAATGTCAGGGGCTATTTTCGAAATAACTGATGCAACCCGTTTGCACAAACTATCCACATCATCAATCTGACCCTTTCCTCCTTGGGGTTCATACTTGGATCTTAATGCAACTAGACCGTTGCCAACGAACCAATTGTTCATCCATTCAATATTCCAATTCATGATTCTCATTAAATTTCACCTTCCAAATCACATGAGATGAAACGCACCAAGATAATCTGAGTAAATCCGACTCTTGTTCTTCTTGCATTCGGTAGTATTTCTTAATTTGCCTTCTAGATTTCTTCCTGTACATATCTTGCGTCTATCAGGAGGACTTCGAGTATTTGCTGTCCGCCCCTTCAAGGGAAATAATAGATGAAGCCTGTTGAGAGATAGTGGCATGTGAGCTTTGATTTAGATTCCTCATTCTATTGAAGAGAATCAGATTTCGCATCTCACTTCATCCATTTCTTACGAAACCGTTAAAACAAACCATCTGTATAGTTTCTTTTTGTTTCTATAATCTATGAATAATGAATTGGAGAAGAGGAGGAGATTGTATTCCGCTAAGCAAGAGTGATAAAATCGACATACTCGATTTCGCACGAATGAAGTGGGCACACGCAGAAAGTCTCATTCCTGGATACATGAGAGCTAAGAATAGTGCAATAAGAATTGGCCAAGCTATGAGGTTCCTCACCTTCGTGGCAGGTGTAGTAACTGCCATTAGTACTGCATTCCCGGGTGAAACAAGTTCTTTTACTGCTATCGCAGGAGTGACAACTGGAATTGTTGCCGCAGCCCAGACTGTATACACACCTGAGAAAGCAGAAAAGAGATTCTACAGCATTGAGCGAAGACTCTGTGGCCATCAGGACAAATTGGTTCTTGTCTGTAGTGAACTTGAGGGATTCGCCTCAAAGCGGGATGGATTAGATCGAGTAAAAGATGTGAGTAAGGAGATTGACGAGGTAATCCGAGACGAACCAGTAATTGTGACTCCAGAAGACAAAAGTGAGGCAGACCTTTCTTCGAAGAGAATTCGTTGTGCTACCAAACTTAAAAGCCTTCGAGAGGAGATGCTTCCCGTTGGGGAGGAACCCGAACAACCAGAGGAGGAGGCAGAAGGGATTGAGGTTGCTTTTGCATTCTAATGGGAGTAGTGATGGATTATGCTGCGAGTAAAACACGAGCTTGTTAAGGACAAAGATGGAAGAATCATCTATCGAGTCTACACACCTGGAGGACGAAGACATTACAACATTCGGTTATTCATAACCGGAGAGCCCCCTGAAGGCCTTACAATTACTAGAGTACAATATCAGCTACATCCGACGTTCAAGAAACAGATTCGGGAAGGAAACAGTGCGAAGGAATGGGAGGAGTACATCTGGACTTGGGGTATGTTCACTCTCACTGCCAAGATAGAATTCTCAGATGGAAGTGCAAAAGAAATCAGGTACAGACTTGAGTACGATTTGCCAAAAGATGATGGAGAGAACTACGTTCAGCAGTAGGAATTGTCGATAACGAAAGCACCCGCGATTCTATAGATTAGAGTAGGGAATTGCTCAGACAGATAGATCGGGTTTTCTCCTGATGCATTGCTACTGGCAAGCAGAAACTATTAGCATCAGCCTCCCAAGACATAATGTACAACCAAGCGCATCCACCCGAATTCCGATTGGATTCTTGATTACAGAAGAGATTTCAAAGCCGAAATTGTCATCACCAAGATACTCTGCCCGCTGGTTCATTAGAGGAGTGTCTTGCTAATGCCTTGATTGGGTAAGGGTTTTGATGTGTCATGTCATTCTCAACCACATTTTTGTACTCATTGCTCGAAGTAGGGCTTCCGCTTGAATCCAAATCATATGGAGGGAGAAATGGAACCTCAAGAGCTTCGCGTATGCAAACTGAGAATACTACTTCAATGGCCCCGGTCTAAAGTTGACTCGAGGAAGCGCGACATTGTTTCTGAATTGTGCCAAATCTGGAAGCTCAAGTCCTTCTGTAGAATAGTCTAGACTGATGCCGAATTCCTCACAGACACTATCGATTGTCTTCATTTCCTCCTTTGCTGATTTTCTTATGCCATCAACAGAATAGAGTCCTGGCTCGCTGAATGTGTCTTTGAAGAAAGCGATGACCTTGCCTTTTGCATCCTTGGGACTTAAAGCGGTTATTAGCCTGTTCAATTCAGAATGGAACTGCTCCAGCCAAGCGAATGACATCGCTTTATACACTAGCATCTCTAGAAGGATTTTGTTATTCGTGTGAAATTCAAGTAATTGCGAATCAGTTTCTGATCTTTCCAGTCGTTCTTCAGATTTCTTGGCATAATCATAACAAAAGGCAGCATAGCCACACAGCCCTCTCTGAAGAGAAACGTGCCCCATATATGTCAGAATTAGCGAAAATCTATTGTCAAAGTAGTAAGCAATCTTCGAAACGTAATGAAGGTGATCATCGGAGTAATCATCGTCTCTTGACGTTGCATGATTCTCTGCTTCCAATAGAAATTCCTCTATTGCATATGCAAGGGATGTCATACAAGCAATAGAGTCAAAATCAAGACTGCCATCAGCATCGAGCAAAAGGTCTTCAGAACTCTCCAGAACATGAATGCCCATTAGAGCCATATCACTAAAATAGTCAAAAAGCTGGATTCCTAGTTTATCGATATAATTGGTTCGTATTCCAAAATTCCTACTCACAACTGGATATTCTATCTTGAGATCTCGTAGAAGCAGCATACTCTGGCAATACTCCTCGAAGAACCGCTTTATCTCATCCATATTCTCCGCGTATTCCACGTCGACTACAAGGTTCCTAAGCTGAATGAGATGCTGAATGCCATCCGTTGCCGCTTTTACATAAGTCTTCAATGTCGAATTATCCTCAGCCATCATCTGCAGTTGATTTATTGTTTCATCTCGAAACTTCGATTCATCTCTATCATAGAGCTTCACTTGTCGGTCGAAGCGTTGAACAAAGAAGCTCGCAAGACTACCCAAAGCTCGTCCTAGCATAACCATTTCAGGAAGTGACATATTACTACCCCAATTGCTCAACCTAGAAAACGGCGTGTTCGGTGTTGCATCTCTCAATAACCAGTCTTTTTTCGATTTATATAAACTCCGCTAAGCCTGATTGAAATGACCTTTTACTTCATTATGAAGACTGCTTTCAATCAAGCATCAATATTCACAATTGCATCGAATACAGCTAGGATGTAAACCAACTGAAACCTGTAAAAATGTCAGATGTCAAAATGAGAATACGCTCAGTGGCATGAGCAAGGGTAAGACCAACTTGGTGTTAGGCAACCTAACCGATTGCACTGCGCTCCCCATCTTAAGCCTAGACCTCTCTGCCCGAAGACAGAACAAGCTGTCGGGATACGAATTCTATCAGATGCTGCCGGAAATATAGGCACACCCTCCCGTGTTCTAGCACGCTCGTGAATGGTAGGGAATTTCTAATTGCAATCATCGAGAAGTCCGAAATAAAAGATCGCACTGAATCAATTTTGGCTCCAGGTATACCGAACCCTATAAAGGCAAGTAAGTTCTATATATCCGACCTAATAAGTAGAATATCGATTAAATACTGTGATAGAGGGTTGTGAATGGTCGATAAACCAGACACTCAAACAGTTAATATCGTGGTAAATGGGAACGATGATTTGCTTGTTGAGGAGTTAAAGAGCAAATTGGCGAAGTATGTAATTACCGTTGAAACATATCATGATTCATCGGTTGATTCTCCTGTTCTTGTAACATCGAAAGGGATATTTCAATCTAAAACAGGCCTTGATTGTTTCCTAAGGATTGTGTCAGAGTAAGATTATTCCCTGTTTTGCTATTGCAGAGGGGTTGCTATGGCAGAAACACGCTTGTATCTGCTTACAGGTCAAACGGGCGTAGAGCATGGTGATGTTGGTAATGCTGTATGCAAGGCGGCTGAAGAGGCAAGAAAGGAAGAACCAAATGTACCCACCTTGAGCTGGTTTGACATTAAAAAGGGATTTGAGGAGGCAGGATATCCATCTTCAGCGGTTCCGGCGCTTTGGGAAAATCCAAGCCCGGCAAAGAAGAGAGGAGCATGGATTGCGGCGTATAATGCGATATTAGATGAAATTCATGAGCGCTCTTTGGATATAGCTCTTCTATCCATGCACATGTTATGGTATCGTGGTTACAATTTCTTTTGTCCTGTGGATTTCCCTACCGTAGAGAATGGAAGAATAAAACCCATTGGAATTGTGACCCAAATAGATGATCTTTACGATATATGGACAAGAATAAGGGAAAGAAAAGACAGACCGGGATCCTTCAATATTGATGTGGATTTCTCTTTAAGTGAATTGGGAATTTGGAGAGGACTTGAGGTGCTGATGTCTGAGAAATTAGCAGAGTTTCTCCATGACCAGAGAAGAGGATTTCATTATGTTTGGGCTGTAAAACACCCACCTGAAATGCTATGGAAACTAGTTTCAGATCCAAGTCAGTTAACTGTATATTCTGCTTTTCCTATTTCAAGAACACGTAACTGTGAGGACGCAGTTGATGCAATTAATGAGTTTAGGCAGAAACTCTATGATGAGTTCATTGTTTTTGATCCTTTGACTATTGATGAATACCCCATCAGAGCCAAACTTGTGGAATATTGGGTAGAGCATATTAGAAATGATTTGAAGACAACCTGCGATATCAATTCTGATAATCTTGAGATCGATTTTCATCCCATAGGCAAAAAGTGTACAATTCATCATAAGGAGTTTGACATTCAATCTGGATGTATAAGATCAAATAAAGCAAAGATCAAGCTCGGAGATGATTGTGTCTTCACTCTTCCTGAAGAAATCAGTTTACCTAAGAGGGGAGAGATGTGTTTCGATAGGTCACTTCGTTGGGCGCTCTACCCATCGAGTTCTGAATTCTCATACAAGTCCGCTGTAGATGGGGAGAATGAACCAGTTGTTGTACCGTTCTGGGAGGTTGATGAGGCAACCAAGCAAATTGTCAGTCAAATACGTGTTCGAGATTTCCAATTAATTGAAAGAAGTGATGCGATAATCGCATTTAGACCAAGCTTTCAGAAAACGAAAATCTCTGATGGAGTAACAAAAGAAATCACATTTGCCAAAGAACTGATACAATGGATGCTCTATAAGTTGGAATGGGCAGTGATATGGGATAAAGAGGATGGAGAAATAGCAACATCAGCCGCAGTCTTGGGCTCCGAAGCTTCATCGCTTTATGAACAAATACCATGCTATTCAACTGTGGATGAGTGCATTAAAGCTTTCAAAGAAATACAGCAACGAAAGAAGGATTTCTTTAGAGATTCTACAGATCCCGGAAAGCTTAGAGATAAGCTGATCGAGTGGTACAAAGCCAGAATAGCAATAAGCTGATTGAATGAAGCCGATTATATCATGACCCTGTAATAATGCATCTAGCTGAATATTTGCCCGAACTGAAAGTAGACATTGATGAACTCGTTCGGCACGAAAGAACGCACGAAAGGTTCCTCGAATACAGAAACAGCTGACCAATTATGAAAATATGGAAAAATGAAAAGGGTGCTCAGCAGCATGAGCCAGGGCAAGTGCCAATGGCGTTAGGGAATCTAGTTCCTTTCACAACCCTATCCC